>NZ_BONY01000017.1 GCF_016862955.1 Rhizocola hellebori | reverse complement strand
GCCGGGCGTGACCAAGCACGGGCCTTCGTCGCCGCACGGGAGTTGACGGCGAGCAACCACGACGCAGCGGCGTGGAAGCAAATCAAAATCCGGACAAACCGCATCCCTGATGAGTAGCGTGTCCTCATGACCTATGAGCCGCCTGCCTCGCCGTCATCACCAGATGAGCCTTCGGCGGTGCCACCAAGGGCGGTCCCTTCGCCTGATGAGCCGATGACATTGCCGTTTGGGGCGGCTTCTTCGCCGGACGAGCCCATGGCAAGGCCACCGGCGGCGGCTTCTTCGCCGGATGAACCCATGGCAAGGCCGCCGGCGGGCCCGTCGCCGGATGAGACTGTGGCGGTGCCGCCGGTAGCGGCCCCTCACCCGGACGAACCGTATATGGCGGCCTCTGCTCCGGATCAGCCGATGGCTGCTTCACCGCCGCCCATGGCGGGCCCGCCGCCTGGTGCGCCGCCGGTTGGGCCTCCGCCCATGGCGGCTCCTCCGCCGTATGTGCCGCAGCCGCCGCAGCAGAAGTCCAACTGGTGGAAGATTCTGATCGCGATCGGCGCGGTGGTGGCGGTGTTGTGCTGCGCGGGCGCGGTCGGTTTGGGTATCTGGGGTTACAACAAGGTCAAGGACGTGGCCGGCCCGGCGCAGGACGCCGCGAACGCCTACCTCGACGATGTGCAGGCCGGAAATTACGGCGCGGCCTACAACCTGTTGTGTGCCAGCGCGAAAAGGCAAATCACCCAGCAGCAGTTCGCTCAGGCTCAGAGCATGCTCCCGAAGATCACGAAGCATGAGATCACCGGGTTCAACGTCAATAGTGTCAACGGGAAGAGCAGCGCGACGGTCAATGTGAGGCTGGAGCGCGAGCTCGTCGGCGAGACCAACCAGACCATTCAGCTGGTCAAGGAAGACGGCGACTGGAAGGTTTGCCAAGTCGGGGTGTAGCGATAGGCTTCGATGGTGATCGAAGTCGCCCATTACACCTCCAGTGGCGTCGTGCTCGACGGAAACGGCAATGTGCTGCTGATCCACCACCGAAACCATGGGCGCTGGCTGTGTCCGGGCGGTGAGATCGAGGCCGATGAGGATCCGCTGGCCGGTGCCGCGCGTGAGGTGCGCGAGGAGACGGGGATCGATGTCGAGCCGATCGGTGCGCCGAATTTCGAGCATCCGTCGCTGAGAAGTGTGTTGCCGCCATTCGCCGTGCTCGACATGATGGTGACCGATCGGCGTCTGGGCTATCACCGGCATATCAGCTTTGTGTACGTGTTCCGTCCGGTTTCCGGTGATCTGACACCGCAATTGGCCGAGGTGTCCGACGCTGCTTGGGTTCCGATCGACCAGGTGTCCACTTTGGAGGTGCCGGACGATTTGCCGGCCCTGGTGACCGCGGCGGCGGGCTGGGCGGCCGCTCGTGTCTAATGGGGCGATGGAACCGATCGACAGCCCCACCGATTGGGTGGCCAAACACATTCGCGACTATGTCGAATCCAACGGCGAGAAGGGCCACCACTGGCGTGGCATGGACATTCTGCTGCTGACCACCACCGGCCGCCGCAGCGGCAACCTGCGCCGCACCGCACTGATTTACGGCAAAGACGGCGATCGGTATGTGATCGTGGCTTCCTATGGAGGCAGACCAGACCATCCGCTGTGGTACCTGAACCTGCTGGCCGACCCGCAAGTCACTATCCAGGTCGGGGCCGACGTGATGAGCGCGCAAGCTTCGACGGCGCCGGCGGGGGAGCGGGAGCGGCTGTGGAAGATGATGGCCACCATCTTCCCCACCTATGACCAGTACCAGGGCTCGACCTCACGGGAGATCCCTGTGGTCGTGCTCACCCCGCTAGAGGGCGCGCCGCTTGACCCGCCAGACGAGCAGGGCTAGCAGCAGCGCCGCCAGGCCGACGTAGAGAGTGCTTTCGATGAGCTGGAAACCTGCCAGCCGGTCAGCCGGATGGTAGGTGATCCAGCGAAGGATGCCGTGCTCGTGCAGATAGGTCGCCGGGTCGATGCCGGCGTCGGTGGCCTTGTGTTCCCAGATCGTGGATGACAGCTCGCTGAAGTGTTTACCGGAGGCGTCGGCGAAGCCTTCGCCGAGGTTCCAGTCGAGCGGCTTGGCGGCCAGGCGTAGCTCCCGGCTGCCGGGCGGGATCTCCTGGGTCAGCGTGATGGGCGCGCGGAACTGCGGGCGTAGCCAGGTGGCCACCGCGATCCGTACGGTCACGAACACGACGATCGCGGTGGCGTAGGCGGGCAGGCTGCGCCGCAGCAGGGCACCGGCCAGGGCGGCGATGGCGAAGGCGAACAGCCCGTAGGCCATCGGGACTATCCCGGACAGGTCGAAACCGGTGATGTCGAAGCGGCCGAACAGGTCCAGCGGCTGCCGGAACCAGGCGACCGCCCCGGTGAAGGCCGCGCCCAGGGCGACGGTCAGCCCGGCCAGCGCGACAAGTTTGGCGGCCAGCCAACGCATCCGCGGTACCGCCTGGGTCCACGCCAGCTGCCACGTCCCCAGTTCGAGCTCGCGGGCCAGCAGAGGCGCGCCCAGGAAGGCGCCGATGGCCAGCGGGACGAAGTTGAGCAACGCCAGCATGGGCGCGGCGAAGTCGTAGCTTTGCTGCAGTGTGGCAAGGCCAACGATGCAGGCCCGATCGGTTGTCGGCGGGACGCATCGGCTGGCGCCATTGGGGAACAAGTCGTGCATCGGCTGCCCGACAATCACCAGCGCGGCCCCGATCGCGGCGATGAGCACCACGAGCGCAAGGGCTTCGGCGCGATGCTGGCGCCATATCAGCCATGTCATACCGTTGCCTCCTGATCGATGCCGCGGCGCAGATAGGCCAGCACGAGTTCTTCCAATGCGACCGGCTGTTCCTGCCAGCCCGGCAGGAGCGCCGTGCGCCCGTCGCGCACGAGCAGTGTGCTGTGCCGGTCGGCATGGTTTGCTTCGATAACGCTGCCCGACTTTCGCGGCCCGGTCTCCACGCGCGGCCCCGTCAACAACCGGTGCTGCCCAAGCAGATCGTCGATGTCGCCCTGCACGGCGACGTGGCCATGGTTGAGCACCACCAGGTGATCGCAGACTTGCTTCAGCTCATGCACAACATGGGAGGAGAACAGCACGGTCACCCCGTCGGCAGCCACCGCGCCCATCAGGGTTTGCTGAAACTCCAGCCGCGCCAGCGGGTCGAGGCTGGCCAGCGGCTCGTCGAGCACCAGCAGATCGGGCCGTTTGGCCAACGCGAGCGCCAGCGCGACCTGTGCCTGCTGCCCGCCGGAAAGCGCACCCGCCCGCCGGTTCAGCGGAATGTCCAATTGCGACAGCCGTTTGAGCGCCAGCCCCTCATCAAAGCGCACGTTGCAGCTGCGTCCGAAACGCAGCAGATCCGCGACCGTGAAGTGCCGATAGAGCGGATGGTCCTGCGCGAGGAAACCCACCCGCGACAACGCCTGTGGCGAATTCTCGGTGGGGGATTGGCCGAACACCTCCACCGTGCCCACCGTGGGCGCCACCAACCCCACGGCCATCCGCAGCAGCGTCGTCTTGCCCGCCCCGTTAGGCCCCACCAAGGCGATCACCTTGCCGGCCGGCAGCGCCAGCGTGCACCCGCGCAGCGCCCATTTCTTGCCGTAACGCTTGCCCAAACCCTCGGTCGCGAGCGCTTGCTCATTGCCCGTCATGCCGCTTCCTCGATCCTGGTCTGATGATGCACCGTGGCAAACAGTGCATTGACCGCATGCTCGTCCAGCCCCGCCGTATAGGCGCGACGCAGCCACGACTCCAGCCCCCGCCGCAACGCCGAATAGGTCGCCGGGGACATGGTTTTCGCCGTCGCCTCGTTGACGAACGTCCCGCTCCCGGGCCGGCCGGTGACAAGCGCCTCCTGCTCCAGCTGCCGGTAGGCCTTGGCCACCGTGTTCGGGTTGATGGCAAGCGTCTCCACGACCTCGCGGATCAGCGGAAGCCTGTCTCCCGGCTGGAGAAACCCGAGCAGCACCGCCTGGCGTACTTGGTGCACGAGCTGTAGGTACGGCGGCACGCCGGAACCGGCATCGAGCCGGAAGTGGAACATACGCCCTCCCTTTACGGCTTTACTAGGCGAGTAGTAAAGCAGTAAAGGTCGATCCTGGCTACACCTGTTCTTTGCTCGCCCGCTCCGAAGGTTCGGCTTTGTATTGCGCGCCTTGGCTTGGCGAGGTTGGCGCGGGCTTGGCGAGGTTGGCGCGCGGGCTTGGCGAGTTGGCCCGCGGGCTTGGCGAGTTGGCCCGCGCTGATCAGTCTGGGACGCCGGCCCGGCGGCGATGCCACCTCATCCCGGCCGCGCTTGCCGTCACCAGCACCACACCGGCAATGAGCAGGATCGCCGCACCGCCCACGGCGCCATCGGTCAGATCAGAGATCATTTCCGGTACCGCGAGCGTCACCCCGATCACCCCGCCCGCCAGCGTCATCAGCGACCGCTCCCACCGATACAACACCAGACAGCCAGCTGCCACCGCGAGGGTGAGCGCGTAAGCCCACGCCTCCGTGCCCCCCTCTGCCAGCGGCAGCTGCGCCCCCACGATCGCCAGCCCGAACCCGATCAGCAGCCCCAGCCACTTCGGCCGCGCCCAGCCCGCCACCGTCACCGCCGCCCACGCCGCGCCCAGGCCCAGCAGCGCCACGCCCACCCCCAGTGGCCGCGCATGCCACACCTCCTCGACCAGACTCACCACCGCCCCGACACTCATCGCCGCGGCCACCGCCACCCCCAGCCCAGTCGCCAACACCCACAGGCAGACCAGACTCACCGCCAACCCGGCCCAAAACCCCCACACCGCGTCGTAATCGCTGGCCGCCACCGCCGCCGCGAACGCCGCCGGGATCGAGGTCAGCGCCAACAGCACCCCCACCACCCGCCGCCGCGCCCCCTCAAGCGCACGGATCCGTCCCGGCCCCTCCGCCACCAGCAGCGCCGCCGCCACGAACAACGCCGCCACCCCGGCCAGGATCGCCGTCTGCCACCCGCGCCCCAGCCGGTCCCACGTCGACCCCACCAGCAGCGCCGCGCCGCCCAAAATCAGCCCGCCGCCCAGGTACCCGGCAACCTCGATCAGCCACCCCACCCGAGGCCCGCCAGCAGCCGCAGAAAACTCCCGCCGCACCGCCTCCGCCTGCGCCTGGGTCAACTCCCCAGACGCCACCAGACGCCCCAACGCAGCTTGTTGATCATCGCTGATCGGCATACCCTCAGCATGCGTCCAGACGACCAGTCTGAATACCGGTTCAATGCCGCGTTGTGAAGATCAACCCGGCCGTGTACAGTGGTCCCTCGTGCGGCCGCCGCCTTCACGGAAGCGGACGTACGCACCCTGTCCGGGTGGCGGAATGGCAGACGCGCTAGCTTGAGGTGCTAGTGCCCGTATAGGGCGTGGGGGTTCAAGTCCCCCCTCGGACACGTTATTTCCCCACGACTTCAATTGACGCCATCCGATTTCCGGGTGGCGTTTCTGCGTTGTGGCGCGCCGGGCGTTGTTTCGGGATGGGTGCCATGCGGGGTGGTTTCTGTTCGAGGACGATGCTGCCGTCGATCTCGAGTCGCCAGAGGTGATGGTCGCACCAGATGGCGGTCTGATGGTTTTCCAGGATGGCGATCAGGTCAGCGGTGGCGATGTCGGCTCGGGCGAGGAAGATCATGGCTTGGTCTTCGCGGGCGTAGATGTTCTTGATCGGAGATGTCCAGCGATGCCTTGAGCTCGTGCGTCCGTGTCGGCAGCGGTGGGCGGGGCGGCCGTGGCTCCAATGCGGTTCCAGCCGCCGGCCGCAAGGCTCGCACGAGAACAGGCCGGTCATCGTGAACTCGTGCGTGATTGTCGTGGTGCTGTGGATGGCCTGAGCGGTGATGAAGTCGGCTTCGCTGACCAGAGGCTCGTGCACGACGTCGTGGGAGATGGTCCATTGCTGGACTTTGCTCCATCGGTAGACCTCGGCGTGGCCGAGCGGGTCGTCGGCTTGGTCGAGGCTGCCGTGGTCGGTGTGCTGCCGGTTCCATACCTGCCGGCCGGTATAGCGCGGGTTGCCCAGGATCGACGCGACCGTGCGCAACGTCCATGCAGTTCCGCTCCGGTGAGGGTTGCGGTCCGGGTCGTGCGCAGAAGGGCAGGGGATGTGTTGTTCGTTGAGGCTGACCGTGATAGCGGCCACGCTCCAACCTGCCAGGCGTTGCGCGAACATCCACGAAACCCACGGCGCCGTGACCGGGTCCGGTGCGTAGCGGTGCAGCCGTCGTCCCCACCGGGCGTGGGCTCTGTTGGGGTGTGGCCCGCCGTTGACGATCATGTAGCCGTAAGGTGGCCGCCCACCGACGGCGCGGCCCTGCTCGGCGACCTGGAACTGCATCGCGGCCTTGACCCGGAACCGTGCCCGCTGCACTTCCCGTTTGGCGTGTACACCAAGCAGTTTCAGTAGGGACAGGTGCATCGGGTCGCGGATGTCGACGGGGCCGCCGAGTTCGGGCAGCCACACCGCGACGCCGTAGCGTTCGAACATTGGCGCCAGCTGGATCAGCTGGTCGCCGCAGAAGGCCCGTTCGAATTCGCCGACCACGATCGCGTCGAACCCGCGGGAAGGCTCTCGCATGGCGGTAAGGAGTTGGGCGGCTTGGGGGCGGCGTGCCCAGCCACGGCTGCGGGTGAATCCTTGGTCGATGTATTCGGCGACGATGGTGCCGTGTCCGTTGATGAGGTCTTCGGCCATGGCGCGCTGCCAGCCGGCGGAGGTGGCGAAGTCTTGAAAGCGGTCGGTGGACATCCTGCCGTAAAACGCGAACCGGATACCCGCCGAAACGGCGGCTCCGTTGTGCCGCAACGACCAGTCAGCCTTGCGATCGGCGCGGGTGATCCACGAGCCGAGCAGATCCGATCCGTTGCGGGGGAGGGGCGGCATGAGGAGTCACCTCGATTCGCCTGCGTCAGATGCTCACGATCCCAATAATCCAACAACGGGAATTGGGTGTAAATCGCCCATAAGGATGTCAGCTGGAAGAGCTGCGGCGAGGACTTACGTTAGGACGAAAACGAAAGATCCAATGTGGATCCTGGAGCCGACCGAGGTGTCCGTATAGCCATCGTGCGTGAGAATCTTCTGCGTACTGGCCATGTGAGAATTGGCTGCCAGCGCCCTTCCCTCGGACCCGACTCAACCAGCAATGTTCTGATGAGGACCCTTATGTGAGACGGAGCCGCAGCCCGTCGCGACCGGCGTGCCACCGAGCGCATACATAATCGACATAAAGGGGTACACGACGGTGAGTCAGCCGATCCACAGCTTGTGGTTCAGATAAACCCGCAGAATCGCGCCAGCACGCAACGTATCGATGTAGATGCTGCGTTCCGATGAGCGGGTGCGACAAGGGCTGACTGCTGAAGCAGCAGCGGCGGCAGGCTGGCCTGGCAAGACGGCAAATCCCTTTCTGCGGACGCGGAACGATCCGGCTAGGTTCCCTCCGTCACCTGGACCCATTGCCCTACCGAACCAGGTTCCGGTACCAGCTCAAAAGCAGCTAGGAACGCAGCAAGAGCCGCAGCCTACGACAGTGTCGGTCTGGCGCTGCCTCGGTCGAAGGCTCGATTTGGTGGGACGGCTGGGATGGAGCTGGACGAACCAGAGCGGGCCGGAAAGACTGGCGCAATGCCGAACGCATACAAGAACCCTCGTGGTCACGATGCAGTGCGTCGATGGTGTTCGCAGACGCTGGCGCGAGGGGACTTTCCACTCACCGGCACGGCCGTGGACACCAGCGCCGGACATGTGCAGCTCGCCAGCGCCGGCTCCGGCCGGCCGCGAGTCGTCGTGGTCCCCGGAACGGGATCCAACGCCGCAGTGGCTCTGCCATGGCTGCGGGCGCTGTCAGCTCGCTGGGCGACTACGGTGGTGGATCTGCCCGGTCAGCCTGGACTCAGCGACCCACACCGGCCTCGCCGGACCCGGCTTGCCTGGTACGGCCGAGTGCTCGACGAGGTTCTCACGGCCACACAGATGGACGAGGTTGTGCTGGTGGGCAATTCGCTGGGCGCCGCGGTCGCCCTGGCCGCCGGCTCTCCCCGGATCGCAGCCCGGGCGCTGATCTCACCGGCGGGTTTCATACGGCTATCCGTGGACCCGAAACTGGCGCTGGCATCAGCCATTTGGCTTCTACGGCCCACATCCGATCACACGCGCCGCATGCTCCGTTTGTTCGTCGCCCCCACTGAGGATCCGCCCGAGACCGACGTGGAATGGATGACCCTCATGGCCGGTTCTTGCCGCACCACCCTGGCCCCGCCGCCGCTGCCCACCGAGCTACTAGCCCGCCGCGCCGAGCTGCCGTGCGTCGTCGGGGTAGGGGAACATGACCGGTTCCTGCCACCCCGGCGACTGGCACCAGCCGTGCACCGAACCATGAACCTCGACCTTCGGGTCCTGCCCGGCATGGGCCACCTGACCACTCCACAGCATCTCGACGATGTGGTGTCACTGGTGGCCCAGGTCGCCGATTAGGAGGTGTAAGTCGCAGATCGGAATCCGATGGGGCGCATGGCAGCCAACTACAGAGTTAGGCTTTCGGTCCGCTAGAGGTCTGTTCTGTCGACGGCGGGTTGATCAACTTCCCGGCGGACCGGGTGAAGCAACGTATCCTCGCGGCCCTCTCTTTGCGCGCCGGCCAGGCCCGGTCGACCGGAGAGCTCGTCTGGTCGGCCGCGGGACTGGGCATGGCCCTCGACAGACGCAAACCCAGTAGTTGAACGCTTCGAGCGGGCACACCGGATGGCTGGTTCAGGCCGGCCATGACCCTGGGTCGAGGGTGACTTGTGGCAGGCCTTGAGTTTGACCCCGGGCCTGGGCCCAGTGGCGGTGGGTTAGCCGGCCGCCGGTGACGGTGAGTTCGCCGACGTTGCTGTGCTGCAGGACGACCTGCTTGTTGCTCATGTGCGCCAGGTAGGTGATCTGCTCGATGAGGTCCGGGTCGCGGCGGAAGCGCTCCTTGGCCTTGGTGAGTTCGCCGGTTGCGGTGGCCGGGATTCTGGTGACCGGGCCTTCGTCGCCGGAGGGCAGCCACCAGTGCCAGGCTTGGCGTAGGTCGACCCGGCCACCGAGGAAGACGGAGGCCGCACCCAGCATTCCGGTGGGCATGTTCTTCAGCGCGCTGCTGGTGAACTGTCCGATCCGGATGGTCTGTCCGGCCTGTGTCAGCCGGGCGGCGACCTGGAAGGCGTAGTGCACATCGCCGGAAAGGATCGCCACGGTGGAAAGGCCGGCCCCGGCGAGCAATCGCATCAAGTCCACGAAACTCAGCGGGTTTGGCCGCCACGACTCCAGGTCGGTGGTAGCTTCCCCGGCCACTGCGGCGATCGCCTCGATCGCACCCTCGATGGCGTCGACACCGAACACCGGCCCGGGAGTGACCACGATCGCCGTGCCCGTTCCGGAGAGGGATTTGAGCAGGCCGGCCAGCCGTGCCCGTTCGTCGGGGTCGAGCAGCCGCGGCGCCCTCGTGTTACGTGGATAGAAATAGCCTTCGGTGCGACCCAAGTCGACCCGGTAGTCGAGCGCACCGCGCGTGGCGGCACGGCGGGTGCGGGTATTGAGCATCAGCACCGGAGGGTCGGTCGGCGCTACATAGGACCACTCTTTGAATTCAAAGAGGGCTTTCTCCGCTGCTGCTTCGTTTTTTCCGGTACGGCAGTAGTCGGTGACCGGATTGACGAACGAGCCGAGGTCGAAGGCCTGTGGTGTGTTGCCCCAGGCCTGAAACGCCCAGTAGGCGCACAGCGCGTTGAGCACGATGCGCCGGCCGGTGGCGTTGGCGTGGAAGGTTTTGGTCCATTCCGGGGTGAGGTTCCAGTCGTCGGTGACCTCATGATCATCGAAGATCATGTAGGTGGGGATGTTGGCCAGCACCCGCCGGGCGGCGCCGCTGCCACGGCGGGCCTCGTTGAGTTTGGTGATCTGCTCGGAGAGCATGGGCTGAAAGCCTTTCGGCTTGTCCTGTGGATCCACGCGGATCGACCGGTTCCACGGTTCGGGCCACAGATCGGGGTTCCAGGCCAGCAGGTAGGTCGCGGCGAACTCGCCGAAGGTCAGCAGATGGTTGTGTCCCTCGCTGGAAGTGAGCGTCAGCTTCGCCTGGTCCTTCAAATAGCGGGCCCGGCCACGCACGCTGATCTTCCCGGGTTCGGGTACCCCGGGAAGGTCTTCGGCGCGGCCGATTAGCCGGGTGGCCCACTCGTTGATCGGTTGCGCCAGCAGATCGGCGACGTCGTCGGCGTAGATCTGGTCGCCGGTGAGCAAGAGGGTCGCTGCCCGTTTGGCAGGGTCTTTGGCGTTGCGCTTGAGCAGCTCCTCGGTGGCCAGCATGGCATCGTCGCCGTCACCGTGGAACTTGCGGCACGAGGCGTACAGGATGCGGGCGGACGCCTTCGGTCCGGGCAGGACGAAGGTGGGCAGCGGGAATGGCTCGATCACCAGATCGGACAGCTTGGCCAGCTCCCGCAGCCTGCGTTTGCCGCCGTCCTCCATGACGTCATAGGCCAGGATGGTGTCGATCGGGAACTTTCCTTTACCGCTGGCGGCGTCGATCGGTACCACATCAAAAAGATGAATCCACAGCTTCTCGCCCAGCTGCAGCGGCGTGGTCTGCGCCGGTCCCCGGGTCGAGATCGGCGCGGACAGCGCCGGCGATCGCGCCGTGGGATCGGCAATTTTATAGATCTCGACGTCGAGTTTGAGGTCCTGGGAGGTGGCCAGCCACACATGGACCCGGTCGGCGGTGGCGCGCCGCACGACCGGACCGGCCAGGATGATCGGCGGCTTAGATGGTAAGCCGGTCATAGATGAACCCCTCTGTGGGTACGGTCACGTCGAACTCGTCGATGATCGGGTAGACGTCCTGTGGGGTCAGTGGTGTCGACGGGGCGCCTACCGGCGAGTCGACGGCCACGTAGTTGGGTCCGGTGGGGGTGACCGCCCGTTGTGAGCGCCGGGTTTGGTCGATGTCGGCCAGGACTTCGGCCAGCGGCCCATTGCCAGGGTCGTAGCCGCGCTGGCCCTCGATGTGCTTGGCCAGCCAGGCGATCGCCTCGCGTTCGCGGCCGGGCCGGATGGGCAGGCAGGCACGCACCCATGGGCTGTTGAGGAACTCGTTGCGCCGGCTGTCCCCGTCGGCCTGGATCATCCAGCCCAGCGAGACGCCCATGGGTGCCGGTTCGCTGTCGGCGGTGATGGTGTACTCGGGCCGGCCCAATCCGGTGGCCACCGGGGCGTAACGCGGCCGCCACCAGCTGGGGTGGGTGTAGGTGAACATCATTTCGATGTCGAAGAAGCGGTGGAAGTACTCGATCTCGATCGGGGCCGGGTAGGACGGGTCGTCGCCGCGTGCGAACAGCTGCGAGACCATCCGGTTCATCACCTCGTAGCGTTCCTCCCGGCGCAGGTCGTTGGCGGGCCGGGGCCGGATCTTGCTCATCTCGGTGATGAGCGCCTTCTCCCTTTCGAACTTGTCCTGTTGGGAGCGTTCGGTCAGGTCGGCGCGCAACGCGTCGACCTGCGCCTTCCAGTCGGCGATGGCCTGCCCGTCGGGCTCCCAGCCGTAGGTGTAGCTGACGTTGACCGCGGCCGAGTCACCTTGATGGACGCCGATCTTCACCTTGTAGGTGCCCGATGTTTCGTCCCAGCTCTCGTCCCACTGGATGCCGTTGAGCGGGGCGGGTGCGGCGTCGTCCTTGCCGCCGCCTTCCAGGTCGGTGATCGAGTCGATGGCCAGCTGTGTCACCCGCCGTCCCGGGCCTGGGGTCACCACCACTTCGACGGTGGGAAAGACCGCCAGATTGACCGGGAATCCGGGCGGGGTGTCCAGGTAGACGGTGGCCGAGGTGCTGCCGGTGTCAGTGCCGCCGCGGGGGCGGGGTGGCGAGCCGGGCGGCACATCCGGTACCACGATCTCGTCCGCTTCGCGGAAGTGCACGAAGCGGCTGCGTGCCAGGCCCGCGCCGGGCTCGCAGATGTATACCTGCCACACCAGCTGTGGCCCCAGATCCTGAACCTTGACCCGCACTCGGCGTAGCACCCGCCGCAGCCCGTAGCTGACCGGCTCGGGAGAGTCGTTGCGGATGACCCGCCGGGTCAGGTTGGTGGCGGTGACATCGGTGACGTCACGCACCTTGAGACTGAAGGACTTGGTGATCCGCTCGGAAGCCTTGGTGGTTACCTCTTTGAGCCGGCGGGTGCTTTCCTCCCGCCCGTTCTGCGCGCTGGCCTTGATGTTGGCGCTGGCCGATGCGCCGGCCTGCCAGATGCCTGCCGCGCCGCCGGAGGAGTTGACCGACATGGCCACCGAGTTGTCCCGCTGCACCAGCGAGGAGACCTTGTCGGAGACCTCCTCCAGGTTCTTCTCCTCGGTCGCGGATTCGCTGACCTGCTCGGTGCCCAGCTCGATCTGCTCCTCGTGGATCTGGCGGCGCACCGACTCGTACAACACCTCCAGGGTTTCCAGTGGCGCCACGGTGAACGCCTGTTCGATCGGGCCGTAGCCTTCGTCGAGATGGAAGTACAGCTGCCGGTAGAAGTGGGCAACGCCGATGGGCGACAACGCTTCCTCCACCGAGCCCGGCGGCAGGTAGTCGTAGATCCGGTCGCCGATCGCCTTGGCCAGCCGCTCGGATAGCCGCGCGCCCTGCGGGCTCTTGAGCCAGGCATCGACGGCGCCGGTCATGTCATGCAACAGCCGGGTCTGGGTGCCGTGAAAATCAAAATTTGGGGGTACCCAGCCCAGCGCCCGGTTGACCACGGTGGGTGCGACGCGCACGTTGGCCAGCCGGGACCGCAGATTCTTCAGCAGCGCCCGGGATCCGGCGAATTCGCTCGGGCTGGGCGTGTCGGCCACCTCAGGCACAGGATCGACAGCCAGGAACCGGCGGGCGGCACCGACCCGCATGGCGGTAGGAAGATTGCCCCGGACCCGGGCGACCGCGGCACCCTTGTGGGCGCGCCAAGCGACCGTTGAAGCGAAGGTGCCCAGCGCCCAATCGGAGATCCAGCGAAGGATCAGCGGCTCATAGACGGCGACGGTCAACGTCGCATACGCGTCGCGAAACGGCGAAAGCTGCGTAGTCACATCAAAGTCCAACGACGACGGTTCAGCGAGGGTGTCCGGTTAGCTGGGTCGAGTGGCTGTCCGCCTAACGGACTATCCGTTTTCCTCTTCATCGTGTGCTCCGGTCTAGTGTGTGATGGCAGTGACCTTGAGTGGCTGTGGAGGTGGTGGTGGAGGCTGCGCCCGGCGGTGCGATCCAGACCGATGCGCCGCTGATCGATGCCGAACTCGCCGGCCGGCTGCGCGGCGGCGACGAGAAAGCGTTCGCCGAGCTGCTGGACGGCTGGTCGCAGGCCATGCTGCGCGTGGCGCGGGGATACGTGTCCAGTGACCAGACGGCCGAGGATGTGGTGCAAGAGACCTGGCTGGCAGTGATCCGTGGTATCGACCGGTTCGAGGGCCGCTCGTCGTTGCGCACCTGGGTGTACCGGATCCTGGTCAACATCGCCAAGGCGCACCGGGCCAGAGACAGCCGCACCGTGCCATGGCCCGCACTGGCCGAAGACGACACCGCGCCGACTGTGGACAGGGGCCGTTTCCAGAGCGCGGATGAGCCGTACCCGGGACATTGGCGCAGGTTCCCGATGGTGTGGCCGTCGCCGGAGACCGACGTCGTAGCCCACGAGGTCCGCGACACCATCGAGGCGGCGGTGGCCGAGCTGCCGCAGCGCCAGCGCCTGGTGCTCACCTTGCGGGACATGCACGGATACAGTGCCGTCGAAGTCTGCGAGATCCTGGAGGTCAGCCCGCAGAACCAACGGGTGCTGCTACACCGGGCGCGTGCCGCGGTCCGGGCGCGGCTGGAAGAATACTTCGGCCGGCCGTCGACGGGCGGGGGAGAGGCGAGATGAACTGCGACGAGTTCGTGGAGCTGGTGACCGCCTATCTGGAGGGCGCCCTGGACGAGGCTACCCAGCAGCGGTTCGCGGCGCATCTGTCCGAATGCGACGGTTGCGAACGTTACCTCGACCAGATCCGCCAAACCGTGCAGACCCTGGCAACGCTGCCGCCGCACAGTCTCGGCGGCCAAGCACGCGACCGGCTGCTGGAAGCATTTCGCGAGTTCCACCGGTAACGTGGTGTTGCGATTGGTGAAATCGTTGTCCGGACCGCGAACCATCGATGCTCCTTCACCTGGTGTAGATGCCACCCGTTCAGTGCCTCTAGGCCCACCCGGCGTTACACGCCCGCAGTAGCGACATGCTGGCAGATAGCTGACAAACAGCAGCTGTCCGTATCTGTGCGCACGGCCGGAATACGTGGCTGGCGAAGTGATGGTCGAATAGCCGCAGGCTAGCTGCCCGATCAGCAGCTGGCATCCCCGCGCGCGGCTGCTTGGGCGGCGGCACTGCGGCGATGGAGGTAGTTTTGCTCGGCTTCGTTCGTGACTCTTGCTGCGGCTGCGGTGTAGCCGGCGGCGGCTTCGCCGTGGCGGCCGGCCATGTCGAGCAGGTGGGCGCGGACGGCGTCCAGCCTGTGGTTTCCGGCTAGTTCGGTCTCCAACAGTCTGAGCATTGCCAGGCCGGTTTCGGGGCCGTGGACCATGGCGGCGGCGATGGCTTGGTTGAGCCGGATCATGGGGTTGTTGGAGATGCGGGCAAGAAGGTCGTATATGGCAAGGATTTGTGGCCAGTCGGTGTCAGCGGTGGAGGTGGCTTCGTCGTGGATGGCGGCGATGGCGGCCTGTAGCTGGTAGTAGCCTGCCCGCTGTTGGCGCAGTGCGGCGGTGATGAGTGCGGTGCCTCCGGCGATGAGGTCTTGGTCCCAGCGGGTTCGGTCTTGCTCGTCGAGCGGGATGAGTTCGCCGTGAGGTCCGGTACGGGCGGGTCGGCGGGCTTCGGTCAGGAGCATGAGCGCGAGCAGGCCAGCGGCTTCGGGCTCGCCGGGCATGGCTTGGTAAAGCAGTCGTGCCAGGCGGATTGCTTCGGCGGTGAGGTCTGCGCGGGATACGGCTGGTCCGGTGGTGGCGGTGTGGCCTTCGTTGAACACCAGGTAGAGGATGTGCAGTACGCTGCGCAGCCGTTGCGGTATTTCGTTGGTGGCTGGCATTTGCAGAGGCATTCCGGATTCGGTGATGCGCTGTTTGGCGCGGCTGATCCGTTTGCCTATTGCCGCCTCGGGCAGCAGGAGAGCGCGGGCGATTTCGGCGGTAGTGAGGCCGCCGACCGCCCGCAGAGTCAGCGGGATCGCGTAAGCCGGGGTGAGGGCCGGGTGGCAGCACATGAACAACAGCGGCAGTGAATCGTCCAAATTGGAAGACTGCTCGGGTGTTGTTGTTTCCTGCTGTGCGGCAAGGGTTTCACGGTGATGCCGGGCAGTGTCGGCACGCCATATGTCGATCAGGCGCCGGGTTGCGACCGTGATGAGCCAGCTACGTGCCTGCGCGGGGATTCCGTCTGAAGTCCACTGCTGGGATGCGGTGATGAGGGCTTCCTGGACGGCGTCTTCAGCATTGGTGAAGTCGCCGTAGCGGCGGATGAGCGCGGTGAGGACCTGCGGCGCGAGTTCGCGCAGCAGGTCCTCGACAGCGCCGGGCTGGGTCACAGTTCCGGCTTCGCGCCGCTCATGATGGCGCGGACTTCGATCGGCTGGCGCATGGGCTGCCCGCCTGGGCCTGGCCCGGCGGAGGTGCGCGCGGCGATGTCGATGGCGCGTTGTTCGCTGTCGACGTCGATAAGCCAGTACCCCGCCAGGAATTCCTTCATTTCCGGGAACGGGCCGTCGGAGACGACCGGCGCGTCGACACCGTCGCTTATGACGATCTTGGCGGTTTGTGGGCCGGCCAGCCTCCCGGTGTCGATCAACTCTCCGTTGTCGGTCAGTTCCTGCCAGATCTGCTGCATGTGTTGACCGCTGGCCTGCATGTCCTGCGCTGTCCACGGCTGCCCGCCTCCGTTGTCGGGGCGCAGGTTCATCATCAGCAGGTACTTCATGGTCGCCTTCTTTCTTGTGGTGCCGCCCCCGGATGGGCGTGTCCCTCGCCTGGTGATCGGAGCTGTCGCGCGGATTTGGACAGGATCACCCCTCGCCGGTTTCGAGGAGGTGTTTGAGCCTGGCGAGATCCTTGGTGTTGGCGCGGCGCATCGCGGCGGCCATCGCGCGCCCGGCGACAGCGGCGAAACCGGAAGGTTCACCACGGTTACGCAAGGTCATGCGGGTGTGGGCCGCGTCGATGGGGATGAAGGCGTAGGTGGTTTCCATCGGAAACGGGCCCTGGCTGGTGCGCATCACCAGCTTGCGGCCGGGCTCGAACTCGGCGACTTCGTAGGTGTAGCGCAAGGTGCGGCCAAGGAACCGGGCCACAAACTCGATGCGCGACCCGACCGCGAGCGGGGGCGGGGTCTGCCAGGTCACCGAGGTGATGTTGGCGTACCAGCGGGGAGCGTTGCCGGGGTCACCGGCGAACGCGGCGACCTGCTCGCACGGTGCGGCGATCACAGTCTCAGTCAGCACGTCGACGGCCATGGTCTTCATCCTGTCAGGGCCGGGCGCGACCACCGACGGGGGTTATCCGCCGGTTTGGGCGAAGTCGATTGCCTCGCCGATCAGGGTGTTCCAGCGGCGCCGTTGCGGCTTGTCGATGGCTACCCACTCGCGAAACATGCGCCCGGCCGGGGCGAACGGCTGCCCGTGCCCCTGCCGGATCAGTTCGGCGACGCGGTCTTGGGGAAGTTTGACCAGCAGCGCGCCCGTGGTGCGGTCGATCGAGGCAAAGAACCTGCCGTGGTAGCGCAGGCACGGGTACCCCATCATGGTCGACCGGGACACCGCAGCCTGCGCGCACAGCGGCTCGGCCAGGTCCCAGAACAGCTCTTCCCCAGTCACGGTATTCCCCCCTTTTGCTTGCTGCCGGGTGGTGTGCCGCGGCCCAGGCCTCTCCCGTGCCGCGGCATTACTGTCACAGGCCCGGCTACGGCGCTGCCGAGAACGGCTTGAACAGCGCCAGCTGCGCCCCGCCAGGATCGGCGATGCGCACCGAGGTACCCGCCGGGCCCTCGGTTGGCCCGGCGAGCACGGTGGCGCCCAACGCCACTGCCTGCTTGGCTGCCTGGTCCAGATCATCGACGACAACGTAGGGCAGCCACTGCCCGGCGTCGTCTGACGCGGTGATACCGGCCCACGGCTGCGCGCCGCCGATGAACGACCGGTAGCCGCCGACGCCGGCATCGGCGATGGACCAGCCGAACAGGTCCCCGTAGAACCCGGCGGTCTTGCCCGGGTCGGCGCTGGCCAGATCAAACCACATGAATGGTGCCGTCACGTTCCACACTCCCTCACAGGTCAACGGATCGAGCGCGGCCGGGCTGGCCGCGTTCACCATGTCTGATCCACCAGAGGGCTGGTTTTCATCGGTGCTGTCACCGTCTGGCGCTAACCTGTGTCGTTGTGAGCACGCACGCAGCGGTCGACGGCGAAACAGCCCTGCTCGCCGCGGCCCTGGCTGGCGACCATGAAGCGTTCGCCGCGCTGCTGGCCGCGCACCGGCGGGCGTTGCATGTGCACTGCTACCGCATGCTCGGCTCGCTGGATGACGCCGACGACGCGATGCAGGAAGTCCAGCTGCTGGCGTGGCGCGGTCTGAGCGGCTTCGCCGGCCGTGCCCCGCTGCGGCATTGGCTGTACCGGATCGCCACCACGACATGTCTCAAAATGATCCGCGCAAGGCCAGGTCTGCCGGTGGCCGCTTCAGACATCATCTACCTGCAGCCCTACCCCGACCGGCTGCTCGACCAGCTCACCGCGGCCGACGGCGACCGGCCGCCGCCGCCGTTTCTCGGGACAGCGTCGCGCTGGCGTTCGTCGCCGCGTTGCAGCAACTGCCCGCGACCCAGCGCGCGGCGCTGCTACTACGTGACGTGCTCACCTTCAGCCCCGCCGAAACCGCCGCACAGCTGGACACCACCGTCGCCGCCGCCAACTCACTGCTGCAACGAGCCCGCGCCGGCATGGCCGCACCACACCGGCCCAGCAGGGCGCTCGAACCAGTCGAACAGCAGATCCTGCAGCGTTTCATCACCGCCTGGCACGCCCGCGACATCCCGGCGCTGGCAGCATTGCTGCGCGAGGACGCCATCTTGCGCATGCCACCCGAACGCGCCGAATTCGCCGGCAGGCAAGCCATCGCAGACTTCTTCGCCACCGTGCCCGCCGACGGGCGCCTCGACCTCATCGAGCTGGTCGCGATCCACGCCAACGGGCAGCCCGCCGTGGCGGCATACCTTCCCGACAACCGCGGGGCCTGCAACGGGTACGGCATCATGGTCTTCGACATCACCGGCACCACCAACGACGCCGCAATCGCGATGATCACCGGCTTCCCCCAAGCGGGCCTGTTCCCCGCCTTCGACATACCCACCAGCCGCCCAGCGACCTGACCGGGGGGCCGCAACAGCTTGGATGGCGTGGGTGACGTTGGCGGTGACGATGCAGTGCCGACCGCCGCGCCGGTCGTGACATCGAGTTGGCTGGGGCTGTGCAGCAGCGAAGTGGGCCTCTTCACGCCGTGCGTGTCTTCCACAGCGGACGCTGGCGCAGCAGTGTCGTGGCCACCACTACCAGTGCCGCGACGCCGTAACCGATTTGCAGTGACTGGTGTATTTCCAGGTGAAGGTTGCCGTAGTACTGCGCGACGTATCCGGCGGCGACCACGGCCAGCCATTCGGGCCGGTCGCTCATGGCGGCCAGAGCGACCAGCAGGATGGTGTACCACGAGTAGCCCGGCGTTGCCACGAGAAGCATGACCCCGGCCATGATGGTGGCGCTACGCCAGGGCCGATCCGGGTCGGAGTGCCAGAACACGTAGGCCGCTGTGGCTGCCAGGATGACGACGGCAGTCCCCAGGCGTAGCGATGACGGCAGGAACAGCAGCAGTGCGAAGCGGCTGCCCGTGTCGTAGCCTTCGCCGGTCAGGTAGTCGGGCAGGTAGCCCAGCACGCCGGCGCCGGTGCCGAGAACGTGGGGCAGGTACACCAGAATGACGGTGAGCAATGCGGTGCCGGCTACCAGAAGCGGGCGGCGGCGCAGCATCGAGGGTCCGGCCACCACCGGAATGATCTTGGTGGCGATGGCCAGTCCGAGCAAGGCGGCTCCGGCCGCGGTACCCCGCCATGTTGCCGCCCGCCCGGCAACCAGGAGCGCGGCCACCGTCAGCAATGTGCTTATGACATCCAGGTGGGCGTTGTTGCCCGCCTCGATCGCCACCAGCGGACACCACGCCCACAGAGCGGCCAGCCTGGGATCGGCCCCGGTTTTGGGAAGAACGATCACCAGCAGGATCGCTACCGCGAGCACGGCGAGCACTGCCGCCACCTGCATCGGCCCCTCTTGCGAGCCGGATGGGGAAAGTGCCTGCACGGCAAGGAAAAACGCCTGAGCCACCGGCGGGTAGATGGTGGGCACGGTGGGCCGGTTGATCAGCGAGCATCCCTGCGTGACGTCGGGCTGGCCTTGCGATGCTGTCGCCGGCACGCACCACGTGGAATGCTGCGGCCAAAGGAAATCGTCGCGCAGGTGGACAAGTTCCGGTGCGGCGGGCACATACCGATACGGGCCGATGCCGTCGGCCTGGACCCGGCCGTCCCAGATGTAGCGGTAAAGGTCGTCACTGGTACGCGGCGGGGCGAACCCGGCGGCTAGCGGCAGGCCGATCGCGCCAAGGATGATGAGCGCCACCGCGGCTTTGCGGGGAACGCCCCGCACGAGCCATGCACCGCAGGCGAACAGGACCCAGGCGCTACCCATGAGGACATACCACGTCCAGGCGCCCTGCCACGCCGGGGGATGGACCAGCCACCAGACGCACAGGCCCAGCGCGGCAAGGCAGGCGGCGGCACCCACGGTGCGCAACATGGTCTGTGGCGGGTTCACGGCAGCTCGAACGGCAGGGTCATGCCGTCCAGCGCGTTCGCGCACGCGCACGGGCGGGCCGTGTCTACGGCGGCGATGCCGGCCAGCAGGAGTGTTCGCATCTTGGCGGTGTTGTCGGCGAAGACCCTAAACACCTCGTCTTGGGTGACGCCGCGCTCACCGTCGACGCCCGCGTCCAGGTCGGTCACCAAGGCGATCGTGGCGTAGCACATGGCCAGTTCGCGAGCCAAGGCTGCCTCCGGTGCGCCGGTCATATTGATGACGCCTGCCCCGGCGGCCGCAAAGCCGCGAGACTCGGCGCGGGTGGAGAACCGAGGCCCGTTGATGACGACCATGGTGCCGCCGTCGACGACGGGTTGGCCCGCAGAAGCCGCAGTGTCCAAAATAGACTGCCGTAGGTGTGGGCAGTACGGGTCGGCGAAGTTGATGTGCACGGCGCCCGTGTCGTAAAACGTGTGCTCGCGCCCGCTTGTGCGGTCGACGAGCTGATCGGGTACGACGAAAGTTCCAGCACCGAGCTGCGGTTGCAAGCCGCCGACCGCGCATGGTGCCAGAATCTGGCGGCAGCCCAGGGAGCGAAGCGCCCACATGTTTGCCCGGTACGGGATCACGTGCGCGGGGTAGCGGTGGCCGGAACCGTGGCGCGGCAGGAATGCCACCGACCGGCCGGCGACAGGCGCGATCGTGACAACGCCCGACGGATCGCCGTAGGGTGTGGTGAGTTTGTGCTCGGAGGCGGAGTCGCCGAACAGCTCATACAGTCCGGACCCACCGATAATCCCTATCTGTGCCTGCATCTGATTCTCCTAGTTCTGCGCGCGCAGCCGGGCGAACCAGTGCCCAGCCGAGGCCCAGTGGGTTGCGACGGCAAGGTCTGCCTCATGCGCGATGGGTTCAAGGTCATCGGCGGCGACTGCGGCCCACCAGAACGGTGGGCTGTCCAAACCGTTGTGCCGTAACCGGACCGGATGCCGCCATGTGCCCGACCCTGGCGAACCGATCTCGACGATGATGGTTCCGCTGGGGCGCAGCAGCCGCCGGCAGCGTTGCAGCAGCCGAGCCGGATGCCCGCCGATACCGATGTTGCCGTCGGCCAGAAGCACATGTTTCCACCAGCCCGAGTCGGGGACCCTGGCGAACACGTCGCATAGCCGGGCCGCCGCCCCACGCTCGCGTGCCTGAGCGATGGCTTCACCACTGATATCAATACCCAGCGCGGCCACGCCCTGCTGGGCCAATGCGGAGACCAGCCTTCCCGGCCCGCACCCTACGTCCAACGTGGATCCGCTGCAGCTTGTCACGATGGTGTCATCGCCTGGTCGGGGTTGGCCGCACCAGTGTGCGGCGTCCATGCGCAGCAGGGTGTCACCGGAGACCGACATCAGATCCACGACGGAGTCGTCGCCGATGGCCGCGTGCTGAAGAGCCCGGCCGAAGACGCCCAGCGCCGCTCTCACCTAAACCCCAGTCCGCTTACCACAGCGGCGAACCGGCCGCCGGGGCATTGTGCCGCCACGGCGCCGAGGTAGGCAGAGCGGCAGCCTCATCAAGACAAGGCAACACAACGTCGATCACGGCTTTACCGTATGGCCGGCGCCCCGGCATTGATCCTTACGACACCCTTACGGATCCAAAGCCGAATGTGATCTGCATTCTCGTTATTCTCGATACGTCTGGGTACTTGTCACCGGAGCCGAGTCTTGATCGGGTTCTCGTAAGCCGACCGTAAGACTCTGCGGGTGCCAATGCGTGAACCATGGACGCCATGAAGTCATTGACCTTGATCACTGCGTGGGTGGTGGCGGCGACCTGGGTCCAGGTGCCCTCGCCCAATGCACCCGGAAGCAACGAACTTCTCGCCGCCTCCGCGTCGAGCTCGACACATGTATGGGCGGTCGGCCGGGTAGTCGCCTCCACCTCGAGCTTCCGCACACTGATACTGCGTCACAACGGCACAGGATGGGTGAGCGTGACCCACCCGGCCGCGAGCGGCAGCGCGATGTTACGCGCCGTGGACGCGCCGTCCGACACCGACGCGTGGGCCGCCGGGTTCCAGCAGGGCGGTCAGCGCACGCTCGTTCAGCACTGGGACGGGGCGGCCTGGAGCACGGTCGCCGGCCCCAACCCGAACCCCAACGGCATCAACGAGTTGCGTGGCGTCAAGTCAGTCCAGGGCAGCCTGTGGGCCGTGGGATCGTACAGCCGGCCCGGCGCAAGCTACGGCAGCCTCAAGCTCATCGCCCAGCGCAGCGGCACCGGCACATGGCGCACATTCGCCACGCCGGCCATCACCGCGGAGGACTTCCTCGAGGCTGTCGACGCTACCGGACCTAGCGATGCGTGGGCCGTCGGCTGGGGCAGCACCAGTCCGTTCGGCGGCATAGCTGTAGCGGCGACGTTGCGCTGGAACGGCACCGCGTGGGTATCGGTGCCGCTGCCGCAGCCCAACCAGGTCATGCTGTTTGGAGTGAAGACAGTGTCACCAAACGACGTGTGGGCGGTCGGCCACACGTATCCCGGTGGTCCACACTGGATCCCGGCGATCTACCACTGGGATGGCACAGCCTGGACCCGCGCGACCATACCCGCCTTCCCCGGCGGCGGCCAACTACGCGACATCGTAGCGCTCTCACCATCCAATGTGTACGCCGTCGGCCTCGACGGCGAAGGCCTTGGCGCCCGCAGTCTTGTGCTGCGCTGGGACGGCTCTGCGTGGACACGCGAGACCACACCAGGCCCGAAGCTGTACGGCGCCGCCACCGTCGCACCGTCGACTGTCTGGGGCGTGGGCTACGGCTACAGCCAAAGCGCCGCGGCCAACCAGACCTCCACCATCCGAACGACCGAATAATTTCCTAACAAAGGGTAGAGGATCTCCCGCCGGGCGCGGCACAATCGGTACCGGAGCGAAGATGCGTCTAGACACCGTCACAGGCGACGCCTGCCTCCCGGCGGGATCCTTTGCTGGACAGGGGTTTCCAGCAGATGCGCTCTTACTCCTTTGGACTCAGGGTAGACGCCGTCGGTGATCACTGGGGAAGCCTCTCCGCCACCGGCGACGATCTTCGTCGCCTCCGGCTCGGCCAGATTCTCGTCGGCGGCCTGTACCGGCTACGCCGGTTGTGTCTCAGCGGCTGATACCCGCACGGCGATGCCGTTGAGTAACGTCGCCGTAGCAGGCAGCCAACATGCGGCGAACCAGACGTCGAGTAAAGGAGGGCGAGGCGGCGTGGCTCACGATGACGTCGCACACTTGCGCGAGCTTATGGCCAGGCGCTGGGAGCGGCTAGCGGCTCTTGACGTGGTCGAGGCGGCCGAAGACATTGTGCGCAGTCACCGGCGTAACCAGCTGCTGGCTGACCTGGCTCGCGCCGTGAGAGTCCACATCGGCGCTGAGGACGACCTGACGGCCGCACTCGCAGCCGGAAACCTGGTATTGGTGATGGCAGCCGAGCAGCGGCTTTGCACCGCCCGCCTGCAGCGGGAGGCCGTCGCCGTCGTCTACACCGTTACCGATGACGCATATGAGCAAGCTGGACGCCACTACCAGGCCGTACGCGCCACGCTGCGCCATTCCATCCGGCAACTGCAGCTCGCCCTCAACCGCACCAGCGGAGAGCGTCATTGACGCAGAAGCCGCGGCCGTGTGCGGGGCCAAGGCTTGCGGCCGTGACTGGCCGCGTCGGTGATCGCGATGGCCTGTGAACCTGAGCGGCGGGCGCGGGGACTATCAAGGTGTGGAGAACGTCAGGCGCGACGCGTTGCTGGTAGTTCAGGCGCAGCTTGGTGACCGGCGGGCGCTGGCTGAGCTGGTCCGGCTCTGGCATGACCCCCTCTGGCGCTATGTGCGGCGCATGCTTAACGGTCCTGGCAGAGCGTGGACGGCTAGGCGGATAGCAGCAGCGGCATCGTTAGGGCGTAAGCGGTGATAAGCACCAGCCCTTCGATCTTGGTTAGGGTCAGGCCGCGGCGTAGCAGTGCCCAGGCCAGGCCACCGGTCAAAATCATGGTCAGGACGAGCGTGACGCTTGCCGGCTCGGCGCTGGCGGGTGCGGCGAAGGCGACCACGGCGCCGCCGGCGAGGCTGTTGAACAGGTTGGAGCCGAACAGGTTTCCGACGACGAGGTCGGTTTCGCCCCGGCGCTGCGCCTGAATGGTGGTCACCAGCTCCGGCAGAGACGTGCCTAAGGCCACGAGGGTGAACCCGATGATCAGCTGCGGGACGCCCAGATCCGTGGCGATCGCCGACGCGTTGACCACAAGCAGTTGCGCCCCGGCGAGGACACCGGCCAGGCCGAGCACAGCACGGATGGGCTCAAACCACACTGGCGGCGTCCAGCGGGCCTTCGCCGCGGCCGGTTCGTGGATTTCGCCCCGTTCGTCGCCGGTGTACGAGGTGACCTCTTCGGCGAGCTCGGCATTGCGGCCTTGCCGCGCCCAGCGCAACAGCAGCGCCAACGCGCCAACCGCAGCCAAGGCGAGGACGGCACCGGTCGCGACATTGAGCCCCGCCCAGGCCAACAGGCCGAACATCACCACAGCCCCGACGGCAAGCGGCACCTCGCGCTTGATCACCGAGGAGGTGACCGTGACCTTGGCGACGAGCGCGGCGACACCGAGGATCAGGGTGAGGTTGAGGATATTGGAGCCGGTGATGTTGCCCAAAGCGATGCCGGTGTCGCCTCGTGCTGCGGCGACCCCGGAGACCAGGAATTCCGGTGCCGAGGTGCCCAGGCCGATCACGACGACGCCGACAACCACCGGGCTGATGCGCATGCGCGCGGCCAGCCGCGACGAGCCGAGCACGAGGTGATCGGCGGCGAAAGTGAGCAGCACCAGACCGGCGGCAGCGTAAAGGATTTGAAACACCATCGGGGCACTCCTGCCGGGGGTAGGCAAACGGAACGTGTCGCATTTGCCGACCAGACTTCCCGGCGCACCACCGCACAACCTACCGCATCGGCGCGAGCTCGCGATCGGCCAATCAGCCAGCCCCTCGTGCGCTGATATCGAGGGTCATGACGGTTCCTGCGAGCCTCCGGGTAAGGAGGGTCGTCCGCGTCTGCCGAGCCCCGCCCCAGCTCCCATGGTTTTCTGAGGTGTTTTCGAGGTTGAGCGGATGCGTGATTCGATAGGGTTAACGCATCCGGGCCGCAGTGTCAGCCGGGGATGTTTCTTTGCGCAGAAAGGGTTTGCCGCTTGCCTGGCCAGCCTGCCGTGACTGCAGTTCCCGCCACACCCGTTGTGCGTGAACGCAGTATCTATATCGACGTATTGCGGGCGGCGGCGATTCTGCGCGTCTATCTGAACCACACCTTGTGGATCGGCTGGCTCACGGTCCTGTACCCCTCGATGTCGATCATGTTTGCGCTCGGTGGAGCGTTGGCCGCTTCCTCGGTGGACCGACGCGGAACGTCATCGATGGTGCGGTCGCGGCTGCGGCGGCTGCTTGTGCCGCTGTGGGCGCTGGCTGCGGTGGCGGTGCCGCTGCTGCTGATGCACGGATGGCGGCCCTAACACTGGACCGATGCCCTGTATTGGGTGTTTCCTCTAGCCAACCCTCCCACCGGCGAGTGGGGCGGCGCCTTCGCCCTCGCCCTGTGGTACCTGCGCGCCTACCTGTGGTTCGTGCTACTCACCCCGCTGTTGTGGCGGGCCTATCAGCGCTGGCCCGTGATCACTGTGCTGACCCCAGTGACCGTAGCTGTCTTGCTGTATTCACCCCTGATCGTGCTTCCGGTCAACCGGATCGGCGATGTGCTGTGGTCCACCGCTTCATACGGCACTTGCTGGGTGCTCGGTTTCGCCCGCCACACTCGCCTGCTCGACCGGTTGCCAGTATGGGTGTGCGCCGCGGCCGCGGCGGGGCTGGCAGCCGCGGGGTACCTGTGGGGCACCCACCGCGCCGACTTGGCGCTGCCGTTTGCCGACCCGTTGGCGGACACCCTATGGGGTACAGCTTTCGTGCTCATCCTGATGCGGCTGCGCCCAGATCTGTCGTTCTTGCACCGGTGGGCCTGGCTGTCCAGCACCATCACCGTGATCAACGCCCGGGCGATCACTATCTATATCTGGCATCTGCCGATGCTGTTTGCCGCCGCGACTTTGATTACCGCGTCCGGATTCGACTTCGGTCGGCTCGGCACCACCTGGGCTGCCATCGCTCTGGGCACCGGCCTGACAGCGCTCACCGTGGTGATGATCGGATGGATCGAAGACGTCGCGGCCCGTCGCCGTCCTGCCCTCAACCCGGCACGGCGGCCCGTCCCCGGCTAATCACCTGTCTGGCCAACCACACCATTTTGTCGACGGCTGCGCTGTTTGCGTGGCGGCCCGGCGATGTTTAGTAGGTTGTGAGCCGTGTTCAAGTCTGGGGTGCGGGAACGGCTACGGTACTGGTTCGACAACACGATGTCGCGTGGAACACCCGCGCTCATAGCTTGGCTGGCCTTGGCATCGCTCCTGCTGGTGGTGGCCGTATCGGCCGTGGTGCTGCTGTTTGACACCGATCCTGATCATCGTGATCCGTCGGCGGTGGTGTGGATCAGTCTGCTGCGCACGCTGGATCCAGGAACGATGGGCGGCGATACCGGTAACGCCATATTTCTGGCCATGATGCTAGTTGTCACCATTGGCGGCATCTTCATAGTCAGCTCGTTGGTGGGCATCCTGGCTTCCGGTCTGAACACGAAGCTTGCTGAATTACGAAAGGGCCGATCGCAGGTGGTGGAACACGGACACACCGTGATCCTCGGGTGGTCGGAGCAAATCTTTACCATCATTGGAGAACTCGAACTCGCCAGCGAGGGCGAACGGGTGTGTGTGGCGATCCTGGCCGACCGTGACAAAGTCGAAATGGAAGACGAGATCCGCGCCAGGCTGCCACGCCGTAGCCGGGTGCGAGTCGTGTGCCGTACCGGCAGCCCCACCCGTCCCGCCGATCTGGACATCGTGCGGCCCGATCAGGCTGCGGTGATCGTCATCCCGTCGCGGCAAGACGAAGACCCCGATGTGCGCCTGATCAAGACCCTGCTGTCGTTGAGTCACAGGCCTTGGCCCGATGGACGCCCGCCGGTGGTCGCTGTGGTGACCGACTCGACCAATATGCCCGCCGCGACACTGGCTGGCGGGCCTGCCGCCAAACTTATCGATGCGCAAGACCTGGCCGCACGGCTTGTGGTTCAGTCACGCCGCCAACCCGGGCTCTCCCTGGTGTACAACGAATTGCTCACTTTCGCCGGTGACGAAATCTACATGCGTTCCGAGCCGTCCCTCAGCGGGCGGCCCTTTGCCGCAGCGCTGTTCGCTTACGACACAGCCGCCGTGATCGGGCTCAAGCACCCCGATGGGCAGGTGGTGCTCAACCCGCCGAGCGACACCGTCATTGTCGATGGTGACGAGATAATTCTGCTCGCTCAAAGTCCGTCGATGGTGCGGTTGGCCGCCGAACCCGCCTCGATAGTCGCTGATGCCATTGCCGCGCCCGAGCGGGCGGCCCCGGTGGTGGAACGAACACTGATGCTGGGCTGGAACGAGCGCGGGCCGACCATTCTCACCCTCCTGGACAGGTACCTTCCCGCTGGCTCGGCTTTAACGATCGCCAGCTATGGCAGGCCGCCAGGCGAGATGCCTGCCGCGGCGAACCTGCGTATCACCACCACATCGTGCGACCCTACCCGCCGCCCCGCCCTGCAGGCCCTTGACCTGCAGCAGTTCCAGTATGTGATCGTCCTGGCGGAAGACCATGTCGGTGTGGCTCATGCGGACTCGCGCACTTTGGTGACCTTGCTGCATCTGCGCGACCTCAAGGACAAGCAGGCTGGCAGCTACGCCATGGTCAGCGAACTCATCGACGACGAAAACCGGCAGCTGGCCCAAGTGACCAATGCGGACGACTTCGTGGTCGGCAGTAAACTGATCAGCCTTCTGCTGACGCAGTTGTCCAAGAACCAATATCTGCAGGAGGTGTTCGCTGAATTGTTCGACGCCCAGGGGTCGGACATGTACGTCGAGCCCGCTGGCAACTACTTGATTGCCGGTGCCAAGGCCAACTTCGCCACTGTCATCGAGGCCGCCCGCAGGCGCGGTGAAACCGCGGTCGGCTACCGGGTGCAATCCCACGCGAAAAAGCCTCCCGCATATGGCATCGTGCTCAATCCCGACAAGACTGAGCCGCTTAGCCTTCACCCTGGAGACCAAGTGGTGGTCCTCGCGAAAACCGCTGAACCAGCATGAGTTCGTGTCGCTACCCTGCTAAGGACGCCGCAATTTTGCCGCCGCGAGTACCGCGGCCGCCAGCACAGCTGCCAGCATGGCAAAGGCTGCCGGCCCGATCCCTTCGACCTGTGTGGCAAGCCAGGTCTGGACTTCACCAGCGGCAGTGACGACTGGATCAGTGGCACCAGGACGGTCGCTGAGCCGAACCTCATACCAGCCATACCAAGCGACATAAGCGCCCGCCGCCGTCATGAGCCCGCCCGCCACGCGGGACAGGACCGGCCCTGCCCGGCGCAGCCAGCCCAGAACAGACTGCTGGGCCAGGGCCACGGCGATAGCCACCGTGCCGACGATCAGGGCCATGCCGGCAGCGTAGGCGACGAAGAGCCCGATGCCCTCGGAGATCGTCTCAGCCCGGAAGGTCATTGCCACGACCAGAAGAAACGGTCCTATCGTGCAACTGAGAGAGGCGATCGCGAAGGCCGCTCCAAAAACGGCCATCGACCAGAATCGGCGGGTTAATTGCGGTGCTTGTCCAGCCTTCGGTACAGGCGACGGCAGATCGCGGCCAGTGGCCATCCACAATCCCAAGCCGGTCAGGATTAGTCCAATAGCGATTGTCATCCACGGTGCGTGTTGCATGAGCTGGTCGGCTACCGGCGTGGCAAGCAGACCAAATGCGCCGAAGACACCGACGAATCCCGCTGTCATCGCGGCCGTCATCGCCAATGCCGTACCGGTCTTGCGCCAGGCTGACCGGGATGAATCATTCCCATCGACAACCAGCAGCGACACATAGGCAGGCAGCAAGGCGAATCCACAGGGATTGACAGCCGCCAGCATGCCTGCGGCCACGGCCAACGGATAGGGCGCGTCGGCCACTTAAGCTAACCCCGATAGTCGTTGCTGAAGCTCACTGATGCTCAGACGCCCACGGTGGACGATCGCGCCAGCGCTGTCGAGGATCACATAGTAATGCTGACTGGGCACCTCGAACTTCTTCCAAACAGTGCCGGTATCGTCGGCAAGCTGGGGGAACCCCGATAGCTGGTAGTCGGTGACGAATTTGCGCATTCCGTCTGCGCCGCTGCCGAGCCCGGCCACTCCGACGACATTCACCTTGCCGGCCAGCTGCTGCTGTAGGAGTCTCACCTTGGCCGCGTCGCCTTTGCACGTCGGGCACCATGCCGCCCAGAACCAAAACGCGACTGGCTTGCCGGCGAGAGACGCCGCATCAAACGACTGTCCGTCCACTGTCGACACAGTGAACCTGAGCGTCTCCGGTACCACCGACGATGAGGTCGGTGGGAGTGAGGACTGACTGGTGGCCACCGATACCGAGGTAGCGGGGCCACTGGATGGCACCTCGGTCGCGCAAGCAGCGGTCAGAAACACAGCACCGATCGTCAAGGCCAAGCGGGTTCGCAACATGGCGCTCACCTTAGACCGCATTGGAAGATCTGAACCTTACAGTCCGGTGACGACTGGCTCTGGCGCGGGGCCTGGCGCCGCACGCCCAGCAGTGAGGTAAGCGATGACCGCATTTGGCCCCACCAGGTTACGCCAGGCCCTGCGACGGTCAGCCTCGGCTGCATCTGTGGCGATGTCCGCACGGCGGTGTGACATTTGCATGACAACCTTCGAGCCGGCTACGAGACCTCCATTGCGGCGCCTGGCTTTCCATGCGCCTTAGCGCGTGTGGTCGGCGTGCTGCCACCATCTCGTCGTGGCCAGCGCGCTGGCTGCGGCCACGGCGGCCACGCCGAGGTAGCCGATGGCGGTCGGGGTTTGCTGTGCTGCCAGTCCGGCGTGCAGCGCTGGGACGGAGAACGGGAACCAGGCGCCGTAGCCGAGTGCGGCCACGATCTGGGCGGTGAACAAGGTGGCGAACAAGGTGCCGACGGCAGGCAGATAGCCGCGTCCGATGCTTGCCGCAAGACCGAACGTGGCCGTCAACGCGATGGTGAGCGCCGCGGTGACCAGGATTCTTAGCACTCCGGAACCCAGCTGCGCCAAGGAAGCGCCGGGCACGCCCAGCAGGAAGCCCACGCCGATACCGGCGGCGGCGAGGTAGACCGTCAGGCACAGGCCCCAGGTCGCTGCGGTCGCGAACTTGGCCATCACCGTGGCTGTCCGGCTTGTGGGCAGGGCGAGCAGGTCTTTGGCGGTGTGGTCGGCGAACTCGCGCCCGAACACCCACACCATGATCATGCCGAAAATCCCGAGCCCACCGACGGCGCTGATCTGCGCCAGCAGACTCAGGTAGGAGTCCCATGTGGGCTCCAGCATGGCCAGCTGTGCCTTCGAGCCGAGCAGTCCGAGGTCGCGGGCACGTTCGGGGTGTAGCGAGATGAACATGAACATCCCACCGGCGGCGACGCCCACCGTGATGGCGAGCGCGGTGATCCATGGCAGTCTGGAGGTCCGCAGCTTGAGCATCTCGGCGTAAAGGGCTGCGTTCACCGGGCGGCTCCCGTCAGCCGCAGAAACAGCGATTCAAGATCTTCCTCGTGTACGGCCAGGTGCTGAGGTGGGCAACCACCGTCGACGAGCAGGGTCGCCACACGTTCCGGCGTGTCCACGGCGTCGTGTCCGGTCACCAGCAGCATGCCATTCTCGCCGGGCTGCGGGTCGTATCCGTTGTCGTGCAATATCCGTCGTGCCGCCACGTGATCGCGGCAGCGGACCTGTAGCGTGCGCTGCACGTGCCGAGGTAGGTCGTCGGCGGACATTTCGGTGATCATGCGGCCTTCGTGGATGATGCCGATGCGGGTGGCCAGCCGGGCGACTTCGGCCAGGATGTGGCTTGACAGCAGGATTGTCGTCCCGTCGGCGGCGAGATCCTTGAGCAGCTGGCGGATTTCGGTCACCCCGGCGGGATCGAGGCCGTTGGCAGGCTCGTCGAGGATCAGCAGCTTGGGGTCGCCGAGCAGTGCTTTGGCCAACCCGAGGCGCTGCTGGTTGCCTAGGGACAGGTCGCGCGTCCGCCGGTTCGCGTTGATGTGCAGCCGAGCCGGTCGATGATGTCGCCGACGGCGTGTGGCGCAACATGTTTGAGCCGCGCGGTCACACGCAGGTTCTCTGTCACGGTCAGCTCCGGATAGGCCGCCGGTGTCTCCACCAGGTACCCAACCTGCGCCCACAGATCCTGCGCTGACGGGGAAACGGGCTGACCGAAAAGGCTTACGCTTCCGCTCGTCGGGGCGATCATGCCCAGCAGGACGCGGATGGTCGTCGTCTTGCCCGCGCCGTTGAGGCCCAGCAGGGCATAGATCTCTCCCGTGGCGACGCTCAAGCTCGCGCCGTCGACCGCACGTACCGGCCCGTAGTGCTTGGCCAGTTCGCGGATGGCGATCACAGTCACACGATGACCCTCTCCATAGGGGTGACGCAGGTCAGGCGAAGGCGAAGTAGCGCAGCCACAGATAAGGCACGCACACCGCGATGGTGATGACGGTGACGATCAGGCCGTACTTGGTGAACTCCCAGAACGAAATCCGCTTACCAGCACGCTCGGCCATGCCGAGGATGACCACGTTGGCCGACGCACCGATCGCGGTCGCGTTGCCGCCCAGGTCAGCCCCGAGCGCCAGCGCCCACCACAGCACATTGCCCTCGCCCTTCGGGAAGCCATTGACCAGATCGGCGACGATCGGCGACATGGTTGCCACGTAAGGGATGTTGTCCACGATCGCCGACAGAAACGCAGACCCCCACAGCAGCACCAGCGTCGCAGGCCACAGCTGCCCGCCGACCGCGTTCGTGGCGGCGGTGGAGATCTGGCCGATGACACCGGTGTTGACCAGGCCGCCGACCATGATGAACAAGCCTACGAAGAACACCAGCGTCGGCCATTCCACGTCCTTGGCCACCGCCTCGGCATCCAATCTGGACAGTGCGAGCAGAAGGAGCCCGCCCACCATCGCCACCACTGAGGGCTCCAGATGAAGGACGGTGTGCAGGACGAACGCCGCCGTCACCAGCGCAAGGACGACACCGGAGATGATGAGCAGGCGCGGGTCTTTGATGGCGTCGCGTTCGTCGAGCGTCATCACCTTGGCGGCCTTCTCCGGCTGGTAGGTGAACGCCTTGCGGAAAAGGATCCGGCACAGCACGACGAATACCACCATCAGCACGACCACGATCGGCGTCAGATGGACGAGGAAATCGTTGTAGGACAACCCTCCGCGTGACCCGATGATGATGTTGGGCGGGTCGCCGACCAAGGTCGACGTCCCGCCGATGTTGGAGGCCATCGCCTCGGCGATCAGGAAAGGAATCACCGGCACGCCGAGCCGGTCGCACACCAGAAACGTCACCGGGGCTATCAGCAAGACAGTGGTCACGTTGTCCAGCGCCGCGGACGCGACCGCGGTGACCAGGACAAGGATCACCATCACCCGGAACGGTTTGCCCTTGGCTTTCTTGGCGGCCCAGATCGCCAAGTACTCGAATCCGCCGGTGCGTTTGAGAACGGCGACGATGAGCATCATTCCCAACAACAGGAAGATGACATTCCAGTCGATACCGGTTTGCTCGTCGAAGAACGCGTGTTCGGCATTGCTTGCGCCAATCAACAGCATCAGCGCGGCACCACCGAGGGCCGCAGCAACGCGGTGGATCTTCTCGGTGGCGATCAGGATGTAGGCGACGGTGAAGACGGCGACCGACGCCCACGCCAGCGCCGTCATGCGCCGTCGCCGAGGATCCGGTCCAGCAGGGCATGCATGGTGACGACACCGGCCAGCGTCCCGTCGGGGTTGGTGACCGCCACCAGCGGGCTTCGGGTGCGGGCCATCAGCGCGGCCATCTCCAACGCGGTGGCCCGGCCATCGACCACCGGGGGTTCCTTGGGCTCGTCGGGCAGGCATTCCTGCACAGTGCGGCCGTCGAGTTCGCGGAAGAACACATCTGCGGCGGCCTCGTCGATCACCCGGGCAAGCGTGGGATCGTCCTGGCAGTAGGACGGCACCGCCAACCTCAGCACCTGCGTGCCGGGCAGCACCAGCAACGGCTTGCCCGCATCATTGACGACGATCAGCCCAGGCAGGTCGCCTCCGGCCAGAATCCGCGCGGCATCGATCGCCGCGGTGGCCATGGTGACGGTTGGATACTCGACAGCAAGATCAGCTGCGCGCATGACAGAACACCTCACAGAAACTGGTTCGGACAAACAGCATGTGCTCGCCGACCAGACTTCCCGGCACTCCACCCGTGACCTTATCGGGCTTACGCAAGAACTGTCCACCAGACTCGGCCCCCGATCGCCGAACAGCCGGCTTGGAAAATCTGCACCTACACTGCAGACTTCATCGCGTTGGTGGCAGGCGTGTGGTGATGGAGGCGGCGATGGCAATCAACCCCAGCGGCAGTGAACTTGCCGATTTCGTGGACGCTGACCCGGGCGCGCCGGTGGTCATGCTGAACCTGCTGCGCTTCGCCGAGGGCGGCCGGGAGTCCTACGCCCGGTACGCCGAGGCGCTGCAGGACGGCATCCTGGCGCGTCACGGCGCCCGGGTCCTCTACGCGGGCGACGGCCAGGACGCGCTGGTGGCCGAGCCCGGCCAGGCATGGGACGCGGTACTGCTGGTGCACTACCCGAGCCGACAGGCCTTCGGGCAGATGGTCGCCGATGCCGAGTATCACAAGGTCGCCCACCTGCGTGCGCAGTCGCTCAGCGAGGCTGTTTTGCAGCCCACCCGCGCCTGGGGCCGGTAGGCGGGCGAAACCAGCCTGCTTCGGCCACACCGTTACTTACCGCCGATGAGGCCGGCGTAGTCGGCGGCGGTCAGCGGGTCTCGGGTCAGCGAGCTGTCGGCGCGGGGCACCTCGACGTGCTGCCCGGCTCGGGTGAATGTCACGGTGGTGACGTCGCTGCGGCTGGTGAGCGTACACACGATCTGGGCGAAGGCGAGGATGTCGTCGGTGCGGCCGGTGCCTTCCAGGCCGGTAGCCAGCTCCACGGTGGCCTGTCCGTCGCGGATGTCGACGCTGAGCCCGAGTTCGGTGCCGGCCAGGGCGCTGGCCATGCCTTGCTGTTGCTCGGCGGTGGTGGGGCCGGCGAGCAGATGGCGTAGCTGCTGGCCCGCCGAAGGGGCTCCGGAAAGGCTGCGGGTCACGGCGGTCAGCCGGCCGTCTTTGACGAGGTAAAGGACCTCGTTCACCGCACCGTTTTCCGAGGGTGTGAGGCTCGGCGAAGAGACGCTGCTGCGGCCGGGCAGCTCGACTGGATGCGGCGCCGGGTCGAGCGGAACTCCACAACCGTGCAGGACTGGCGCGCACACGGCCAGTACCAAGAAAATGGCCTTCTTCATTGGCTCGTCCTGGGCAGGGCGATGCGGAACCGGGCGCCGCCGCCGGGCCTGTCGGTGACGGTGACCGTGCCGGCGTGGGCGGTGACGTGCTGGTGCACGATGGCCAGGCCCAAGCCCGCGCCGTCGTTGTCGCCGCGTGCGGAGGCGGTGCGGCCGCGCACGAACCGGTCGAAGATGATGGCGCGGTCCAGCGGGCTGACCCCCGGCCCTTCGTCATCGACATCGAGCAGCCAGGACTCGTCGCGCTGGCCGATGTCGATAGCGGTGGCGCCGCCCCCGTGATGTCGGGCGTTCTCGATCAGATTGGCCAGGATCTGCTGGAAGCGCCGCCGGTCGATCATCCAGATGACATCCGTGCCTGGCCTCACAGTCACAATCCCTTCAGAGATTTTCTGGGTACGGCAGACACCGCGGGCCAATTCGGCGATGTCGGTAGGCTCCGGCTCGGCAGGCTGGTCGCTTCGCGACAGTTCCAGCAGATCGGTGACCAAGTCCTGGAACCGTTCGGCCTCCTCGGAAACGAGGACGGCTGCCGCTGCCGCACGGCCGCTCATATGGTCTTTCTGGCGCAGCAGGACACTCGCTGCGGCCGAGAGAGTCTGTAGTGGGGAACGCAACTCGTGGCTGACATCGGCGGCGAAACGGCGGTCGCGCTGCATACGTGCGGACAGCTGGTCGACCATCTTGTTGAAGGAGGTAGCCAGCCTGGCCAGATCTGGCTCGGTGCCAGGATCCAGGCGAGCGGTGAAGTCGCCAGCGCTGATGTTGTCCGCAGCGCTGACCACGTAGCTCATGGGCCGCACGACGTATCTGGCCGCATACCAGCCCAGCGCGGCACCGCCTGCGGTGGTCGCGGCGGCGACGAGCGTGATGATGATCGCGAGCACCTGCAAGGACCGGTTGAGCTCCTGCATGGAGTCCACGACGTAGAACACGGTTGAGGCATCCAGGGGAACACCGACCACGATGGCCGGCCCGGTGTCGATGCGGATTCGCTGAGCCCCCGGCTGGCCACCATTGACCATGTCTTGCAGGTCCAGAGGAATGGTGGACTTGGTACCGAAATCGGCGTTTCGTCCGTACCAGCGGCCGTCGCGGAACAGGACCGCACGGCGTTTGCCGCCGGTGTCCAGGGCGCGCAGCACTGCGGCGATGTCCGGATGGTCGGTGGACAGACCGGCGCGCACGATTCCAGCTTCCAGGTAGGTGGCGCGTACCGCGCTGCGTTCCCTTTCCTGCAGCAGGAATCGTTCGGTGAGCTGGTAGGACAGCAGCGCGACCGCCGCAGACACCACCAGTGCGCCGATGGCGAAACCGGCGGTGACCCGCGCGCGCAGTCCCGGACGTTTCATCGCTGCAGCTTGTAGCCAAGCCCGCGCACAGTCAGCAGCCGCTGCGGCGTGGCAGAGTTGTCCTCGATCTTCTGCCTCAACCGTCCGATGTGGACATCGACGAGCCTTTCGTCGCCGTAGTCGTACTCCCACACCCGTTCCAGCAGCTGCTGGCGTGACAATACGAGCCCGGCGTGCTCGGCCAGCTCGCACAGCAGCCGAAATTCGGTGCGTGTCAGCGACAGCTGGTTTCCGTGCAGCAGCACCTCGCCGGCCTGCGGGCGGATCTCCAGCCCGTTGAACACCATGATTTGCGGTGCTACCGCAACTGGCCGGGCGCGACGGCGCAGCGCGCGCAGCCGCGCCGACAGTTCTTTGACCGCCACCGGCTTGATCACGTAATCGTCCGCACCTGCCTCGAGCGCTGCGACGACGTCGTGGGTGTCATCGCGGGCAGACACCACGATGATCGGCACGTCGCCGTCTCGCCGAAGCTGCCGGATGCACTCGAACCCGTCGATGCCAGGAAGCATCAGGTCGACCAAGACCGTGTCGGCCGGCTCCTGCCGCTGCGATGCCATGCCCTCTTCGGCCGTGGCCACCGCCCGGACGGTGTAGCCCTCATCTTCCAGGGCCAGACCCAGCGACATTCTGATCCGGTCGTCGTCCTCAATCATCAGCACCGCTGCCACGCCCGCATGTTTACCCCGCCGGCCAGGTATGGCGACACCCTCCAGCTACCTCCGGACGGGTTTGTCACACAACTGTCATGACATCGCGGAAACCCTGCCACACCCGCCGGGAAACGTGGCCGTTGCCCCGCCCGCCGGACTTGGAGGTACGCATGGTGAACAGCGACACCGCCACCGCGAGCATCCCCACCGTCGAGGTGGTCGTCCGTGGCGACCTCGACGTGTGGACGGCCCCAGGCATCAACACGACTCTCGATGAGGCCATCGCGCTGACCCCCAAGCAGCTCATCATCGATCTGGAAGGCTGCCCGTCGATCGATGCCGCGGGCATCCTGCTGCTGCTCGACGCTCACCGCCGCGCCATCCGCAACGGCGGCGTGGTCGCATTGCGCTCCCCGTCGGCACGGCTGATGCGCAATCTGCGCCTGGCCCGCGTCGACAGAGTTCTTCAAGTCCTCACCCCCTGCCCACCAGACGCCCACCGGCAGGAGGACAAGCCATGAGGCACAGACCGGGCCCGGTCGACCTGGTTTTGGCGACCGCCCGTTCGCCGATCGGCGACGATGATGGCGATGCGGTGCTCGGCCGGGCACACACGGCGCTCATGCACACCGTCTCCTCACGCGGCGGGGCATGGGTGGCCGCGACCGACATACCGCCCAAGGCGGCGGCCTCATCGTGGCTGGTCCCGTTGGAAATATCGGCCCCGGTGCTGTCCGGATGGCGCGACGGGCAGTGCGCGAACACGTTGGCGTCGACCTACTACGGCCACAGCGGGATCACCCCACCCCAAGACCCCGCGTGGAAGGCCGCCTATGAACAGGTCAACGCGCGCTACGCAGCCGCGATAGCCCGAAGCGCCGACGACGGCGCAGCGATCTGGCTTCACGACTATCCGCTTCAGCTAGTCCCAGCCATCCTGCGCCGGATGCGCCCCGATCTGCGCATCGGGTTCACCCTGCACAGCCCGCTGCCACCGGCCGAATCGTTCCAGACTCTGGCCGGGCGCGACGACCTGCTGGCCGGACTGGCGGCCGCAGATCTCTTGTCGTTCACCGACGAACGGTCTCGGGCCAATTTCGCGGCCATTGCCGACCAGACCGGCACCGCCTATGGCCGCACCTTGGTGATGCCCATGCCCGCCGACGCCCACGTCATATCCCAGCTAGCCGAAACCTGGACCGTGCAGACACACGCCGCCCAGATCCGGACCTCGTTGCGCCCGGCGAGCACCGTACTCCTGTCGATAGGCGGCAACGACCCCGGCGACGGGACACTGCAACGGCTACAAGAATTCGCGCGGCTCCTGGACACGCGACAGTTGCAAGCTCAAGAATGCGCGTTCATCCAGCTAGCCCCCAACGGCGACGGCCTCACCCCTGAAGCAGCCCAGCTGCGCGCCGAACTGGAACGTCTCACCGCAAAGATCAACGGCCAGCATGGGTGCCTGAGCCACCTGCCGGTTCACTATCAGCGTGGCGTCCTGAGCCCTGCCGAACTCACCGCTTTCTACCTGGCTGCCGACGTCATGCTCGCCACCCCCATGCGCGACCGGGCAACCCCGCACGCCGCCGAATACGCCGCCACGCGCACCCATGGACGTGGCTGCATCGTGCTCAGCGAATTCAGCGCCACACCATTGCCCGGCGCGGTCGTCATCAACCCACACGACCCGGAAGCGCTTGGCCGGGCGATGCTGGCGGCAGCAGCCCAATGCCACACCGCATCACGGCAAGTCGTGGCGATGCGAAGCCAAACGCTGACCAGCGGCGGCATCACCACATGGGCAGACCAGTTCCTGCACAACCTCAAACCCGTCAAGCACCGCACGGCAACAGGTCGTCTCCACCAGACATGGCGGAGCGTTCCCACCGGGCGGCATCAGGAAGGATCGCGGCAACGTGTACAGGCAAGCGACACCAGCGGCCAGCTCACCGTTACCGCACCGCATCCATAAAAGCCTCCTGCTGGCCTCCTGCGCCGACGCCATCGCCGCATCCCTGCACGGCACCCGGCTACCCAGCACCACCGACATCGACAGCGCGATCACCATCAAAACCGACCCGGCGGCCCTGTCCCACCACGGCGAGCACCTGCTGCTCATGGCCAGCCACCTCGCCGCCCACGACGGCGGCCTCGACGAAGACAACCTCGTATGGACTCTGGCCCAATATGCGCCGCACACCGCCGACAGTGGAACCGCCACAGTGCTATCCCAAGTAGCCCAAGGCATCCCATGGTGGCAAGCCGCACCGGCGCTCCACAATGGACAAGGCTCCCACGGTAGCAGCGCCGCTGTGCGCGCCTGCGCAGCCGGACTCCTGCCGCACCACGGCCTCGGCGCGATCGCGGACATCGCCCGTCGCAGCGCCGTCACCACCCACACCCACCCGTGGGCCCGAGACGGTGCCGCCATCACCGCCACGGCCACGGCCTGCCGCGGCCTGCCCGGCACCAGCTTCACCGCCAACCGGTTCCTGGCCGCTGTAGCCAGTCAAGCCCACGACCGCGAAACAGCCCATTACCTGTCAATCGTGCGCACCCTCGTGCGCCACAGGGCAGGACCCGCCGAAACGATCGCCACCCTCAACAGCGCCGCCGGTGTCCTGCGTACCGTCCCCGCTGCTCTCACCGCGTACCTTCGTCACCCGAGCGACCCCACCGCCGCCGTCCGCTACGCCCTCGCCCTCGGCGGTCACACCCGCGCCATCACGATCATCACCGCGGCTCTTGCGGGAGCGCGCAACCCCCAATACCACCCACCCAGCACGTGGCGCGCACAATCACACGCCCTGCGCATCCATCCCATCGCCAACGCCCTAGCCGCCCTGAAAAACACCAGTCCCCAACCCTGGCGAAACCCATGAACCCCTTGCTGCACATGCGAATACGGCTCGAAGCACACCAGATCACCCTCGCCGCCATCGGGCAACTCACGGCGCTGACGGCGCACCTGCTGCCCAAAGTCGTCATCGGCACGCTGCGTCGCTACGCCACCGGCTCATTGCACCTCGACCTGTCCGCCATCACCGTCGTCGATTACGTCGGCGTTGTCGCCATCGAGGACTGCGAGCACGAAACCTCACGCCGAGGCCTGGCCCTAACGATCAGCCTTCCCCAAATCGACCAAACACCCGTGGCACAGCTGAGGCCCGGAGCGCGCCGCACCAAATGGATGCGGCCCATGTTCAACACCGGTACTATCTGCCGCCAACGCACCAGCATGCGTTAGCCTTGCCAACCCTCGGAATCGTTGCCATCGCGCAGAACCGAACCTCGGCGGTGTCGATGGCCGTGTGACATCCGAGATGGGTTCGGCGAACACGACCTCGCACTCTGGGCCGCCGGACGGGCGAGGAATTCGCCGTGCCGAGGGCCGGACGCACGCGGCAATGGCCGCCAGCGCGGACGATCCACGTCGCGCTGCACGGGCGAAGCCGACCGCCGTCGCCGTCTACCCAGATATCGTCGCGCCGGCATTCGTCGCCGCGTAGCTTTTTTTGGCCGCATCCGGGGCGCCAAGGCGGTCGCCATCATTGGCTGCGCCTAGCCATACTGACGAGAAGCGGCCGCGACGGGCGATGCCCGTCTTGGTTAGCGGGTGAGGATGCCGCGGACCACTTGCTCGGATAGTCGCTGTTGGAATCGGAGATCGGTGGCGTCGGCGCCGGAGATGGATCGGCCTAGCACTCCTAAAAGGACCGCGCCGAGCAGGGCGTTGGCCGCGTCTGCGATGTCGTCGACAGCGAATGCCTTGGTTTCGCGGCCGTCGGCCAGCAGCTCACGCAGCGGGGCGGCGATCCAGATGTCGTTGGCCTGCAATACGTCGTTGAGCCGGCCGGTCGTGCCGAGCGCGGTGAGCAAGCCGGCACACATCCCTGGATGGTGGCCGAGGTAGCCGGCCATGGCCGCGACCATAGCCCGCAACCGCAGCTCAGGTGGATCATCTGAGTTGATCGCGCCTTGTATCGCCGCCGCGCCACGCCGCGCGTGCGCGGTGAGCAGGAAGGTGAGCAGATCATCTCGGCCGGAGAAGTAGTAGTAAAGCGTCGCCCGCGACGCCCCGACCAGCTGCGCCACATCCTCCAGCCGCGGTGGCGGGTCGGTGAACAGCACCTGCTCGCTCGCGTCGAGCAGCCGCTCGGCGAGATCGGCTGGGGGAGTCTTCATGACGGATCAGCCTATCCATCTTGATTTAGATCCGAGTCCAGATTACAGTCTAAATCATGGTTGAAATCGCGTCCTATGGTCCGTGGGCAGCCGTCACCGGAGCCTCCTCCGGCATCGGCCGTGCCTTTGCCGAGCAGCTCGCCGCCGCCGGCCTGAACCTGGTCCTGGCAGCTCGATCGACCGACCGCCTCGAATCGCTGGGACAATCCCTGAAGGCCGCCCACGGCACCGACTATCGAGTGATCACCACCGACCTCAGCAGACCCGACGGCGCGTCAGCCGTTATCGATGCCACACAGGATCTGGACATCGGATTGCTCGTGTCCAACGCAGGCAGCGGCAGGCCCGGTCGCTATCTCGATCAAGACCTTAGTGACCTGCACCGCCGGTTCACCCTCAACGCCACCGCTCACCTTGAGCTGGTCCACGCGTTCGGCCGCCGCCTGATGGCCCGCGGCCGAGGCGGCATCGTGATCGTCTCAGCGCTGGGCGCGCAACACGGCATCCCGAACATGGCTCACGATGCCGCCGCCAAAAGCTATGCGCTGCACCTCGGCGTGGCGCTGCATTACGAGCTCGCACCCGCCGGCATCGATGTCACAGTGATGATGCCCGGCAACGTCGACACACCGATCATCGACGCGCTAGGCGTCGACCGCGCGAGCCTGCCCGTCCGCCCACAGCCCGCCGCGCGGGCAGTCCGGGAGACCTTGGCCGCACTCACCAAAAACCAGCCGATACTCATCCCCGGCAGAATGATGCGCCTGATGACCCAGCTGCTGCCGCGCACCGTCTCCATCCGCATGAACGGCAAGATGCTCGCCCAAGCCGCCAGCAACCTCGCGAAACGACAACCAGCAGCCGCCTAACGCTGCGGGAGCTCATGTCGCCGCTGTGACTGCGTCTGTCGGCGACGCGGGGATGAGCACGCGCCAATTTCGGGCACGGCGAGTATGGGCGAGCGCCGGTGTCAGGGGATCTGAGGTTCGCGTTCGTCTGGCGCCCGGTGCTGGTTGGTTGAGTCGTCGTTGGCTGCCTGAGCTGACTCTGTCTGATGAGCATGTTCAGGTTCAGCGTCCGAACGCTCGTTATTGCCGGTTTCGGTACGGGGAAGAGGCACGTCCACTGTGGTCGGCAGGCGAATGTCGAGGAGCTTGTTCGCTGCGGCGCGGCGAGCACGTTGCGCGCCCGCGGGCTCATTCGCCTGTCGCCCATCAACGCGGCAACCGAGAGCGGATCGATCTGCTGTACCGCGACACCGATAGGCCAAGCGCCGGCTGGAGATCGTCTGCCGGGACCAGGCGGCTGCTGCCGCAGCCCTGGTGGCGGCGGGCCACCATCCACATACCGCACCGGACGACACGCTCACCTTGGCCAGCGAGCATGCCGTCGCCTTCCCGGATGAGATCGCCACCGTGCTTGTCCGGGCCGGCACGGCACCGCTTCATCTCACCGTTGCCGAGGAAGACCTGGAGTCGCTTTTGCGCCTGGTAGGTCAGGGGGCCACCGCATGAACGCCGCGCCTTACGCCGAAATGGTCAAGCTGCGCCGGTCCCGGCTGCCGGCTGTGCGGCGAGTCTGGGCCGCGGCTATCTAGCCGCGATCGGCACCTTGTTCGCCGCCATTTTCACGGCGCAGATCGTGGCCGCCCTCGGATACGGACCATGGTTTGCGTTCTCGGTGCCTGCCCTATACGCCGGGATCGCCGGTGACGGCCAACCCGGCCCTGCCGCGATCGGATACCTCAGTGTGGGGGCCGTGGCGGCGGTGAGCGTAGCGGTGACGGTGGTGGTGGCTGCACACTGATCACACGCGCTAGCCACCGAATGCCAGCGTGTGCGCTCCGGGAAGTCCGGTCGGCAAAGTAGCCGTTGCTGTCCATTGCCGGGAGCACACAGGCCGCCGTCAGTGGCGCAGCGGTGCCGTGGCGAATTCGGTGATGCCTTCGGCGAAGCCGACTTCGGCGGTGAAGCCGAGCTCCTTTTGCGCCAGTGCGGGCGAGGCGGTGACGTGGCGTACGTCGCCGCCGCGGTAGGCGCCGGTGACATGCGGCTGCGGGCCGCCGGTAGCGGCGGCTAAGGCGGTGGCCATGTCCAGGATGGTGTGGGGGTGACCGGTAGCAATGTTGTACGCGTTCATGGTTGCGGGTGAGCAATCGGCTTGCAGCGCGAGCAGATTGGCTTTGGCGACATCGTGGACGTGGATGAAGTCGCGCCGCTGGCCGCCGTCTTCGAACACCTGCGGCGCTTGGCCGCTTTCCAACGATGATCGGAAGATGGCGGCGACACCGGCGTAGGGCGTGTCGCGCGGCATGTGAGGGCCGTACACGTTGTGGTAGCGGAGAGCGATTGCGCTGCCGCCGGTGGCCCGGGCCCACGCACCGGCGAGGTGTTCCTGGGCGAGTTTGGTGGCGGCGTAGACGCTGCGCGGCTCTAGCGGTGCGGATTCGTCGACGAGGGACGGTCGCATCTGCGCCGTGCACAGTGGGCAACCCGGTTCGAAGCGGCCGGCCTTGAGGTCGGCCTCGGTTCGGGCGGTGGGGCGTTGGCTGCCGTGTTCGTCGCAGGTGTAGGCGCCCTCGCCGTAGACCACCATGGAGCTGGCCAGTACGAGACGATCGACTTTAGCTGCTGTCATTTCGGCGAGTACCACCGCCGTGCCAAGGTCGTTGCAGGAGGCGTATTCGGGAGCGTCGTTCATGTCGACGCCCATGCCGACCATCGCTGCTTGATGGCAGACGGCATCGACACCGCGAAGGGCGGTGCGCACGGTTTGCCGGTCTCTGATGTCGCCCAGGGTCCATTCCTGCCCGGACGATGTTGACTGGCGATGAGCGGCGGGATGCAGGCAGTCCAGGCCGGTCACCTCGTGGCCGTTTTCCCGCAGGGTCGAGATGATGTGCCCGCCGATGAAGCCCGCTGAGCCGGTGACAAGAATGCGCACATTGGAAACACTATCGGGTATCCAGTGAGGCGGGCCGATCCGTAAGGGTGTCGTAAGGATCATTGGTGGTGGCGCGGCTCTACGGTGAGAGCCGTGATTGATGTGGTGCTGCCCTGCCTTGACGAGGCGCAGGCGCTGCCGTGGGTGTTGGCGCGGCTGCCGGCGGGCTTTCGGGCGATCGTCGCCGACAACGGGTCGGTGGATGGCTCAGCCGAAGTCGCCGAAGCGCATGGTGCGAAGGTGATTCACGTCCCGCAGCGTGGATTTGGTGCGGCTGCCCATGCTGGGCTGTGCGCGGCGCAGACGGACGTCGTGTGCTTCTTGGACGCTGACGGGTCGCTGGATCCGGCGCAGCTGCCGAGGGTGACCGATCCCGTCGTCGCAGGGCAGGCCGATCTGGTGCTAGGTCGCCGTCGGCCGACGTCTCGCGACGCGTGGCCTCCACACGCGCGTCTAGGTAACGCTGTTTTGGCGCGGCGGCTACGTGCGGCCGCCGATGTGACGGTGCACGATCTCGGGCCGATGCGGGCGGCAAGGCGGGAAGCCTTGCTGGGATTGGGGATGCGGGACAGGCGTTTCGGCTATCCGCTGGAGATGGTGCTGTTGGCGGGTAGGGGCGGGTGGCGTGTTCAGGAGGTCGATGTGGACTATGCGCCGCGCATGGCCGGTACCAAATCAAAAGTCACCGGAACGATGAGGGGAACCCTGCGGGCTGTGAGGGACATGTCCAAGGTGCTCGTGTCGTGAACACGCAAATTGTGGTGGTGGCCAAAGAGCCGATGCCTGGCAGCGTCAAAACGCGGCTCTGCCCGCCGTGCACTCCGGAACAGGCGGCGTTGCTTGCTGAGGCGGCCCTTACGGACACCCTCGCCGTTGCGGGCGCTACGCCGGCGGGCAGGAGGGTGTTGCTTCTGCACGGCGACTATCGGCCGCCGCCCGGATGGGATGTGGTGGCCCAGCGCGGCGAAGGTCTGGGCGTGAGGCTGGCCAACGGATTCGCCGACACCGCGGCTGTCGGCTTGGCCACGTTGCTCATCGGGATGGACACCCCGCAGGTGACGGCCGACTTGCTTGGCGAGGTCGCCGATGGTCTGTCCTCGGCCGACGCGGTGCTTTGCGCGGCTGAGGATGGCGGCTGGTGGGCACTCGCGCTTCGCGACGCACGTGCCGCCGTTGTGTTGCAATGGGTGCCCATGTCGCAGCCCGATACCGGCAAGCTCACCTTCGAAGCGCTGACGAGTCAAGGGCTTCGGGTGCACTGGGGTCCTGTCATCCGCGACGTGGACACTGCCGATGACTTGAGCAAGGTCGCGGCCTTGTGTCCCGGTGGAGGGTTTGCGGCTGCGGTCAGTGCGCTGGGGATGGGATGAAACCGGCTCTGGCCACCTATGGTGCGGCGTTGCGCCAGGCGGCGTCCGGAGAGGCGACCCCGGTCGATCTCCTCGCGCCAGGTGGACTCAGTGTCGTGCAGATGGACGCTGCCCACTGGTGCTCCGATCGGCGCCCCGGTGACGAATCCCTGCTCGACACCTGCACCGGTTCCACGCTGGATGTCGGTTGCGGGCCGGGCCGCCTGGTCATCGCCCTTGCGCAGCGAGGAGTGCCTGCGTTGGGCATAGACATCAGCGGCGAGGCGGTCGCCCAAGCGCAGCATCGCGGTGCGGCGGTTCGATTGTGTGACGTCTTTTCCGAGGTACCCGACGAGGGCTGGTGGGCGCACGTGTTGCTCGCCGACGGCAACATCGGGATCGGGGGCGACCCTGCCGCATTGTTGCGCCGTTGCGCCAGGCTGCTGCGCCCGCGTGGAACCCTCGTCGCGGAGCTCGGGTCGCCGGGCTCGGGAACATGGCGCAGGCCGGTGCGCATGCGGCACAACGGAAAGGACAGCGCGCCGTTCTGGTGGGCCGCCGTCGCCGCCGAGGACCTGTGCCAGGTCGCCGAACAGGCAGCGCTGGAGATTGTTGCGCAGTGGACAGCGGCCGGGCGCTGGTTCGCCCGCCTATCCACCTGAGACTAGGAGCACGTGCGATGCGTCCAGAAACCGCGGTCATCGGTGGGTCAGGGCTTTACGAGCTGTTTGACGAGGTTCACGGTGAGTTCAAACCCGACACGCCTTATGGTGAGCCGTCGGCGCCGGTCACGGTGGCACGTGTCGGTGGCAAGGAGGTCGCTTTCCTGCCCCGCCACGGTGCCGGTCACCGCTATCCGGCGCATCGCATCCCTTACCGGGCCAACATGTGGGCGTTGCGGTCCTTGGGCTGCCGCCAGATTCTCGCTCCGTGCGCGGTCGGCGGGCTGCAACCCCGCCTTCAGGCGGGCACCTTCGTGCTGCCTGACCAGCTGATCGATCACACCAGCGGCCGTGAGCACACCTTCTACGACACCGGCGCGGTGCACATCAACTTCGCCGACCCGTACTGCCCGCGACTTCGAAAGTCCATTTTGGAGACCGCGAACGTCGCGGGCCAATCCTTGACCGACGGCGGAGCGATGGTGGTCATCAACGGGCCTAGATTCTCCACGCGTGCCGAGTCGCGCGGTTATGCAGTACAGGGCAGCACTGTCATCAATATGACCGGTGCCCCGGAAGCGGTGCTGGCGCGTGAAATGGCGATGTGTTACGCCGCCATTGCTTTGGTGACTGACCTCGACGCCGGGGTGCAAGGCGATCGGGGAGTGACCCAGGACGAAGTGTTCCGGGTCTTCGCCTCCAATACCGAACGGATGCGGCAGCTGCTGATGGCCGCGGTGGGCGCGCTGGGGACAGGGCCGGATGCTCGTGCGGCTCGGCATTGGACGGGATGAGCCTGCCTTTCGAGCTGCCATGAAGCATCTGCGTTCGGTCTCGGCATTGGCGTGTGTGGCACTGCTGACGGTGTGTGTCTGGTGGCTGGTGCATCCCGCACCGTGGCAGGGCAGCATCGGGTGGTACGTGTTTATGGCCGGTGCCTGGCTGCTTTTCGGTACGGCCTGCTGGCTCATCCGCAAAGTGCCACGCCGCGCCGCAGCGACCCTGATCGTGGTGGGAGGGATCGCTTTGCCGTTGGCTGCTGGATTCGCGCCACCGCGCACCAGCGACGACCTTTACCGCTATTTGTGGGACGGTCGTGTCCAAACCTCCGGCGTCGATCCGTATCGGCATGTTCCAGCCGCCACGGAGCTTGCCGGTCTGCGCGACGATTTCCTGTGGCCGCAGCACTCCGCGTGGTGTGTGGCACCCGGAAGCGGCCTGATGCCGGGCTGCACTATGATCAACCGGCCGGTGGTCAACACCATCTACCCACCCGTTGCCCAGGCCTACTTCGCCAGCGTGGCAATGCTTTCGCCGGAAGGGTCAAGAGAACGGCCCATCCAGCTCGCGTCAGCGCTGTTCGCTGTGGCGACGACGATCCTGCTCTTGCTCGCTTTGCCGCGAGCCGGCGGAGATCCGCGCTGGGCCGCGCTGTGGGCGTGGTGCCCGCTGGTCGCGCTGGAAGCCGGCAACAACGCACACCTGGACGTGGTAGGCGCTTTCCTTGTCGCGTCAGCGCTTCTCGTCGCAGCGCAGGCCCGATCGTGGCGTGGCACGGCCGCAGGAGCAGTCCTGTTCGGGCTGGCCATCGCCGCCAAGATCACGCCGGTGCTAATTGGGCCTTCGCTGCTACGCCGCCGCCCGCTCACCGTCATCGCCGCAGCCGGTGCCACCCTCGCCGCCGTATATCTGCCCTATGTACTAGCGACCGGCCCGGGAGTGCTGGGCTATCTACCCGGATACCTCAGCGAGGAGGGCTACCGCGGCGGGACCCGCTTCGCCTTGCTGGCCCCGATTCTGCCGCCCACCGCCGCCACCGCGGCCGCGGCTCTGATCCTGCTCGCCGCCGCACTGATCTGCTACTGGAAGACCGATCCGGCGCGACCCTGGGACACCGCGACAGTGTTAACCGGCGTGTTCCTTCTCGTCAGCACCCCCGCCTACTCCTGGTACGCCATACTTCTGGTGGTGATGGTGGCGTTGAGCGGTCGGGTCGAGTGGCTGGCCGTCGCGTTGGCGGGCTACGTGGCGCAATACTCGAGCAACCTTCATCTCCACGGCACGCACGCGCAGCAGGTCGGCTACGGTGTCGCGGCCCTGATGGTCGCGGCAGTGTTTGCCGTGCGTGCTGCCGCACGGTGGCAGATCCGCCTTGCCGCCCCCGGATTGTCTTGATTGCCATGGCCAGACGGTTCACCTCGCTTCTGCGTAGCCCCAAACTCACCAGCCAACTCGGTGTCACCCTTGGCATTGCCATCGGTATTTGCTTTGTCACCGGCTATCTGAGCCACGCCATCCAGCAGCCGCCGTGGTGGTTCGCGTGGCCGTCGCGTCCGGTGAACCTCTACCGGGTGACACAAGGTTTGCATGTGGCGACCGGGCTTGCGTTGGCGCCGTTGCTGTCGGTGAAGCTGTGGTCGGTGTACCCGAAGCTGTTCCGGTGGCCGTCGTTGCGCGATCCGGTGCACGCTTTGGAAAGGGTGAGTCTGGCGGTGCTGGTCGCCACGGCCCTGTTCCAGGTGTTTTCCGGGATCCTGAACATTTTTCGCTGGTACCAGCCGATGAGCTTCTTCTTCACCAGAGCGCACTATTGGACGGCGTGGGCTCTGGCCGGCTCTGTTCTGGTCCATCTTGGTGTCAAGCTCCCCATCGTTCGTCGCGCGTTGAGCACCTCGCCGCGCCGCGAACCGGTCTCCGGTGGGCTGAGCCGCCGCGGATTGCTCGCCTCGGTGGCGGCCGCCACGGGTGTGATCACACTGGCCACCGTAGGCCAGACCGTCCGGCCTCTGGCGAGTGTGTCATTGCTGGCGCCACGTGACCCGCGCATCGGCCCGCAAGGGCTGCCGGTCAACAAATCGGCCGTCAGCGCCGGAGTCGTCGCCATGGCCACCGATCCCGGCTACCGGCTCGAACTGGCCGGCCCCGCAGGCGTCCGGACGTTCAGCCTCGCCGACCTGAACGCGTTGCCGCAACACACTTCACAACTTCCCATCACCTGTGTCGAGGGATGGAGCGCCAACGCGCTCTGGTCCGGAGTGAGAATCGCCGACCTCGTAGCCGCAGCCGGAGGCGACGACACCTACCAGGTCTACGTCGTGTCCATGCAGCAGGGCGCGTACAGCCAGTCCACGCTCGCACCACCGCACGCACGCGACCCGCTCACGCTGCTCGCCCTACGGCTGCACGGCGAACCGCTGCACCTCGACCACGGCTACCCGTGCCGGCTCATCGCCCCCAACCGCCCAGGCGTCATGCAAACCAAATGGGTGCAGCGCCTCGTCGTAGAGAGACCAACGTGAGCCGCCAGCCGACCTGGATGACGTGGACCCGGCGAGGCCTGGTGGCACTCGGCCTCATCGCGCTGCTCTACGCCGGCGTCGGGGTGCTGACCGAGGAAGACAACCTCTTCAACTACATACGTTTCCTTATCCTTTCGCTCGTCGGTCACGAGCTTGTCCTCATGCCCATCTTCATCGGCGTCGGTGTCCTCGTCGTAAAGCTGGTTCCGCGTACCGCCCGCCCGATAGTCCAAGCCGCCCTGTTGACCACGGCCGCAGTCGTGATCATCGCGCTGCCCGCTGTCACCGGCCACGGCCGCAGCTCCGACCTGCCCTCCGCGCTGCCGCGCGACTATCCGCGCGGCCTGCTGATAGTCGTCGGATGTATCTGGGCCACCGCAATGGCCGTGCTACTGATTCGCGCAATCCGCCGCGGCCGCAGGCCAGTCGAAGAGGGTTAGCACTGACGAGAGCCTATTTGTGCGGCGTGACCTGGGCGTCGAGAGCGGCCGCTGGTAAGCACCCCGTAATGTCTGCATTGCCGGGTTGGCTCTAGTCTGAGGGGTAGCTCGTTCTGTGAGGGGTGATGAGCAGTGACAACCGAGACCAGCTCGCCGGCGGAAGAACTCGTCACGAAGGTGCTCCTGGCAGGGGTCGGCGCCTCCGAAATCTCCAACGTCTATCTTGGTCATACGCTCGGCCTTTACCGGACACTCGCTGACATCGGCCCCGCGTCAAGCATCGAGCTTGCGGAGGCATCTGGTTGCGACGAGCGGTACGTCCGGGAATGGCTTCAGGCGCAAGCGGTCACGGGGTTCGTCGCGGTCGAAGGAACTGACCCGGCGACGGCGTCGTTCACTCTGGCGGAGGGCGGCCGTGAAGTGTTCGTCGACGAGCTGTCGCCCTTCTACCTTGCTCCCCTCAGCCAGGCGATCGCCGGTGTCGGGGCCGTGCTTGAACGGCTCGCCGCGGCCTTCCGTACCGGGGAAGGGGTGCCCTACTCGGCCTACCCGGGAGGGGTCTCCGCGCAGGCGGCTCTGAACCGGCCCGCCTTCGCCAACGAGCTCATCCCCGCCTGGCTGCCCGCGATCCCCGGCCTTACCGAGCGGCTTGACGGAGGCGCGCGCGTGGCCGACTTCGGTTGCGGCTCCGGCTGGTCGTCGGTCGAGCTGGCCAAGGCGTACCCAAAAATCACCGTAAGTGGCTATGACGCCGACGCTGCATCCATTGCGGCTGCGCGGGCCAACGCTCAGGCGGCGGGGGTGTCGGGCCGGGTTACCTTCCATGAACACGACCTTGCCCAGCCGGTCCAGGGCAGCTACGACGTGATCTTCCTGTTCGAGTGTGTGCACGACTTTGGCTATCCGCAGAAGGTGCTGAGCACCGCGCGCGGGGCACTGGCCGGCGGCGGTGCAGTCATCGTCATGGATGAGGCAACCGACGAGACCTTGGTGTCGCCGACCGATGACCCGGTCCAGAGGTTCTTCGCCAATGTCAGCCCGCTGTGGTGCCTGCCCCAGGGCCGCGACAAACCAGATATGGATCCCGTCGGTACCGTGATGCGGCCGTCGCAGTTGCAGGCGCTGGCTACCGCGAGCGGCTTTGGCTCAAGCAGGATTCTTGATATCGAGCACCCGTTCTTCCGCTTCTACCAGTTGAACGCCTAGCAGTACTAGCTCTGTGTCGTGGGTCCGGGCATGAACTTCGGCGCCTGCTTGTCGGCGAGGAAGTCGAGGATGAGCCGGGCGACGAGTTCGGGCTTTTCCAGCGGCAGGCCGTGTGAGGATCCGGGCACGATGGCTAGCTGGCCGTCGGGGACGGCGGCGCGCATGGCTTCCAGATGCTCGACCGTGACCAGGTCGTCGTCGCCTGCCATCACAAGTGTCGGTGCGGTGATGCGGGTTAGGTCAGCCAGAGTTTGGGGTGTATCGATGATGGCTCGGGCGAGCTTGTCGAAGACCACCTGAAAGTGGTCTCGTCCGTCGGGTGACAGCCTCGCGTACTCGTCGGTCAGGAACGGCGGGACATGTTGCACGGTCATGTTTTCGGTCATGGCCTTCGCCCACGGCTTGGCACCGCTGATGTTGACCGCTGTCCCGATCAGCACCAGTTTGCGGACAAGGTCCGGGCGGCGCATGGCGGTGATCATTGCGACGTTGGCGCCGTCGCTCCAGCCGACGAGGTGGGCTGGACCGATGCCGAGGGCTTCGAGGAAGGCGATGGTGTCGTCGGCCATGATCTCGTAGGTGATCGGGCCTTCGGGGTCGGGCATGCGTCCGTGTCCGCGCCGCTCGGGGCTGAAAACCCGGTACCGTTCGGTGAACTGCGGGGTGAAGGCGGCGAACGTGTTCACCGAACAGAAGCCGCCGTGCAGCATGACGAGTGAGTCTCCGCGACCCTGCGCCTCGTAGTAGGTGGGCAAGCCTGCGGTGTCGGCATAGCCTTTGAATTCGGCGGTATCAAGGGAATTTGTCACGGTAGGCCTCCGGCGGCGTGGGTTGGTGATAGATCCACCGTAGGAAGGCGTGGCGGTACACCGCATGAGGTGTATTACCCATATCTGGGGTACGGGTCCATCACGTCATGATCGAAGCCGGGTTTACGCTTGCCTCATGCCGAGTGCGCCGACGCAGGGTGTTCGGGTCGCTGAGCTGGTGGCGACCTTGTCCTACGCCGCCGACCTGGGACTGGGGCAGCCGATGGCGCACTGCATGCGCCAGACCGTCATCGCCTTGCGCCTTGCCGAGCTGGCGGGAGCCACGCCAGGCGAACGCAGCGCCACCTACTATCTCGGGCTGATGTTCAACGCCTACTGCCACGCTGATGCAGCCGAGCAGGCGAGCTGGTTCGGCGACGACATCGCCTTCAAGTCCGACACCTTCGACTTGCTGGGCATGAACACCGCACAGATCATCTCCTTTCTTGTACGCCGCGTCGGCGGGCATGGCAGCGGTCTACAGCGGGCCCGCCGGCTGGCCGGGTTCCCTCGGTCGAGCATGAAGAAGGTGACCGAATTCCTTAACACCCACTCGCGTCTGGGTGCCCAGTTCGCCGAGCAGATCGGGCTCGACGAGATAGCCGTGCGGTCGTTTCGGCACGGGTACGCCCAATGGGACGGCAAAGGTGTTCCGCGTGGTCTGGCCGGGGCGTCAATAACGCTGCCGGCCCGCCTCGTTCAGGTGGCCGGACCTGTTGAGGTCTATGCTCGCCGGTACGGCGTCGACGGTGCCCGTAAAGCGGCCGTGCGGCATCGAGGTGCCGATTTCGATCCGGCCATTGTGGACCTGTTCTGCACCAACGCATCCGCCATCCTGGACGGGCTTGACGAAGCCTCGGAGTGGGATGCCATCCTCGACGCCGAGCCCAGCCTGTCGCCAATGGTCGATGGCAGCGACCTCGACTCTGTGTTGGAGGCGATGGCAGACCTGGCCGACTTGAAATCGCCTCACTTCGCCGGGCGTTCGCGTGGTGTGGCCAATCTCGCCGCTGAGGCAGCGCGGCTGTGGCGAATGTCCGAGGCGGACATTCTTACCGTCCGCCGCGCCGGTCTTCTCCACGATCTGGGCCGGCTGGGTGTGTCCAACGCGATCTGGGACAAGCCCGGCCCGTTGAGCGCATCCGAACGCGAACACGTGCGCATCCACCCGTACCTCACCGAACGGATGCTGGCCGGTGTCAGCGCGCTGACCGCCAGCTGTGAGGTCGCGGGCCGCCATCACGAACGGCTCGACGGCTCCGGCTATCCGCGTGGCCTGACCGCGACGTCGCTGCGGCCGCTCGATCGGCTATTGGCCGTCGCCGATGTCTACCACGCCATGTCCGAGCCACGCCCGTACCGGCTGGCAATTCCACCCGAGCAGGCAGCCGCCGAGCTGGCAGCTGAGGTGCGGGCCGGCCGGCTCGACGGAGACGCCGTTGCAGCAGTGCTGAAAGCGGCCGGTAAGCGAAGCACCGCACGGCGAGCCTGGCCCAACGGCCTGACCGCCCGCGAGGTCGAAGTGCTGGGACTGCTCGCACGCGGCCGCACCAACAAACAGATCGCCGACCTGCTCACCGTGACACCCAAAACGGTGGCCAACCACACCGAGCACATCTACACCAAAATCGGAGTATCGAGCCGGGCCGCGGCGACATTGTTCGCGTCGCAGCACGGCTTGGTGGGCGCCTTCGAAGCCGAAGACCGCTAGCGGTATTCGGGATTGGCGAAGTCGAATCGCGCACCAGCATCCCAGGCGCTGCGCTGATTGCCGTACGCGGGAATGCCTCCGGCGTCCTTGAGCATTCGGGCCAGATGCATCAGATTCCAGGTCATAAACGTCGTGTTTCGGTTGGTGAAGTCGTTTGCTGGCCCGCCGGACCCTGGGTCCAGATAGGACGGACCCGGCCCGGCCTCACCGATCCAGCCGGCGTCGGCCTGCGGCGGGATGGTGTAGCCCAGGTGCTGCAGGCTGTAGAGAATGTTCATCGCGCAGTGCTTGACGCCATCTTCGTTCCCGGTAATCAGACACCCACCCACGCGACCGTAGTAGGCGTACTGACCGGCGTCATTGAGAAGCGAGGAGCATGAATACAGCCGCTCGATGACGCGTTTCATCACCGAGCTGTTGTCGCCCAGCCAGATCGGACCAGCCAGGACAAGGATGTCGGCTGCTTGGACCCGCTCGTACAACGCCGGCCACTCGTCGCTCGCCCAGCCATGTTCGGTCATGTCCGGCCACACCCCGGTGGCGAGGTCGTGATCGATGGCGCGGACAACTTCCACATGCACACCATGCTTTTCCATGATGGACCGGCTGATGTCGACCAGGCCGCCGGTGTGGGTCAACTCGGGTGACCGCTTGAGGGTGCAGTTGATGAACAACGCGCTCAGGTCGTCGAAGCGGGCCGTGAAGCCTGTCATGTTCTCTCCATCTCCCGCCATTGTGGAGGGTTCGGTTGACGCCATCCATCATCACCCGTCACGCCGCACCGATGCGCAGGCCGGGTTATTACCATCCGATGACGTTGGAGGCGAATGACGCCTCCAAGGTCCTAGGCTGTGTGAGCGAAAGCCCTTCCGACGACCAACGGAGGTCTACCAATGTCGACTGCAAGCCGAAGCTTCAACGACGCGAACGAGGTACGAACCCCACCCAACGCCCAGGTGGACGTGGTACAGCTGGGCGAGGTCAAGGTTGCCCGGTTCACGCTGCAGCCGGGCTGGCGCTGGTCACTTTCAGTCAAGCCCATCGTCGGGACAGAAACCTGCCAAGCCAGGCACATTGGCGCGGTCGTCGCAGGGCACATGCGGGTCGAACACGCCGACGGGACCAAGCTTGAGCTCGGGCCAGGCGACGCGTATCTCATCGAACCGGGCCACGACGCCTGGGTCGAAGGTACCGACGTATTCATCGGCTACGAATTCGACGGCGCGACCGCGGCCACCTTTGCGGCAGATTCCGAAAGCTAGTCTTTTACTTCGCATCGCTGGACTGGACGGGTCACCGCTGCGCGGCATATGCCTCACGTGCGGCGGCGTCCCAGTTTCCGGTGCAGTAGTGCACGACTTCGAGGATGCGTCCATTGGCGACGGTCACCAAGGACAGGGTCCGGTAGTACTGATCGGCGTGGGCGTGATGCAACTCGACGACGAATCCGCGAGGTGTCGGTTCGGCGCGGTCCACGACGACCTGCCAAGGTCCGGGGCCGGCCGCGTGGCGCTGCTGCGCGATGGCGGCCGGGCCGCGCGAGGAGAATCGCCATGATGGCACGTTGAAGTCGATGACCGCGTCGGTGGCGAAGACGTCCGGGCGCAACTGCCCGGTCTGCAGAAACTCGACGAATTCGGTGAGCATCGGGCAAATGGTTACCGCTGTGCTGGTCATGGCAGCTCCTCGAAGGCGAGTGCAGGCCAGCGGTGTGCCCACGGCTGGGCGCGTTCGAGCTGGCCGGCAAGGGAAAACAGCATGGCGTCGGCGCCGACGCGCGTCAGAGCGTGCACACCGATCGGCAGGCCTTGCGGCGCTTCGGGTGTGGGCTCGGTCCAGTGCATCGGCACCGACATGGCCGGCGCACCGGTGATGTTCGCGACGATCGCCGGGAAGGCCACGAAGGGCCCGCCCACGCGCGCCGACCGCCACGGGTCGTCCGGGCTGGAAACCATGGCGCCCAACGGCAAAGGTGGCGAGGCGAGAGTCGGCGTGAGCCAGACGTCGTACCGGGTGAAGAAACCTGCGACAGCACGAGCGAATGCCTGCAGATCCATGATAGCCATCAGATAGGCGCCCGCGGTGACCGACTTGCTTTGTTGCCACATGGCCCAGGTGTTGGGCTCCAGCTCGTCCACATCGGGCTCGCGTCCCACGATTCGGGTCCAATACTCGACAACCCAGGTGACGACCGCGCCGTAGCTGACGCCGATCGCGTGGCCCACGGAATCGTCAAGGCCGGGCAGATCCTCCTCGGCCACCTCGTGCCCAAGCGAGGCAAGCAGAGCGACAGTGTTATCCAGGGCCGCAACGCATTCGGGATGGGCCTGTTGTCCGTCGGGCGTGCGGGTCGTGTACGCGACGCGCAGGCGACCCGGATCGCGGTCGACCGCGGCGGCGAAGCCGTCGACCGGCGCCGGCCAGGACGGGTAAGGGTCGCCTAGCGCGGGACCGGAGGTGGCATCGAGTAATGCGGCACTGTCGCGCACCGATCGGGTCAGGGCGTGCTCGACGGCGAATCCGGCCGCTACGTCGCCGTATTGCGGGCCGACCGGATTGCGCGCCCGGCTGGGCTTGAATCCGAAAAGCCCGCAGGCCGAAGCGGGGAAGCGGATCGACCCGCCCAGGTCGTTGCCGTGGGCAAAAGGCACCATTCCTGCGGCCACGGCGGCCGCGGACCCGCCTGAAGATCCGCTGGTCGTTCGGGTCACGTCCCACGGATTTCGGGTCGCCCCGTGCAGAAGCGGCTCGGTCGTAGGCTGCATACCGAATTCGGGCGTGTTCGTCTTGCCGCAGATCACCAAGCCGGCACTTCGCAGACGTCTTGTCAGCTCCTGATCGTGACGGGATACGTTGCCCGCCAGAAAGCGCGAACCTTCACTGAAACGCACTCCGTCGGCCTCGATCGCGAGATCCTTGAGGAGGTACGGCACGCCGGTGAACGGCCCGTGCGGCAGGCCTGCGGCGGCCTGTGCCCGAGCCAGGTCGAACGTTGGCGTGATGACCGCGTTGAGGAGCGGGTTGAGCCGCTCGATCCGCTCGATGGCCGCCTCCACCAATTCCGTGGCAGTGATCTGTCCGGAGTGGACCAATCCGGCCTGGTCTGTGGCATCCAGCCGGGCGATCGCGTCGGCGTCGCGGCGGGGCAGGGTCGCGGTCATGGCCGCGCCGCCAAGATGATGTTGAATGGTGCGGCGTCGGCCGCGATCCGTTCCACCCGCTCAAATCCGGCTGCCGCGGCGACTTCACGAAGTTTGGCCTCGCCAGCCATGGCGCCGAGTGCCGCACCGACCGGCTGCGACAGCGAGGAAGGTGTGCACGCCATCGTGGAGATGGCGTATCCGATTCGGGCGTAAGGATTGCTGAAGTCGTCCTCGAAACGGTCGGCCGCAAGAGGTTCGATGATCAGCACGGTTCCACTGGGTGCCACGACGCGCTGCGCTTCTTTCAGGGCGCCGACCGGGTCGCCCATGTCGTGCAGCGAGTCGGTGAAAACCGCGACGTCCCAACCACTTCCGGGAAGCGAGCTGGCGTCGGCGACCTCAAAGGTGACCCGCTGCGCCAAACCGGCCTCAGCGGCAGCCTTCCGCGCGTGCGCTACCGAACCATCATCGGAATCCACGCCGGTCAATTTTGCTTGTGGGTACCCGGAAGCGATGACCAACGTGGAAACACCGTAGCCACAACCGATGTCGAGCACGCTTCCCCCGGCGCGCAGGGCCACGTCGACGCCGTCGGCGGCGGGCAGCCACGCCTTGGCCAGACTCGCCTCGTACATCGGGCGGGTGAAGCGTTCCTGGGCGGCGGACAGTGCAGGGTGGTGGTCGCCCCAGCTCAGCCCGGCGCCGGTGCGGAACAGGTCCTCGATGCGGTCCAGGTCGGCCCACAAACCGATGAAGCCCGAGAAGACGCCGATCATCGAGGCGGGGGAGTCGTCGGTGGCCAGCACCGCCGCCATCTCACCTGACAAGGTGAATGTCTGCGCGCCCGGGTCGTAGTCGAGATATCCCGCGACCGACACTGCGCGCAGCCACTCTCGCAGGTAGCGCTCGTGCAGGCCGGTGCGCTCGGCCAGCCCGGCAGGCGTGACCGGGCCGCTGCTCGCCAGCGCTGCCCACAGCCCGAGCCGGTCGCCCAGGACCATGAGCGGGCCGGTCACGCCAACACCCAGCTCAGCGAAGGTCTTACCCGCCGCGGCCTCGAGCTTGGCCGGATCCAGCGTCGTCATGTCGATCATTGGTGGTCACCCCATCTGTCGTAGGTGACCTATAGGCGTGAGATCGCGTCTCACACCCTGTGAGACGCCGGCCTCACAGCACCCAGCGCACTGCCGCTGACGGCTCGTAGGCGCAGGACCGCCCAGTGGAGATCGACTCGCGCAGGTGCTCGCCCAGCGCGGGATGAGCCCGCTCGATGCGCTTGAGGGTGTCACGTATCCGCGCGGTGACCGCCGAGCGGGCCCGTTCACCGGGGTCGGCGAGTCTGCGCACCCGCCCACCCAGACCGTAGGCAGCTGCCAGCCCGGCCACGAGGGCATCGCGTTCAGCCCGGTACTTGGCAGCGCGGCCGTCATCGTGGGTGGCTTCCGCGGCGTCGATCTCCTCTTCGAGGTCGGCGAGGCGCTGTTTGTAAGCCGCGCGGGCCTGCGCGTCGAGGATCTCGTCGGCGCCGGTGTCCGGATCGGGGCTGCCGTAGAGTTGCAGTGCGCTGATCTGCTGTCCGGGGGCGGCCAGCAGCGCGGCGATGTCATGAAGGCCTTTGGCATCGGCGAGCTGTTTGGTGGTACCCGCAAAAGTCAAAATCCAGATTTCGCTTTGTTTGCGGAACTCGGCCGCGGGCGCTTCGGTCGTGGCTCGAAGCCTTAGCACGCGGTCGTAGAGACCCTCCAGGCCCAGCTCGGCGGCGACATCGGCGGCGGTGGTGAGCATCTGCCGGGCCGACACCGGATCACCCTGGCGTGCAAGCACATTGGCGAGCTCGATGCGTGCTCGGGTGGCGATCGGGCGAGCGCCGAGCCTGTCCGCCAGCGCCATCGCGGCGCGCAGATGCCCGGCAGCGGCTTCAAGGTCGCCCATTGCCTCGGCTGCCAACCCGAGATATAGGTCGACCGGCCCGGGAGCGCATACGGCCCCACCGATCAGCACCATGCAACCGGCGTACTCACGCAGATAGTCATATGTGGCCGGTAGCAGGCTCGGCATTCCGGCGGCCACATCTGCCTCGACTTCGATCGCGGCGCCGGCCAATGCGCGCCACCGGAACCCGCTGACCGGCGGAACAGGCCGCGGCGTGCCCAGCGCGGCGGCGGCAGCGGCAGCATCGCCCTGGGCCAGGTGGCGCATCGCGGACTCCTGCACCGCGTATTCCGGCGGCATCGCAGGGCCGGGGAGCGCCTGCATGGCTTTGCCGGCAGCGACCGCACCGCCTTGGCCCAGAGCGAGCGCGACCAGCTGGGTGACCCAAACGCCATCGCCGTCGGGTTCGCCGATCGCCGCTGCAAGCTCGTGCGCCGCGCTGATCTGGCTGGCGGCCTTGGCCGAATCGCCGGTGAGAATGGTGAAGGCGGCGCGCCTGGACGCGGCCAAATAGGTCAGCCGCGGCTGGCGCGATTGCTCGGCCAGCTCCTCCATCTCCAGAAGGGCCGAGGACGCCAGCGGATCCGCCAGTTCCAGCAACGCGATATGGCGGCCCAGGATCGCATGGAACTGCAAATCGCGATCACCGCCACGAATCGCGGCGTTGGCCATCCGCCCGGCGATCTCCAGGCGCCGCGCCGCCGTCCCCGGACCCCACACGACGTCATACTGAGCGGACAAACAGAACGCAAGCACAGCCGCGTCGCCGCAGGCCTGCGCCGCGGCAACCGCCTCGGTGGCCAGCACCTCAGCGCGACCGAGGTCGGCATCCGGCCCGTCGGCGAGTTCCCGGGCGAGCGCCGCCCGGACCCGGGTGGCCAGCGCCTCACCTGGAGAGGTGGCGTCCAATGCCGACAACGCTCGGCCGAGCAGCTCGATCAACTCGGCGTGGCTGGAACCAGAGCGGACCCCCACTCGATGTAGCGCAAGCGCCGCACAGGCCAGCGTCAGGGCGTCGCCTCCCGAGCGGCGGGCGGCCTCGGTGAGCACCTCTCGGGCCGCATCGGTTTCACCCACCCTCAGCATGGCCTCACCAAGCTCGACCTGCATCCCGGGCGGCACGTTACCGGCCAGCTCGGCCAGCCGCAACGCCTGCTTCCAATGCCGGACCGCCTCCTCGTGTGCCAGCCGCGTGGTGGCGTCGCGGGCCGCCTGCTCCACATTCGCCAAGGCCTCGGCGGGATCCGCCGCGGGCACGGCTCGCGCCCAATGGTGCGCGATGTCGCCTGGGCGGACTTGACCACCAGCCTTCCTGCGGGCTCCCAGCGCACGCGCGACGGCGAGATGGGTTTGGGCGCGGGTGCCCGGATCCAGGTCGGCGTAGGCGGTCTCGCGGAACAGGTCGTGTTCGAACCGGTAGATCCCCACATCGAGGGCGCGCAGTACCCGCGCCGCAACAGCAGGCTGCAAAATGTCCACAATGGATGCCAGGTCCACGTGCGCCGCATCGGCCACCACCGCGGCGTCCACCTCGGCCCCGACAACGGCGGCCACGCGCAGCAGCTCGGCGGTGGGCTGGGGCAGCCGCGCGAAACGCCTGCGGATGGCGTCGCCGACCGCGACCGGCACCGCCTGCGCGTTCGCGCCCGCCGCCAGCAGCCTGCCGACCTGGAGCACGAAGAACGGGTTGCCCCCGGTACGGCCGTGGACGACTTCGGCGACGGGCACACCGTGTTCGCCAACAACCGAGCGCAGCAAGGCGTCAACCTCGGCCGTCGCTAGCCCCTCCAGTGACACCACGTCGGCCATCGCGAGCAGCCCCGCCAGCGGATGCCCGTCCTGCACCTCGATATCCCGGTATGTGCCCAGCAGCAGCACGGGATCGCGCCGCAGCGCCCGGGCGGCGAAGTCCAGCACCCGCAAGGCTCCCGCGTCCGCCCAGTGCAGGTCGTCGAGAACCACCACCAGCGGCGCCGCCTGGGCGGCGGCCCGTAGTCCGGCGACCACCGATGACGCCACCGCGAACCACGCCTGAACGCCGCTGCCGTGCGCGAGCAGACCAGCCAGGTCACCGCCCACCGCGGCCAGGACATCGGGCCACGGCCAGAAGTCAGGCAGCCCCGCGCCGTCGACGCACACACCCCACACAGCACGGGCGCCACGCCCAGCCGCTTCGTCGGCGACGACCTCGGCCAGGGTGGTCTTGCCGATGCCCGGCTCCCCGCCGATCAGGACCAGCCGGCCGCGCGACGCCAGCGCCTCGCTGGCATAGCCGCGCAGCAAGGCAAGCTGGGTCTCCCTTCCCACCAGCTCGGCCATGCTGAGAATTCTGCCGTTCACCGTGACCATTGGCCGGTCGGCGAGCGGATGGAAATCCTTACAGAACGCGGCGCGCTTGTCACGGAGCAGTGGGCTGAGCCGTACCTCTGACTGTGGAAACACCGGTCGTTGAATGTCGCCCTCCGAGCGCGTGCCTCCGCCCATGGCGGGGATCCTGAGACCAACACCGGCCGTCCCAGACCCTGACGCTCAGCACCAGTGAGCCGAAATTAGGAGCAATCAGATTTCCTCGCGGATTTCGGCTTGCGAATGTCTGGCGTAAACAGCGCGTCGTACCGGACAAAGGCGACGTAATCTCGCGGCCAGGGTGCACTGGGGAAGATCTCGGAGCTTGAAGAGCTTGTCGCACGGCGTGAGAATACGTTTCCGCCCTGTACCGAAATCGATGAGCACAGCGACATCGTCCTCAACCCCGATGACCGTGCCGGGGCCGTAGCTGTCGTGGTTCACCCGATCTTGTAGCGCAAACTGGTCCGCCAGTGGGTCAGGCGTCGGAAATCCCCTCGGACACCAAAATTCGTGGAATCACACCATAGAATGTGGTGAATCCTCCCCGCTCACACGCGCTGTCGTCTGTCATAGCATCAGCAATCTCGTCGCGCCAAACGGGTGTCGCCCGTTGGGGTGCACGCCAGTCCGGTGGCGAGGATGGCGGCCGTGAACTCGTCCGTCCGACCCGGCCGTGAGCAGCTGATCGGCGCCCTGATCCCAGGTCCGCTGCATCGCCCGGATCCACCGCGGGCGCCGATCACCGAGCTGCCCGCCGCGAGCTCGGTGGGGAGGGTGAGGTGCTGGCGGTCGCGCGGCTGGACCCGTCCGGGCGGGTGCCGGCCAAGGGTGTGCTCTCCGCGCTGGGCTGGAAGCCTGGGCAGCGCCTGGAAATCACCGCCTGCCGCACCGCCATCCTGATCACCGCAGCCGAAGTAGGCCGTCATGTCGTCGGCGGCCGCGGCGAGGTCGCCGTGCCCGTGGCGGCCCGCCGGTGGTGCGCGATTGCGCCCGGCGCGTTGGTGTTGCTGGCGGCGCTGCCCGCCCGCGCCGTGCTCGTCGTCCATCCGATGAGCACGGTGACCTGCCTGCTGCATCGCGTTCACACTCGACTGCTCAGGGAGCATGATGCGCGCTGACCCGGCCCGGATCGCCATTGCACGTCAGCTGCTGGCCCAGCTCGGTGTCACTCTCGCCGACCTGCAGGAGGATCTGGAGCTGGGGTCGGCGGTGTCGGCGGTGGGCGAGTATATGCCGCAGGTCATCGCCGCCGCCGGGCCGGGAGCCAAGAGCACTTATGGCACCTATTGGGCGCGGATGGCCGCCGCCTTCGGCGACCGGCCGCTGAACACGGTCGCCGCCAGCGACATTGAGGCCCTGCAACGGGATATCACCGCAGCCGCACGGTCGCGGCGCAACAACCGCCACGGTCGGCACGCCGGAGAACACGGGATCGCGGCCGCCCGGGCCTTCTACAACCGGGCCATCGCCGACGGCCTGGTCGGCGCAACGGACAGTCCGGCACATCGGGTGGCCAAGCCCCGACGGCTGCCGTCTACCCGCCGGGCGCTGACCGTAGTTGAGCTTTCGGAGATCAATCTGGCGGCGCGGGCGGGTGGCAACGATCCCGTATTGGAGCGTTGCTGTTGCGGCTGCACACCGAGACGGCCTGCCGGCGCGGTGGCGCGCTCGGCCTGCGGCTGTCCGATCTGGACATCACGTGGGCGCTGGTGCGCCTGGCCGAGAAGGGCGGCACCCTGCGTTGGCAACCGGTCACCACCGATCTGGCCACGGCCCTGGCCTAGCATGCCCGCTGCCGCGGCGCCGTGCTGCCCACCGACGCGCTGTTGCGCCACCGTAACGGAAGCAGGCTGACCAGCCGCCGCTACGACCACCTGTGGCACCGTCTCGGCCTGACGTTGCCATGGGTGGCTGCGCATGGGATTTCCACTCATTGGCTGCGCCACACCACGCTCACCTGGGTGGAACGCCATTTCGGCTACGGTGTGGCCCGCGCCTACGCCGGGCACACCGACTCCACCGGACCGGCCACCACCACCTACATCAAAGCCGACCTACAAGCCGTCGCCACCGCCCTGGCGGCGATGACCGGCCAGCCCCATCCACTTGCCACACCCAGCAGCGAACCTCACCCACGAGATGAACGGAGCGCATCAGCCGCGAAACAACCCCGGATGAGGAAACCAGCTGTGCCATCACGGTTTCGATAAGTTTGCGGTGTCGCGGACACGCCGCGCGATTGGCCGACGCCGGGTAGGGGAAGCGGATCGGTGCACGGGTCGAGATCGACCCGTACCCGTTGCGGTGTGGTGAAGAACGACATTGATGATGGCGGGTCTGAGGCCCGCTTGGCTATCCGCGCAGGGCGGAGGCGAAGATGGCTGGGAGGGCGGCCCAGCGGGGTCGGGCGGCGAATTCGGTTAGCCGGCGGCCGGTGGTGGCGGCGGTGCGGTTGGTGACGAACCACGGCGGTTTCGGTGTGATGCTGAGGGTGCCAGTCAGGATCGAGCGGGGCAACGGCCGGAACGGCCCGTAGACCACTGTCCTTTCCGGACGGTGCAGCAGAAGCGAGTTGTGCACGACGCCGCGGCCGCTCTGGATGTCCTCGAGCGTGTGCCCGGGGAACGCACCCCAGGTGGCACGGGCGGTCAGGTAGCCCACGCCGGTCCAGGCGTTGATGCCGATGGTGCCGTAGCGTAGCCGGGCGATGCACTCGCGCAGCTGAATGCCAAGGCGACGTTGTGTGCGCGGGTCGACGATGAGGTTTGCGCCCAACGTGCCGTGAAGACGGTCATTGGCGACGTCAACGGCGGCGTTGAGGAATTCCAGACCGGTGCCGGGTAGTTCGGCGATGCCCAGGACCGGGCCGAAGTACTCGGTGCCGAAGGCGGATTCGGCGCCGTCGGCGAGGTCGAGCCCCCACAGCATGGTGCGTTGGGCTGTGCCGCCGACGGCGTCGAAGTTCGGATGCGCCTGCCGGGCGCCGGCGACCCTGGCATCACAGCCGGGGTACCAGGCGGCGCGGTCTGGTGCGGCAGCGAACGCGGCGCGCAGCGCCGCGTAGAACTCCTGTTTCTGGGGCCATTGCGCGCTGACGATGACGACCTGTGCGGCGATGCAGTTGAAGCCGCAGTTGTGCAGGCGTTGGGTGGCTATGTGCTCGGCCTGGAAGCGGAGGTCCGCGGCCGACCAGCGGCCGGGCACGACGATGGTGGGTGACACCCCGCCGAGTTCGCTGGTGATCGGCTTGGTCAGGCGCGGGGTTCTGGCGGCCTTGGCCGCGATCCCGGCTTTTCCGAACGAAGGCACCGTGCTGGGTCGGATTAACTGTGGATCGTAATTGATGCCGGATTTGGAGCGCATGGGTCCGCAGCGGTCACCTCAAAACCGCCAACCGTCGTCATTGATCAACTCGAACGACCACGGCGATTGGCGAAGATGTCGTGCTCGAGCAGCGTCCAAAGTAGATCTAGCGTTTCCGCATGCCGAGCACTATCGTTGCTCCACATGAACACGCGCCTTCAGCGCGCGTGCTGGGCGTGGGGGTTCAAGTCCCCCCTCGGACACCAAAATACGTGTAAATACACCGATGATGTAGGTGTATTTCCGCAGTCCGAGGCCTTGTCCGACCCCATTTGGCGCACGCGTGCGGTAGACGACTCGAACGTGCGACGCCCGTTCGGGTATCGGCGTGATCGGCGGCCACGATGACCGACGTGTCCCGACCCGTAACGCCGGTTGCCGAGCGGCTCATCGCCGCGCTCGTGCCTGTCACCGTGCCACCACAGCCCGACCCCGCACCCATGCCGGCACTTCCCGCGCCGCCGATACCGGAGCCCGGGCATGTTCTGCTTGCCACCTGCGTCATCGACCGCTCCGGGCGGATCGGCGCCGCGCCGCTGCTGGCGGCCCTGGCCTGGCAACCCGGCGATCCCGTTGAGGTCGATTTCGTCGGCGGTGTGGTCGTCGTCCGGACTAGGCGCGAGGGCAGGCAGCGTATCGGCTCGCGTGGCGACATCGGTGTTCCTGCGGCTGTCCGTGATTTGTCCGGGCTGCGGCCGGGCCACGAGGTGCTGCTTGCCGCGCTGACCGGTCGTGGCGTCCTCATTGTTCATTGCGCTGCCACGGTTGCCAGGCTCCTGGGCCGGATGCACCGCCGCATCCTGGGAGACCTTCGGTGAGCGCTGATCCCGCCACTGTTGCCGCCGCTCGCCAGCTGCTGGGCCGGCTCGGCATCAGCCCTGCCGATCTGCACGCCGCCGTACCGTCCACAATGGAGGTGCCGACGGTCGCCGAGTACGTGCGCCGGGTGAAGGAGGCGGCAGGTGCTTGCGCCCGCCGCACCTACGGCAGCTACTGGGATCGTATGGCCGCGATGTGGGCGAGCGTCTCATCACGAGCTTCGCCGCCACCGACATCGAGTTTCTCAAGAATCAGTCAGCCGCCGGCGCAGCGTCGCGGCGCAACAGCCGTCACGGCCGGCATGCGGGGAGCACGCGGTGGCTGCGGCTCGGGCTCTGTTCAATTTCGCCGCCGCTGATGGGATCGTCGTGGCGGGTGACAGCCCCGCGCACCGGGTCGCCAAACCACGCCGCTTGCCCAACACCCGCCGCGCCCTGACGGCGGTCGAGCTCGAGCAGATCAATCTTGCGGCCCGTACCAGTGGGAACGATGCCATTCTCGACGCGTTGCTGTTGCGGCTTCATACGGAGACCGCCTGCCGACGTGGCGGCGCGCTGGGCCTGACCTTCGGCGACCTCGACGCGCCACGCGGCCTGATCCGGCTGCGGGAGAAAGGCGAAACCCAACGCTGGCAACCGGTCAGCCTTACCCTGGCCTGTGCGTTGACCGAGCACGCGCGCGAGGGGAGCGGTGACTTTTGGCGATCGGTTGCTGCGCTATCGCGATGGCAACCCGCTGACCAGCCGCCGCTACGACAACCTGTGGAAACGCGTCGGCCAACAGCTGCCGTGGGTCGCTGCGCAAGGTATCTCGACCCACTGGCTGCGCCACACCACCCTGACCTGGGTCGAACGGCACTTCGGCTACGGCATTGCCCGTGCCTACGCCGGTCACACCGACTCCACCGGACCGGCCACCACCACCTACATCAAAGCCGATCTCCACGCCGTAGCCACCGCCCTGGAGGCGATGACCGGTCAGCCGCACCCGCTCGCACTCGCGGGCGAGATACTGGCAGGTCCCCCTCGATTTCGGCTCTGACCGTCATGGGACCGCTATCCAATATGGACAGAAGAAGCTGCACTTTTTTGCGGCCCGGGTGTTCATGCCGATACTCAACCACCGGTCGGTCCCCGACGACGGGGAGTATCAGAGCCCGAATTTCGGTGTAACTTGTGGGGCTCGTTAATCCGATTCGTTGGCTGTGACGTGCGGGTTTGTGCGCGGCAGCCGGGTGACGATGCAGGGCATGTCGGCCTCGTTGGTGTACACGGTCTTGCGCCAAATTCTGCTGATGCTCACCCAGCTTGCCGCGATGGTGGCGCCAAGGACGTCGAGCTGCAGGTGTTGCGGCATCAGGTGGCGGTGCCTCGTCGGTAGGTACACCGCCCTGACTTGCGGGCTGAGGATCGGGTGGTGCTGGCGGCGTTGTCGCGTCTGCTGCCCGACCACGGTGGTCGGCGTTCTTCGTCACGCCGGCTACGTTGCTGCGCGGGCATCGGCAGCTGATCGCCCGGCATTGGACCTTTCCGCATGCGCGGCCTGGCCGGCCGCCGATCGATCGGGAGCTGCGTGAGCTGGTGCTGCGTCTGGCGGCCGAGAATCCGACGTGGGGGCATCGTCGGGTGCAAGGTGAATTGGCTCGTTTGGGCTGCCAGATCGCGGCGAGTACGGTCTGGAAGATCCTGCGCCAGGCCGGGGTGGACCCGGCACCCCGCAGGACCGGACCTACCTGGCAGCAGTTCCTGACCGCCCAGGCACACACGATCCTGGTGGGTGACTTCTTCACCGTCGACACTGTTCTGCTGAAACGGATCTGCGTTCTGTTCTTCATCGAGCTGGCTACCCGTCGGGTCTACGTCGCCGGTGTCACCACGCATCCCACCGGCGCGTGGGTGGCGCAGCAGGCCCGCAATCTCTTGATGGGTTTGGGCAAACGCGCGGACGGGCTGCGGTTTCTGGTGCGTGACCGGGACGCGAAGTTCACCGCCATGTTCGACAGGGTGTTCACCGCCGCTGGTATCGACGTGCTCCGCACACCATCTCAGGTGCCAAGGGCGAACGGCACCTGTCGCGCGTCCTTACCGAGTACGCCGTCCACTACAACGGCCACCGGCCAAACCGATCGCTGGGCCGGCGACCACCCAACCCGCCACCGCAAGTCATGGACCTCGCCGCGGCCCGCGTTCAGCGACGTCCGATCCTCGGCGGGCTGATCAACGACTACACGCAGGCCGCATAACCTAAACCCGATTACGAGCCCCACAGGGCGGGGATCTGCTGCTCGTGCCAGGCGCGCGTTCACCGGCGACGACGAGACGCTTCTGCGCAGCCCTTCGGGGGACGCTGCACTCCGTCCTGGCCCTATTGCTGCTCGTCATCGCCACCATCCGCGCGGTCTACAAGCCCTGCGACATGACGTCCCACGGCCACCGCCAGCAAGCCTGACTCATCGATTCCCGGCTCAAAACCAGCCTCTCAAGCGCTCCGATCCACCATATCGCATACCCCCGGCGGGTATGCGATAGCTCACACTCCGGGCGGTTGATACCCCCAGGGGGTAGGGGTAGGTTGTGGTGGAGGAGGTGATCGCGATGGGCAACTACACCGGAGGCGAGAAGAAGGCCGACAATCTGGCCCGGCTGCGCCGGATCGAGGGTCAGGTCCGTGGCCTGCAGCGCATGGTCGAGGCCGATACCTACTGCATCGATGTGCTGACCCAAGTCTCGGCGGCCACGAAGGCGTTGCAGTCGTTCGCGCTGGAGCTGCTGGGCGAGCACATGGCCACCTGTGTGGTCACAGCTGCTGCCCAAGGTGGTGCGGAAGCCGACGAAAAGATCAAAGAAGCGTCCGACGCGATCGCCCGGCTTGTGCGGTCCTAGTGCGTGAAGGAGACATCATCATGACTATTACGGCCTATACCGTTTCCGGCATGACCTGTGGCCACTGCGTCAACGCGGTCTCATCCGAGCTCGGCAAACTGCCCGGTGTCCGCGACGTTCAGGTCGACCTCGCGACCGGGACCGTAACGGTCGACAGCGAAACGCTGCTCGACGACTCCGCAGTCGCAGCGGCGGTCGATGAGGCCGGATACCAGGTGGTGACCACACCATGAAGGCCCCACTCAAGCTCAGCCTGTACGGCCTGGGCCTGCTCCTGATCTTCGCGGCGGCGCTGGGCGCCGGCCGCCTGGCCGGTCCCACCGGCCTGGCTTCCGAGGAGGTAGACATGAACGGCGATGGCCACAACCAGGGCCACCAATCACCGACACCCCAAGCGGCACCGCCGATTCCCGGTGGCGTGCAGATCGCCCAGGACGGCTACCGCCTCGACCTGGCATCGACCACCCTGTCGAGCACTGGCACCCATCCGTTGACCTTCAGCGTGATAGGCCCTGACGGCAAACCCGTTACCAGCTTCACCGCCGCGCACGAGAAGGACCTGCACCTGATTGTCGTGCGCCGCGACCTGACCGGTTTTCAGCACCTGCACCCGGTGCTGGGCGATGGCGGCGTCTGGTCGGTGCCACTGACGGTCGACCGTCCGGGCGCCTACCGCGTGTTTGCCGATTTCCGGCCGGCCGCCCACGACAAGGGTCTGATCCTCGGCGCGGACGCCACTGCACCCGGCGATTACCAGCCACGTCCGCTAGCGCCACCAAGCCGCACCACCACCGTGGATGATTACACGGTCACCTTGGATGGCGACCTCGTGCCGGGTACCTCGTCGAAACTGACTCTGACTGTCAGCAAGGACGGACGGCCGGTCACCGACCTTCAGCCGTACCTGGGGGCGTTCGGGCACCTCGTCGCGCTGCGCGACGGTGATCTGGCCTACCTGCATGTGCATCCCGAAGAGTCCAAGATAGCAAGACCACAGATCGTGTTCTACGCCGAAGTTCCCAGCAGCGGCGGCTACGGGCTGTTCCTGGATTTCCAGCACCAGGGCATCGTGCGCACCGCTGCGTTCACCGCCGCGACGCACGGCACCACCGCACCCGCGGCCAGCCCGACCCCTGCGCCGTCGGCGTCCGGGCACGGACACAACTAGGAGGCCCGCCATGGCAACCGCGACGCAGCCACTGCGCGTGGCCGCCCAGCAGATCGAGCTGGCAATCGGTGGGATGACCTGCGCCTCATGCGCGGCTCGGATCGAGAAGAAACTCAACAAGCTCGACGGGGTCACCGCCACCGTCAACTACGCCACCGAAAGGGCGTCTGTCACCTTCCCCAACACGGTGACACCGCAGGATCTGGTGCGCACCGTCGAGGCCACCGGCTACACCGCCGCCCTGCCCAAGCCGCCCAACGAAAACGACATTGCTGAGCCCACCGATGAGCTGAGTTCCTTGCGTACCAGGCTGATCGTCTCGGTCGCGCTGTCGATACCGGTCATCGCCATGGCGATGATCCCCGCTCTCCAATTCGCCAACTGGCAGTGGCTTTCGCTCACCCTGGCCGCACCTGTGATCGTCTACGGAGGGTGGCCGTTCCACAAAGCAACCTGGGCCAACGTGCGCCACGGCGCGGCCACCATGGACACCCTCATCTCCGTCGGCACCCTGGCGGCGTTCGGCTGGTCGCTATGGGCGCTGTTCTTCGGCACCGCCGGGCAGCCCGGCATGACCCATCCCTTCCGGTTCGCCATCGAGCGAAGCGATGGCGCCGGCAACATCTATCTCGAAGTCGCCGCCGGCGTCACCATGTTCATCCTCGCCGGGCGGTTCTTCGAAGCACGCTCCAAGCGCCGGGCTGGCGCGGCGCTGCGCGCACTGCTTGAACTCGGCGCCAAAGACGTCTCGGTCCTGCGCGGTGGCACCGAAACCCGGATCCCGGTCAGCGATCTGGTGGTGGGTGACCGGTTCGTGGTCCGCCCTGGGGAGAAGATCGCCACCGACGGCATCATCGAAGACGGCATCTCAGCGGTGGACAACTCCATGGTCACCGGCGAGTCCGTACCCGTGGATGCCAAGCCAGGCGACCGAGTCGTCGGCGCCACAGTAAATCTCAGCGGCCGTCTCATCGTCACCGCGGAGCGGGTGGGGGCGGACACGCAGCTGGCGCAGATGGCCAAACTCGTCGAGCAGGCTCAGACCGGCAAGGCCGCCGTGCAGCGTCTCGCCGACCGGATCTCGGCCGTGTTCGTGCCGATCGTGATCGCGCTCGCCGTTGCCACGCTTGGATTCTGGCTCGGTACCGGCAATGGCGTTGCCGCGGCGTTCACCGCTGCGGTCGCTGTGCTGATCATCGCCTGCCCTTGTGCGCTGGGCCTGGCCACCCCTACCGCTCTTTTGGTGGGTACCGGCCGTGGCGCGCAGATGGGCATCCTCATCAAAGGCCCTGAGGTTCTGGAGTCCACCAAGACCGTGGACACCATCGTGCTGGACAAGACCGGCACCGTCACCACCGGCCGGATGACCCTACACACGGTGGTGAGCGACGGCGCCGACCGCGCGGAGGTGCTGCGGATGTCCGGTGCCCTCGAAGCGGCCTCGGAACACCCGATCGCCCAGGCGGTCGCGGAGGCTGCCAAAGCCGAAGGCGGGCTGCCAGAGGTGACCGATTTCTCCAATGTGGAGGGCCTCGGCGTTGCGGGAACCGTTGACGGCAAACATGTCGTCGTGGGCCGGCCCAAGCTGCTGGCCGGGCATGGCCTACAGCCATCGGATGCGATCGCCCAGGCGCTGCAGGAAGCGGAAGCCAAGGGGCACACCGCTGTTCTGGCCGGATGGGACGGCAAGGTCCGCGCGGTGCTCGCGGTGGCCGATGCGGTCAAGCCGACCAGCAAGCAGGCCATCGCACGGCTGCGTGACCTGGGTTTGACACCGGTGCTGCTCACCGGGGACAACACCACGGTCGCCCGTGCGATCGCCGCAGAGGTAGGCATCGACGAGGTGATCGCCGAGGTCCTGCCGCAGGAAAAGGTCGACGTCATCAAACGGCTTCAGGCACAAGGCAAAATAGTGGCGATGGCCGGGGACGGGGTCAACGACGCCGCCGCGCTCGCCCAAGCCGACCTCGGCCTGGCCATGGGCACCGGCACCGACGTAGCCATCGAGGCATCCGACCTGACGCTCGTCCGCGGCGACCTGAACGCAGCCGTGGACGCGATCCGGTTGTCCCGCACAACCTTGGGCACTATCAAGGGCAACCTGTTCTGGGCCTTCGCCTACAACATCGCCGCTCTACCCTTGGCCGCCCTGGGCCTGCTCAACCCGATGATCGCCGGACTGGCGATGGCGCTGTCGTCGGTGTTCGTGGTGTCCAACAGCCTGCGGCTACGCCGTTTCCGCTCCGTCGCAGCAGCATGAGCCCTGGCCCGTGGGCATCGCGGTGGTGACGGTTTGGCCTTTCTGCGAGCCTTCCAGCAGCCGCACCCGCACGTCGCCGCACTTCTGATCCGGGGCGCTTGAGTTCGGGGTCCAAGCCTTCGGTGCCTGCTGGGAGCGGGCAGGGCTGCTCGTGGATCGAGACCAATGACTGTGCTCGCCATCGAGGTGACTTCCGTGCAGGTGGGTCGCAGCCCGGCCCACCCGCCACGCAGGACTGGTGAAGAACGGCCCAGGGCCCCTCGACCTGATCTTGTTCATGGTGTCACCCGACGCTAGATCCGAGATGCGGTCGCGGTTGACAATGCGCTGACCTGCAAGTAGAGGATCCTTCGTGCATTTGACAGCTCCTTATGAAAGTCGTAGCTTTCGTTAGTGGCGACTTTCAAAGCGCATGAGGGTTGGGAAGCGCTGGGGGATCCCAGCCGCTTCGCGATCGTGCAGTGCCTGGCTGAGCGGCCGCGAGATGTCGGGGAGCTGGCCAGTGAACTTCCCATCACCCGGCAGGCCGTGTCGCAGCATCTGACGGTGCTCAAGGGGGCCGGGCTCGTCACCGCTGAGGCGGTGGGAACGCGCCGGGTCTACCGGTTGAACCCCGCGGGCGTGGCGGCCTTAAAAGATCAGCTCGACACTTTCTGGCGTCGTGCGCTGGACGGTTATCAGAACATCGTCGGGGACAAGAAAGAGGAGAGTTCATGACGCAGGCAGATGCTGCGGTGGTGCGTCGGCAGATCATGGTCGAGGCACCGATAGAGGAGGCGTTCACCGTGTTCACCGACCGGTTCGGCGACTTCAAACCGGCCGAGCACAACATGTTGGCGGTGCCGATCGCCGAGACCGTGTTCGAGCCCAAGGTGGGCGGACACATTTTCGACCGTGGCACAGATGGCAGTGAGTGCCGGTGGGCGCGCATCCTTGCCTACGACCCGCCCCACCGCGTGGTGTTCAGCTGGGACATCGGCCCCACCTGGCAGGTCGAGGCCGACCCCGACCTCACCAGCGAAGTCGACGTGACCTTCACCGCCGAGGCTGCGGATCGTACGCGCGTCGACCTCGAACACCGCTACATCGACCGGCATGGCCCGGGCTGGGAATCGGTGCGCGACGGCGTTGCCCACGACCAGGGCTGGCCGCTGTACCTCGACCGGTACGCCGCGCTCTTTGACAAGGGGTAGACGATGACAGCAATCGTGACGAAGATCAAGGTCGAACGGTCGGCGGCGGACGTGTTCAACTACGCCACTGACCCGACACGGTTCAAGGAGTGGCAACAGGGCGTCGTCGACGGGCGGATGGACACCGACGCCGCGCCCGAGGTGGGAACCCGATGCGTGACCACCCGGCGAATCGGCGGCGCGAACCGATCCAGCGTCTCCACCGTCACCCGCATCGACCCACCGAAGGTGTGGGGCGTACGAGGCATCGACGGACCCATCCGCGCCATCGTCGATCTTACCGTGAAGCCGTTGACCGCCAACAGTTCCGAGCTGACCATCAGCGTCGACTTCACCGGCCACGGCATCGGCAAGGTCCTCGTGCCGTTGATGGTGCGACCCCAGTCGCGCAAGGAAATGCCGAGCAATCTGGTCGCGCTAAAGCGGCACCTCGAAAGCCGCTAACGGTGGTGCAAACACGCGCCGCGATCATCTCGGAAAGCAGAGCGAGGGATCGCGGCGCGTGCCTTGCGAACTACCCCTACTCCGGCGCCACACGATGCAGCCGGTTCTCAGTGTAGGGCTCGAAGTCCTTGCCGGGCGCAGCCAGCTCGAACTGCTCGATGAACTCCTCAGGACCGAGGAAGGTGTAGGTCTCACGGGCACGCCAGCCGTCCGGAATGTTCTCGATCGCTTCGGTCACAAACACGATCTTCGCGTCTGCGACCACCTCGGCGATGTACTGGTTCACGAAACCTTCGACGTGGAACTGCCGTAGCACGAACAGTTTGCGGGTCTTGTCCCAGCTGAAGAAGCCCAAGTCCTCATGCAACTCGCCCTCTGGATGGCGTTCTGTCGGCGCCCACTTCGAGGTGCTCGCCACCTTCATGAACTTGCCGCAACCCAAGCCGGGCTCAACGCATCATCCGATCCAATTACGCAACAGCGCCCGCGTCATACCAGGTGACCACCAAATCGGTTTCCTTTGGAACCGAAGCTCATGACGGCGGACGCAGTGATACCCTCGCCCGGCTGAACCGAAGCACGCTTGGCGCCAACAGGCACACTCGCGATGGACGGGGGGTCCGATCTCGACATCATGAGCTTTGCCGCCACCCGCGTTGGTGGAACGAGCTTGCCGGACAGTTCACCCCTCGATCTTTGCAAGGCTCCATTGAACCTGCATGGCCATCGCGAGCGCCCACTCGGCGATCTCCGCCGACCTGAGCGACGCCTTCGCCGAGTCCTTATTGGCCCTCGTTGCCAGGATCGCCATAATCAAGCGCTCTACGCGATCGACGACGCTCAGTTGATGGTAGACCCGGGACATAAATGCCTTGAGGCGCGCTGTCGTGACCTGCCGCGCGCCTCCTGGCATTCGAACGAATTGGCTACCTCGCCCCCGCTGCCACCGGCTGGAGTTCCAGGTGCAGCGCTTCGGCGGTGATGCTTTCGAGCTGTCGATGCCTGGTTTCCGGGCCGAAGATTAGCAGGACGATCCCAGCCAATACCATGGGAATCAGGCCTAGCGCAGCCGTCATTCGGACCGACGGTGCAGCCGCGGCAACGATAACGACGAGGAACAGGATGGCAACTCCGCCGGTCTTCGTCGCGCCGGCGGACATACCGCTGCCACGCGCCCGCACGACGGTGGGATAGACCTCGGCCGTGTAAGCCGCCAGGACACTGTTAAGAAGGCTGATACCCCAGATCGGGATCACCAGCAGCACATAAAGCAGCGTGGAGTTTTCCACGACGCTGTCGCCGAGGAACGCGAACGTCCCCAATGATCCAGCCATCAACACAGTCACACCGAGTACCGTCTTTTTGGTGCTCCAGAAGCCGTACAGGAGAGCGACCGGAAGGCTGAAGGGAAACCCCAAGAGCGCCGCGTTGCGCAGGATCGACGTTGAGTGAACTGCCGAGAATCCCAGATGCTGCAGGTTCGACGGCATCCATTGCTGGAACCCGTACTGCGTCATGCCGATGCTCAACGCCAGCAGGATGATGGCTGCGGATAGCCCTAAGAAGTTTCGGGTGAACAGCTGGCTGATCCCGCCTTTCAGATGCTGCTCCACCGCCAGGTCTGATTCCTCGTCCGATTCGATGATCGCTGCCCCATAGCGAGCCATCACGGCTCGCGCCTCCTCGTCTCTTCCCTGTTGGAGAAGGAAGCGAGGGGACTCCGGCATCCATCGGTTGAGCAGGATGAGGAGAAGCCCCGAAGGCAATCCGACGAGCCATAGCATCCGCCATCCGAACCGATCCGGGGCAGCTATGGTGGATGCCAGCCAGCTGACGATGATGTAGGCGCCCGCAATGTCGCTTCCAATCAGCACCATGAGCCAACTTCGATGGCGCTTGGGAATTGTCTCCGACATAAGTGCGAATGTGATCGGGAGCATCCCGCCCACACCGACTCCCATGAAGAAGCAAGATACGAGATTCAGCCAGTATTCGGGCATCGTGCCGCATGTCGTGGTGGCGATGAAGAGGATCGCGGAAAGCAGGATCGATGCCCGGCGGCCAATACGGTCGCCGAACCAGCCCCATAGGAATGAGCCGATCATCGTGCCGGTGATGCCAATCAACGGATACAGCGCCACAGGGAGATTGGGCGAGTGAGGGTTGAGCGGTCCGCGTAGGTTGTATTCGACTGCGGCGCCTGGGGCGATGAATGCCAGCGAGGTCGACTTCATGACGTCGATCGTGATCGCCGCCGCAAGCACCAGCAGCAATGCGACGTGCGCCTTGCTAATTTTTGTGTCGTCGAGAGAACCGATCTTGATTTTGCTGACTCGTTGGGCACGCTCGGTCTTCTTGGGAATGATGGCTACCACGACCAAAGCGACGCCAACGCCGATCAGCAACATGCCGACGTTCATGTACCACGTCAGTGGCATGCCCACCATATGGAAGTGATCGTGCCTTGCTGTCCAGTACATAGGCAGCTGCATGAGGACGCCCACGGTCGTGACAAGCACTCCAGCCCAGAACAGTGCAGGATGCTCGTAGGAGATTCCGTTGTTTTTGCGCCCTGCCTTCGGCTTTGGGCTCGGGTTCGACCGATCCCAAGCCCGTGTGGTCTGAGGAATCGTAGGCATGTCTTAGCACAGCCAATTTAGGATCGCGCGCCAAGCGCCACTTCTCTGACCGATACAGAGCCATTACAACTGGCTCCTCTGCAGGATCGGCGCTCAAGGTCGAACCGGAGTGGACCCGATTCACCAGGAGTTTTGTCAATTCCCTTCTGGTCTCGGATTTCGGGCCACGGCTGAGTCGATGGGGCGACCCTAGACTCAACCCGAGTAAGGATTTACGACGACGAATTGGAGGACATGATGGTCGAAATGACAAGGCGTGGGCTCATGCGGCTAGCTGTCCTAGGGCTCTCATCAAGCTTCGTACCGCTTGTCGCGGCGTGCGATGAGTCGGATATGCGCGGCATGGACATGCCGACTGGTGATGGCACTGCGGCCTCTGCGGGAGACATGACGATCAAATCGAATACGCTTTCACTGGCGGGGGGTTCCGACAGCGACTTCGTATTCCAAGTTATCAAGGATCGCAAGCCGTTCACGAGCTTTGTCCCTGATATGACGAAGCTTATGCATTGCTACGCGGTGCGATCAGACCTCACTGGCTACCAGCATGTGCACCCGACCATGGCCGAGGACGGCACCTGGACCGCGCGTTTGGCTCCGATGCGCGCCGGCACGTGGCGCTTCTATGCAGCGTTCAAGACAAAGACATTTGAGCATGACCTCGGTTATGTTCTGGGGCAGCAATTTGAGGTCACGGGGGCGGCTGACGCCGACCGGCCGCTTCCGGCACCCGCGGACACTCTGGAGGTAGATGGTTACGAGCTGAAGTTCGGCTCGACAAGCTTCTCTTCCGACATGTCGAAGGAGCAAATGCTGGAAGTAACAGTCAGCCGCAACGGGGCCAAAGTGGCCGACTTGGAACAGTACCTGGGTAGCTACGCGCATCTAACCGCGATCCGGGCCAGTGATATGTCGTTCGCGCATATGCACCCGATGGAAGGCCTCAATACCATGTCGGATGGTCCGTCTTTCAGCCTCGATGCCATGTTCCCGGCGGCAGGCAGCTGGCGTCTGTTCCTCCAGTTCCAAACCCAAGGGACACTTCACCTCTCTGAGACGACGGTGACGGTCGTCTGACCCTCTCACGAAAGCCTGGCAGCGAGCGCGGCGTGCGGACGCCGGGATATGCGAAGGTGTCCCGCATTGCGTTGCCTTCCAGGGTCAGCTGCGATGGGGAGCCGCACCGACACATTGGGACCACCTAACGCGGCCCGGCGGATTTCCGGCGGGCCGCGTCGTGCCATGTTGTCACTGCGAGGTTCGGGAGGATCCCCACGGGCGCTTCGGGCCGAGTGCTATCGGCGAGGGCGCGCTACCGCTCCATTCCAGATTCATCGCCGAGACCGACTGCGGCATCTAATTCCGACGCCGGTCGGCCGCGTCCACCATGAACAAGATGATCGCGATGAGGAACAGGATGGCCGCCGCGGCGCAGGGAATGGTGGACACCATGAGGAGCAGGATGACCAATCCCGATTCGCCTGAAGTGCTGTCGGTCGAGAACACGAACGGCAAGATCCACATTGCTAAGGTGATGAAGGAGCAGACCACCGCAGCGATGAGCGTGCCCATAGCGCCACGATAGTTGGCCCGCCGGCCCGGGCTGCGGGTCAGCGGGGTGCCGGGCTGAATCGGTGGCAGCGGTGGAATGTCCATTGTCAGTCCTCCTATCGGTAAGGGCCATCGAGGCTACGTTTTGGTGCCTCAAGCATCCCTGTCCGCCAGGTTGGCCGCATGAGTGGCTGAACTCAGCCCGTCTGAGTTCAGCCACTCATGCGGGTCGCGCTTCGCCGCGGATCAGCTTCTCGAGCGAGCACTTCCGGGTGCACGCGTGTCCGGCTCGGCAATGAGGCCGAGCCGGACGTTGGACGAGTTGCCAGTGTTGGTGATGCCAGTTCAGTTGACCCCCACCATCTGCCGGACCTTCTTCGAGTCCTGGCTTGGAGGAGACGCGTCGATAGCTGACTCGGACAGGCCGGACGGGCTGTAGAGCAGACCTCGGCGCCATGCGCTCCTCTCGAATAGGCGATGCACTGGTGTGGCTACGAAGGTGGTCACGATGGTCATGATGGAGAGGATCGTATAAAGCGCAGGGGTGACCAGACCTGCGTTGAGACCGATGTTGAGCAGGATCAGCTCCATCAGGCCGCGGGCGTTGGCCAACGCTCCCATGGAGCCGGCTTCGCGCCAGCTCATGCCCTGGGCTTTCGCGGCCAGCCCGACCGCGGCGAACTTGCCGATGAACGAGATGACCAGCACCGCGACCGTCAGCAACAGGATCTTCGAATCGAAAATGAGGCTGAGCTTAGTGTTTAGCCCGGAGTAGATGAAGAACGCCGGGAGCAACAGATAGGCAGTGATCGGCTCGAGCCGTTCGCGCAGCAGTGTGATGAGCTTGCCGCGTGGCATCACGGTGCCGAGGACGAACGCACCGAACACGGAGTAGATCCCGACGTAGTCGGTGAACCACGCACCGATCAGTAGAGCCAGTAGCGTGATTGTCAGGGGTCCGGTCGGCAAGGTCTCTTCCGAACCGGTCTTCTCTTGCACCCAGGTCTCTAGGCGGCGCAAGACCTTACGGCCGATGGTCAGCATGAAGACCAGGTATGCGAGCCCGCCGCCGATGGCGAGGAAAGCACCGGTCATGCTTCCCCTGCTGGTTGCGACTACTGTGGCCAGCAGGATCCAGGCGCAGGCGTCATCGGCTGCGGCGCAGGACAATGCCATGGTGCCGACCCGGGTGTTGAGCAGGCCCGAGTCGTAGACGATCCAAGCCAGCATAGGAAAGGCGGTAATGGCTACGGCGGAGGCGAGAAATAGCCCGCCCTGCCATGGTGCCACCTTTGCGGTGAACAGCCCGGTGCCGCTGGTGACCAGCCACCAGCCCACCACGCCACCAAGAACGAGCGGAACGCCCACGCCTGCAATGGATGTCCCGGCCGCCTGGCGAAGGTGTTTGGTGAAGATGTCCACCTTGAATGCCGTGCCCACCAGGAACATGTAGAGGATCAGGCCGAGCTGACCCACGACGTAGATGACGGTGAGCGACGGGTGAGGGATGGTAACCCCGTCGGAGAGCGACAGCTTGATGGGGAAGAGCCAATCCGAGGCGGTCGGCGAAATCAGCCCAAGAAGGGACGGCCCAAGGAAGAATCCGGCCACCATGATGGCGACCACCTGCACCTGGCCCAGCTTCTTGAAGACGGGCCACAGCAGCCGATAGGTCCCCAGAATCACTGCCATCTGGAGAAAGAAGTGTAACGTGAGGTCCAGTAGACTTGGCATGTTTATATGAAGTCATCTATACGGGATCGTCAGCAAGTTCCGCTATCGCGAACCCAAAGGTGCCATTGACGGTGCCATTTCGGCCAAAGCTTCTTTCACACGCCCGCGTGCGCGAGGCTCGGGGCTTGCGCTATAAGAACTCGCCGCCGCAGGTAGAACCACCACGTCGCGGCCAGGCAAACAGCATACAAAGCGGCGAACCAGGTGAACGCGGCACCGATCCCGCCCGTCGCAGCGATGGACTGGCTGATTGCGCGGGGCAGGTAGAAGCCGCCGAGGGCACCCACAGCGCCCGCGACACCAAGAGCGGTAGCGGATTCACGGCGCGCCGTCGGCAGGTCCGGCGACTGCGCCGCGAAGATCGCTGGAATCATGCGGTAGGTCGAGCCGTTGGCGGTGCCGGCGGCGGTGAACAGCAACCAGAACGAGGCGAGGAAGAAGCCGAGGTGCCGGTCGGCAGCGGAGGTCACGACGCCATAGGAGCCCAAACCCATGGCGACAAAACAGGCCGCGGTAACCCTTGCGCCGCCGACTTTGTCGGACAGCCACCCACCGCCGGGCCGAGCCAGTGAGCCGATCAGCGGACCGGTGAAGGCAAGCGAGAAAGCGGTCGGGAATTGGAGCTTCAACACCAAAGGGAAGGTGGCGCTGTACCCGAGAAAGGATCCGAATGTCCCGACATAGAGAATTGACATCACCCAGGTGTGCTTGCGTTTAAGCGTGGCGAACTGGGCTTTGAGCGGCGTGCGGGCCACGGCGAGATTGTTCATGAACGCGTATGCGCAGACGGCGGCGCCGACGATGAGCGGGAGCCATATGAGGCCGCCGTAGACCAGTCCAGCGGAGAGCACGAGCGGGACGAAGAACTGCATTGTCGAGATGCCCGTGTTACCGCCGGCGGCGTTGAGCCCTAGCGCGGTGCCCTTCTCACGCTCGGGATAGAAGAACGAGATGTTGGTCATCGAGGAGGCGAAGTTGCCACCGCCCAAACCCGCGGCCGCCGCGCAGGCGAGCACCGCCCAGTAGGGTGGCCGGGCGGTGACCGCGAAGATGAGGCTGGCGACTGGGATGAGCAGCAGCAGCGCGCTGATGACGGTCCAATTCCGTCCGCCGAAACGTGTCACAGCGAACGTGTAGGGCAGGCGCATCAGCGCGCCGACCAGATTGGGCAGGGCGACGAGCCAGAACTTTTGGTCCACCGAGTAAGGAAAGAGCGCGGGTGGCAGGGCAACGACCACCACGCTCCACAGAGTCCATACGGAGAAGCCGACGTGCTCGGCGAAGATCGAGGCGATCAGGTTCCGCCGGGCGATCCGTTGGCCGGTGGTCGCCCAGAATTCTTTGTCCTCAGGGTCCCAATTGGTAAGCGAATACGAAGTCATGGCCGGAACGTACAAAGCGACTGCCCTCGCGGGCAAAGGCCACTCCCCGGCCGCAAAAGGTGCCAAATTCCTGCTACGACTCGACCTCGTATTGGTCGTAGCGTGCGAAAAGGTCTGCCCACTCCTGGCGAGTGACGTCGCGACCGGTGGCGACGATCGCTGCGATCTCCTCGAAGTAGCCTTCCCGTGGCGCTCCGGGAGCGAAAAGAAGCAGCATGGAGGCGGCGGCGCCCGAGTTGTTGCTGAAGCCGTGGATCCCGCCTGGCGGCACGTAGTAGAAACTGCCCGGCGTCGCTTGGATCCAGGTGCGGCCGTTGTAGAGAGTTACGGTGCCATCGAGAATGAAGAACGATTCGGCGAAGGTACGGTGGAAATGCCCGCCGGGCAGGTTGTCGCTGGGTGGTGTAGGTGCCATGTCCCATCGGTAGAAGCCGAAGCGCCCTTCGGTTGTGGCTCCGGTGGCCAGATAACTCACCATGGTTTTGGTGCCCAAGGCAAGCTCCGGCGCGACATCCGTGGCCCGGAAGGAGGCACTGAATTCACCATGATCGCCCAGGTATGTCAAAGACGGATACGACATGCTTCCATGCTATGGGGCATGGTGTGCCGGCTGGGAGTTCCGCTTATGAGATATGTCAGTGGACCAATTACCTCCGTGCCGGTCCGAGCCCATCGCGGTTTCGGTAAACTACGTAGGGCCGGGTGAGGTAGCCGACGGGCGCGCTGAAGGCGTGCACCAGGCGGGTGAACGGCCAAACGGCCAGCAGTGCGAAGGCCGTCAGCACATGTGCCTGTAAGTTGGTGGGGACGGTAGCCATCAGGTCGATGTCAGGGCGCAGCAGGAAGATCGAGCGAAGCCAGGGCGACACGGTTTCCCGGTAGTCGTAGCCGTCGCCGATCGTGTTGGCGCGCACGGTGGCCAGCAGCCCCAGCGCCAGGGTAGCGGCGAGTACGGCGTACATCATGTGGTCGTTGGTGGTGGTGGCTTTGAGCACCGGGCGCACCAGCCAGCGTCGGCACAGCAGGACGGCCAGTCCTGCGACGGTGCAGATGCCGGAGACAGTGCCGAGGAAAACCGCCATCAGATGGTAGGTGTGGTTGCTGATTCCTACGGCCTCGGTCCACACCTTGGGGATCAGCAACCCCGTAGCATGTCCGCCGAGGACGAGTAGTAGTCCAAAGTGGAACATTGGGGACCCCCAGCGAAGTGTCGCCGACTCATACAGCTGCGAAGAGCGGGTGGTCCAGCCGTACCTGTCGTAGCGGTAGCGCCAGGCGATGCCCAAAGCGAAGGTAAGAATTGAGGCGTAGGGCAGCACCGCCCACAATATGATGTTCACTGGCGGCCGCCGGTAGGAAGCGCGAACGGTTGCAGCCCAACCTGCTCGCGTTGCGGGCCGGAGCGGGCCAGCGTGATCGCGGCAGCCAGGTCGCTGGCGGCGGCTGGTGGCAGTGTGGCGAGGATCGCCACTATCGCCTGCCCGTAGGGGGAGCTGGCGAGAGACTGGGCGAGCAGGTCGAGACCGACCCGGTAGCGGCGCAGCAGCGCCCATCCGGGCTCGCCGGCCTGAGCCGCCAGCTCGAGTACTGCGGGGAGAAAGTCGGGCAGTTCACCGTCGGGCGGCTGGAAGCCGGCCTCCCGGTAGGCCATGGCGAACTCCACCAGCTGGGTGCCGCGGTTGCGGGTATCACCGGCGGTGTAGTAGCTCAGGTAGAGGCAGTGCCTGCGGTGTGTGTCGAACAGATCGACGTATTCGGCGGACAGCTTGACAGGGTCTGCGCAGCGGTGGGCGGCAAGTGCTTGTAGCGGGCGGGCCAGCGTCTTGGGCAGCTCGGCGAGGGCTTCGCGCACAGCGGGCAGCATGTCAGAGGCGTCTTCGTCGGGGTAGCGCAGCAGCAGTGAGGCAGCCTGAGCCGCGATGGCATGCGCGGTCTGACTCGCGGTCGGCTGGGTGGTGGCGCTCATACTGGCTCCTTGCGTGGCGGGAACAGGCCTTCGGGGCGATCGTTGCCGTTCCAGGTGAGCAGATTGATCCGCCCGCCCATGCCGGGCCCGCCCTCGCTATCCAGGCTGCAACCGGTCGCCCGGCCCTCCAGCGTGTGAGCGGTCTGCGTGTGAGCGGCCGGGATGACGTAGCGCTGTTCGTATTTGGCGATCGCCAGTAGCCGGTACATGGCTTGCATCTGCTCACCGCTCATGCCCACGGCCTCGGCTATGGACTCGTCAGGTGGATCGCCGAGGTTGATGCGCCTCTGGTAGGCGCGCATCGCGGCGAGTCGGCGTAACACCGCCTCGACGGGTGCGGGATCGCCCGCTGTGAACAGCTCGGCGAGGTAACGCACGGGTATGCGCAACGCTTCGACGGCGCCGAACAGGTTGCCCAGCTTCTCGCCGTCGTGTCCGGTGTCGCGCAACGCTTCGACGACCGGTGACAGCGGGGGGATGTACCAGACCATGGGCATTGTCCGATACTCCGGGTGCAGTGGCAGCGCCACCTCATAGCGCACGATGAGGTCCCATGCGGGGGAGCGCTGCGCGGCGTCGATCCAGTCCTCGGCGATGCCGGCCCGGCGGGCGGCGGCGATCACGCTGGGGTCGTGCGGGTCGAGGAAGACCGAGCGTTGCGCCGCATACAGATCGGTGTCGTGTTCGGTGGCCGCGGCCTGCGCCACCGCGTCCGCGTCATAGAGCATGAGGCCGATGTAGCGCAATCGGCCCACACAGGTTTCGGCGCACACCGTGGGCTGTCCAATCTCGACTCGGGGGAAGCAGAAAGTGCATTTCTCGGCCTTGCCGGTGCGGTGGTTGAAATAGATCTTCTTGTATGGGCAGCCGGTCACGCACATCCGCCAGCCGCGGCAACGGTTCTGGTCGATGAGCACGATGCCGTCCTCGACACGTTTGTAGATCGCCCCGGATGGGCACGAGGCGGCACAGGACGGGTTGAGGCAGTGTTCGCAGATGCGGGGCAGGAAGAACATAAAGGCGTTCTCGTACTCGAGGCGCACCGACGCCGAGACACGGGCCAGGATCGGGTCGCCGGAGGCCACTTCGTTGCCGCCGGCCAGAGAGTCGTCCCAATTGGCGCTCCATGTGATCGCCGTCGGCCGCCCGGTCATCTGCGAAATAGGTTGGGCGACAGGGGTCTGTTGGGCCGGCGGGGAGCTGAGCAGATGCTCGTAATCATAGGTCCAGGGCTCGTAGTAGTCGCGCAGGGTGGGCAATTTCGGGTTGGCGAAGATCGACAGCAACCGCTTGAGCCGCCCGCCCGCGCGGGGCCTGAGCCGGCCCCGGGCGCTGCGTACCCAGCCGCCCTGCCACCGCTGCTGATCCTGATAGGTGCGCGGATAGCCTTGGCCGGGCCGGGTTTCGACGTTGTTGAACCAGGCGTATTCGACGCCGGATCGGTTTGTCCATGCCTGTTTGCAGGTGACCGAGCAGGTGTGGCAGCCAATGCACTTATCGAGGTTCATCACCATCGCCAGTTGCGCCATGACACGCATATCAGTACTCCACCTTCTGCTGGCGGCGGCGGATCATCGTGACCTCATCGCGCTGATTTCCGGTGGGGCCCAGGTAGTTGAGGGCGAAACTGAACTGGGCGTAGCCGCCGATCAGCTGCGTGGGCTTGATGAGCAGGCGGGTCAGGGAGTTGTGCACGCCACCGCGCCGTCCGCTGGTCTGCGAGCGGGGCACATTTATCATCCGATCCTGCGCGTGGTACATGTACACCGTGCCCTCCGGCATCTTGTGAGTGACCACAGCCCTGGCCACGACGACACCGTTTCGATTGACAGCCTCGACCCACTCGTTGTCACGCACGCCGATCTTCGCTGCGTCGGGCTCGCTGATCCAGATCGCGGGTCCACCCCGAGACAGCGTTTGCATCAACAGGTTTTCCTGGTACTCGGAGTGGATCGACCATTTCGAGTGCGGAGTGAGGTAGCGCACGGTCAGTCCCAGCTCCCCCGTGGAGGTCAGCTCGGGTTCACCGAAGAGGCGGTGCATGTCCAGGGGCGGCCGGTAGATGGGCATCGCCTCGCCGAAGTCCAGCATCCAGTCGTGATCGAGGAAAAGGTGCTGGCGCCCGGTCAACGTGTGCCAAGGTTTGAGCCGCTCGACATTGAGAGTGAACGGGGAGTAGCGGCGCCCGCCTTGCTCGCTGCCCGACCACTCCGCACTCGTGAACACCTGGACCGGCCGAGCCTGCGTGTCGGCGAACCGGATGCGCTCTGACTCGTGAGCGGCGGCGAGATCGGTAAGCCGGCGACCGGTGACGCGTTGAAGCGCCTCGAACCCAGCGACGGCGACTCGCCCGTTCGTGGTGCCTGACAAGGCCAGGATCGCCTCGCACATATGGGTGTCGCGGGTCAGCGCCGGCCGCCTGTTGGCGTCCACACCATTGGCGGAGCGCAGAAAGTCGATCTCCGGGGTCACATCGACGGTGACCCCTTTGGTGGTGGTTCCCATGGAGTCCAGCAGCGGTCCGAGCGCGGCGAGCTGGTCGGCGATCGCCGCGTAGTCACGCTCCACGATCACAAGTTTGGGCATGGTGGCACCATCGCGAACGATGCCGTGTGGTGTGGCCAGCTCGTCGGGGGTGTCGTGGGCCAGGGGCACCGCGACCAGGTCTCGGCGCTTGCCGAGATGCTCCGCTGCGCATGCGGAGAAGGCCCGGGCGATGTGGTGGAAGGCGTCGAAGTCGGTGCGGGTCTGCCAGGGCGGCTGGATCGCCGGGTTGAAGGCGTGCACGAACGGATGCATGTCGGTGCTGGACAGGTCGTGTTTCTCATACCAGGTCGCGGCCGGCAGGATCACGTCGGAGAACAAGGTGGTGGAGGTCATCCGGAAATCCAGGCTCAGCAGCAGGTCTAGTTTGCCTTCAGGGGCCTCGTCGTGCCAGGTGACTTCGGCTGGGCGTCGATCCGGTGAGGTTTCGGCGGCCCGCACAGAGGAATCGGTACCAAGTAGATGTCGAAGAAAATATTCGTGGCCTTTCGCGCTGGAGCCCAACAGGTTGGCGCGCCATACGGTGAGGACGCGGGGCCAGTTTTGTGGCGCGTCCGGGTCGGCGCAGGCGAAGCCAAGTCGTCCGTCTTTGAGGGCGTCGATGATCCCGTCGGTGGGATGGTCGGGGTGCGAAGCCATCGCCTCGTCGGCGAGGTCGAGCGGGTTGCGATCGAAGGTAGGGATGGAGGGCATCCAGCCCATGCGGGCTGACTGCGCGATCAGGTCGGCGGTGCGGGTTCCGGCGAATCTGCCATCGCTGAGCGGAGAAGCCATGGTGCCGCAGTCATGTCCGTCGTAGCGCCACTGATCGGTGTGCAGGTACCAGTAAGGCGTGGCCGCCATTTGCCGCGGCGGACGCGTCCAGTCCAGCCCGTAGGCCAGATGTGACCAGCCTGTCAGCGGACGGCATTTCTCTTGCCCGACATAGTGTGCCCAGCCGCCGCCATTGACTCCTTGGCATCCGGTCAGCGTGGTTAGTGCGAGCATGGCCCGGTAGGTGGTGTCGGAGTGGAACCAATGGTTGGTGCCCGCCCCCATAACGATCATCGACCGGCCGCCGGAGCGTTCAGCGTTGTCGGCGAACTCGCGTGCCACCCGGATGCATTGTGCCGCAGGCACACCGGTAATCGCCTCCTGCCATGCCGGTGTGTAGGGCTGGCACGGGTCGGCGTAGGACTGTGGCCAGCTGCCGGGCAGGCCAGGACGGTACACGCCATACTGCGCCAGCAGGAGGTCGTACACGGTGGTAACCAAATGGCCGTCGACCACCCTGGTGGGCACCCCTCGGCGCAGCACGCCACCGCGGCCGTCGGGATGGTCGAAGCGGGGCAGCAGCACATCGACCGACTCGCCGCTGTCCATACAGGACAAAGCCGGCTGTATCTGGCCCAGGTCCAGGTTCCACTTACCCTTGCCTGAGTCGGCGTACCGGAAACCCAGGGAGCCGTTGGGGGTTGCGGGCGCTGCGTCGGCCTCGTCCCACACCAGCGGTTTGAACGGCTCACCGGGGGCAGTGAGGAACTTGCCTGGTACAAAAGCGCCATGGCGTTCGGACAGTGTCACCAGGAACGGCAGATCGGTGTAGCGGCTGGCGTATTCGGTGAAGCGCCGCACGCAGCGGCCGGCGTGGAACTCGGAGAGGATCACGTGGCCCATCGCCATGGCCAGCGCGCCGTCTGTGCCCGGCTGGCAGGCCAGCCATTCGTCGGCGAACTTGACGTTGTCGGCGTAGTCCGGGCTGATGACGACTACCTTCTGCCCTCGATAGCGGGCCTCGGCAATCCAGTGCGCGTCCGGGGTGCGGGTCACCGGTACGTTGGAGCCCCACATGAGCAGGTAGGAGGCATTCCACCAGTCGGCCGACTCGGGTACGTCGGTCTGGTCGCCGAACATCTGCGGCGAGGCCACCGGAAGGTCGGCGTACCAGTCGTAGAACGACAGCATCGCGCCGCCGATCAGAGAGATGAACCGAGCCCCGACGGCATGCGACACCATGGACATCGCGGGGATCGGTGAGAACCCGGCGACCCGGTCCGGGCCGTACTCCTTGATGGCGTGCACGTGGGCGGCCGCAATGATTTCCAGCGCTTCGGCCCAGCCGATGCGGATCAGACCGCCTTTACCGCGGGCCTTCTGATAGCGGCGGCGCCGCTCGGGGTCGGCCTGAATGTCGGCCCACGCCAGCACCGGGTCGCCCAGGCGCGCCTTGGCTTCGCGGAACATGGTGACCAGTTCACCGCGGGCGTAGGGATAGCGGATGCGGGTCGGGGAGTAGGTGTACCAGGAGAAGGCGGCGCCGCGCGGGCAGCCACGTGGCTCGTATTCAGGGCTGTCGGGGCCGACCGTGGGGTAGTCGGTCTGCTGCGACTCCCAGGTGATGATCCCGTCCTGGACATAGACATTCCATGAACATGATCCGGTGCAGTTCACGCCGTGGGTGGAACGCACCACCTTGTCGGGGGCCGCGCGTCTGCGGTAGAACGGATCCTCCTGGGCGAGGCCGGGCTCGAACAGCGCACGGCCGTCGGGCGAGACCTCGCTGCGGCGCACAAGCCCGCCGAGGGCGAGCAGGGCACGACCCGCCGGACCAGCGGTGACACCGTTTTTGTGATGTTCCATGGCCAGCTCCCCAGCGTGCGGTATCGGCTCATCGTCGCCGGGTTCGTCCGGTCGCTGGAAGTGCCAAGAACCCGATGCCGGGAGGGCCATTTGGCACCGGGCCAAGTCGCAAAATGGTGCTATCGCAGGCAAGTCGGCGGATCTACGTTCATCTACATGAGTACTGTGCGACGCCGGATGGTTCTGGGCGCCGGCCAGTGGTGGCCGGGCGGTGAGCACATCACCGCATGGCGCTGCGCCGGGGCGAAACCAGAGGCGTTTATGGATCTGAACTACTATGTCGAGTTTGCCCGGACAGCGGAACGGGGAAAATTCGACACCATCTTCCTCGCCGACGAGCTGTACGTGTGGGACCGCTTCACGTCGGGCATCGAGCACTCCAGCAACGTGCGTCCCGAGCCCTTCGTGCTGCTGGGAGCGATTGCCGCGGTCACCCGGCACATCGGCTTGGCGGCCACGCTTTCCACTACCTACAACGAGCCGTATCACGTGGCTCGTAAGCTGGCGACGCTGGATCATCTCAGCAATGGCAGGGCCGCGTGGAATCTGGTGACCTCCGCCTCGGATGAGGAAGCGCGCAACTTCGGCCGTGACCGCAACCTCGACCACGCCATACGCTACGAGCGTGCCCGTGAGTTCGTCGACGTGGCCCGCGGGCTGTGGGACAGCTGGGACGACGACGCGCTGTTGTGCGACAAGCAAAGCGGCTACTTCGCTGATGCGAGTAAGCTGCACACGCTTTACCATCAGGGAAAGCACTTCACGGTTCGCGGGCCGCTCAATATCGCCCGGCCCCCGCAGGGCTACCCCGTGCTGTTCCAGGCCGGAGCGTCGCCCGCCGGGCGTGACCTTGCCGCAGCTACGGCCGACGCGGTGTTCACCATCGCCGGAAGCCTGGCGCAGGCGCAGGAGTTTTACGCCGATGTCAAGCGGCGTGCCCGCGGTTACGGCCGGGAACCCAACGATGTCAAGGTTTTGCCGATGCTGGTACCGGTGATCGGCGTAACCGAGCAACAAGCACGGGACCACGCCGAGGAGCTGGTCGCGTTGACGCCGCAACGGTTGGCACTTGACCACCTTTCGCACTATCTGGAGATTGACCTGTCAGCCCGTGACCTGGACGAGCCGCTGGACTTCCAGGCCGATGTCAATGTCACCAATCAGTCCAAGTCGATCTATGCCAGGCTGGCGGCGATAGCCTCCGATCGTTCGGTGACGTTACGCGACCTTTACCGGCGCATGTTCCTTGACCGGGTACAGATCGGCACACCCGAGCAGCTGGCCGACTATATGCAGGAGCGCTTCGACGGCGAGGGCGCGGACGGGTTTGTGGTGTTCCCTGCGGCCATGCCCGATGGGCTCACCGATTTCGTCGACCTCGTGGTCCCAGAACTCCAGAAGCGTGCCCTGTTCCGGACCGAATACACCACCGACACTCTTCGGGGGCATCTGGGCCTGGCCTGGCCGCCGAGCTCCTATGTCAAGGCGGACAGCGCGAGAATCGTGTCCGCCCACCCGACGAGGGGGTGCCTCATGTGATGCAGCTGGTGCTCTGGCTCGGGCCGCGTTGATTGACCACTGGATATGCCGGATGCTCCGCCACTGGCGAAGCATCCGGCGTTCCGCGAGACAATCACCGCGCGACGACGCCCAGCGCCAGCCGGGCGAATGCCAGCTTTGAGCGCTCGACGAACAGGCGGACCTTCTCGGGATCCTTCCGTCCGTCCGGGCCCTCAAGCCCGGTGTGGGCGTCGACCGCCGCAGGGCGGACCTGTTCGATCGCGTCAATGACGTTGTCGGCATTCAGGCCGCCGGCGAGCATTAGTGGCCTAGGTGACAGGCGCGCCAGTTTCGCGCTGACCCGCCAGTCGTGGACCATGCCCGTCGCGCCCTTGGCACCGGTCGCCGGGTTAAAGCTGTCGGTGATGAACATGTCTACCCAGTCGGCGACTTCTTCGACCGTCCTGGCGAGGCTGGCTGTGTTGTCTTTCTCGACCACCAGGCTTTTGAGCACGTACAACTCGGGGTCGATCTGTTTGAGCGTACGTAGCTGAGCGGCGGGAACATCGCCGTGCAGCTGCACTGTCCGGACGCCGAGCTCGGCGCAGAAGGCGCGAATCTCTTCCGCCTCGGTCAGGTAGGTGATGACGACGCCTTTGTGCGGTGACCTGATGGAGGCGATGACGTCGATGGCCTCAGCCTCGGTCAAGTCCTCCCTTTTGGACGGAAGCCGCAAGGGAAACCCGAGCCAGTCCACACCCGCTTCGCAGAGCATCGCCGCTTCCGCGCGGTCGATTATTCCCGCCGCCTGAATCAATCCATACACCTCGGTTCACCTTTCTATGTGAAGGTCGAAGATCATAGATGGCAAATGCACCCTATCCAGGGCGATGGTGGCGGCTAAAGCGCCATACGCGGGGTGGCCCCAGGTCCATTGCGGATGTGGCACTGTCCGGTCCTCGGGGTCGGCGGTGCAATCGACACAGACGCCTGCAAGCAATGGCGCCTTCGCCAGGCGCAAGGGCGGCGCGTTACCCCATCACGAACGGTGCAAATGCCAACAAAGAAAGAAGGAGATTGCCGTGACGATGAACAGGCGCCAGGTCCTGCGCGCCGGTGTAGGAATCGCGGGTCTGGCTGTGGCCGCGCCGATCGCGGCAGCGTGCGAAGTGGCCGGCGGCAGCAGCGGTGGTGGGACCTCCACCACGATCAAAATCGGGTTCGTGAGCCCGCGCACCGGCCCGGCGGCCGGATTCGGGGAAACCGATGCCTACGTTATCGGGCTGGCGCGCAACGCGTTCGCCGGCGGTCTGACGATCGGCGGCAAGAAGTACGACGTTGAAGTGATCGACAAGGACGGGCAGTCCGACCCGCAGCGCGGCGCCCAGGTCGCTAACGACCTGATCAACGGTGACGGAATCGATCTCATGGTCACCACCTCGACGGCGGAGACGGTCAACCCTGTCGCCGACGCGTGCGAGGCCGCGGGCGTGCCGTGCTTGTCCACGGTAATGCCGTGGGAGTCATGGTATTTCGGCCGTGGCGGCAAGCCAGATCAGCCGAACGCTTTCAAGTACACCTATCATTTCTGCTTCGGCGTGGAGGAATTCCGCCTGGCCTACGTGAACCTGTGGCCCCAGGTGAAGACAAACAACAAGGTGGGTGTGATGTGGCCCAACGACTCCACGGGCAACGCCATCCGCCAGGTGCTGGGGCCGATGCTGGTTAAAGGCGGTTACCAGATTGTGGATCCCGGCGCATACACCGACGGCACGAACGACTACTCCGCGCAGATCGCCAAGTTCAAACAGGAGGGCTGCGAGATCTTCAACACCTTCCCGATCCCCTCGGACTTCGCGACCTTCTGGCAGCAGTCGGCGCAGCAAGGGTACAAGCCAAAAATCTGCCAGACCGCCAAGACCGGCCTGTTCCCTTCCCAGATCGAATCCCTTGGCCCGATCGGTGTCAACCTGGCCGGCGCGGCTTACTGGACACCTACTTTCCCCTACAGGTCGTCGCTGACCAACGTGACCTCCAAGGATCTGGCGACCGGCTACCGGGACTCGGCGGGCAAGCAGTGGAGCCAGCAGCTCGGTCCGAGCCTGGCGCTTTTCGATGTGGCTGCGGCTGCGTTGCGCGCGGCAGGCGACCCCAAGGACAAGGAGGCCGTGGCCAAGGCGATCGGCACCCTCGAGGTGGAGACGCCTGTGGGACACCTGCAATGGGGCAAGGGGCCCAACGCAAACGTGGTCACCACCCCCATCCTTGGCGGCCAGTGGGTCACGGCAGGCTCCGGCCGGTTTCCGCTGGACTTCGTCTTGTGCGAGAACTCGTGCGACCCGAGCGTGCCGGTCTCGGCGCAGCTCAAGCCATACGCATGAGTACGGCCGTCCTTGTCGGCCACCGTCTGTCCAAAGTATATGGTGAGCTGAGAGTGCTTGACCGCGTTGACTTTCACGTCGGCCAGGGCGAAGCTGTCGGCGTCGTCGGACCCAACGGCGCCGGAAAGACCACCCTGCTCAACGTCCTGACAGGCGTGGTGGCAGCGTCGGAGGGCACCGTCCGGCTCGACGGGCGTGACATCACCGGAATGCGGCCTGAAAAGCGCTGTCGGCATGGAATCGGAAGGGCATTCCAGATTCCGCGGCCATTCGGTGGCATGACCGTTTTGGAGAACGTGTTCGTAGGCGCATCGGCCGGCGCTGGGCTACGCGGCAACACCGCCTATGAGCGATGCATCGACGTGCTGACCACGTGCGGGCTCATCGATCTGGCCAACCGCCGCGCCGTCAGCCTTGGGCTGCTGCATCGTAAGCGGCTAGAGCTGGCGCGGGCGCTGGCGACCGGCCCGCGGGTGCTGCTGCTCGACGAGATCGGAGCGGGTCTGACGGAGGCGGAGGCCGACCAGCTGGTCGGCCTCATCCTGCGGCTGCGGCTGCTCGGCATCGCCGTGGTCTGGATCGAACATCTGGTACCGGTTCTGGTCCAGGTGGTGGACCGATTGGTCTGCATGGAATCCGGGCGGGTCATCGCCGATGGTCCGCCCGATGCGGTGCTGCGCGACCCGGCAGTGGTAGACGCATATCTGGGCAAGGCGGTGGTGTCGGCATGACTGAGCTTCTCAACGTTCGCAATCTGACGGCGCGGCACGGCCAATTGCCCGCGGTCCGCGAAGTGAGCCTGACCATCGGCCGAGGCGAAGTGCTGGCGCTGGTGGGGGCCAACGGCGCCGGCAAGTCGACCCTGCTGCGCGCCATCGCCGGCGTACACCCAATCGGGGGCGGCACCGTCCACTTTGATGGATCCGACATCACCCGCCTGCCCGCCGATCGGCGGGTCGCCGCGGGCATCGCGCTTGTGCCTGAAGGCCGCCGCCTTTTCCCGGAGATGACCGTCGAGGAGAACCTGCGGGTCGCACGGTCACGGCCTGGCGGCTGGGAGCTGGAGATGGTCTTAGAGGCCTTTCCGATGTTGCGGCAAGCGCTGCGGCGGCGTGCCTCGACGCTTTCCGGCGGCGAACAGCAGAGCACAGCGATTGCGCGAGCCCTCCTGACGAACCCAAGATTGCTGCTCATCGACGAGGTTTCCCTTGGCCTTTCCCCGGTGGCGACGGAGGCCGTCTACAAGTCGCTGGATCGGCTCATCCGGGCCGGAACCACCCTCGTGCTGGTCGAGCAGGATCTCGGCCGGGCAATGTCGGTCGCGGACCGGATCGTGTGCCTGCGCGACGGGCGCGTCGCGCTGACGGCGCACGCAGGCGCGGTCACCCGCGAGGAGGTCACCGAGGCGTATTTCGGTCTCGGCAAACCAACGGCGGTGCGGTCATGACCTGGGCCAACGCAATCATCCAAGGAGTCCTGCTCGGCGGGCTCTACGCCCTGTTCGCCTGCGGGCTGTCGCTGATGTTCGGCGTAATGAGGATCATCAACCTCGCCCACGGCGATCTTGCGGTGCTGGGCGCATTCGTAGTGTGGCTCATCGCCACACAGGGACATGTGTCACCATTCATCGCCACGGTGGCCTGTTTGCCATTGATGATTCTTATTGGGTACGGCTTACAGCGCACGCTGCTTTCGAGAAGCCTGCGCTCCGGGGAGCTGACCCCGCTGCTGACGACATTCGGTCTGGCCATCGTGGTGCAGAACGCGCTATTGCAGGTGTTCTCGGCCGATGTGCGCGGGCTGGGCGGCCTGTCAGGCCTGCTCGCCGTCGACGGCTGGCGCCTTGGTGACCAGCTGGCGGTGCCATACCTTGGCGTGACCATCTTGGCCGTCGCGGTCGCCGTACTGGGTGGACTGCAACTTGTGCTGCAGCGCACCGCTTTCGGCCGCGAAATGCGGGCCACCGCCCAGGATCCAGAGGCCGCCGCGCTGGTCGGCATCCCGGCATCGCAGGTATACGCGCGGGCGACGGCGATCGCCGTGGCTACCGCGGCCATCGCCGGCGCTTTCCTGGCCATCCACTCCACCTTCGATCCGTCCAGCGGGCCGACGCAACTCATCTTCGCCTTCGAAGCGGTGGTGATCGGCGGCCTGGGATCGCTGTGGGGCACCCTTGCCGGTGGCGTGACGCTGGGCGTCGCCCAGACCATCGGCGCGGTGATCGACCCGCAGTACTCCATTCTGGCCGGGCATCTGGTCTTTCTCATCGTCCTGGCCGGCCCGCGCGGCTGGCTTGTCTTCTCGCGGAGGCCACGCGCATGGCAGCCTTCTGGTCGGTGAAACGCTCCGACACCACGTCGCACGTCGGCTCTGGCGCCCTCGCGCTGGCCGTTGTCGGTCTGGCGGTGGTGCCGCAAGTGTGGAACGCCAGCGTTGTGCAGCAGCTGACAACGTTGCTCATTCTGGTAATGCTGGCGGCTATGTGGAACGCGTTGTCCGGCTACGCGGGCTTGGTCTCGGTCGGGCAGCAAAGCTTCATCGGCTTCGGCGCGTACACCACGATTTTCCTTACCCAGCAGGGTGTAGCTCCCTATCTGGCGGTGGCGCTCGCCCCATTGGCCGCGGCAGGGCTCGCCATCTGCCTGGCACCGCTGGTGCTGCGTTTGCGCGGCGGCCAGTTCGCCGTTGGCACCTGGGTGGTGGCCGAGGCAATAGCACTGATGGTCATGCTTGACCACGGATTGGGCGGCGGCACCGGAGTGTCGCTGCGTGGCCTTAACGTGCTGCCTTCCCACATCCGCCGGGCCTACACCTACTGGCTTGCCCTGGCCTTCGTGGTGCTGCTTCTCGGGCTGCTGTTCCTCCTGCTGCGCAGCCGCTCCGGCGCGGCGCTGCAAGCCATCCGCGATGATGAGCATGCCGCCGCCTCCGTCGGAGTGCGCACGGCCCCGCTGAAGCTGGCCATCTACGTGCTGGCGGGTTTCGGCTGCGGTGCCGCCGGTGCGCTGACCCTGGCTAACACCTTGTTCATCCAGCCTCGCTCCATCTTCGGCGTGCACTGGTCCGCTTTCATGATTTTCATGGTACTGGTGGGTGGCCTGGGCACATTCGAGGGCCCGATTGTAGGGGCAGTGGTGTTTTTCGCCATCCAGAACTGGTTCAGCGACGGCGGGCCTTGGTACCTTATCGGCCTGGGTGCTGTAGCCGTGGCGTTCGCGCTTTTCCTGCCGCGCGGCCTGTGGAGCGTGGTGTCCCAAGGACGGCAGATCCAGCTGCTGCCGGTCGGATACCACCTGTCCCGCAGACCAACTCCGTGAGTTGGGGATAAGCGCTTCAGCCGAGCAACGGTAACGCGGCCCGCCGGAAGCTCCGGCGGGCCGCGTCTGACCGGTCTGTCACGATGACGTGCGGGAGGGGACCCGCTCCGGCAGGGGAGCGCGCGGCCGAGTGCCATCAGCCTTGGCGCGCTGCTGCACGGGCAGCTGCCCGGCGACGATCGCGACAAAAATGCCGGCCATTCCGGCAAGCTGCCAAGTGGTCAGGCCCTGTCCCAACACGAGGAAGCCGAGGACCGTGGCCACCACCGGGCTGAGCAGGCTGAGGAATGAAACCGCTGACGCGGCAAGCAGCTCGATGCCCCGGAACCAGATTACGTAGGCCAGGCAGGCACCGATGAGCGACAGGTAGGTGTAGGCGAGCAGATTGGTGCCGGTGACCCGGCTCGGCACGCCCTCGATCAGCAGGGTAGGTATGAGCAGCACGAGGCCGCCGGCCACGAGCTGCCAGCCCGTGAAGACCAGCAGCGACACCGGACGGCCCCATTTCTTGGTCAGCACGATGCCCGCCGCCATCGACAGCGCGCCGGCCAGCGCCGCCACGACACCGATGGTGTCGAGGTGGATCGCCGAGCGTGCCAACAGCAGCACCACCCCGACCGTGCCGAGGACCGCCGCGCCGATGTGCACGAGACGGATCGACGTGCCTAGTGCAAGGGCTGACAGCCCGATGACGATCAGCGGCTGCACCGAGCCGACCATCGCCGCGATGCCGCCCGGAAGGCGGTAAGCGGCAACGAAAAGCAGCGCCTGGAAGACGCCGATGTTGAGCGTGCCGAGGATGAGGGCACGCCACACCCAGTCGCCCTTGGGCAGCGATCCGCGTGCGATCAGCATGAGAGCGATGCCCGCGGGCAGAACCCGTGCCAGGCCGGCGAACATTGGCCGGCCCGGTGGCAGGAACTCGGTAGTGACCAGGTAGGTGGTGCCCCAGACGACGGGCGCCAAGATGGTCAGGTAGCGGGTGAGAAGAGACGCGGACTGCCGCACCGGGAGCCTCCTTATCTATCTGTGCCGTAGAAGCGGTCGCCGAAGTCGCCGATACCCGGCAGCATGTAGGCGTTCTCGTTGAGGCGCTCGTCGATGGCCGAGGTGACGATGCGCACTGCCCGGTGGTTGTCCAGCACGGCGTCCAGTCCCTCGGGTACCGCGATGAGGCTGATGAATATGATCTTTTCCTCTGCTACCCCCGCCTCGAGCAGAACCTCTATGGCGGCGCGGGCGGTCCCGCCGGTGGCCAGCATCGGGTCGAGCAGCAGCACATGGCCGTCGCCGATGTTGGGGGGCAGCAGGGAAAGGTACAGGCGCGGCAGTTTGGTCACCTTATCGCGCTGGATGAGCATCTGGCCCAGGCGAATCGTTGGGCAGACGGCCCGCAACTCGGCTTCAATGCTGTTGCCTGCCCGCGCGATCGAAACGGCGCAGACATCGTTGGTCAGGCGCAATCCGCTATAGGTGCGTCCCACCGGCGTCTGCACCTCCCATGGGTCGAAGGGCAGCAAGTTCAGGCCGAACTCGATGAGCAGCCGCATGATGCGGCTGGACACGTGCAGGAAGTCCTCGCGCCGCGCCGCGCGGTCGCGGATCACTGTGTGCAACGACCGCAGATGATTGGTCTGCGGCAGCATGTACACCCGGGTGCCAAGGAGCGTGTCAGTAGAAAATTCCGTCGTAGTTGACATATCGCCAGATCTCCCAAGGATCGAAGGTAACTGTGCGGTAGGCGGTCTGTATGGCCCGCATGACGTCGTGGAAGGTGTCGGCTGTCCAGCTCGGGCTCGCTTCGTCCAGCTCACGCCTGCTGTGCACGCCGTAGGTGACCGCGATCGAACGCATCCCGGCCGCCTTGGCCATCAGCAGGTCATAGGAGGTGTCGCCGACCACCACAGTGCGCCGCGGTGAGATGCATAGCTGGTGGGCGATCTGCAGCGCCGACTCGGGATCGGGTTTGGGCCGGCGCACCTGGTCGGCGCCGACGACGATGTCGAAACATTCGCGCAGGCCAGCCGCTTTTAGCAGCGCATGGGCACTGGCGTAGCGCTTGCTGGTGGCGATGGCGAGGGTGAAGCCGCGCTCGCGCAGCCGGCGCACCCCGGTGGTCACCCCTGGATACACCAGCCGGTGCGCTTGGGGTAGGACGATCTTCGGGTAGAGCTGTCGGTACTGTTCCACTCCGCTGGCCACCAAGGCGTCGTCCATCGGCACGCCGAGCAGTTTGGCGAACGACTGCTCCAGCGGAAGGCCGATGGTGGCACGAATGTCTGCTGCGGATGGCTGTGTGGTACCAAGGACGTCGAAGGCCGCAGCAAAGTTCTCGACGATGGCTGCGGGGGTGTCGACGAGTGTTCCATCGAGGTCGAAGATGACGACAAAGCTCATCGCTGTCCCCTTGCCCGGCGCTGGTTGGCGTGGGCCACGGCGATGCGCCCGGCCAATTCGGCCGTACTGATGAGCACCGACATGTTGGCCTTGCTGGAGCGGCCGCCGGTAGCCCGGTCTACGGCGCGCATGAGGTATTTGGTCAGCGCGTTGCCGCTGACGCCCTCGCGCGTGGCCGCGGCCGTCGCCTCGGTGATCGCTGCGTCGACCTCGCCGCTGTCAATCGCATCCTGCTCCCGGATCGGGCTGGTGATCAGGATGGCGCTCTCGTTGCCGAGCGTCCAGTGCAGCTCTACGGCGCGCGCAATGGTGTCCTCGTCATCTAGGCGATGTGGGCTGCGCAACCCGCTGGAGCGGCAATAGAAGGCAGGGAAATCGTCGAACGCATATGAGATGACCGGCACGCACTGCGTTTCCAGAACCTCCATGGTCAGGCCCAGGTCGAGGATGCTCTTGGCTCCGGCGCAGACGGCCGCGACCTTGGAACGGGTGAGCTGGATGAGGTCTGAGGAGATGTCCATGGTCTTCTCGGCGCCGCGATGCACGCCGCCCATTCCGGCGCTGGCCAGAAACGGGATTCCGGCGAGATGGGCCGCCACCAGGGAGGAGGCGATGGTGGTGGCACCCATCCCGGCGGAGGCGAGGACTATCGGCATGTCCCTGCTGCTTACCTTGGGGATGCCGGGCGTGACGGCGAAACGTTCGATTTCCTGCTCGTTCATTCCGGCGATGATGTGGCCGTCCTGGATGCCGATAGTGGCTGGCACAGCGCCGGAGGCCCGCACCGCGGCCTCCACCTTTCGCGCGGTCGCGGCATTGTCTGGATAGGACAATCCATGGGTGATGACGTTGGACTCCAACGCCACCACCGCGTTACCTGCCGACAGCGCGTCGGCCACTTCGTCACCGAGGCGAAGCGGGATGCCGGGGCGTAGTTCGCTGCGCATGAGCGCCGGCCTAGTAGTTGGGAACCTTGCGCAGCAGGTCCCTGCGGGCAACGATTTCGGGCTGGTAGACCCGGTCGTTCCAGGCGGCCTGCTCCACGGGTTCAAGCGCGATGGAGATGACATTCTCGTCGCAGCCCAAGGCATTTTTGACGGCCTCGGTTATCGCGGCGACCAATTTGGATTCCTGGTTACGGTCAAGCGGTACCGGGAAAAATTTGATATTGACATGTGGCATCGGTTTCTCCTTCTCACTTCTTGAGGAGCTGGGCGATCAACCTGAGCAGCTCGTGGACATCGGGTTCCTTGAGAGTGCTGTAGTGGTCGGCCTCGAGCTCGATGACCCGGGTCGCCGAAAAGTCACAGGTATCCACGAAGTCGCGGTCGTCGCCGCGGGTCTGGAAGATCGTCACAGGTGCCGCCACCCGCCGGTCAGCCATGGCCGCGAAGGATTCCTTGAACCGGTAGGTCTGGCGCACCACGGCCATGATGCGGCGGGTGAGATCCGGGTCCAGATGCGGGAAGGTGCGCACGAAGTACGCGACCTGACTGTCCTCGTCGTGAGGCACGCTGTGGTAGCTACGCAGCGCGGGATCGTCTAGCGTGCCGGCGAAGACGGTGAACAGGATCGTCCGATAAGCCCGCTCGCCTTGCGCCTCAAGCAGTGGCGATCCGGGCGCAATCAGCAGGAGGTGGTCGACCCGCGCGCCGGAGTATTCCAGCTGCCGGGCTGCTTCGAAGGCGACTTGCGCGCCGAAGGAGTACCCGCACAGGGTGTAGGGCCCGCTCGGCTGGTTGCGCCGGATCAGCTCGACGTCGTGGGCGGCCATTTCCTCGACAGTGGGGTAGGCGACTTCGCCCTCGTTGATGCCGTAGGCCTGGATGCCATAGACCGGCCGGTCGGCGTCGAGTCCTGCGGCCAGCCGCCGAAGGTTCATGGTGTAGCCGCCTAGGCCCGGCCAGCAATACAGAGGATTGCCCGATCCGCTGGCACGCAGACGCACCAGCCGGGAGGCGACTACCGGCACCTCCCGGTCTACTTCGGAGGCAAGCTGCTCGATGGTGGACAGGCTGAACAGGATCTGTAGCGGCAGGCGGACCCCGAACTCCCGGTTTATCTGGTTTATCAGTCCGACCGCGACCAGCGAGTCGCCACCGCTGGCGAAAAAGTCGTCGTGCATTGAAGCCACATCGCGTTTGAGGACTCGTTTCCAGATGTCGCTGATGCGCCGCTCTGCATCGGTGCGCGCCTCGACTGGCGGCCGGTCGTCGACGGCGGCGGCAGCAGCGCTGGCCAATGCCCGTAACGTGTGATGGTCGATCTTCCCGTTGGACGTTTGCGGCACCCGGTCGATGATCATAACGCGGTTGGGCATCATGTAGTGGGGCAACAGATTGGCGAGGTCGTCGCGGACCATCTCCGCTGGGCCTTTCATGTGCACGATGTCCTCGTGCATGCCCTCGCTGAACATCTGCTCGTCGGTGACACGCCCGCCGAGGAAGAAGTAGGAAGGACCGCCGGTCCTGCCGCACGCATTGAGAATGCTGGCCATCCTGGTGGCGGTGTGTAGGTCGTGGCCAGTTTTGGAACTGTAGCCGGAGGACATGAAGCCCAGGTTGAGGTCGTTCATTTCCAGCCGCTGCAGCTTGCGCCCCAGGTCCACGTAGCTCATCCAGTCCTGACGCGAGTGGCTGATCAGGGTGATGCCGATGCTGGCACGGTCGTACACCTGCTGGTTGATGGCGATGACATGCTTGCGCTGGATCAGCTCGTCGGAAATGAGGTGCAACTCGCCCTTGCGGTAGAGGTACTGCCCGGCCGGCAGGTCGGCCACCTTGTTCGGATGGGTCTGCACGTAAATGTCAAAGGTATCCTCAGGACGCGGCACGGCATATGGCGCGACTTCGAAGCTGCCGAGATAATGGTCCTCGGCGGCGCAGTCGAGCTTGTCCTTGATGGACGGCATGAACCTCGTCGGGAAGATGTTCAAGCCGTAATCGGGCAGGATCTCCTCGAACAGGCCGACCATGTGGCCGGCCTCGATCTCCAGGACCTCGCGAATGTTGTGCTTGTAAACCGGCTTGATAGCACTCGTCTTGCCGACGAAGTGGAGCTTGAACTTGACGATACCGGTGTGGTTGCGCTTGGCCATCAGGACCAGCCGGTGCTGAACCGGATCGTAGTAGTGCAAGCCGTTTCGGATCCCGGCGAGCCCACGCGCTTCCACATACATCTGCGTGGCATAAAGCGATCCGGGCGACGCATAGGCGTGCTTGGCAAGCAGCCTGTCTTCGCTGTGGAACTGCCCGAAGTACCGCAAGATCTCGCCAATCTCGGTAAAGCGCAGCGTTTCCAACCCGCGTGAGCCGGTGCCGACGCTGCGCTTGGCAAGCAGGTGCCGGATGTCGGCCTCCTTGACTTCGCCGCCGTTGAAGAACCTGTAAGTCTTGCGCGCGAAAGCCTTGCGCCGGTGTGCCTCCGGAGGCGTGCGACCGGGCAGCTCCACAAAAGGCCTGCCTTGCAGGTCCGCCTCGTCTCGGCGGCCAGGGTTGGACAGCTGCGCACGGACTTGAAGCCGACTTCCTTTGGACTGATGGTGCGCGCCGGCGTTGCCCTGGTCCATCAGCGCAGCCTCGTTCGGGTTCAGCTCGATGAAGGCGGTGAGGCTCACCGCTGCTGTGCGTGGGTCCTCGGTGACCGTTACGGCAGCGTGCCGGACCCAGTTGTGTGCTTCGATCGCCAGGCGTACCTCGTCTAGCTCGACTCGGTACCCACGCAGCTTGATCTGGTTGTCGACGCGGCCAGCGAAATGCATCACACCGTCAGATGTGCTGAACGCCAGGTCACCTGTGCGATAGAGCCTGGCGTACAAGGGGTGCGTGGACAGCGGGTTCGGGATGAACCGGCGTGTCGTCAGGTCTGGACGGTTGAGATAGCCGCGCGCGACCTGGATCCCGGAAATGTATAGTTCGCCGATCTCGCCCGCGGCCACCGGGGCCATCGAATCGTCAAGGATGTAGCACTCGGTCAAGTTGACGGGGGTGCCGATCGGTATGGCATCAGGCCCTGACCCGACAGTGAGCGGATCGATGGTGTAGGCGCAGGAGTTGATGGTGCATTCGGTGGGACCGTAGAGGTTGGCCAGCTGGCATCCAGGAAGCATGGCCAGGCAGCGCGTCGCCACGTGTTTGGAGAGAGCCTCACCGCCGCTGAAGACCTGGGTCAGTGATTCGCACTTGGCGAAGTCATCCATCTCCAGCAAGGCCCGCAGGAGGGTGGGCACACATTGCAGGGTGGTGACGCGGTGCTTGCGGACGGATGCGATCAGGGCATCCGGGTCGCGGTGCACCCCTGGTGGGCCCATCACGACAGTGCTTCCACAGGCGGGGGCAAGGATCTCCCACTGCGCCGCGTCGAAGCTCATTGGTGTCTTCTGCAGCACGACCTTTGACTCATCGAGCCCGTACTCGCTGCCGAGCCAATGCATCTGGCTGACGATGCTGCGATGCTCGATCATGACACCTTTGGGTCTTCCGGTACTGCCGGACGTGTAGATGACATAGGCAAGGTGCCGCGCCGACGCGCCACCGCGGACAGTGCCGTGTGGCGTTGAGCGGGCGAACTCATGCGCCTGCCGCAAGGTGACAATCCGCGTGTTTGGCGAAGCTAAAGCGGCGGCCGTGTCGGCGAGTTCCTCCTGTGCGACCACGACTTTGGTCTCGGAGTCGTCGAGCATGTAGCGCAGCCGTTCCTCCGGGTATTCCGGCGACAGGGGAAGGTAGGCGCCTCCGGCGATGAGGATCCCCCAGACACCCACCATCAGGTCCTGCGACGGCTCGACGAAGAGGCCTACCCGGCTGTCACTGGTAACGCCGAGATGGCGCAGATATATGGCCAATTTCGTGCTTTGCTGAACGAGCTCGGCGAAGGTGAGACTTTGCCGGTCGTCAACGACCGCGAGGCTGTGCGGGTGCGTTTGAGCCCGCTCCAATAGCATGTCAGCAAGTGTGGTCACGGCCGTTCCCCGAGCAGTAGAACTAAATCGACGAATATTGTCTGTTATGAATGTTGACACTACTGAGTCGCTTGCCCCGGGAAGAAGAGCCATATACGGATGTGGCGGGGAACCAAACTGTGTATCCGATGCGGAGGGTTTCGGAGGTCCGGGTGCCGCGGGGGCACCCGGATGGTGTGAAGACGGCTATTGGGCCTGGGCCAGGGTGACGCCGAAGCGGCCGGCCGGGTCGGTCCACCAGGCCTGGCTGGCGAAACCGGCCCGCTCCAGCTCCGCGGCGATCCCATGGCGACGGAACTTCGCGGAGATCTCTGTGCGCAGCTCCTCGTCCTCGTCGAAGTGGACTGTCAGGCCAAGGCGGGAGATGTTCACCGTCATCTCTCGCTGCGCGCGCAGCCGCATTTCGATCCATTGCTCGGGCACATTCCATACCGCAACATGGGCGAATGCCTCGACGTCGAAGTCCGCTCCCAGCTCACGGTTGATAACCCGCAGAACGTTGCGGTTGAACTCGGCCGTCACGCCACTGGAGTCGTCATAGGCGTCGATGAGTGTCGGCAACGGCTTGACCAGATCCGTGCCCAGCAGCAGCCACTCACCGTCACGCAGCGTGCCGCGCAGCGCAGTGAGGAACTCCGCCCGCTCGTGCGGCATCAGGTTGCCGATGGTGCCGCCAAGGAAGACCACCAGGCGGTTGGCGCCGTCCGGGATCCGGCCTAGATGTTTGAGGAAATCGCCGACGATGGCATGGACCTGCAGCCACGGAAAGTCCGCCGCGATCGCCTCGGCCGACATCTCAAGCATCGACGCGGACACGTCTATCGGCACGAACCCGCGGAGTGTGCCGTGCCGGCCGAAGGCCTCAAGCAGCAGGCGGGTCTTGTCGGAGGATCCCGACCCGAGCTCGACGACCGTGGTGGCGCTGGTGATGCTGGCGATGTCGTCGGCGTGGGCGCTCAGGATGGCTCGCTCACAACCGGTGGGATAATATTCGGGCAACTTGGTGATCAGCTCGAACAGCTCGCTGCCTGCTTCGTCATAGAACCACTTGGGCGGCAAGGTCTTCGGTTTTGTCGATAGTCCACACTGGACATCGTGGCGGAGGTCGGCGGCCAGATCGGCCTCGGTCAGATAGATATCGAACTTCACAACTCCTCCAAGGTGTATCCGGACGGTTCGGTGGTAAGCAGGTGGTTGTCGGGAATCGAGGTCCACGCCGGATGATCGTCGAAGGGCTCCGACGCAATCACGACCTGACCCGGCAGGCACCGGACGAACAGCGAATGGCCCACGCACGAGGCGTACCCACGTACGCCATCGGTGAGCAGGAAGTTGAGCCGGGAGGCGGGGGCTGCCGCGGCTATTTCGGCTACGGTCGTGATGAGGGCGGCGTCCGGCTGCTCGCCGGAGCGCAACAGATGGCGCACCATGGTCCACGTGAACGCGGAGTCCGTTGGCGCGTCGACGGTGAGCAGGTCGGTGATGGGCAGCCGTTCGGCCAGCTTGGCGATGCTGTCGGGCCACCCGGCGATGAAACCGTTGTGGCTGAAAAGCCAGCCGTCGGATCCAAAGGGCGCACACGCGGCGTCGCCCACCGGCATACCGGGCGTTGCAGAGCGCACAGCGGCGAGGATCGCCGTCGCGACGGTGGCGTTGGCCAGGGCGGGCAGGTTCTCATCACCCCACATAGGGGTGCTGCGGCGGTACCGCACCGGGCCGTCTTGGCCGTACCAGCCAATCCCGAAACCGTCGGCGTTGACTGTACTGTGGCCGCCAGCCAATCGTGGTGCCCACGACTGGCGCAGCAGGCTGTGGCTGGGCTCCAGCACCAACGAGGAAACGCGGGCCGGTTCGCCTAGATACAACAGATGCCGGCACATCAGCGGGCCTCCTCCGGGTGAGGGTCGCGGGCGCAGCGCAGGCCGCTAAAGATCTGCCGGCGGACCGGGTAATCCCAGTTGCGGAACGTGCCCCGGCACGCAGACGAGTCAGTGCCGAAGGAACCGCCGCGCAGGACTCGGTACTCATCGCCGAAGAACACCTCCGAGTACTCGGCGTAGGGAAAGGCACGAAAGCCCGGGTACCCGCCAAAGGAGGAGCTGGTCCACTCCCACACATCCCCTATCAGCTGATGCACCCCGTAGGGCGAGGCGCCCTGTGGGTAAGCGCCCACCGGCGCGGGGGACAGATGACGCTGCCCGAGGTTGGCGTGGGCCGAATCGGGATCGTCGTCCCCCCACGGATACCGCCGTGACCGCCCGGTGCGCGGATCGTGGCGCGCGGCTTTCTCCCACTCGGCTTCGGTGGGCAGGCGTTTGCCCGCCCACGCCGCGTAGGCCTGCGCCTCATACCAGCAGACGTGCACCACCGGCTCGTCGGGCAAAATCGGCTCGCGGCGCCCGAATCTGACATAGGTCCCGTCGCCACACCAATGCATTGGGCCGGTGAGGCCGCCCGTCATGCGATGCTGCCACCCGTCTGCACTCCAGTGACGACTGTCGTCGTAGCCGCCGTCGTCGATGAATTCTTGATACTGGCGGTTGGTCACCGGCGCGCGGTCGATGAAAAAGTCGGCGACAAATACTTCGTGCTCGGGGCGTTCGTTGTCCAGCGCCCAGGGCTCCAGCGAGGTGCCCATAGCGAAGGGGCCGCCTTTGATGAGCACCTCGCCGTTGACCGGGATAGCGCTAGCTGGTGGCGGCGCGGCAGCCAGGACCGGATCCCCCTGGCGCAGTTGATGAGTGGCTAGCATGGTCTCGTCGTGCTGCTGCTCGTGCTGCACGATCATGCCGAAGGCGAAAGCCTGGCGGACCAAGGGCCGGTCATCGAGGCTGACGCGGTCGAGCAGGCGGAGCACTCTGTCGCGGACGGTTCCGACATAACGGCGCGCTTCGTTTGGGCCTAGCAACGGTAGGCTTGGCCGGTCACCGCGCGGGTGCTTGAACGCGTCATAAAGATGGTCGATGTCGGAGCGCACAGGTTCACCTCCGCCGACGTCGCGGACGAGCCACAGCTCCTCCTGGTTGCCCACATGCGCCAGGTCCCAGACCAGCGGGGACATCAAGGGGGAGTGCTGCCGGACCAGATCGTGGTCGTCGACCGATTCGGTCAGGCACAGGCTGCGACGGCGGGCACGCTGAAGTTCAGCGGCTACGTGAGTGCGTACATCAGAACCGGTCATAGAAGGTCGCCTGCCTTCCTGCGCAGCCGCTCGGCGAGCCAGGCGGCGGTGTCCGCGGACAGGTCGGTGTCTGCGATTGCCCTACAGGTCAAGGCAAGCAGTGCGGGCACCACCACGGCGATGGCCGGGTCGGCCAGACCCAGCTGGGCGGCCGATGCCCAACGGCCCGCAGCGGGAGCGGCGATGGCTGCTGCCTCATCCACTGTGGACTCCTGCGCGAACAGGGCCGCCAGCATGGTGGTCGCCAGCATCCAGTCCGTTCCGGGCTGAGCGTCCAGGTATCGCACCTCCAGGTAGCCGCGGGCGCGTACCGGAGCGAAGATGGTACTCAGGTGGTAGTCGAGATCGTCATACGTGGGTTGCGGCCGGATCGCACCGGCGATCCAGTCCGCGAAAGTCACCTTCGGCGGTGCGGTCCAGCAATCATCGGGCCGGCGCAGGCACAGCAGCGGCGTGTGCAGGACCCGCCGGGCCCACGCGGCCACCGGGTCGGCGCTGTCGGCCGGGGGGCAGGTACGGATCGGGTCGGTGCCGTACCAGACCTGCATGCGATGCGAGGCCCACCCCGCGCCGGGTGAATTGGCGAACAGCGCGATCAGGGCCGGCCCCAATATGTGCAAGGCGTTCCACCGTGCAGCTACGCGCTGTTCGGTCCCCGCGTCCAGGCAGACCTGCAAGCCGGCGGTGGAGCACATCATCGTGCGCCCGAACGGGCCGATGCGGTCGAAGGCCTGTTCCATCGCTCGATATCGCGGAGAGTCCAGCATGCGCAGGGGTTCACGCGTGAGATCGCAGGCGTCGTCGCTCATTCGCAGTCCAGCCGCCGCCAGCATCCGTCGAAGGTGCCCGATGTCGACGCAGGTGTCATTGATGAGCTCGGCCAGCGACTCGCTAGGCTGGGTGGAGATCTCGACCTGTCCGCCCGGTTCGATCGTGACCAGGCCACCCCGGGGCAAAGGCTGAGGCCGGGCGTGGGGCCGCAACGAGGTCGGGCAGTGGTCACCAAGTGCGACACGCAGCAGGTTCGCGGTGACTGGCCGCCGGGAATCCTCGCTGCGATGCAGGTTCCACTCGAGTTCGGCACCGATGCGGGTGGGAGGGCCGGTCTTGAAGCACACCTTGACGATGTACCCCTCGGCGTCGGCCAGGCAGGTTACTGGCTCCTCGAACATGGTCAAAGCCTCGTCCTTGAGCATCTTCGCGCTCCGTCTTTCTCAGGGTGTGGTGCCGTCGGCCGGGGCATAGTGGTACTGAGGCCGAGCCGATGACGGCATTTACGGTTTCCGGATGCTTATCCATCGGTTTGATCGTGCGGGCGATGCGCAGCGACTATCGTCCTGGCCCGTTCTCAACGCACCGTTCGACGGTGAGTTCTGCATCGTCAAGGCGCACAGTGCAGTTCTGCGCCACGCCCACCGTGAGTACGAGCTTCTCGTCGCCGTGGCGGGGGAGGCCGTGGTGGAGTCGAAGGTGGAACAAATAATCGTCCACCGGGGCGACGTTGTGCACTTCACTCCGTTCGTAGATCACCGAGTGATCAATGGATCGGACAGGGATTTCGAGATGTTCTCGATGCTGTGGTCGCGTGATCTGTGCGACCGCTTCCTGCGACGGCACCTCGATATGGTGACGCGAGGTGCCGACCGCTGGGCTGGCTGATGGATCAGACCTTGACCGGGGACAGCTGGGGCTTGATGGCGTGCAGTTCCTCGGCGGTGAGGCGTTCCAGCTGCTTGGCTTTGGTCCCCGGACCCCAACCAACAGCATGATCAATCCCGCCCACATGCACCAGGTCATCGGCATGTGCGCCAGGTGGAATTGGTTCACGCGGGCCATGTAGTACCTGGGCAGCTGAAGCAGCACGGCGAAGACAGCGACCGAAATCCCCATCCGGAATAGGAATGGGTGCTCGAAGCAGATGCCGTTGGCGCGCTTGCGACTAAGGCTTTTCCATCTCGACTCGGGTGGCAGAACGTCCTTTGTGGACACTTCTAGTAGCACGGGGACACTCCCTGGCGAATTGGTCGTGCACTTGTTCCAGTGCAGCCAAACGCCTGGGGATCCCTCAAGAACCATTATGCGAGTGGCGGCAAGGCCAATCCGACGGGGCACCTCGGGAGGAATCGCGCAGGCCATCGCTTGCAGTTGTGGTGTTTTTCCCAGGTAGGCGTATGGTCGCCGCTCATGGCGTTCCAGCGCAGGGAGATATGGTGGTCGGCCACGGTGCTGCTCGGCACCGTCGCCTTCCTGCCGATGCCGGCTGCGGGCTATCTCGATGCGCTGATCTGCGCCGGGATTACCGCACTGGTGGCGGTGGCCATCGTTCTGACCTTCCGATGCGACGGCTATGTGAGCTTCGCTGAGTTTGCCCTAGCTGCAACGATAGCCACTGCTGCCAATGCGCTTCCCCTCAGTGTGTACCCGTTGATCGCCCCGGTCCTGATAGCGCTCGCGGGTGGGATCGGGTGGTTATGCCACCGCGCGGTGCAGCGGCTGCGCGACTGGCCGCGTGTGGTGCCGACCCTGTTCGGCATGCTTGTGCTGCAGGTGCTGTTCGCGATACGCGGCTGGCTTCCGGCCGGCCAGCCGGCGCCGCTGACTTCCCCGGCATCGGTGACGGTGTTGGTGGCTGCTTGCTTACCAGGTGTGGTCATGATGGCCTTGGCCTGGCGCACGGGAGGCAAGCACCTGCGGTGCGTCGCGGCTGGTCTATGTTGTGGGCTGGCCGGTGTTGCGGGAGCCGCGCTGTTTGCGGTCGGCCCAGGCCCGCTGAGCGCTGCGGGCGCGCACGACCTTCCGGTCACCGCGATGGCCACGGCGATGGTCGCCGCCGCGTGGGGCTGCTTTGAGGATCTGGGCACCATTGTGTTCGGAGCATTGACCCTCAGTGTGTTGCAGGAAGCCATCGTTCGCTCGTTTTCCGACGTAGGGCCATACCAGCTGGCGCTGCTCCCGCTGCTGAGCATCGCCCTCGTGCTGCGCGGCCGCGTGCGCACAACCCCCGTTGTCCCGCTAGCTAGTTCAGAATTTCAGTCTGCGCCCATCCGGGGGTTGACGCCGATCTGTGTGGCCGCGGTGGCAGTCGCCATCGCCGGCTACCTTTTCCCGCCGGCGACCGAACTGGCTGGTCTGTGTCTGGTGGCTCTGTCGCTGAGGCTGCTGATGGGCTGGGTAGGTCAGGTCACCCTCGGCCAGCTCGGCTTCGCGGCGTTGGGTGGCTGGGTGGCGCTGGCAAGCGGCCTGCCCGTTCCGCTGGCGATGCTTGCTGGGGCGGCGTCAGGTGCTGTGCTTTCGCCGTTAGTCGGTTACCCCGCAATCCGGCATGGCGGTGCTCCGGCGCCGGTGACCAGCATGACGTGGGGGGTGTTCGCCTATACCCTGTTCACCTCGCCCCACCTGCTGGGCTGGCCCCGCCTGTTGTCGCGCCAAGAGGATTTGCTGTCCTCGCAATTGCACGGCAGCTGGAATGCGCTAGTGGCGCTCGCTTTGATCGCGTGTTTCGGGACGGTGGCGATGGTCGCCCGCAGCCGTGCTTGCCAGGTGGCCGTGGCTTCACGCCGCGACAGCGGCATCGCGGCGCGGGAGGGGGTCAACCTGCCCCGCGTTCGGCTGGTGATGCTGGTGCTGACCGGGTTTGTCGCTTCGGCCGGCGGGACGGTACTGGCCCTGGCGCATGGCGGGTTGCTGCCGAACACCTACGCCGCCGAATCCGGCGTCAGGCTGGTGTCAGCAACGGGCGTGGGTGGGATGGAGTCGCTGGCCGGTCCGGTGCTGGGCGTGTCGGTCTTTGGGCTGGTGCTTCTGTTGCTGCCGTTGCCCGCACTGCGGTTCGTGGTCAATGGCGTGCTTGGGCTGCTGGTGATACGTGCCGAGCCCAGTGGCCTTGCGGGTATGCGTCGTCAGTTGACGGGCTCGCTGGCCAAGGCACCGCTACATCGCATGATGCGCCCGATAAGACACCTTTGGGAGTCGTCGTCGTTGTAGCCGATATGCGGTCAGAATCGGATATCTCGTCAGCCGACCAGAACCCCCGCTCACAGGTGGATCTCCTAGACACCTATATGGCATATGTTGAAGTGGGTGAAGGCGATCCCATTGTTTTTCTTCACGGCAACCCGACATCCTCCTACTTGTGGCGCAACATCATCCCGGCGGTCAGCGGCGTCGGCCGGTGCTTGGCGCCCGACCTGATCGGGATGGGCGAGTCGGGTCCGGCGCCCGACGGCAACTACCGCTTCCTGGACCAGGTGCGATACCTGGACGCATGGTTCGATGCGGTGGGAGCGACCGACGACGTGGTTCTCGTGGTGCACGACTGGGGATCGGCATTGGGTTTCTACCGCGCGATGCGTCACCCCGAGCAGATCAAGGGAATCGCATACATGGAGGCGCTCGCGGCGCCCAGGCGGTGGGAGGACTTCCCCCACGGTGTGGACGACGCCTTCCGGGCCATCCGGTCACCAGCAGGTGAAAAGCTTGTGCTGCAGGACAACATCTTTATCGAAGGGATACTTCCCAAGAGCGTCATGCGCCCGCTGGGCGAGCAGGAGATGGCGGCCTACCGGCGCCCGTTCCCGAGCCCGCAGTCAAGATTGCCGATCCTGACGCTGGCTCGCGAACTGCCCATCGAAGGTGAGCCGGCCGAAATGGTCTCAATCGTGGAAAGTTACGGCGAGTGGCTGTCGCGGTCGCAAGTGCCCAAGCTGTTTGTCAGCGCCGAGCCTGGCGTGCTGCTCACCGGAAGCGCGCGCGACTTCTGCCGCACTTTCCCTAACCAGAAGGAGATTTCGGTACCGGGAATCCACTACTTGCAAGAGGACTCTCCCGAGGAGATCGGCCTGGCGCTGCACGCATTCGTCGCCGATCTGTGATCGGCAAATGATAGCGGCAGCATTGGCACTGTGCCCGCTCGCCATTTGGCCCTAGGGACTGATCGTCCCTCGCCCATATTTTCAACTGCGTGACTATCAGTTCTCGTTTCAATCGCCGTAGCGTGCTTGGCATGCTCGGTGGGGCGGGCGTCGCCGGTGCCCTTTCGGCCTGCGGCAACAGCCTCACCACGGCGGACAACTCGGGTGACGGCCGCCGCTCCATCAAGGTTGGGCTGGTCATCCCGCAGGCCGGTGTATACACCGCGCTGGGCATCGATATGAAGCGCGGCTGGGATCTATGGCTGGAGCGCCACGGGGGCAAGTTCGGCGACTACACAGTCACGACGGTCACGGCCGACGAAGGGGAGACACCGCAGACAGGTGTCCCCGCGGTCCAGAAGCTGCTGCAGTCCGACCAGGTCGACGTCCTGGTCGGCATCGTCAGCTCCGCCACCGCATTGGGCGTTAAGGACATGGTCAGCGCCGCGAAGAAGCTGCTGATCGTCTCCAACGCCGGTGCGGGCAGCATCACCGGTCCGGGACGCAGCCCTTATATCTGGCGCACGTCCTTCACCAATGCGCAGGTGGCTGGTGCCATGGGCCGCTATCTGTCCACAACGGACATCAAAACCGCATACGCCATCGCGCCCGACTATGCTGCCGGGGCGGAGGCCATCGAGGGTTTCACCAAGGAGTTCACCCGCGGCGGGGGAACGGTCGTCGGGCAGGACAAGCCGCCCTTCGGCAAGACGCAGGACTACCAGCCGTATCTGAGCCGGATACAGGCCTCCCGCGCGCAGGCGACCTTCTGCTTCTTCGGCGGCGCGGAGTCGGTCGCCTTCGTCAAGCAGTACGCACAGTTCGGATTGAGCGCCAAGATACCGATCTACGCCTCCGGGTTCCTCACCGAAGGTGGTGTCCTGGCGGCTCAAGGAGACGCGGCGCTGGGCGTCAAGTCGGCCCTGCACTACACCTCCGAGCTGGACAACCGGGCCAACAACGAGTTCCGTAACGCGTATCAGGCACGCTACGACGCCGTGCCCAACTGCTACGCGGTGGCGACCTGGGACGCCGCAGCCGTGCTGCACCGGGCATTGAAGTCGCCGATCGCTCTCGACGGCGACAGCCTGGTGACCGCGCTTTCCTCGCTAGGGCCGATAGAGGACAGCCCGCGTGGCGCGTGGTCGTTCGACGGCCAATCGCCCCAGCAGGAGTTCTACTTGCGAACGGTGGAGCGGCACGGATCATCGCTGGTGAACGCGGTCACGGGCCAACTTGGCCGCTTCGGGCAGAGCACATAGGCCAGGGGCGGTCATGCCTGAGTGGGTTCCCGTCGCGATGACGGCCACCATCAATGGACTGGCGATCGGGCTGCTGCTGTTCGTCAGCGCGGTCGGCCTGACCCTGATCTTCGGCATGATGGATGTGCTGAACCTTGCGCACGGTGGGCTCTTTCTCATCGGCGCGTATCTGGTCGCGGAAAGTCCGACGTGGACGACGTTCGCCGTGGGCCTAGCCGCGGCGACCACCATCGGGGCAGTGGCAGGCGGTGCCCTTTCGCTGGCCACTGCTCCCCTTGCTCGGCGCCCCCATCTCGACCAGGCCCTGCTGACGCTGGGCATTGCGCTTGTTATCGCCGAGGTGCTGTCCGCGTTGTACGGCGACGACGTTCGCCCAGCGAATCCACCGCCGGGATTGGACGGCGCGGTACCGATTCTCGGCCATCAGTACCCCACCTACCGCCTGGCTGTCATCGGCGTAGGTGTGGTGCTTGCGCTCGTCTTCTACTGGATGGTCGAGCGGACGAAGCTGGGCGCCTTGTTCCGCGCCTCAGTCGCGGATCGCGACATGGTGGCTGCCATCGGCATAGACGTGCGGTTCGTTCGCGTTGGTGTGTTGGTGGTCGGTTCCGCACTGGCCGCCGTGGCCGGGTTTCTCGGCGGCCCGATCTACAACGCCCGGCCCGGGCTGGACAGCACGATTCTGGTGCTGGCGTTGGTGGTCGTCGTCATCGGCGGCCTGGGATCGGTCAGAGGGGTGCTTCTGGCCTCGCTTCTAGTGGGACAGATCGAGTCCACGGGGCGTGCGCTGCTGCCCAGCCTTGCCTCTTTCCTGCTCTTCGGTGCCCTCGCGGTGACCATCGCCGTCAAACCCAAGGGACTGCTGAGATGATCGGACGCTTGCGGCAGCGAACCATGCGATTGGGACAGGAACGGCCAGCGAGCGAGGCCCTGGCATGAGCGCCGTGCCCGCCGGGTTGGGATACGCGCGGGTGAGCCTGCGCTCAGGGGCGCTGGCCGCCGCCATCGCCGTGACGCTCGTGGCCGCGCCCTTCTACCTGGCCCCATACGCCACCACCACGCTGACGCGGATGCTTGTGTTTGGGCTGTTCGCGGCGAGCCTGGACCTGCTGGTAGGACTCATAGGTTTGCCTTCGCTCGGTCACGCCGCCTATCTGGGAATCGGCGCCTACACCGCCGGATGGCTTGCTCTGCATGGGCTGACATCGCCGTTGGCACTGTTGCTGGCCGCGTCGGCCAGCGCCCTGGCAGGGCTGGGCGCGGGCTGGATAAGCGTTCGTTCATCGGGAATCTTCTTCCTCATTCTCACCCTCGCTATTGGCGAGATCGCCGAGCAGATCGCCCAGAGCTGGACCGCGGTAACCGGTGGATCCAATGGGCTGTACGGAATTCCGGCTGCGACCGTAGGACCGTTGACCGCCTCGGATGTCGCTTCGCTCTACTATTACGTGCTGGGCGGGTTCGGTGTTGGAATGGCGATGCTGTGGTCGGTTTCGGCTTCGCCGTTGGGCGCCGCGTTGCGTGGAATCCGGGACAACAAAACCCGCATGCGTGCCCTCGGTTACGAGAGCACACGATACGAACTATTCGCATTCGTGCTAGCAGCTGCTGTGGCCGGCTTCGCCGGTGGTCTGCTGGCCGCGCAGCAACGCCTGGTTACCCCCTCAGATCTGGGCTTCACCACGTCGGCCCTGGCACTTTTCGCGGTGGTGATCGGGGGAAGCGGACGGCTGTGGGCCGCTTGCCTGGGCGCCGCTCTGATCATCGGGGTCCGTGACGTCGCCGGGCTGACTGTGAACGGGCATGGGCCACTGCTTCTGGGCCTGCTGTTCATCGCCGCCGTCTATTTGATGCCGCATGGCATCGCTGGGCTGCCGAGGAGACGAAAATGAACGAGTTGTTGCGCTGCCAGGGTCTCAGCCGCACGTTCGGTGCGGTGCGCGCGGTGTGCGATGTGGATTTGAGTGTGTCCGCCGGCTCCCGCCACGCGCTTATCGGCCCAAACGGCGCAGGCAAGACCACGCTGTTGCGCCTGATCGGGGGTTCTGTCGCGGCCACCTCGGGCAGGGTGTGGTTCGGCGGAGCCGATGTCACGGCGTGGTCGCAGCCCAGGCGGGCGCAGGCCGGCGTCGGTCAGACCTTCCAGCACTCGACGCTGTTCCCGACGCTGAGTGTGGCGCAAAATGTCAGCCTTGCGCTGCAACGTTCGCGGGCCACGCCGTGGTGGCCTCTGCCACGCAAGCCGATCTGGTCGGCGCAGGCCGACGAATCGCTGCGTGCCCTGGGCTTGGCGGAGCACGCACACCGGCCGGTGCGGTCACTGTCCTACGGCGAGTGCCGCCGGCTGGAGGTGGCAGTGGCCATGGTGCGCCGGCCGTCGCTGCTTCTGCTCGACGAGCCGGCGGCGGGCATGTCGGCAGCCGAGAGCGTGTTGCTCACCCGAACTCTGCGCGCGTTGCCGATGGAGGTGACGGTGCTGTTCGTGGAGCATGACCTGGACCTGGTGTTCGACCTGGCGACCCGGATCTCAGTGCTGCATCTAGGAACTGTCCTGGCCACCGGCACCCCGTCGCAGATACGCGAAAACCCGATGGTCCAGCAGGCATATCTTGGCTCGCAAGCGAAGGAGCAGCGGCATGTTGCTCGTGCATGACCTGCACAGTGGGTACGGCTCAGGAACAGTACTGCACGGCCTGTCCCTACAGGTGCGCACCGGGCAGGCGCTGGCGGTGCTGGGGCGAAACGGCGTGGGAAAGACGACGTTGCTGTCGACGTTGATGGGCCTGGTGCGGCCGCGGCGGGGAAGCATCCGCCTTGACGGCTGCGAGCTGGCCGGGCGTCGCCCGGACCAGGTCTCGCGTGCCGGCATTGCCCTGGTGCCGCAGGGCCGGAGGATCTGGCCCACGGTCACAGTGCACGAGCATGTGCGGTTGGCTGTGCGGGGCCAGAGCTGGCCGATTCAGCGGCTCTATGAGCTCTTCCCCAATCTGGCCCACCGCCGCCACCAACCGGCCGGCAATCTCTCCGGTGGTGAACAGCAGATGCTGGCCATCTGCCGGGCGCTGGCGACCGGGCCGTCGCTGATCCTGCTCGACGAGCCCTCTGAGGGACTGGCTCCGGGGATCGTGTCGCACCTGGCGACGGCGATCACCGAGATGGTCCAAAGTGGACTCTCTGTTGTCATCGTTGAGCATGATCTGCGACTGGCGTATGCGGTCGCCAGCGATGTGGCTGTGATGGTCCGGGGAACGGTGGTTCACACCGCAGCCGTGGACGAATTCCGAAATGACCACCGCCGGGCGCATCAGCTTCTCGGGTTGGAGGCCTAGGGCTGGCCACCGGGTCGTGTGCGCTGCCAAAGAGCTGACAGCTGGTCGGGTGAAACGTTGAGTGGCGAGAGGTGAAACACCTCCTGCAGGGTAGTGGCCAAATCGGACTGAGTATTGAGGCGCTTGTTTACCACCGTGCGGTCGCCGCGTTGGGTCAGCCGGCGGCCGACCAGCGTGTCGATCTGGCAGGCGCAGCGGCGCATGACGACGAGGTTACGGACGAAGGTGGACTCCGACGCCGTCGAGAGCTCCTTGTGCGACAATGCGAAATCCTCTGCCTCGGCGGCGGAGTTTTCCCAATCCATGACGTTGAAGGAGCCGTCGACGTCGTGCTCGAAACGCCACCCGTTCACGGTGGGCAACAGCTTGAACATGAACGGCCCCTGGCGGAATGAGCTAGGTTCGAGTGGCACGGGTGAGTGAAGGGCGTCGCCCAGGCCGACGTCGATGAACCAATGGCGTCCGTCGACGTTGACCGTGAGGGCGAGGTGGTTGGGAAAGTCCACGCCGGTGGCAGGCCGGGTGGATTTCTTCACCTGACCCCGGTGGATGGTTACCTGATACCCAAGGCTGGCCAACAGCGCCGAGAAGGCGCCGTTGAGGTGGAAACAGTAGCCTCCTCGGCCACCGGCGATCCGGATCGCGGACTCGACCGGATGCACCGTTGTGGGCAGCCCCAGTTGAATGTCGAGGTTTTCGTAGGCGACGAGTTCGACGTGGCGACGATGGAGCAGATTGAGCGCTTCGATGGTGGGCTGCGGCGGCCGATCGACGCCGAGACGGTGCAGATACTGGCCGGTCAGCGCCGATGTGAGCTGGATCATTGGCTTTCCTAGGTGAATATCGGGTTCACGTTGCGGCTTCGCTTTAGTTCAAAGAATCCTGGTGTACATGCGGCGACGAGTACCCCATCCCATAGTCGTGCTGCCTGGGCACCCTTGGGTGCGGGGCTGACGACCGGGCCGAAGAACGCCGCACGATGACCATCGTTGTCATCGACATGTATGACCGGGGTCCCGACTTCAAGGCCGACCGGTGCCATGCCTTCGTGGTGGCTTTGCCTTACCGCTTCGTCGAATCTGGTGTCGTCGGCCGCGCTGGCAAGGCTCGTCGGCAGGCCCGCCTCAGCTAACGCCGCGTGGTAAAGCGCAGGCCCATAGGGCTCACCGCGCAAGTGCCGGCGCGTTCCCATCGCGGTGTAGAGAGGCCGCAGCGCAGCATTGCCCGCCTCCTTTTCCGCCGCGATGGCCACCCGCACCGGCCCCCACCACTTGGGCAGATTGTCCTGGTAGAACGGGTCCACGTCGGTGCGGCCCTCGTTGAGCACCGAAAGGCTCATGACATGGAAACTGATCAGAATCGGGCGCTTCTGCTCCACCTCCAGCAGCCACCGGGAAGTCAGCCATGCCCACGGGCACACGGGATCGAAGAACATCTTGACATTGACGTATTCGTCGGTCATGAGGGCTCCTTCTGTACCGTTGAAACGCTTTCCACCATCCCGGCAGTGAGAGTCTGCCCGTCGCCGGGATCGATCAGGATGAACGATCCTGTGATCCGGTTTTTACGGTAGCTGTCTACCGCTACCGGTTGGGCAGTGCGCAACCGCACTGTGGCGATATCGTTGACGACGAGCTGTTGCGGCTGCCCCTCACGATGCGTGGTAGCCAGATCCAGCTGGTCGATCAGCTGCTCCACCCGGGCCTCTAGCGTCTTGCTGGCGTACTTCATCAGCACCGCTTGGCCGGGGCGTAGGGGGCGTTCGCTCAGATGGCAGACTGTGGCCACGATCTCCTCGCCGACGTGCGGTGTGTCGTTGACGGCTGCGATGAGGTCGCCGCGTTCGGCTGCTGCGGTGTCGAACAAATGGATCGTCACCGACTGTCCTGCGACGGCGTCGGTGGCGTCGCCGCCGAGCTGGTCGATGGCCTCGATGACCGTCCGGGTGCCGTGCGGCATCACGGTGACAGTCTGGCCGACGGAAAAAGTGCCGGCGGCCACCTGCCCAGCGACGTAGGTGCCGGGCAGGCCGAAGCCGAAGCATCGGCTTGCGGCCCAGTCGGGCCTTGCGGAAGGCGAGAAACTGGACTGAACCGGGAAACGGCCCGGCTGGGTGGACAGATCATCACCCACCTCTACCTCCTCCAGGTGCGACAGCAGAGTCGGTCCGTGATACCACGGCATGTTCTCGGAGGCCGTCACGACGTTGTCGCCGTTGAGGGCCGAAAGGGGAATGGCCGTGTGCGAGGTCACGCCCAACGAGTCAGCCACAACGGTGAATTCTTCAACGATCTCATGGAACCGTTGCAGGCTGAATTCGACGAGATCCATCTTGTTGACCGCAAGCACCACGTGGGGCACCCGCAGCAGGGCGGCCACGGCGATGTGCCGGCGTGTCTGCTCAACGATCCCTTTGCGGGCGTCGACCAGGACGATAGCCAGCTGCGCCGTGGAAGCACCGGTAACCATGTTGCGCGTGTACTGAACATGGCCAGGCGTGTCGGCCAGGATAAAGCGCCGCCGAGGGGTGGCGAAGTAGCGGTAGGCCACGTCGATCGTTATGCCTTGCTCCCGTTCGGCCCGAAGGCCGTCGGTGAGCAAGGCGAGGTCCGCGTTCTGCGAGCCGCGTGCCCGGCTGGCGAACTCGATGGCCTCCAGCTGATCTGCCAACACCGACTTGGAGTCATAGAGCAGGCGTCCGACGAGAGTGGACTTGCCATCGTCGACGCTTCCCGCCGTGGCCAATCGCAGCAGCCTGGTGTGGGAAGTGGTCTCGTTCATCAGAAGTAGCCCTCCCGTTTACGGTCCTCCATCGCAGCCTCGGACAGCTTGTCATCGGCGCGGCTCGAGCCACGCTCAGTGATGCGCGAGGCGGCTATCTCGGCGATGACTTCGGCCAGCGTCGCGGCTTCGGATTCGACTGCGCCAGTGCATGACATGTCGCCGACCGTGCGGTACCGAACGGTTCGCATCTCGACGGCCTCGTCACGTTGTGGTTGCCCCCAATCGCCGGGCGCAAGCCACATTCCGTTGCGCTTGAAGACTTCCCGCTTATGTGAAAAATAGATGGATGGCAGTGCCACGTTTTCGCGCTTGATGTAGTTCCATACGTCCAACTCGGTCCAGTTGGACAGCGGAAAGACCCGCACATGCCCACCAGGGGCATGGCGCCCGTTGTAGAGGTTCCAAAGCTCGGGACGCTGGTTGCGCGGGTCCCACTGGCCGAATTCATCGCGCATCGAGTAGATGCGCTCCTTGGCCCGGGCCTTCTCCTCATCGCGGCGCCCCCCGCCGAATACCGCGTCGAAGCGGTGTTCAGCGATGGCGTCGAGCAAAGGCTGTGTCTGCAGCGGATTTCGGGTACCATCGGGCCGTTCAGCCAGGCGCCCGTCATCTATGTAGCTCTGCACGTCGGCGACATAGAGCCGAAGGCCCAGCTCGGCGACCACCCTGTCCCGAAACTCCAGCACCTCAGCGAAGTTGTGCCCGGTATCGACGTGCATCACCGGGAACGGCACCGTCGCCGGCGCGAAGGCTTTGCGGGCCAGATGAAGCATCACGGCGGAGTCCTTGCCGCCGGAGAACAGCAGGACAGGACGCTCGAACTCGCCGGCCACCTCGCGCATGATATGAACCGACTCCGCCTCCAGGATGTCCATGTAGGACAGGATCCGGCTCATACGGCACCCCCTGGGCGCAGATACTGGTGCGTCTGGAAACGAAGCGGGTAGACGATAGGCACGTTGGTGATGTCCTGGCCGACCGCCTGGTACTGCTGCAGGACCACTGGTGGTGGGCTGTGATGCCAATGCGCTTGGCCGCGCTCAAAGCTGATCTTGCCGCGCCATGTGTCGAAGGTCCCTACTTCCAGGGCGTAGAGCAGGCTCGCCCGGCTGATGGTGGGCACGAGCTCGAGCGCCTGGGCGATAATGGTGACGTCGGTAAAGGCGTTCATCGCCGTGTCCGGCGGCATCATGCCGTACTTTTCGTAGTAGCGCGCGACAAACCAGCGCCCGACTGGTTGCAGGCCGCTCCAGGTAGGGCTGAACTGGCTTGCCGGCCACACCATGTAGTTGCCTGCGTCGCCGGCCAGTCGCCAGTAGTCGCTGGAGCGAAGTGGCCATTGGAATGGAGCCATCATCGGCGTGCCAGGAAGCAGCCCAACCTCTTCGGCCTGGTTGATGATCAGGTAATTGGTGCGGATCACGCCCACGTTGATGAACAGATCGGGCGCGAAATCCTTGATTTTGAATAGCTCCGGCCGCAGATCCTGCACGGTCTCCTGGTCGAAGTCGAACCGCTGTATCTCCCTGGGCTCACCGGGCAAAGCCTTGAGCTGTGCTTCCAGCATGTCGGCGCAGGTGTATCCGAAGACCGTGTTGGCCGCAAGGATCGAGATGCGGCGCATGTTCTGGCTGGCGATGAAGCTGACCAGTTGCGGCACTCGCTCGGCCATCGAGGTGAAGGTGCGAAAAACGTATTGACGCTGTTTCGCGGTGATCGTCGGATGGGCGTTCTCGACGAAGAGAGGAACGCCGATACGCTCTGCGGTGTCGGCTACGTAGTCGGCGTAGCGCAGATGCCACGGCCCCATCGCCGCGAGGACCTCGTCGACCATGGCCAACTTGGCGAAGGCGCCTACGGCGGAGCGAGGCATCGTCCCCCCGTCGAGTTCGACCGTCTCCTGATCGTTGCGGACGAGCAGCTCGACCTGGATGCCTTGGTGAATCCCACCGTGTTCGCGAATATAGTCGGCGGCGATGGTGGCGCCGCGCACGGTGAGCTCACCGGCGGTGGGGTCGCCCGGCCCGCTTAGCGGGGTGACGATGCCGATTTTGATGGTAGGTGCACCGGCGACCTTCGCGTTGGTGGCAGCCGCGTCGGCTTGTGCACGCGCCAGTGGTGTGTCCATCACGCAGCTCCTAGATTCCGTATTCGTCGCGGTAAGCGGCGAAGCGGTTGTCGAGATCCTCTTCGTTGAGGCCGTAGTCCTCGGCGGTGTACTCGTGCTTGCCGAACCGCGTCTGCTTGTTATGGTCGAGGTAGCTGCGGAAGGCGTATTCGGCAGCCCCATCCATGGGCAGGCCGAGGAAATCGCAGATCTCCCCGAGGACATCGACTGGCGTTGCCAACAGCTGGTCATAGTTGACGTTGAAGACCGGTGTGTCCGCGAGATATGTCTTGCCCGCGTCGTCCATCAACTCGAGCATCTCGGCGAAGCGGGTCACCCATAGCTCGCCCAGGGCCTGCCGGTTGACCTCGTCTGAGCGGCTCAACCTGATGATCTCGGTGAGGCTGCAGGTGGAAGGAATGGTCACCCCGGGCCGGCGGTGCATGTAGATGAGCCGCGCGTCGGGATAGGTGCTTACGAGCGCATCCGGGCGCCAAAGGTGGAAGGGGTCCTTGAGCACCAACGTCTCCGTCGGCACGCGCCACAGGATGTGTTGCATCAGGTACCGGTGATAGCCGTAGGCGTCGTACTGGTCCTGCGTCTTGAGCCATTCACCGTATCCCGGGACGTTGTAACGCAGCTCGAACGCCATGGATTTGAAGGTGGGCGCGGTCAGGCGGTGGTCCTCGTCAGGGCGCAGCGCGTGCCAGTAGTGGACCGCCAGCAACTTGGGAGCACATTGGTAGTAGTTGGTGGTGAAGGCTTCGGCGGCGTGGACCAGCTGCAACTTGGTCTCCGGGTCGCGTCGCGTGGTGGCCGGCGCCATCAGCTCCCACAGCTCCGGCGCCCGCAGCTTGGGGTGCTGGCCCAAAAGGTTGTGCATCAAGGAGGTGCCGGTGCGGGTCATGCCCGTGATGAAAACCGGCTTGGTGATGGCGACTTGGGCGATCTCAGGGAACTGCTCGCGCACCTGTTCGGCGGTGGCCTGTGTGGCCAGCGCCGCCACCAGCGCGCCTTTCACGGACTGCACGCCCGCTGCGTTGAGCGCGCCGGTTTCGTTGAGGGAGGTCAGCAGGCGCTCTAGGGCATCCAAATGTTTAAACTCAAAGTCTGGTGCCCCAGCGCGCTCTCGGGCCGAATCGACAAATTCGTCGACACGATACGAGTAGGAGACCGGCGACAGCATGGTTGGAGTCATGGACCGTCGTCCTTCCGAGAGGGGATGGAGTATACAAAGCAGCTAACCGCTGAATTGGTACCGTCAAAAGAACCACATGCCGCTATTAGGCAGGGCCAAACTCCATTGGCTCCGGAGCCAGTTACGACATGGCCCTTTAGAGCACGTCACGGGCCGACCTACGTTCACACCATGGCGTCAACTGCATTGGCAGCCAGTGTGCAGCTGTGGCAATGGGATGAACCGTCAGGACGGTTCACCGCGGCGACGGGCGAACACCCGGTCGTCGTCGACTCATGGCTTGTCTGGCAAGGCCGGGTGCGAGGTTACGAACTGCACTGGGCCCGCTTTGCCGGTTCGATCGTGGAGTACGGCATCAACGATGTCGCCGCATTCCGCGCCGCGACGGAGGCGATCCTGCCCCGCAGCGGGCTATGGTTTCCACGCCTGGAGCTGCACCTCGATCCGCGGCCACGGGTCGCGGTGCGGCTTCGGCCCGCTCCGGATCTGATGCGCTCAGCGCGGGTCTGGGTATATTCCGGGCCTGATCCGCGACGGCAACCGTCACGCAAGGGTCCGGACTTCAAGGTCCAGGAGGCGCTGCGGCAGGCGGCGAAAGAGCACAGGGCCGACGAGGCCATCCTGCTTGATGAGCAGGGCCGGGTTCGCGAAGGTGTGTTCAGCAACGTGTTGTGGTGGGACGGGGCAGACCTGTGCACCGCAGCCGACGACGGTGCGATCCTTCCTGGGATCACCCGGCGGCTCATCCTGGACCATTGTGCCGATCTCGACGTGCGCGTGCGTTACCAATGCGCACCACCGGAACATCTGGCCGCTCGGGAAGTCTGGATCACCAGCGCGCTGCACGGCATCCGCTTGGTGTCCGCATGGGACGGGCGCCCAACCCCGGAGATGCACATTCGCCGACTCAATGCCTTTCGTGCCCACCTGACCTCGGTCTTGCGCCCACTGCCTCGGCAATGAACCGAAGGGAACTATCGATGAGATTCAAAGAATTGAAGGGACGGCTCAGGACAGTTCAGCGGTACGTCGCCGCGGTGCCCCGTATGCACTTCACCGAGTCGCACCGAGGACTGCGAGCGCGTCTCGAGCTGCTGGCCGACAAGCAACTTGGTGCCGGAGACTACTTCTGGCACACCCTGGAGCGCGGGCAGGATCACGACAAGCCGTTGTTCTATCACCTGCCACCCGGTGGCGGCGAGGACGATGTTGTGGTCTACACCCTCAATAACCTGCGTGATCAGACCGAACGTTACGCCCGCTGGTATCACAACATCGGGGTGCGCCACGCCGACCGGGTCGGCATCTTCACCCGCGACGGCATGGCCAGCTTCGTTCACTTCCAAGCGCTCAACAGCCTCGGCGCGATACCGACCGTGATCAACCCAAACATGAACCCGGACACCGCAGCCAAATACCTTGAGCGGCAAGATGCTCTGGGCGTTGTGGTGGACGCCGAGAAGCTGGGTCCGCTGATTGCCGGCTGCAACCCAGCCAAGCCGTTCAAGTTCGTCGCCTCGCAGGAGGAGATGCACGCCGCACCTCCTGCAGGACCGCTCCCGGCGGTCTATCCCTACCGCCACGGCGACCGCGACCCGATCCTGATCTCGCACTCGTCCGGCACGACCGGCATGCCCAAGGCGGCGACCTTTGGCCACCGCCAGTTCTTCGCCGGCAAGCGGCCTCGGCTGTTCACCATCCCCTCCGGCCCCGAGGACAAGATGCTGCTGGCGTTTCCAGCCTCACACTCGTCGGGCTACAGCTACATGATGCTGGCCACACTGTTAGGCCTGCCGACACTGGTAATGGAGTCCCAGGCGGGTGTCGTGGTGGCCGAAGCGATGCGCTGGTGGAAACCAACGGTCGTCACAGCCTTCCCGATCACATACGCCGAGATCGTGGCGCTGGGCGCCGAGCCGTCGGTCGCCTCACATGTGACGACTTGGATCAGCACGGCCGACGCCTCGCACGAGGCGCATGTGCGTGAGCTTGTGCGTCTGGGCAGACATCGCGTGGGCGGAAGCTGGCGTCCCGGGTCGCGTTACCTTGACGGGCTGGGTGCCTCCGAGATGGGTATGGCGCTGTTCCTGAACATTCACGGCCCCAATACCAACACCTACAACCGTTGTGTCGGCTACCCGGAGCCGATCGTGCAGCACGCTGCCGTCTTCGACGACGACGGGGCGGAGCTGGGCATAGGCGAGGTGGGCTATCTGGCAGTGCGCACACCAACGGTGACGCTTGGATACTGGGGAGACCAGGAGCTGACCCAGAAGTCCATCCACAAGGGATACTGGCTTACTGGCGATGTCGGCTACAAGGATGCCAAGGGCCGCTTCTACCACTATGACCGGGTCACCGACGTCATCAGTACCCGACGTGGGCCGGTATACAGCCTCACGCTGGAGGAGGTGATCTTCAAAGCCTGCCGATTCGTCATCGACTGTGCGGTAGTCGGAGCTGTCGATCCGGTTGACCCGACGGAGTTCGAGCCGATCGCTGTGCTTCGGACGATCGACTCTGTGACTATTACCGCCGACGAACTACTCACCTCTATCAACAAGGCCTTGCGTAAGGCCGGCCGGCACGAGATCGCCGCATTGGTTGTCGCCAGCGACAATCTGCAGATCCCGTTGGGAGTCACCGGAAAGGTGCTCAAGCGGGAGGTTCGCTCCGCCTTTACCAATCTGCTGCTCTCCGACGATCTCCAAGGCGCCGAAATCGCGCGGACGCGCTCCGAACAGTTCATCATCCGTCAGGCCACGAACCAACTGCCTGAGTCAGTCAACGGACTGCGGGGAAAGAACAAGAGCGTCCCGGCATAGTCATTGCTCACCCCCCAAAGAAATGTCCGGCGAGTCCCCCACTCGCCGGACATTTCATTGCTCGATAAACGACCTAGCCACCAAAATGTGGGGCAGGCGTGAGACTCAGCATCGCCTGTGAGATTGCGTCGGACTCGCCCAAAAGTACAGATGCGACCCCTGGGCGGGGGTTCCATTGCGCCGCCTTTGAAGGCACGCCAAGGACGAACCGGCGCGGGTGTGCGTCGCCTGTGACGTCGCGCATGTGAAGAGTGCCCGACGCTTCGGAAACGCCATCCGGAGTGGACGGTGGTAGATCGACCGATGAGCCATTGTTGACAAGCCAGCGCAGCAGCGGATCGGCGACGCGATTGGGGTCCGCCGCGTACGGGCGCGCCTCGATGAGCGCGGTGACCAGGCGGCGTGAACCCTTCACCTGTGGTGACTCGACCACGAAGGCTGGCACATCGGCGCGAGTGCCGACGGTAAGGCTTGGCCCGACCAACTCGAGCACCCCGGCGTTTATGAGCGCCACCATCTGCTCCACCCGGAAAGCCGGCGGGCCGATGGAAAGGAAGGCGTTCATCGGCGAGTGCCATTGGTCCAGCACATGCTCGTGCCAGCGGCCCGTCAGCCCGGAGTGGTCGACTACCCTTCTGACCTCACGGCGCAGTTCGCGCAGCGCGTCGGCAGCGGCCTTGACCGGGCCGTCCTCCTCGATTTCGGCTATGGAGCCCACATCGGTCTGCAGGTAGTTCAGGAGCCAGTCGCGGAACTCATCGCGGTCGTCGAAGGTAAGGCCTTCGCACGGCCGGGTGATCGTGTGCCAATTCCATCGCCGGTGCTGGGTAAGACCGAACATCCGCAAGACTGCTTCGGCGCGCCTGTCCCCCCAGGGCAGGGAAAGGAACTCGCCGCGGAACCGATGCACTTTGTGATCGCCCCGGGTCAGGCGCAGCTGGGCAGTGTAGTAGGCGCATTCCACCTGCTTGGCAATAAAGGGCCATAAGCCGTCGTGGAGCTCCAGCGCTTCGGCGGGCAGCCCGGCGTGACTGTTGTTCGCATGATGCACGTCGCGGGCACGGTGGGGGACGCCTCGTGGGCTACCGGCGAACAGCTGCGGTTCCAAGCCGGACGGCTCGTAGTGCAGGCCGTAGTCCTTTTGGACGAAGCGGCCGCCGCGGCCGGCGGTCAGCAGCGCCAAGTAGTCGAAAAAGCCAAGACCCAGCCCCCGCAGCAGAGTCGGCTCGCCCGGGCGGACCATGGTCAGGTCCACATCGGCCGGGTCAGCAGGCAGGATGTAAGTCAGCTCGTTCTCGATGGCGAAGGAAGCCAGCTCTTGTTCGGTTTTGCCAGGGGTCACCCGGTACCGCCCGACGGCCAGGGCGACGGCGTCCAGCCCGCTGAGCCGGTCGCCGGTTTCGAGCAGGACGGATTGGCGCCCGTCCGGCTCGTCCCACAGCGCCACTGCGGTCAACAAGTGATGGGTGACGCGGACCGTCTGCGGCGCGTCGGCGACGATGCGGCGGAAGGCCCAGGCAAGGTAGTGGCCGACCAGGCGGCGGGAGCAGTAGGTGGTGGGCTCGATTCCCCGGATCTCCTCCTCGATCTGCGGATCGAGCTCACCGGCCTGTCTAAACAGGACACAATGACGTGCCCATTCGTAGAGGTTGAGACGCGGCAGCGCGTCTTTGCCGGCCGCCGCTTGCGGGAAGATGGTGATCTGTGCGGCCATCGTGTCGGTCAGCAGCTGCGCGGACTGGTCAGTCCGCCAGACCCGTCCGCCAGGGGCGAACGGGTCAACGACGTGAATTCGCAGCGGCATATCGGTGTTGGTCACGAGCCGTTCCAGCAATGCCAGACCCCGTGGTCCCATGCCGATGATGCAGACGGCGAGCTCATCGGGAGTGGTCACCCGCATCCCCTCCCTCAAGGGCTCCGGCCAGCATGGCCCGCAGCGGGGCGGCGGCTTTCAAAAGCATTTCTTGGTACTCATCGAGTGGGTCGGAGTCCAGAACGATCGCGCCGCCGGCGCCGACACGCATCCATTCGCCGGTCATCACGGCCGTCCTGATGACGATGTTCAGGTCGGCGGTGCCGTTGACAGCGAGGAAGCCGATCGCGCCTGAGTAGATGCCGCGGGCCTCCGTCTCCAAGGTGTCGATGATTTCCAGGGTGCGCAGCTTCGGTGCTCCAGTCATGGAGCCGCCCGGGAAGCAGGCACGTATGCAATCGATAATGTCCAGGTCGGGCCGCAGCCGGCCCTGGATAGTGGAGACGAGCTGGTGGACACTGGCGTAGGTTTCGGTGGCCATCAGCTTGGGAACCACGACACTGCCGATCTCGCATACCCTGCCCAAGTCGTTGCGGAGCAGGTCGACGATCATCAGGTTCTCGGCGCGCGTCTTGGGGCTGTTGGCAAGCTCGCGAAGCAACCGCTGGTCGTCTTCGGCGGTGGCGCCTCGGGGGGCAGTGCCTTTGATCGGCTTGGTTTCCACTACGCGGTCGCGGCCCAGGCGCAGGAAGCGTTCCGGCGACGAGCACGCGACTTCGACTTCACCCAGGCGAAGGTAGGCCGCATAGGGCGCCGGGTTGTAGCGGCGCATGGCCGCGTAGAAACTGAAGCCGTCGTCGGGTCGGGGCAGCAGCAGGTTGTCGGTCAGGCAGATCTCGTAGCTCTCCCCGGCCACGAGCTGCTCCTGGCATGCGAGGACATCGCGCACGTAGCGGTCGCCTGGGCGAACCAGATATCGCTCCAATATGGATGAGTCGGTCGCGGGTGGCCGGGGCGGTTCGCCGGCTTCGTGGCGGGGCAGGGCCAGCAGCCCGGCGGCAATGTCGGACAGCCAAACTTGCGATTCTCGCTCGATCGCGGCGCTGCCGTCGGTGAGGCACACCAGGTAGGTGGTCTGCTGCTCGTGGTCGATGACGATCAGCCGATCGGCGAAGATCCAGCATGAGTCAGCGGTGGGGGAGCGGTGTCGGTTGACCGAGCCTAGATCCGCCTTGAGCTCGTAACCGAAGTAGCCGACATAGCCGCAGTTGAAGTCGAAAGGCAGGGCGTCGGTGAACACTCGCCGGTGTTTCAGGGCTTGTTGCAGGTACCCGAAAATGTCGCCTGCAACCCGCCGAGGCGGCTGGCCGCTGGCAGTCACCTCCACCTCAGCGTCCTCAATGCGGTATCGCACCACTTCGGACAACGGCCCGGACGCGTCTCCCAGGAACGAGAAGCGCGAAAGTACTGGCTCGACACGTGCACTGTCTAGCCAGAAGGCGTAGGGCGATGAGGAGAAGTTCTGCTCGAAGGCTGCTTGTCCGTCCACGGCGTATCCCAGGGAGTAGACCCGAAGCCGGAAGTTGCCTTGCTTCTCGACAGCACCTTCCGGAGTGGACAGTGCGGACGATGCCGCCGCTGTCGCGGCGTTGCGCCGCAGTCGTGGAGTGGAGCTGCGCCGATGGAACCGTTTGGTGATGCGCTGGAAGTTGGCCATCATGGCCCGGCCATACTCAGTGGCGATTGACTCGGGGTGGAACTGCACTCCCCATAGGGGAAGGCCGGTGTGGCGCAGTCCCATGAGGACACCGTCCTCAGCCCATGCCGTGGGGATCAGGTCGTCAGGCAGATCCTCCACGCACAAAGAGTGGTAGCGGACAGCGGTGAAATTCTGCGGTAAGCCGCTGAACACACCGGTGCCCTCGTGGCGCACGGCGGTGAGGTGCCCGTGGCGCGGAGCCGGCGCGCGGACGACATCGGCGCCGAATCCATACCCGATGCCTTGGTGCCCAAGACAAACCCCGAGTATGGGTACTTGTGCCTCAGCGATGATGCGCGCGGAGACCCCGAAGTCGCGCTCGCGGTCGGGACTACCCGGACCGGGCGAGATGACGACGTTGTCGAAATCGCGCACATCCAGCGTGGCTGTTCGCGGGTCGTCGTTGTGGACCACGACGGGGTCTATCCCGTTCACCCCGGCGATGAGCTGGAACAGGTTGTAGGTATAGGAATCGTAGTTGTCGACGAGAAGAGTGCGGGTCATTGTCAGTTTCCCCTAGTCTGGATCGGAACGGGGCGGTCGGCGGACTTCGCGATGAGGTCCGCGGTCGACAACGCCTGCTCCTCGTTGAGGCGCGGGTCGCACAGCGATTCAAAGTTCTGCTCCAGGTCTGCTTCGGTCGAGACGCCGATCCCGCCAACGCACTCGGTCACCTCGCCGCAAGTCATCTCCAGGTGCACTCCACCGGCATGCTGCCGCTGGGTTGCCATGACGGTGAAGAAGGCGGCCAGCTCATCGTGAACTGTGCTCAAGTAACGAGTCTTGCGGCCGTTCGCTGTCTTGACAGTGTTGCCGTGCATGGGATCGCAGATCCAGATGACGGAGTGGCCTCGATCGTGTATTGCTGCGACGATGGTCGGCAGCCGCTCGGACACCGCTGCGGCGCCCATCCTGCTGATCAGTGTCAGCCTGCCCGGTATGCGCTGGGGGTCAAGGATTTCGCACAGCTCGACGATGTCGTCTGGTGTGGCATTGGGGCCAACCTTGACCTGCAACGGGTTGGCCACCGCGGCGAGGAAGGCGACATGCGCGCCACCGATCTGCCGGGTGCGTTCGCCGATCCACGGAAGGTGGGTGGAGAGCAAATAGTGCTCACCGGACGCTGCGTCCAACCGGCGAAATGCTCTTTCGTACTCCAGGATCAGTGCCTCGTGGCTGGTCCACAGACGGCCGCGCAGCTCCTGCAACACGTGCTTGGCTGTGTAGTAGCAGGACAGCAGGCGGTAGGGGTCGGGCTGGCGTTCTGACGCGACCGGCTCCGGGCCGTTGACCATCAACCCGCGGAAGACGGGCAGTGTCACGCCATCGACCACTTCCGTTGGCTCCGACCGTGGCTTGGCGAACTGGCCCGCCAGTCGCCCGACGGTCACCACGTCTAGCCCTAGCCCGGTGCGGATTCGGTCAGCCATCTCCGCGAGCAGGCGCTGCTTGCCCGATGCGCCTTGGACCGCGTCAGTGCCCAAAAGCTCGGCACAGTCGCCGCCCTGTAAAAGAAATGCTTCCCCCGCTTGAACCTTGACGAGCTGCGAGTGTAAATGGGTGATCTCTTGCGGCGTGGTCAGTGCCGGTAGTTCGCTTAGATACTCCGTGACTGCCAGCAGTTCGGCCGGGTCCGGCCACTGCGGTTGCTGGGCGGCTCGACGGTGAAGCCAATCCGCCGGGCCGAGCCAGGTGGCGGAGTTTCGTGATAGAAGCCCAAGGGACGGCATGGCGTCCTCCTCGACGAATACAGATACTCGAATACGGTCCAGGATTCTGTTCCGGCCGTGCTCGAAACGTATCGACGCCGTGGGTGGAGGCCCCAGATCCATGTGGTTGCGCGCCCGAGTGCCAATGAAACCAAATGGCCCTGCTGGCAACGGCTGAGCCGGGCCAGTAGTCCAAGTGGCGCTTAGGGTGTCGACCGATGACGCTGGCGCGACCCGGGCCGGCTGAGGCGTTCAACGATGGCGGCCAGCTGCTCGGCTCCGGCAGCGAGCTGCTTGGGTTCGGTTGCGCCGTAGCCAAGTACCAAACCTCGTCCATGGGCCGAGTCGCCAAGGTGGAAGGTCGACAACGGATAGACCCTCAGATGTGCCTGGCGGCTCAGATGGGCGACCTTCGCCTCATCGATGTCATGGTTGAGCCGCACCACCATGTGCATGCCCGCTGTGGGTTCGTCAAAGCTGATCGCGTCGCCAAGATGTTGGCGTAGTGCTTCGCTGCAGGCCAGGCGGCGCTCGGTGTAGGCCTCACGCATCCGTCGCACATGGCGGGCGAAGTGGTTATCGTTGATGAAATCTACCAGGGCGGCCTGGTTGAGAAGGTTGAGCGAATTGACGGTGACACGATGGGCGGCGGTCAACGCGTCAACCAGATCCGGCGGCGCCACCATGTAGGCCAGACAAATTCCGGGGAACATGACTTTGCTGAAAGTGCCGACGTAGATGACCCGGCCCGTCGGATCGGTGTTGTGCAGGGGTAAAGACGGCTTGTCAGACCAGAACTCGCCGTCGTAGTCGTCCTCGATGATCCAGCCGTCGTTGGCCTGAGTCCATTCAAAAAGCTCGTTACGTCGCGAGTCGGACATCCTGATGGCCAAAGGAAACTGGTTGTTGGGCGTGACCGAGACCAGGCGCGCATTGGGGTAGCGGGTGGCCCCCATCTTGATGCGCAGGCCCTCCCCGTCGACGTCGACACCGCAGGCCTGCACTCCCGTGGCGGTGATGGCCGCTCGGGTCGCGAGATGGCCGGGGCTTTCCACCAGCGCCTGCTCGCCCGGGTCACACAGGACGGTGGTGATCAAGTGAACAGCGACCTGGGCGCTGGGCTCGATGATGACCTGGTCGGCGGTGCAGCGCACGCCGCGCATCAAACCCACCGAGGCGGCGATCTCGCGGCGCAGCGGCCAATAGCCGGCCGGATCCCGATGGCTGTACTGTGCGCTGGTCAACCGGTAGCAGCGGCGGCCGATAATTTCGGCCCAGATCTTCCCGGGGAATAGGTCCAATGCCGGAATGCCCAGGGTGAACGGCCGTTCCGGGTAGCGCAGCCGTTCATGCACCGCGCTGAACAGCTGCGAGGCCCTCATCAGCCGCTGTGCCACCTGGCTGATACGCGGTGGCCGTGAGGGCTGTCTGGCCTCCGGGATCACCGGCTCTGGGGAGTAGGTTTCGTTGTGCGGGCTTATGAACGAGGAGCGGTCGGCGACTCTCGTACCTGAACCCACCTGCCCGTCGAGGTAGCCCTCCGCCTGGAGGCGGTCGTAGGCGACCAGCACGGTGTTGCGCGAGACACCCAGCTCTCGCGCCAGCGTGCGAGTCGCGGGAAGCCGCGTCGAGGCCTGCAGCTGGCCGACCTCGATGCTCCATCGAAGTTGTTCATATAATTGTTGGTGCATGGGTGCGGCGCTGTCGCGATCCAGCACCAGGCCGACACCAGGAAGCGCTGTTGATTCCCTTGGCATCTGGTACCCCCCAAGCCTCCGGCCGAAGGCTTATCATTCACACCACAGCGCCGGCCTGCATTGCGAGGTCCGTTGCCAAGGCAGCAATCGCGGTGTGACCCTCTACGAGGTGACTGAATATGTCGGCTACCAGCTGCGCTGGGCCGTTGTGGATGAACTCCCGGACACCGGGCACTTGCATCGATAATCCCAGATGTTTGAGTTGCGGTGCAGCCGGGAACACGACTGTTCCCTGCACTGCCAAAGTGCGATAGACCCAGACCTGTTGTACGAGACGATCTGGATGGGTGCCGGCGAGGTAGCGGCGCGGGGCGCTGGTGCGGCGCAGAGCCCCGACGATGCTGTCCAGCGCGAAGCCGGTCAGGGCCACCATCCGGTGCGGCTGGCGGTCGTCGACGAAGGTCACCTTGCAGACGTCGTCCTGCTCGCCGCAGGGCGCCGGCGGAGCCAGCGCTGAGCTCGGTACTTGGAAATCAACGGGAACGACCTCGTAGAGCCCCTGCCGGTCGGTGCTGCGCTCGAAGCGGCGCAACGCCCGCCGACCGGGCGCGTCGGCGACGATGACGCCGGTGTCGTCGAGAAGGTCATCGGGCCAGATGTGGCGCTCGGATATGGGCACCGAGACCACTACCATCCCTGCCATCAGCCCTGCCAGATCGGCCACGAGGTGTTCAGCACCGCCCGCGGTGAACAAGGCGACCCGCGGCGGCCCGCCCATTTTGACAGTCTCCTGCAACCGGGTCGCCAGGCTGGCGGCGCGGCGCATGAGGTCACCGTAGGTGATCGAAGGAGCGCCAGGAAGCTGTATCGCTTCTTGAGTGGACCACCACCCATCGAAGATCACATCCTCTAGCCAACGCATCGCAGATCACCGGGCCGTAGCATCGCGATCGTCACGACGCCTTTGGGTTCCAATAGGAATTGAGTGAAGTTGCCTTCGTGCGGCACGCCCGGCCGCGCACTCCACGGCAGCACCTTGCCGAGCGTTACCTTGCGGATGGTCGGCTCGCGCAAGGCCTGCTCGACAACGGTTTCCTGTTTGGTGAGCAGGTTGGCCACAAGCGAATTGCGCAGCGGTGCCGCACCGCTGGAGCTTTCCCATGGCGCCACCACGACGAAAGGAAAAGGCAGCTCGAGACCGACCGCCGGGTGATGCGGGTCAGTGGTGGACATCACCAGTGGGCGGGCCAAGAATGAACCGTCGTCGAGCTTGACGAAAGCATCGCCAGCGTTCAGCGCGGCCGAGTGGTCGGTCAAGCCCGTGCGCAAGCCATCGAGCTGCCGCAGGAAGCCATCGACCCGGCCGGCGTCGATCGCGGGAAGGATCGCTATGGTGTCGCTAGGCGCGGCGACCGGTACCTCGGCCAGCTGGGCGGCGAGCGCGTCGGCTACCTCACCTGGTGACTGGCTGGTCAGGATCGTCGAGAGGTTGTTGCAGCGGGTGCCGCCGTCAAAGGCCGCCGACAGGGTAAGATGATCGACGATATCGGCCGTGCACTTCCTGTCCAACAAGGCTTTCGTGCGCCCGGGACCGCGTGTGGTCACCTGCCTGGAGTGCTGCCAGCGGCGCACGGCGTCGTCGCCACCGTATACGATCCCGCGATCGGCTTGGCTTAGAAGGTATTCGCCAACCCGGTGGTCGCAAGGCAGAAACGCTATGCGGTGAGGCGGCAGGCCCGCCTCGAGCAGGGAGAAAACGAGGCGTCGAGCGGTGAACGGATCCCGGCCGCCAGGGCGCACCACCACGCTGTATCCGTGGTAGAGCGCCTGAATCCAGGATGCGTTGGGCGCAGGATGGTTACTGGCCATCACCGCGGCGAAGACTCGGCCGGCGGCCACCCAATGTATCCGCACGCCGGAAGCCAGTGCCGACGGTGGCAGGTCAGCAACGGTGGCGTCGGGCAAAGACTTAACCTCGGCCATGATGTCGCGCGCAGCGCGGCGCACAGTAGCGATGGCAAGGCCAGTTGCCCGAGCGGTGTTGTGCTGGTACTCGGCCACCGTCTCGCCGCCGGGCTCGCCGGAACAGAAAAGCTCTGCGGCCCGCACGAGAATTGCCGGGTCCGGCGGGATGCCGTCCGCGGCCGCGCGCAGCTCATGAAGGGCCGTCTGCGCCAGCAGCTGCGGCACAACGCCGATATCGGCCAGCCGCTGGCCGTTGACCGCAAACAGCTCGGTCCGGTCGAGGCTTCTGGTTACCCGGCCACAGATTATCGGATCTACTGTCGATGTGGACATCAGTAGACACCCTCTACTAGCTGGACCTCTCCGAGCGTTTTGAAAGTGCGCACCTCTGCCAGGCCGTCGACGGCCCCGGCATGTGTGGGTGCCACACGCACGGCTGTGTCGCGCTCGACAACATTGGGCAGGAACATCTCTTCGGTCACCAGGTGCACGCGTACCCTGCCCCGCTCCCCGTACCCGACAGTGGAGCCATCCTCGTTGATCAGTTCCACTCGGATCGCTTCGGGAAACGGTTCGAACACACAAGGGCTCGGGTCCTCGGGCTGCGCCGGTCGTTGCGGCGCAACACCCATCAGCGTATTGCCATAGATACCGATGATGTTGGTGTCTGGGAAATAATACTCCTTGACTTGGCGCAGGCTTTCCGGGCTGAAGGACGTTCCGGCCCAGACAATGGTGGCAACCTTCTTTTGCACCAGCGCATGCAGTTCCGGTCGGGCGCAGATCGCTTCGATCAGTGGCGGTGTGGTGCTCATGACCCGGATCGGTTGGCTGGTCAGGATCTCAAGCAACTGGTCGAGCAGGTGGGTGATGTAGCGTTCGACTACGTCGGACTGTCCCGCGGCGATGAGCTTCTTGACCCAGCGCGGGTCGAAGTCGACCGTGTAGAAAGTCCCGTTGCCCAGCCGGGCGTAGCTGGCGCAGTCATACCCGAACACGTGCGGGCCGCTGGGGCCTAGGTGGAGCCAGTGCGCCGGGATGGCGACACCTTGCTCCATAAGCCTCAACATTGCCCAGCTGAGCATGCGGATCCGGAAGGCTCCATTGACTATCCGTTTGGGCGGGCCGCTGGTGCCACCAGACTCATAGACGCAGAAGTCGTTGTGTTGTACACCTTGGGGAATCAGGTCCTGCACCGGTACCGTCCGCAGATCGTCGCTGACATCAGGAAACATCAGCAGGTCGCTGGTGGTGCGGATCTCCGTCAGGGGATCAAAGGGCAAGGATGCAGCTCGCTGCAGCCAGAAGGGCGAGCCGGTGCGCGGATCGAAGTGCCACCGCACCAGCTCCGAGACTCGATCGTCGAAGTTACTGTGGCTGTCGAGCGCCACTGGGGCTTGGTTCGTGTCCACCGCAGTCTCCTAAGGGCCGGACCGGCTACACCGGTAGGCTGTCGTATGACATCGACATGCCAACGGTCCGCCACAGATCCATCTCCGCCTTGGTGTCGGCGAGCTTGCCGTCGATGCGCTCCACGCAGTCGACGCCAAGGGCCAGCCGCGTAGGCGGCTGATCAAGAATGGCCGCGTCGATGATCGCGGTGGCGGCCTTGACCGGGTCGCCTTTCTGCTCGTGGTTGTGGCCCACTGCCCACTGGCGGATACGTCCGGCGGTCTGGCCGTAGTCGTCGATGGTCTTCTGCGCCCAGTGCAGTGACGTCGGGTCGAGGAAGTCCGTACGGAAAAGACCGGGTTCGACGATCATTACAGAGATGCCCAGCGGCTCCAGTTCGAGCTGGAGTGCTTCACTCAGTCCCTCCACGGCAAACTTTGTCGACGCGTATATCCCCCAGCCCATCTTGGCGCTGAAGCCCAGCACGGAGCTGAGGTTGACGATGCGGCCGGAGCCCTGCTTGCGCATCACCGGCAGGACGGCGCGAGTCACCGTCAGAAGCCCGAAGACGTTGGTCTCGTAGATGCCCCGGATCTCCGTGTCGTTGGCTTCCTCGACGGCGCCGAGCAAGCCGCGTCCGGCGTTGTTGACCAGAACATCGATGCGCCCGAACGTGGCCAAGGCGGTCTCTACGGCTCGCTGTGCCTGCTCAGGACGGGTGACGTCCAATTCGGCCAGCAGCAGGCGCTCGCTGTCAATGTTCAGCTGAGCTTTGAGCTGACTGGTATCTCGTGCTGTCGCCACGACGGTCTCGCCGCGGGCCAGAAGCTGGCGCGTGATCTCCAGTCCGAATCCCCGTGATGTTCCTGTCACAAACCAAACCGACATCGAACGCCTCCAATGCTGAATGTGAGTGTCGGATCACAGCCTGCGGCCCAGTTCCGCCGCGCGTGCGCAGGCGTGATTGAGATCGTCGGCAAAGGTGCCGCTACGGTCGGCAGCGTTGAGGCGGATCTCCTCGACGTCCTTGACGCCGACGGAGTTCAGCCAGTGGGTGAAGTACGTGGATTGGAAGTCGCGGCCGAACTCCGGTGAGCTGTCTGGATGAAAGACTCCGCTGGTGTAGATCGCACACGCGCGTTTGCCTCGCAGTAATCCGGTGTACCCCTTCGAGCTGAGTGAGAAGGTCAGGCCCGGCTGGGAGACGACATCCACCAGCTGCTTGACCACATAGGGCACACCGAAATTCCACATCGGGATGTTGAACAGGTAGTAGTCGGCGGCAACGAACCTATCGAAGAGCGCTCGGCTCGACATGCCCCGGTTGGCAGAGCCTCTGTTCTTCGCCGCGCCGGCCTCCATATCGCATGGCGGGAGCGGGTCCTCGAACAGATCCAGCGTGTCCACCTTCATCTCTGGCCGCTGCTTTAAGCAAGAATCCAGAAAAGCGTGGGCGATCTTCAGTGACCGGCTCGCCTGACCTCGAGGAGAGCCATTGACGTGCAGCAATTGCGTCATGTTCATCACCCCACTACTACCTTTGTGCTGATCATGGATCACCGATACTCAGCGATACTGACGATCAGTAGCATGCTGATGAGATTATCGGCGGTGGTGTATGCCTTCCAGAGCCACTTACGCCGTAATGGTGGGACCACTCGAGAATCACTGGAACAGCACCAGAGCCCTTTCGCGCCCGCGAGAAAATGGCTTGGACAGCCCATACACAAGGGTTTGTAGACTGTTCATCTTTGACGGGCGGCAGGCAAACTGCGTAACCTGCGTAGCGCTGCGCGGTATGTGGCGATTCCATCGAGGGCCCCCGATGCCGCGCCGAATTCCATCGACGCTGAATGGAACCACCAGTGCATGAGATCGATGCCTCGACGTTTCGCCAACCCCTCGTGCTCGAGATGCGCCTACTAACCCATCTCCTGAGCAGCGTGGTCGAGGCGGCACTGGTTCCTGCTGGTGTGACGTTGCGCCATTTCGGTGTCCTGACAAGGATCTACGCCAGCCCGGGCCAGAACCAGCGGGAAATTGGTGAGATGTTGCGCATCGATCGCACCACGGTGGTGGCCCTGGCTGATGATCTCGAACTGGCCGGGCTGCTGGAGCGCCGTCGCGGGGTCGACAGGCGAAGCTTCGCCCTCTATCTGACGCTTGAGGGAAAGGCACGCACCCAACAGCTGCAGCGGATGGTCGCGGAGGCCGAGGCCACCTTCTTCGCCTCACTGGACAGCGGCGAGCAGGCCGCTCTGCACTCCGTGATCGGCAGACTCCTGGAGGCCGGTAGGTCCGAAACCGAAGGCAATGACAAAGACTGAGGAGCTGAGTAAGCGATGATGACCGTCGAACAAGTGCGCCGCCTAGCACTGGAGATGCCTGAAGCATATGAGCAGGAGACGTGGGGCCACCCCACCTTCCGGGTCCGTGGAGCAATCTTCGCCTCTACCTCCGCTGACGGGCTCGTCGCGATCATCAAGGCGTCTCCGCTGGATCAGGCAGAGCTGATCGCGTCCAACCCGACGGCCTACTCGAAAGCCGACTACTTTGGCCGCTTCGGCTGGGTGCGGGTACACCTGGCTGTGGCTGATCCACGGGAGATCGGGGAGCTGCTGGAAGAAGGATGGCGCCGGGCCGCGCCGAAACGGATGATCACAGCCGCTGACAGCGCGGACCCCGCGCCGCAAAGCCGGCGTGGCCAAAGCCGCCCTGCACGGCGGCACAAGCCAACTCCGCCCAGCATTCCTGCTCAGCAGCAGCACGCCCGCCGTGGCCGTGGCGTCTAGCGCCACAAACCGGCCGCGACCTTTTCCAGCCGTTGGATCGCCGGCTCGATCCGGTCGGTTTGGATTGCTCCGAAACCGAAACCCACGCCGTTGACCACGGAGTTGGAAACGGCGTAGCGGTCCAGCGAGTCCAGCCGGATCCCTTTCACCGCAGCGGCCCGCCTCAGCGCTGACGCCTGGCGTGACTCGGGCATGGTGGCGGCCAAATGCAGCCCAGCGTCGGGCAGGATCGGCCACAGCCAGGCACCGCAGTAGCGCGCGATCGCCTCCAGCAGGACCGCTCTGCGGTTGTGGTAGGTCGTCCGCATCTTGCGGATGTGGTGGGCCAGATGGCCTTCGCCGATGAAGGCGGCCAGCGTGTCTTGGGAATGCACAGCGGTATGCCAATCGGCCCGCTGTTTTGCGCCCAGCAGGGCTCGCCTGGCCCACTGCGGGCACACTATGAACCCGAGGCGCAGCCCGGGGAACAGGCTCTTGGAGAACGTACCGACGTAGAACACGCATTGCTCCTTGTCAAGGGTTTGCAGCGCGTCCAGCGGCCGGCCGCTATGACGGAACTCGCCGTCATAGTCGTCCTCGATCACGACAGCGTTGTTCTCGTTGGCGAAAGTGAGCAGCGCGATGCGTCTGGCCATCGACATTGCCGCACCCATCGGGAACTGGTGCGAGGGCGTGACGAAGATGACCTGTGCCCGTCGTGGCAGGCGCTCCACGATGATTCCTTCTTCGTCCACAGGTACCCCGACCAGCTTCGCGCCTGCCGCAAGCAGAGCGGCCCGCAGCGGCGGGTAACCCGGATCCTCCAGCGCCACCGTTGTCTTGCCGGGCACGATGAGCACCCGCGCGAGCAGATCGAAAGCCTGCTGCGCACCGGAGGTGACGATCACGTCGTCGGGCAGGCACGACACGGCCCTGGCGAACGATACGTGCTTGGCGATGCCTTCGCGCAGCGCGGCCCGCCCCTGCGGGTCGATGTAGCGCACCGGCTCACGGCTGAGCTGACGCAGTGTCCGCCCTGCCAGACGGGCCCACAAGCTGTACGGAAATGAGGACGTTTCCGGTACCCCCATGACGAAGTCGTCAACGAAGTCGGTGGTAGGGGCCATCACGATCAGTTCCGGGTCGCCACGCCAGCGCGCAGGCAACCGAGGGTCGCTGTCGGCGGCGTGCGCCGGTGGCCGCTGCTTGGGGCTGGCGATCACCGCCGCCACATAGGTGCCGCCGCCGGGGCGCGTGACGGCGTAGCCCTCACTGATGAGCATGTCGTAGGCGCTCATGACGGCATTGCGGGAAACGCCGACGCGTTCGGCGAGTACACGGCTGGCGGGTAGCCGCAGCCCGGGAACGAGTCTTCCACTCAATATGCCGGACCTCAGCTGCTGATGCAGCGCCCGGATTCTTGTCCGTGATCCCATCGGCGGCAGATCGATGGCGAGCTCGAAAATTGGTTCCATATTCCCCGCAATAGTGGTCATGTTCAGGCACCAATTGGCACCGTAACTTGGACTATATCGCGCTACCGCAGATGCAAGGAGTAAGCCATGAAAGACGTCGTGATCACGTATTGCAAGCCGTGCGGCTACCTCAAACATGCTCAGGCCGCCGCCGAGGCGATCAACGAGAAGCTCGGCGTTGGCGCCCGATTGGTTCCCGGTAAGGGTGGCATCTTCCAGATCGCTGTCGATGGCCAGGTCGTTGCCAAGCGCACCTCAGCCGGTTTCCCCAAGGAAGACGACGTGGTCGCCGCTCTTCAAGAGGCATTGTCCTGATTGGCTGGCCTGGGCCCAGGCGGATACCTGTCCCATGGTTCGCTGCCGGGGCCCGGGCTACTTTCCGTTCTGATCACCATCCGGTGAGAGCAGGTGGCAGGTGCAGATTTCGGCGCGTGGCGACTATGCGGTACGAGCCGCGATAGAGCTCGCCGCCATATTTCCATGCGTTGTCACATGCCAGGACCTGGCCGCGCGGCAACAACTGCCGCACAAGTTCCTCGAGTCGGTGATGGCCGACCTCAAACGCGCCGAGATTGTGCGCTCCATGCGCGGCGCCGACGGCGGTTACTCGCTGGCCAGGCAGCCGTCCATTATCAGCATTGGCCAGATTTTGCGTGCCACCGATGGTCCCCTGGCCGGGGTCCGAGGGCTTCGCCCAGAAAACCTCCACTATGCCGGAAATGCGGTCCACCTCGCCCACACGTGGGTGGCAGTAAGGGCCGCCGTCCGTTCGGTCCTTGACGAAGTGACGCTTGAGCACGTCCAATCGGGCAACTTCCCTTGCGAGATCATGTCATTGCTGGCTCAACCGGGGGCATGGCAGCCCCGTCCGTTCGGGCGCGAGTCCTTGTCGCCGCACCCCCGTTGACGTCGTTGACATTTCAGTTGACGCGCCCGAGGAGCACCCAGTGCCTGATCTCAAAGACGAATTCTCGCCAGAACTTGTTCGTGCTCTGGCCGGGGAGCTCAGCCGTGCCTGGCCGGGGTTTCCCGCCTCGGCGTTCGTGCGGCAGTGCGTCAAGGGCCTGGCGGATCTGCCGCTGCTGCAACGGGTTCATCACATCAGTGCCGCGATGGCCGAGGCGCTGCCCGCCGATTTCGCCGCGGCGGCATTGTTGCTGGACAAGGCCGTTGACTCACCGGCGTTGACGGGGTGGATGAGCCTGCCGTGCGGCTATTATGTCGCCGACCGCGGTCTGGCGGCGCCGGAGATTGCGCTGCCATTGCTGGCCCGCCTTACACCGCGCTTTTCCAGTGAGGGCCCGATCCGCCCGTTCATAGAACGGCACCCGCAACTGACCTTTACCTATCTGCACAGATGGGCGAAGGATCCGGATGAGCACGTGCGGCGGCTGGCGTCCGAGGGCACCCGGCCAAGGCTGCCCTGGACGCCGCAGCTACGCGGACTGATCGCCGACCCCACACCGGCGATCGCTCTGCTCGACCTCCTGTTTGATGATCCGTCGGAGTACGTGCGACGGTCTGTGGCCAATCACCTCAATGACATCGCCAAAGATCACCCGAGCCTGGCGCTGGCCACCGCCCGCCGATGGCTGAAAAGCGGTAGCCCGCGTGTGGCGTGGGTGATTCGGCACGGGCTGCGCACGCTTATCAAACATGGGGACCCTCAAGCGCTGGCGCTGTTAGGTTTCGACCACACTCAGGCCGTGCAGCTGCAATCGCTTGCCGTCACACCCGCTTCGATCCCGGTCGGGGATGAGGTTGTCATCGAATTCGTGCTGTCCACGAACGACGGTCCGGTCCGCGCCGCGATCGACTACGTGGTGCACTACGCCGGGGCACGTGGCCCGCGCAAGCCGAAGGTATTCAAATTGACCACACGCACCATCGAGCCCGGCCAGCCGCAGTCCATCAGCCGGCGGCACCGCTTCGCCGACGTGTCGATCCGCACTATCCACCCGGGCGAGCACCGCATCGACATACAGGTCAACGGGGTGATTCTGGGCGGCGACACTTTCGAAATCCAGCGCCGCAAGTCGCTAGGGTGACGGGCTGCGTGAAATCCATCCCGGTCACCGACTCTGGCCGCAAGTGGCTATAGGGCAACGAGTCAGCTGAGGAAATAGGCGGTTACCACAGCCGTCACGAGCCCGATAATGGCGACGGTCATCAGGGCGGGCCCATGGCCGGCTGTCGGAAGCTGCCCAGCGCGGATGGCGCGGCCGGTGGCCCGGAAACGCAGATAGCCGATCACTCCACCGAGGCTGCCTAGGCCGAGCAGGCTCAGCCCAACAAGCTGTGCCAGGAGCCGGTCGCCGGCGAATTGCGCGAGGGCCACTCCACCCGCCATAAGAGTCAGTGCAGTCCGCAGCCATGCCAGTAGTGTGCGCTCATTGGCCAGAAGGAAACGAATATCGACATCGAGGTCCTCAGCCGGCGGGTGGATCTGGGTCATCGGGTCACGGCTCCTTGAGTGTGGCGATCCCGGAACCGGGCTCGCTGCCGATGGGCTGTTGCGGTTCCCATGTTGCTTCCGGGTTCGCGGCGTCAAGTATCGGGGCCGTAGCAATGACTCCCGCAAAGAACAGGGATACGGGTATGCCTGGGATCCTCAAGTGGGTGATCCACCTGGGTTCCCCAGGCATACGCATGGCCAGTGTTGCCCTCACCGCATATTCGTCTCGTGCGGATACTTGCACGGTTTCCTCCGATGCCATGACGGGACAAGCCTGGCCGAGCGGCTACGCTGCCCAAGATGTGGATCAGGCCAGCGCACGCTGAACGGCTTGCAGGACTTCTTCGTCCTTGGGGAAACCCCCAGAGGTTCGCTTCGCGACGATCTCGCCGTCCACAGCGATCTGGAAAATGCCGCCCTTACCCGGCACCAGCTCCGCTTCGACACCGAACTTGTCGTTCAACGCCGTGGCAGTGGACTGGGCGCGCTTGAGGTAGCCGCAGGGCTTGCAGTAGGTGATGACAACCGGTTTCATCGTTTGCTCCTTACGACATGCGTGACACTATGCACAGCTTCAAATTACGACGCGGCGTGGCACCCTGAACATGACCACTTACAGTGAAGACTATGGAGCCAATTTCGAGCTGATCTGCCGAGCGCTGCGCCAACACCTCAGGCCGGGATTCTGAGCGGAAGTTTGGTCCCTGGCCAGCGGCTGTCGCACAGCCGGCCGGGATACCTCCACGATGATCATTGGATGATCAGGCTCTTCCGATACGAAGCAAAATTGTGTTGGACCTCTGAGATGCTGTCGCCGCCGAACTTCTCGGCAGCGGCGTCCGCGAGCACCAGAGCGAGCATCGACTCGGCCACGATAGCCGCGGCCGGCACGGCGCAGACGTCGGAACGTTGGTTGATGGCGGTAGCGGGTTCTCCGGTTGTGACATCCACTGTGGACAGTGCCCGATTGAGCGAGGAGATCGGCTTCATTGCCGCCCGCACGCGCAGCGGCTCACCGCTGGTGATGCCGCCCTCCAGGCCACCGGCCCGATCGGTCAGACGCCGCACGCCGGTGGCCGTCGGCACGATCTCGTCATGCGCCACCGACCCGCGTGAACGCGCCTGGGTGAACGCATCGCCAATCTCCACACCCTTGATCGCCTGGATGGACATCAATGCCGCGGCGATCCGAGCGTCCAGCTTGCGGTCCCACTGCGTGTGGCTTCCCAGACCAGGGGGTACCCCATACGCCAGCACCTCCACGACGCCGCCCAAGGTGTCGGCATCACGCCGGGCCGCGTCGACCTCGGCCACCATCCGCTCGCTAGTCTCAGGATCCAAGCACCGCAAGGGGTCCGCGTCGATGCGTTGAGCGTCGGCTGGTGTGGCCAACACGCCGGGCTTAATGCTGACCGGCCCCAACCCCACCACGTGCGAGACAATCTCGATGCGCAACGCTTGCTTGAGAAACGCCTTTGCCACAGTGCCCACCGCGCAGCGCGCAGCAGTCTCGCGAGCGCTGGCCCGCTCCAGGATCGGCCGCGCATCGGTGTGCCCGAACTTCTGCATCCCGGCCAGGTCGGCGTGGCCGGGCCGGGGCCTTGTCAGCGGCGCATTGCGGGCTTGCGTAGCCAGGACGTCGGGGTCGACCGGATCAGCGGCCATCACCGTCTCCCATTTCGGCCACTCCGAGTTGCCGATCTGGATCGCGACCGGGCTGCCAAGGGTAAGGCCGTGCCGCACCCCGCCGACGATCGTCACCACATCTTGCTCGAAGCTCATCCGCGCCCCACGACCGTAACCAAGCCGTCGACGAGCTAATTCCTTACCGATCTCAGCCGACGTGATCCGGACGCCAGCGGGCACACCATCAAGAACCGCGACCAGGGCCGGTCCGTGCGATTCACCTGCAGTCAGCCAACGCCACATGCCAGCTAGTTTGACACAACCCTATATCTCAATCCTTCCGACGTAGCTTGGCTCCCGTGTCCGGTTCGGAGCATGGGCAATCGCGAACGTCAACCTTCGACCGGCACCGATGGTGCCCTTCTGGCGCCGCTTTGACCTGGCGATGGATCCTCTGCACTGATGCAATCGGTGCGGAGTACCACATGCGCTACCCGCACGACGCCACTCATCGGCTGCAAATGCTCGCGAATCCGAGCATAGGGGCGTTTATGGCCTCCTGTTCGCCTAGAGATCGTTACCGGCGTACGAGAGGTTGAAGCTCTTATTCGCCAGGGGGAAGTCCGGGACGATCGTCTCGGTGAGCGCGACGGGCAAGGCTGGCCAGTTGAGAAAGGAGGGGTCAACAATCTTCACCCGTGATAGGCGCCCGTCTGAACCGACTTCGGCGCGGTGGGTGATAGTGCCGCGCCATCCTTCGGCTATGCCGGTGCCGCAACGTATGTCGCCGTCATGTCCGTTGACGTCGCCGGTTTCGGTGTGGTGGTGTCCTGGGGTGATGGTGGGGGCGAGTTGCCTGATGATGGCGGCGGAGTTTTGGGCTTCGGCGGCACGGATACGGAAGCGGGCCAGGACGTCGCCTTCGGTGAAGGTGGGGATGCTGAGTGTCTCGCCGAGGTTGGTAAAAGGGTGTGCGGTGCGGGCATCGTATGCCAGGCCGCTGGCTTTGGCGACGTATCCGAGGACACCGACGTCGGCGGCTTGCTGGCGGGTGAGGACGGCGGTGCCGGTGAAACGTTCGCGCACGACGGTGTGCCCGAGGGCGATCTCGACGATCTCCGCGAGATCCTGTGCGGTGGAGCTGATCTGCATGAGGTCCGGTGTGTTGAGCAGGTGCGCTCCGCCGGGGCGGATGGCACCGCGAAGGAGCCTGTGACCGGTGACGGTTTTGTTGATGCGCAGGAGGGTTTCACGGATGCGCTGGGTGTGTGCGTGGGCGATGCCGTAGGCGACATCGTTGCACAGTGCGCCGATGTCGGCGATGTGGTTGTGTAGCCGTTCCAGTTCCAGCAGCATCGCCCGGATCCGTCGCGCCTGCGGGGGCACGTCGATGTTGAGGGCTTCTTCGATGGCCAGGCAGTAGGCCAGACTGTGCCCGACCGCGGTGTCGCCGCTGATTCGTTCGGCCAGCGCGACCCCGTCGGCGAAGTGTTTGCCTTCGAAGAGTTTTTCTGTTCCTTTGTGGACGTACCAGAGGCGGGCTTTCATCTTCAGGATGGTTTCCCCGACCACGGAAAATCGGAAGTGGCCCGGTTCGATGAGGCCGGCGTGTACGGGGCCGACCGGGATTTCGTAGACGCCGTTGCCGTCGACGGTGAGGAACGGGAATGCTTCCGCGCCGGTCAGCGGTGGGCGTGTCCCGGCGTCGAGGCGCATCGGATGCCAGTCCTGGGGCCAATGCGGGTGGCGCACGAGCTGGCGTGGCAGTGGATGGTTGTCTGGTTCGACGCCGAACAGGTCGCGCATTTCCCGTTCGAACCGGCTGGCGGGAAACGATAGTGCGGCAAGGCTGGGGATATGTGGCTTTGCCGGATCTGCGCGCAGCACGAGCTCGACGCGGCGGTCGGGTTGCCCGGCGACAAACAGGTATACGATCCGGATTGCTTGCCCGCCGCGATGTTGCGCGGTGTCGTGGTGCGCGGCGATCAGGGCGAGGCGGTGCCCATCGGCGAGGAGCCTGGTGACGTGTCTGCCGAGTTCGCCGGCGCTGCCGACCTCGATGACGGCCGTGTGTGGACGATGTGGCATTGCTATCGGCCTCCGGCGATCGCTGTGGCGGCGTCGAGCACGTGGTGCAGCGGCCCGAGGGTGATGCCTATTGCGGCGGTGACGGCCAGCGCGAGGATGAGCGGCATCACGGTGGTGACGCGGTCTGGTGTCATGCTCTGTGGTGAGGGGTTAGGAACCGGTGCGCCGAGGATCATGGCGGTGGTGTGCCGGGCGATGGCGATGAATGCCAGCAGGATCAGGGTGAAGGCGGCGGCGATGGCCCAGCCGTAACCTGCGGTGACGCCGGCGCGGGCGAGGCCGAGTTCGGAGGCGAACAGGCTGAATGGTGGCAGGCCGAGCAGTGCGATCACGCCGATGCCGTAGGTGCCGGCGAGGGCGGGTGCCCTCGCGGTGAGCCCGCGTATGGCATCGATGTGCGAGCTGCCTGTCAGACGCAGAATCTGACCGGCCCCGGCGAAGGCGGCGGCTTTTGCCAGTCCGTGGCCCAGGATGTGCAGCAATGCAGCGGCGATCGCCAGTTTGGTGCCGATGGCCACGCCCAAGGCGACCAGTCCCATGTGCTCGATCGAGGAGTAGGCGAGCAGGCGTTTGTAGTCGCGCTGGGCGATGAGCAGGACGGCGGCGACGGCCAGGGAGGCCAACCCGGCGATCAGGAGCAGGGTGCGGGTGTAGCCGGGGCCGATGGCGGTGTCGGTGATGGTGCGGTAGCGCAGGATCGCGTACATGGCAACGGATAGCAGTACCCCGGACATGAGCGCGGACACTGGCGCGGGGGCTTGGCTGTGGGCGTCGGGCAGCCATGAATGCATTGGGGCGAGGCCGGCCTTGGTGCCGAACCCGAGCAGAATCAGTCCCGCTGCCAGGCGGATCAGGTCGGGGTTCAAGCTGGAGGCGGTCGCCGTCAGGTGGGTCCAGTCCAGGGCGGTGATGCCATGCCCGCCAGCGGCCACTGAGGCGGCGTAGACACAGACGGTACCGAGGAAGGCGATGGCGATGCCGACCGAGCACAACACGACGTACTTCCACGCCGCTTCGATGCTGGGACGGTCGCGTTTGTGCCCGACCAGGAATGCGGTGACGATGGTGGTCGCTTCGACCGCGACCCAGAGCAGGCCCAGGTTGTTGGCCAGGACGGCCAGGCTCATGCAGGCCACAAACAGCTGGGCCAGTACGAGGTAGCGGCGTGTGGCCCGTCTCGTGGCGGTGGTCGTTTCGTGGCGCAGGTAGGAAATGGTCGCGGCGGCGGCGATGGCGGCGACAGCGCCGATGACGAGAAGCATCCACACGGTCAGGGCGTCCGCGCGCAGCGGGCCGGCTGATAGCGCCCCGTCGGCGGACACCCACACGGCCAGGACGACACCACTGGCCAATATGGACAGCGCGGCGAGCATACCGGCCCACGCTGCGGGCCGCCACGGCAGGACGAGGGCGAGGAGGGCTGCAAAAAAGGGGGCGGCTGCCGGCGCATACAAGGCGAAAGTGGTGGTGGTCATCAGTCGTGCAGCTCTCGTAGTTCGTCGAGGTCGGTGGGGCCGAAAGCGGTGTGCAGGTGGCTGGTCAGGATTTGCAGCACGAGGACGGCAAGAGCGAGGTCGACGGAGACGCCGAGCTCGACGATCAGGGGTACCCCGCCAGTGGCGAGGAAGGCGACGGCGGCGATGCCGTTGTCGACCAGCAGCAAGCCGATGATCTGGGAGATGGCCCGCTGGCGGGTGGCGGCGAGGAAGAACCCGATCAGGATCACAGCGATGCCAACAGGTGTCGCCTTTGCCGAAGCCGTGGGCGCCAGGGCAACCAAGGGCCGCGCGGCGGAATAGGCTAGCAAAGTCAGCCCCGCCGCGGCCAGCAGGGAGGTGGAGACGTTGACCAGCGGCCGGGTTTCGCGGGCGTCTGGGAGCTGCTGGTGAACGCGCCGCAGCATCCACGGTATGACCACCGCTTTGAGCAGGCCGACGCCAATCGCGATGGTTGCGGCCTCGGCGCTGCGGTGCTGTTCGGCGAGGATGACCGCGATGGCGGCGAGCGCGACGCCTTGTACGGTCAGCAAGGTGATCAGCGCGGAGACCTGGCGCCGCCACAGCACACCCACAGCGGTCAGCAGAAACAGGCCGCAGGCAACGTTGAGTAACTGGCTGGATATCTGCGCGGACATCGGCGATCACCCCGTTTCTAGGCCAGGATGTATGAGGTCAGGACGGCCAGCAGCGCCATCGCGAATGAGCCGGCCAGGAGTTCGGGTACCCGGAAAAGGCGCAGTTTGGCCGCGTAGACCTCCGCCGCGGCCAGCAGCGTCGCCAGCCCGCACATCTTCACGGTCAATACCGCGGCGGCAATGACTACTGCTGTCCAAGTGGTGCCAGTGGCGACGCCCCAGGGTGCGAACAGATTCGCCAAAAGTCCTAAAAGGATGGCCAGCCGCATCGCCGAGGCCCACTCCACGAGAGCGAGATCGCGGCCGGAATATTCGAGGATCATCGCCTCGTGCACCATGGTCAGCTCAAGGTGGGTGGAGGGGTTGTCGACCGGAATCCGCGCGGTCTCGGCCAGGGTCGCGATCGCCAATGCAGCAAAGGCCAGCAAGCTCGCCGGGGTAAACACCGCAGCCGGGTCCGACGCGCCCGCGGCGACGATGACGCCCAGGTTCGTTGTCCCCACCCGTGTCGACAGGGCGAACACGGCCAGCAGCAGTGTGGGCTCGACCAGCGCGGCGATCGTCATCTCCCGTGACGACCCCATCCCCCCGAACGCCGTGCCGGTATCCAGCCCGGCCAGGGCGAGTGCGACAGTGCCGAGTAAGAGCAGCCCCACCACCACAATCAGGTCTGCGCTGCCGGCGATGCCCGCCGTGGATACGAACGGGACGGTGGCCGCTATGAGCAGGCTCGTCGACATCAGCACCACGGGAGCGGCGGAGAAGAACACCCCAGCTCCCTCGGGGCTGGTGGGCGGTTTGCGTAGCAGCTTGCGGATGTCGCGCCATGGCTGTGCGATCCGCCCGCCGGCTCGGCCTTCCAGCCGTGCCCGCACCGCCCGGGTCACTCCCGTCACGATCGGTGCCAGTAACGCGATCAGCAGTGCCTGCCCAGCCGCGGCAATCCAGGCGCTCACCGGATCGCCCCCGCGACGAGTACGACGATCAGGGCGGTCAGCATGTAGGCCAGGTAGCGGTGCATCACACCGGGAGCCAGCCGTTTGGCCGCCGCGCCAAGCTTTTGCACGGCGGCGACCAGGGGCCGGTAGATCCGGTTTTCGATCCGGTCAGGGATCTGCTGGCGGTACTGGATGGACGCGATCACGTACTGCGACTCCACGCTGTGGGTGACATCGACATCGGCGACCGGTTCGAGGATGTTGTCGAAAACCCGCTGCAGCGGTTCGGCGTACGAGGTGGCGGTGTGCTCCATCCGGGCGGTCAGCGGACCGTCGCCGCAGTCCCAGGCGATCGCCCGCCTACGCGCCTTTCCCAGTACTCGCGCCAGAACAGCTGCCGCCGTCGTTGCGGCGATGATTCCTACGGCGATCCACAACGGGGCAATATGGCTGCTGATCCCGGACAGCCGCAGGTCCAGCAGCCCTTCCGACAGCGGCGTTTGGCTGATCTGGAGGCTGTTGATGACCCGGGCCAATGCCGGGGCAGTGACCGCGGGGACGACAGCCAGCACGGCGCATACGGCCGCCGCACCGGTCATGGCGGTGAGCATGCTGGGCGGCGACTCCGCGGCCTGTGCGGCGGCATCGCTGCGCGGTCTGGCCAGGAATCCGGTTCCCACCATCTTCACGAAGGCGGCCACACCCACCCCGGCCGTGAGTGCCACGACGGCAACCCCGATCGGCGCGGCGATCGCCAGCATCGTCCCGGCGTTCGGGGTCTGGTGCAAAAGCGCTTGCAGCAAAAGCCATTCGGAGATGAACCCGTTGCCGGGCGGCAGTGCCGCTGCGGCCAGGGCGCCGGCCGCGACAAGGGCGGTGGTGACCCGCATCCGGTGTGACAGCCCGCCGAGCTTGTCGAGGTCGCGGGTGCCGGTGGCGCGCTGCACCGATCCGGCACCGAAGAACAGCAGCGTTTTGAACCCCGCATGGTTGGCGGTGTGCAGCAGCGCCGCCGCCATGGCAACGGCCCCGATAGCGGGCTGCCCGGACCGGGCCAGCATTCCCGCGAAACCCACACCGAGCAGGATCAGGCCGATGTTCTCGGAAGTGGAGAACGCGAGCAGCCGCTTAAGATCGGTGGCCACCACAGCTTGCACGATTCCGTAGACTGCTGACAGCGCGCCGAGTGCGGCGACGGCCAGCCACCACCAGCGTAATCCACCGCCGAGAAGGTCGAACCCGAGTCGCAGGACGCCGTAGACACCAAGTTTGACCATGGCAGCGGACATCAGCGCCGACACGTGACTGGGGGCCTCGGCGTGTGCGCGGGGCAGCCATGGGTGCAGCGGAACCGCACCGGCTTTAGAAGCGAACCCCAGTAGGCACAGCAGGAAGATAGTGCCAGCGGCAAAAGGGCGAATCGACACCGCTGCTTCCCGGATGCCGTCAAACGCCTGGGTCCCTGTGGCGGCGGCCAGCCAGGACAGTCCGATGAGGACGGTGACGAACCCTGCCTGGGTCATTGCGGCGTACCAGATCGCGGCGGGGCGGACCGCCTTGTGGTGACGGTGTTCGGTCATCACCAGGATCAGGGAGGTGACGGCCATGAGTTCCCAGAAGAGAAGGAAGGTGGTGACACTGGCCGCCAGCGGCACGAGCAGCATCGCGGCGGTGAAAAGCGGCACAACGGCCATGGCGGTACGCGAGCCGGGCCCATGGCTGGTGCGCCCGGCGTAACCGATGGCGTACACACCGGCGGCAGCCGTAACCGCGCCGATGATCACCAGAAACCAACCCGAGAGCGGGTCCGCAGCCAGGCTGACACCGGCTAGCGGCAGCAACGTGGGCAGCTCAGCCCGCCACACCATACCTGTGACCGCCAAAGCTCCCACCAGGACACCAGCCGCACCTGACAGTCCTAACAGGACACCGGCCAGCCTCGTGCGCCACTTTACCGGCATCACCAGCCCGGCCAGACAGGCCAGCAGCGCAGTCGCGAGAGATGTGCCAAGGGCAATAGAAAGCGTGTTCACCGGCCGGTCAGCCCGCGCAGCGCCGCGACAATCCGGGCGGGCTCCGGCGGGCACCCAGCGACATGCACATCGACGGGGACCACGTCGGAGACGGGACCAGTGACCCCGTGCCCTGCGGCGAACATGCCGCAGTCCTTGGCGCAGTCGCCGATGGCCACCACGATGCGTGGTTCGGGCATGGCCTCAAATGTTTTGCGCAGCGGCCCGGCCATGTTCACCGTCACCGGCCCGGTCACCGTCAGCACGTCGGCGTGCCGGGGGGAGGCCACCAGCCGTGCCCCGTGCCGTTCGGCGTCGTACACCGGCGAAAAGGCCTGTCCTATCTCAATTTCACAGCCGTTGCACGACCCGGCATCCACATGGCGCACCTGAACGGATCCACTGAGCCCGGCCGCCTTTGGCAACACCTCGCCCGCCCTTGCCGCGGGCTCGGCCACCCGCCCCGTCTTGAGGATCTTCCTGGTAAGACCCACCACCGCCACCCCACATCGTGACCGACGCCTAAGGAAATTTCGTTTGTGTGACAGAAATGTGGGCGGGGGTGCCGATTGGGTACGAGAAATGGGGAAGCCCGCTTGGCACCCCCGCCCCGCCTATCCGCCGCGCATGCGGCCGGGCGCTCATCGCTGCCCCGTCGTCTGCGCGGCCCGTAGATCGTCGAGCAGGTCGGCCTGGCTGGATAGCACTTCAGTCAGGATCCGGCGGGCGACCGCAAGCAGCTCGGCGACCTGCGGGCTGACCAGCGAATAGAACACCGTCGAACCCTCCTTGCGGGTCACGACGAGATTCATTTTGCGCAGTACTGACAGCTGCTGCGACAGATGCGCCGCCTCCAGGCCCACTTCGGGCAGCATCTCCGACACCGAATGTTCCCGCTGCGACAACAGCTCCAGGACCCGGATCCGCGCCGGGTGCGCCAGTGCTTTGAAGAACTCGGCCTTGGCCTGATATAGCGGTGTGCTCACCGGTCCACCCCCTTGTAGCGCTCAACGCTACGGGAGTCCTGAGCTAGGCCGCGGCCATGCCTGTACGCGCCCGCTGCAGTCATGCCCTCACCCCACCTCACACCGGCCAAGCCGAAGGCCGAGGGCAGCCGGTGAACCTCACTGCAACCCCGGACTTCATTACTTGCTAAAGTTAGCAAATAATGAGGCTGTGCGGAAGCCACCCATCCCGACAGGCGGTGTAGCCCGGCCCGCGAGTCGCTCAGTGTGCCAGGCGACCGCACGATCGCCCGGCTCAAGACCCCGAGCCTGCATGTCGGAAGTCTCGGTCGTACTGGCAGATGGGGGTGACAGCGTCGCCGGTGAACAATTTGGTATCGCGTCCCCGAGGCCGTCGCTGTTGACGTTGCGGCGGTGAAGCCGTCACCGCGTCTGCTAAAAATCTGTCGGCGCGAAAGTAGACATCTGCCGGGGGCGTGTGTAAAGTTCTGGGTGTTGCGAAGGGCGATTAGTGCGGCAGGCGAACTGGCGCACGGAAAGCAAGACGGCTCGTGTGATGCGGGTCTTGCGGCCACGAAGGTGAACAGGGTTGCAGGATTGCTCTGCGGGCATGGTGGCCGGACCGTTCCGGTGCCTGAAAGCAAGACAAGTTAGAGCAGTCAGAGTTGGTGTGAAAGAAGCAGGTAACAAGCGGAGAAAGGAGTTACACCATCGGATTACCCACCGTGGCTGCGACACGCGCCGGTGGGAACCGCAGACCCCAGGAACGGAAGGTGGTCCCCGGTCAATATCCACGCCATAGGACCGCAGCACTGCCTCACGGCAGAAACAAGCGGCCAAGACGAAAACCGGTGCAACTTAACGGCCGGTGGTGGTAGATAACTTTGAAGTCCGCAGGGTCCCGGCACCGATATGGTGCTGGGACCCTTACCCGCGTTAAGCAGATACGGATGTTTATGACCGCTGAAAACCCCACGTCGCCGGATAAATTCGACGACGAGCATTACCCGGCCTACACCATGGGCCGCGCCGCGGAAATGATCGGTGCCACGGCCGCGTTCCTGCGCTCCGTGGAAGCCGCGAAACTGTTTGACCCGTTCCGCTCCGGCGGAGGGCACCGCCGCTACAGCCGCTACCAGCTGCGCCTGGCAGCCCGGGTACGCGAAATCGCTGACCAGGGCACCAGCGTTGAATCCGCCTGCCGAATCGTGATCCTGGAAGACCAGCTCGCCGAAGCACAGGAACTCAACAGGCAATACGGGCGAGGCACGCCAGGCACCGCAGTGCGCTAGACCCGCACAGATCAGCGCCGCGCACACCGAAATCGAATGAGCGTAGGCTCTCCCTGTCGCTCTGGTCCTCGGTGGCTGCCCATTTCGCCGCCGCCTTCCATGGGCACTTGAGCCGACGTTGTCATGACCGCCTAGATCTGGCCCGCACCTGATCCATTGCCACGTGACCGGCGCGCATTCTTTGATTCCTGGCCGCTGGACCGAGGGCTCGTCATGGGAGCCTTACGGCCATTTCTCCCGGCCCTTACGCGTCTAGCGCTACGGAAACTTGATCAACGAAACCTTGAAGGCATGTGAGCGCGATGGTCGACATCGCCAAACCGCACAGTTCTTTCATCGCCACCGACTAACCCCGACACAGTTTTCCCAACGCTCAGCCGACCCGATTCGGTTCAGCGCCAACCAACTGCCCCTGCAGCAGATCCGCGCGCGGCTGCTGCGGTGCGGTATCTGCTCGAGCGATGTGATCGCGCGCTCGCTCTTATGGGGCAACGCCGACCGCGGAGCACGATCAGCACACTGTCGGTGGATGCGTCAGTCGCCCGGTTTAATCCTGTGCGGCGATCATCGGCAGCTGAGAGCTGTCGATGCGTCCCAGCACATATTCGTGGGCCTCCCAGGACAGCCGTCTCATTGTTGTGTGGTACCGGGAATGGTGATTGATGCGGGCAATGGTTCGCAGGCATCGAGCCATTCGGCCGGGACGGCGCTGAGCCCGGTGCGGCCGGCGACGATACCGCCGGTGATGGCGCAGGTGGTATCGATGTCCCCGCCAGCGGACGCCGTCGCCCACAGCGCCTCCGGCAGATCGTCCAAATGCCTTGCCGCGCACCAGATCGCGTAAGGCACGGTATCTGGTGCGGAGACCTGCAGGCCGCAGCCGACCTCACCAGCGATCCATGTCGGTGGCGAGTCAAACGGCCGGGTGGCGATACGGCGTAGCCGCGACGCCACCTCGCTTTCCGGGGTGTGCGTCAGGGGCGCGGGCTGACAGTCTTGCTTGCTCGGCCACGAGGTCGAGGTCGGTGGCGAACCAGGCGCCCAGTGGTGCGACTCGCATCGCGGCGCCGTTGCCCCATGAGCCTTGCCCGCCGAACTGGCGTGTGGTGACTTCCCGCCACGGCTCGCCGTCGTGGATGGCTTCCAGGACGCCGTGCATGGATGGTCCGTACTTGCGGTAAGGGTCGGCGTCATAGGCGTCGGCGAGCAGCATCGCCAGCTCCTCCTGCACGACCCTCCCGCGGGTGGACAGCAAGTGGAACAGGCTGATCGCCATGGCGGTGTCGTCGGTCCACGGCCACGGACCTTCGGCGACGGCCTGCTGGGCGATGAGCTGTTCCACCTCACCCGCGGGGCGCAAGAACCACGTGTCGCCGAACGCGTCACCCAGCGCTAGACCACGCAGAGAGTCCAGGGCGGCAGCAGGCACAGCAAACACCCAGCGATGATGCCAGGCCAAACGGATCGCAACCAGCGGATTACGCATCAGCGCTTCTGCTTGCCGCAGTGCGTCTACAGGGTTGGTGACAGCAGCTCGACGGTGTGCAGCCAGGTCGACGATCGGCGGCGGGGCAGTCCTGCCGATGATCTGCTCGCCGGACTCCACGAACGATAGATTGGCGAGCGACGGCGAAGGCGTCTGAGGCACCGTTGCCGGAGCAAGGCGAGCTGATCTTTGACTATATGCTGTACGAATAGGTTGATAACGTAAATATAGCTCAGGAGACCGTAAATATTCCGTTTCAGCACCGAGGGCTTGCCTGGCGGGAAAGGGCCATATGGCCGCTGATGCCCAGGGGACGCTGATGCTCAGGGCTTGTAGCGGCAGTCCTGTGCTTAAATGGCATCGGTCCGTGTGCGGGCGATTGGATGGCAGGGAGGCGCGGTAATGACGGACAAGAAATCGAAGAAGGTACCGGCTGAGGCCATCGAGCGCTTCGCTGCCCGGTCAGCCAGGACGTCGGCGAAACTGGCAAACCGGGAGCTGCCGGCCGGCTACGTGTTGTCCGCGAAAGCTAAGCGCTTCCTAGACAGACGACGCCAGAACGCCTAGTGCCACTCACGCCCGAGTACGGGGAAACACCCGTAGACGACGACGAGACCCAAGCGCTGACGCCAGAGATCCGCGAGCAGCTCGGCGAACCGGTCAGCAAGGCTGACCTCTATGCCATCGAGCAGGAGATCGAGGCCGAGGTTACTGGGGACATGGCCACGAGGATCACCGAAGGTGATCTTGGTGTCGGGACTTGCTTACCGACTTCTTCGTCCGTGACCTGCATAGGCGGCTGTACGGCGACATATGGGCATGGGCGGGCAAGTACCGGCAGCGCGAGCTGAACATAGGCATCGCACCGGAGAAGATCGCCGCAGAGCTGCGTACCTCGCTCGAGACCATGCTGTACCGCTTCGAGCACACTAGCGACTGGAGTCCGCGTCAGTTCGGCGTTGCGGTACACGCCGAGACCGTCAGGATCCACCCTTTCACCGACGGCAACGGCCGCACCACCAGGCTACTCGCGAACTTGATCTTCCTTGCTGCCCAAGATGGCGACCAACTGCAGGAGTACGACTGGGATATGGATAAGCCCAGCTACATCTCGCTGCTGCGCGCCTATGACCGGGATCGCGATCCCACTGGGCTGGCTGCCTTCATAGGAATCAAGTCGTTCGGCATTTAGCGCACTAGCCAATCGCCGTCGGGCCAATGAGATGGCGACGGTTCCCAAAACTAGCCCTCCATTTGGGATTGCAGCCCTGAACGGGGTAGCACTAATGTCTGCCGCTATGACCACTCACTTTCTTGGTGGGTGCGGCAAGGTTCCGAGCTACTTGAACACACAAACCACGCGCCAGTGCAGTGCGTGGGGGTTCAAGTCCCCTCGGACACGCAAA
>NZ_BONY01000016.1 GCF_016862955.1 Rhizocola hellebori | reverse complement strand
TTGCTTTAGCGCGCGCCAGAATTACAGCGCAAGATGGCTGCCACCGATTTGTCCACATCGGAGTCGGTGGTGGCCGCGCTGGAGACCGAGATGCGCATCAGACGACGCCCGTGCCAGGTGGTCGCGCCCATCCAGCAGGTGCCGTCGCGCTGAATGGCGTCGATGACCCGCTCGGTGCGCTCGTCGTCGCCGAAGCTGACCAGAACCTGGTTCAGCACCACGTCATTGGCCACCTCCAGCCCGGCATCGCGCAGTTTGTCGGCGAAGCGGCGGGCCAGCCGGCAGCAGCGCTCTATGAGTTCGGCGACCCCATCGCTGCCCAGCTCGCGCAGGGCGGCCCAGGTCGCGAAGCCACGCGCACGGCGGGAGGACTCCAGCGTGTAGTCGGCCGCGGCCGCCATCTCACCCGTCCCCACCAGGTAGGCAGCGGTGTAGGAGACCGCGGCCGCGTGCACCTGCGGGCGGGAGCAGAAGGCGAAGCCGGAGTCGTAGGGCACGTTGAGCCATTTGTGGCCGTCACAGGCCCATGAGTCGGCCAGCTCGATGCCGTCGACCAGCTCCCGCAGCTGTGGGCTGGCCGCCGCCCACAGGCCGAAGGCGCCGTCGACGTGGACCCATCCTCCGCGCTCATGGACCAGATCGCAGGCGGCGCGCAGGTTGTCGCACGCGCCGGTGTTCACGTTGCCCGCTTGCAGGCAGACGATCGCCGGACCGTCGGGCAGCGCCCGGGTCAGCGCGTCAATGTCGATGGCGCCGTTGCTATCGGCGGCGACCTGGGTCAGACCGGCCGTGCCGAAGCCGAGCAGGCGCAACGCCCGGTCGATGGTGGCGTGCCGCTCGGCGCTTGCCAGCACCGGCACCCGTGGCGCACCGCCGAGCCCGTCGGTCTCGACATCCCAGCCCAGCTGGGCAAGCACCTGGTGACGCGCAGCGGCCAGGCCGACCGTGTTGGCCGCCTGCCCGCCGGTGACGAAGCCGACCGAAGCCGTATCCGGTATGCCGAGCAGCTCTTTGAGCCAGGTGCCCGCCGCCTGCTCCGCGGCCACCGCCGCGGGGGCGAGCAGGCCGTTGAACGCGTTCTGATCCCAGGCCACGGCAAGTATCTCCGCCGCTGTGGCGGAGCGCAGGGAACCTCCCACCACGAAGCCGAAGAAGCGCGGCCCGGTGGTGGCCACTATTCCGCCCTGGGCCGCGTGCACCAGCTCGTCGAGCACCTTGACCGGGTCTGTGCCGCGCTTGTTCAGCGTCCCGCCGAACGCAGCGCGCAGCGCGGCCGCATCGGCGGGGCGGCCGACCGGGGCCTGCCCCACCCACGCCCGATAAGCGATCGCGTGCTCCGCGGTCCGGCGAAAGAGCTCACCCCACGTCACTACCCGAACCTACTTGAGCGATAACCATCACGAGCGCGAACGTCGCAAAGAAGGCTCCGGACTCCAGCCGGGCGAGCCACTTCGACGCGTCAGCCTCGGATATCGCCCCCTGGGTCACCGCGCGTTCGGAGTTGCGGCGCAGGCCGAGCAACTGCTCGGCGGAGCCGAAGTCGTCGAAGACGACCGGGTTGACGATCACCTGGCGGGCGGTCAGCCCGGCCTGCGTGGCGAGCCGCGGCAGCCGCCGGCCGATGTCGGGGTTGCGCACCTGGCCGGCCAGGAACCGGCTGAACGCCCGGCTGAGGTCGACCTGCTCGTCATCGATGACTAAGGTGTCCCAGTCGGGCTCGGCCATGCCCACCAGGCCACCGGGGCGCACGATGCGCGCCAGCTCGCAGACCACGGCCTGCGGATCTTCGACGTGCTGCAGGATCCGGTCGGTACGGGCTCTGTCCACGCAGGACGGATCCAGGTCGAGCTGGTGGGCGTCGCCGGAGCGCACGTCCACATTGGAGTTCGTCGCGTAGCGCCGTTGCGCTACGTCGATCATCTCCGGGTTGCTGTCCAGCCCGATCACCTTGCCGCCCGGGGCGACCAGCTCCGCCATCGAACCGATGTCGGCGCCGGGGCCGCATCCGACGTCAGCGATGACCAAACCCGGCTCCAGGCGGAGTTCTTCCAGCAAGCGCCGCTTATAGCTGCGGCCCGCACGCGACCGTGCCGCCGCGTCCAGGTACTCGACGTGTGAGACCAACATCCGTCAAGCAGAACACATCTATACTCATCAACGTGACTCAATCTCTTCGGCGGCCCGTCGTGGCCGGGATGGTGGCGCTGCTCATCGCCGCGCTCGTCACCGCCTCCCCGGCCACCGCCGCGCCGGTGCTCTATGAGGCCGAGAATGCCACCATCATCAACGGACTCGTCGAGAGCAACCATGCCGGATTCACCGGCACCGGCTTTGTCAACGCCGCCAACGCTGTCGGCTCGGCGGTCGAATTTTCCGTGCAGATGCCGGCGGCCGGCAGCCGCAACCTGCTGTTTCGTTACGCCAACGCGTCAAGCGCCAACCGGCCCGCGAGCCTGAGCATCAATGGCGTCAACCACTCCACCGTCCTGTTCGCCCCGACCGGCGGGTGGACCACGTGGATCTCGGCGGCGGTCAACGCCGTCGCGCTGAGCAACGGCACCAACCTGGTGCGCATCAGCGCCAGCACCTCCAACGGGCTGCCCAACCTGGACTCGCTCACCGTCGATGACGGCGTCGGCGGTGGTGAGCAGCCCATCGAGGACCCGATTCCGCAGAATCCGATCGCCTCGGGCCTGGGCCTGGTGCTCACCGAATATGCGACCTTCCCCCAGTCGCAGCCCGTACCCACCCCGACCGACCAGCGACTGGTCCGGCGGGCCCGGATCAACGCGCTGGGGGAAATCCCCGGGACCACGGGACGGCGTTTCGTCCCCGACCTCAACGGCAAGCTCTACGTCCTGCCCGCCGGTGGCGGCACCCCGGCCACCTATCTGGATGTGCGGCAGGTCGTGGGCGCGAACTTCTTCTCCGGTCGCGGTTTGGGCAGTGGCTTCGGTTTCGTCGCCTTCCACCCTGAATTCGCCACCAACGGCCGGTTCTACACCGTGCACAGCGAGGCTTTCAGCGGTGGCCTGGGCATGCCGACGGATTGGACCCAGACCGGCGCGGTCGTGCACAGCATCCTCACCGAGTGGACGGCCACCAACCCGGCCGCGGCCACCTTCAGCGGAACCCGCAGACCGTTGCTGCGCCTCGGTTTTGGCACCTACATCCACGCCATCCAGCAGATCGACTTCAACCCCAACGCGACCCCCGGCAGCGCCGACTACGGAATGCTCTACCTGGCCGTCGGCGAGGGCGGGCGGGGGCTGAACACCACCCAGCCGCAAGCGCGCAACCTGCCCTTCGGCAAGATCTTGCGGATCGATCCGCGCGGCACCAACAGCACCAACGGCCGCTACGGCATCCCGGCGTCGAATCCCTTTGTGGGCCAGGCGGGAACGCTCGGCGAAATCTACGCCCTGGGCATGCGCGACCCGCACCGCTTCAGCTGGGACCGCGGCGGCACCGGCCGCATGTTCCTCGGCCACATCGGCGAGCACAGCATCGAAAGCGTCTACGACGTGCGCGCCGGGGACAATTTCGGATGGAGCCAGCGCGAGGGCAAGTGGGTCTACCGCAACTCCGACCCTTGCAACGTCTACACCTTGCCCGCCAACGACTCCACGCTCGGCTTCACCTACCCGGTGGCCGCCTACGACCACAACCCGCCCACCGACTGGAATTGCAGCAGCGACCTGGGCCGAGCCATCGCGGGCGGCTTCGTCTATCGCGGCAGTGCCCTGCCCGCGTTGCAGGGCAAGTACTTCTTCGGCGATCTGGTGCAGGGCTGGGTCTTCTACACCAATGAGTCGGCGATGGTGCGCGGCAGCGCCACCCTGGCCCCGATCTACCAATTGAAAATCTTCACTTCGTCGGGTACCCAGACAAGCATGCCCACGCTGGCCGGAGACGCTCGGGTCGACCTGAGGTTCGGCACCGACCGCGCGGGCGAGCTCTACGTGCTGTCCAAGGCGAACGGCAAGATCTGGAAGGTGACCGGGGTCCAGGGCAGCGCGCCCTAATCCTGTTCCTTCAGCTCACGCTCGTAGGCCTCGTTCAGCTCATTCCATCCAAAGTGGACAGCATCTGCTCCGCGGATCGGCCCGACCGGGTCGCCGTCGAGCAGATGCTGTGCCACATCGAGGCAGAGGTGCCAGCCGGCGGCCACCTTCGGCAGCCACTCGCGGCCCTGCACGGTGTGCCGCAGGGTCAGCCGCGTTCCCGCCCCCGCGGGTTCCAGCTCCCAGCGCAACAGGTCTTCTCCCCACGTGTACTCGAGAAGTCGTGGCGGCTCAGCACGAATCACCTGCGCCGCCGTGACATCAACGGTCTCACCATCGATCATCGTCAACGCGGCATTGCCCAGCTCGCTAAGGTCGCGGTCGGTGGTGAAGGGCGCCCATTGGCTCAGCTGGCCCGGCTCGGTCAGCGCGGCCCAGACCTTCTCCGGCGGATGCCGGAAGTCGCGCACGAAGACCAGCATCCACTTGTAGTCGCGAATATCGTGGCTGACATCGGCCAGGGGCGAAGGCGTAAAGGACGAACGATCCATCACTGCTCCAGGTTGTCGAGGTGACGCTCAAGCGCATCAAGATGCCGATCCCACAGGCGGCGGTAGGGCTCCAGCCACTCGTCGATCGCCTTGAGCCGGCGCGGCTCTATCCGGTAGATGCGCTGCTGCGCCGCTATTCGCGAGGTGACGAAACCAGCCTCGCGCAAAACCTTCAGGTGCTTGGAAAGCGCGGGCTGGCTCACCTCAAGCGCCTGCACCAGCTCATTGACGCTGGTGTCACGCAGGCGCAGCAGGTCGAGGATCCGACGCCGGGTCGGCTCGGCCACCACAGCGAACGCGTCAACGGGCACTCCCCTAATATGCCTCTCGCGTTATATGCCTGTCAAGGCTTAAACCCTGCCCACGGGTCGTAGTCGACCTCCAGCTCTTCCTGCGGCGGGCGCTCGGCCTCCGGCACGTGCTGCAGGTTCACGCGAATGCGGTACCACAGAGAGCTTCGCCCACGCATCCCGTCGACCAGCACGTCGGCCGGTTGCAGCAGCTGCGCCACCTTGGGGTGCTTGGCTTTCCAGCTTTCGAACCCCGCCATCGCCTCCGGCCTGGTCTTGGCACGGGCAATTTCGATGAGCGGCATCGTCGACTCGCGGCGGCCCGTGCCCTTCTTGGGCGGCTTCTCGGCCGGGCCAAGCCGCTTTGCCAGCTGGAGCAAAGGCTCCAGCGACCCGTGCGAGGACTCGATCCCGCGCCACGGGTCGCCGATGTCGGCAAAGCGGCGCTGCACCGTGCTCAGGGTGTGCTCCTCCATCCGGCAACCCGGCACCTCTTCCCAGGTCAGCGGCGTGGAGACACGGGCATCCGGGGTCGCTCGCACCGAGTAGGCCGAGGCGACCGTGCGATCCTTGGCGTTCTGGTTGAAGTCGACGAACACGCCCTCCCGCTCCTCCTTCCACCACTTGCTGGTGGCCAGGTGCGGCGCTCTGTTCTCCACCTCGCGGGCCACCGACTCGGCGGCCAGCCGAACGTCGTGATAGGACCATTGCGGCTCGATGCGCGTGTAGATGTGGAAGCCCCGCGAGCCGGAGGTCTTCGGCCACGCGGTCAGGCCGTGGTCCTCCAGCACGGCCTTGGAGACCAGAGCCACCTCGACGATCTGCTCCCAGGTCACCCCGGGCATCGGGTCGAGGTCGATGCGCAGCTCGTTGGGGCGATCCAGGTCCTCGGCCAGCACCGGATGCGGGTTGAGGTCTATGCAGCCCAGGTTGACCACCCACGCCAGCGCGGCCGCGTCGCGCACCACCACCTCGGCCGCGGAGCGCCCGGAGGCGTAGTGCAGCTCGGCAACCTCAATCCATTCCGGCCGGCTGTCGGGCGCCCGTTTCTGGAAGAACGCCTCCTGATCGATGCCCTTGACGAAGCGCTTCAGAACCATCGGGCGGCCGTAGACGCCGCGCAGCGCGCCATCGGCCGTGGCGAGGTAATAGTTGACCAGATCGAGCTTGGTATGGCCTGCTTGCGCAAAGACCACCTTGTCCGGATTGGTGATGGTCACCTCGCGCCCTGCTACTTCCAACACCTTCGACTTCGACACAGGAACAGCCTATTCCGATGAGCTGTCGAACTCGGCGCGGACGCCGAGGAGTCTGACCGCTCGCCGGGTGGTGAACTTCTCCAGGGCTGCGAGCGCCGCGAGCTCCAGGGCCGCAATGTCGTTGGTCGGCTCGGGCAGCGCCTGGCCCCGGGTGCGGGTGGTGAACGGCACGAAGCGAACCTTCACCACCACCCGGGCGACCGGGCGCTGCTGGGCCGCCGCGTCCGCCCCAACGCGCTGCGCGAGCACGACCACCTCGCTTCGCACCTTCTCCCATTCCTCGATGTCCTGCTGGAACGTGGTCTCCCGGCTGCACGACCGCGGGATCCAGCGCTCCGCGCTCACCTGGGAACTGCTCTCGCCGCGGCCCAGACTCACCAGCCACGGCCCGATCGCGGGCCCGACGTGTTTGGCCAGCTCCGCCGGATCCGTTTCGGCGAGCTGGCGTACCGAGAAAATATTAAGGGCTGCAAGCTTTTTGGCGGTCTTGCCGCCGATCCCCCAGAGCGCCTCGGTGCTTCGGTCGCCCAGCACCTCGAACCAGGTCCGGCCGCTCAGCTCGAAGATTCCGGCCGGCTTGCCAAAGTCGGTGGCCAGCTTGGCCTGCAGCTTGTTGTCCCCGATGCCGACCGAACAATGCAGCGAGGTCGCCTCCAGCACCCGTCGCTGGATGTCGAGCGCGAGCGTGCGCGGATCGTCGCCGTCGTAACCCACGAACGCCTCGTCCCAGCCGAGCACTTCGACCACACAACCCGTGGCGCGCAACGACTCCATCACCTTGGCCGACACCGCCTCGTAGGCCTGGGCGTCCACCGCGAGGAACACCGCTTCCGGGCATTTGCGAAGCGCCAGCCGCAGCGGCATTCCCGAGTGCACCCCGAACTCGCGAGCCTCGTAAGAGGCGGTGCTGACCACGCCCCGCTTGGCCGGATCGCCGTCACCACCGACGACGACCGGTCTGCCCCGCAGCTCGGGACGGCGCAGCACCTCGACAGCGGCGATGAACTGGTCCATGTCGACGTGCAGCACCCAGCGGGTCACCTCCCCATTCTGGCCCTAACCGACCTGGCCGATTCCTAAATTGTTTTCGCTACCGGAAAGGGCGGTGACAGGATAGGCGGATGCGCTACGAGGTAAGACCGCTGACATCGCAAGATCAGGCCGCCGCCTGGAAGCTCGGCAGCCTCGCCTTCGGCTATCACGACCGCCCGATGCCGGAGGACTGGAATTCCGATTCCCCGGGGCGCTACACCCTGGGCGCTTTCGACGATTCCGGCCGCCTCGTGGCCAAGGCCGTCGATCGGGCGCAGCAGCAGTGGTTCGGCGGCCGGGCCGTGCCCACCAGCGGGGTGGCCGGGGTGGCGGTGGCACCGGAGCTGCGGGGCAAAGGCTTGGCCCGCTTGGTGCTCACCCGCCTGCTCGGCGACGCGCGGGACCGTGGCGCGGCGATCAGCACGCTGTTTCCCACCGTCCCGTTCCCCTACCGCCGCCTGGGATGGGAGGAAGCGGGCTGGCTGACCTACCTCGCCCTGCCCACCTCGGCCCTGTCCGGCATCCGGCCCGCACCCGGGATAGCGCTGCGGCCCGCCACCGAGGGCGACATGCCCGCCATCTTCGAGCTCTATCGCGACGTGGCCCGCGCCGGAAACGCACTGATGGAACGCTCGGGCCCGCTGTGGAACAGGACAGCGACCGAAATCCTGGAATCCTTCGACGGGATGACCGTCGCCGTGACCACCGATGGCGAGGTCGTCGGCTACGCCAGCTGGGAGCGAGGCCCCGGCTACGACTCGAGCGGCAAAATCACCGCCTACGAACTCATCGGCAGCACCCACGACGCAACGAGCACCCTGCTGGCCATGTTCGCGGGCTGGGCGAGCGTCGCGCCGACCGCGGTGCTGCGACTGTCCACATCAGACCCGGCGCTGTACGAGGTCGCCACCTCCAGCATCCGGATCGAGTCGCAGCAGCCGTGGATGATCCGCGTGGTCGACGCCGCCGCGGCGATCGCGGCCCGCGGCTGGCCGAGCCACCTCAAAGGCAGCGTCGACCTCGACCTGGCCGACGTCGAATGCCCCTGGAACGAAGGCCGGGTAAGGCTTGTGCTCGACAGCGGGCAAGCCGCCCTTGAGCCCGGCGGCAGCGGCGAGGTGCGGATGACCTCGCGCGGGCTCGGCGTCTGGTACGCGTCCGCGGCCAGCCCGGCCGTCCTGCGCCGCGCGGGCTTCCTCAGCGGCGGCGACGCCGAAACCGACAGCTTTCTCATGGCCGCCACCGCCGGCCCAGCCCCCACCCTCCTCGACTACTTCTGACATAAAATCTCCTTATGCAGGACCGGTACGAGTCGCCGATCGATCGCCAGATCCGGGAGGCGCAGGAACGCGGGGAGTTCGACAACCTGCCCGGCTTCGGCAAGCCGTTGCCGGGCAGCGGGCAGCCACTGCACGACGACTGGTGGCTCAAGGAAATGGTGCACCGCGAGCAGATCGGCAGCGGAGGTCTGCCGACCACGCTGCGGTTGCGCAAGGAGTGCGAAGACGTGGCTGATCTGGTGGCGACGCGCAAGTCGGAGGCACAGGTGCGCGCCTACCTGGCCGACCTCAACGAGCGCATCCGCAAAGCCATGCGCGGCCCGGTCGACGGCCCGCCGATTGTGCTCAAGCCGCTGGAAGTGGAGCAGGTTGTGCAGGAATGGCGAAACCGCCGGGCCGGCTGACATGCATGACGTGGCCATCGTCGGCGCCGGGCCGGCGGGCGCGGCCGCCGCGCTCGCCGCGGCCCGCGCGGGAGCGAGGGTCGTGCTGCTGGACAGGTCGGATTTCCCGCGGGACAAGGCGTGTGGCGATGGCATCGCCCCGCAGGCACTGGCCGTGCTGCGCGAGCTGGGTGTGTCCGATGTGGAGGATGGGTTCCCGCCGATTCCGGCGCTGAGCATCACCGGGCCGTCCGGCGCCCATGCCGCGGCGGCGCTTCCCGAGCCGGTAAGGGTGATCCCGCGTGAGATCTTCGACGCGCGGCTGGTCGCGGCGGCGCTCGCGGCGGGCGCGACCCTGCATCGCCATCAGGTGCGCAGCCTGCGAAGCGAGCCCGATCGAGTCATCATCGACGGGCAGATCGAGGCGAAGGTGGTCATCGGCGCCGACGGCGCTTCCTCGGTCGTGCGCCGCCATCTCGGCCACGAGCCCAACCCGGCCGGGCACCTCGCCATCGCGATCCGAGGCTACGCCCCGCATCCGCAGGGCCGGCTGGAACAGCAGATCATCATGAGCGAACGGAACTGGCCCGCTTACGGGTGGTCGTTTCCGATCGGCGACGGCCGGCGCAACGTGGGGTACGGACAGATGTTGCGCGGTGCGCCGGTCAGCCGGGCCCATCTCCTGGACCGCCTGGCCGACCTGTTACCCGGGGTGGATCTGGCCGCCACCACGGGGCTTCGAGCCCACCACCTTCCGCTTTCCACCCGCCGCCCGCCAGCTGGACGGGGTCGCGTGCTGCTGGCCGGCGACGCGCTCTCGCTCATCAATCCCTTTACCGGCGAAGGAATCTTCTACGCGGTGGTGTCCGGAGCGCTCGCCGGTGCGGCGGCCGCGCAGGGCGGGCCGCAGGCGGGGGCGGTCTATCGCGCCGCGTTGCGGCGGCGGTTGCACCGCCATCTTCGGCACACCGCAGCTGTGGCGAGGCTTTCCTCGTACCCACAAATAATCGACGCGGGGATAAGGGCGGCCGGAACCGATCGGCGGGTGTTCAGCTCCTTCGTCGAGCTGGGCCTGGGTGATGGCCTGCTGACCCTGCCGGTGCTCGGCTCGGTTGCGCGATCGCTGCTGCGCTAGCTGTCCCGGTTGATCCAATCGGAGTTAAGGAAGAGGAAGTCGTCGATCTTCCCGGTGCGCAGCGCCTGGAACATTTCCTTGCTCTGCTCCGACAGCGCTTCGGCTGAGGTCCCCGAGACGGGTGCGGGATTGTACTTACCGGCGTTCGTCTTGATCATGGTGACGTTGTTGGCCGCGACGTCCTTGAGCGTCAGGAACCAGTCCGCGAGCTCTTCGTTGTTCGTCCACATGTTCACGGCGCCGCCGACCGCCTTGACGAAGCTGAGCGCCTTGGGCAGGTTGGTGGTCAGGCCCTGTGCCTTGGCCTCCTGCACCAATGCTTTGATGAACTGCTGCTGATGACGCTGGCGACCGTAGTCACCGTCACCCAGCTCCATCCACTCCCGCTGACGCGTGTAGTCGAGCGCCTCCTCCGGCGTCAGCCGCCGGGTGCCCTTCTCAAAAACGCGCCCCTTGCACGCCTTGATCGGATAGGCCACCCCATTGCCGTCGAAAAGCGCTGGGACGCAATGACTTCCGTCGGGATAGAAACCGTAGTGCACCGAAGTCACGCGCTCATCGATGTACATGGTCACCCCGCCGAGCACCTTGACCGCGGCGGTGAAGCCGGTGAAGTTCACCGTCGCCGCCGCGTTGAAGGTGATGCCGGTGACGTCCTTGATGGTGCGCATCAACAGGTCCAGGCCGCCCGCCTGGCCCGGCCCGCCACCCCTCGCATCGCCGAAGCCCGCGGTGTAGGCCTGGTTGAGCTTGCCCGAACCGCCGCCGTATCCCGTCTTGGGGTACTTGGGGATCTTCACCCATAGATCACGCGGCAGCGAGACGAGATAACCGCGATCGTGGCTCGCCGGCACATGCAAGATCATGATTGAGTCGGCGCGGGTGGGCTCCAGCTTGCGCTCGTCGACCCCCTCCACCCGGCCGTCGTCGATGCCCACGAGCAGGATGTTGAGCGCTCCGACCAGGGCATGGCCCTTGACCACCGAGTCATTGTCGGTGCCGGGATTGATATCGATCTGGCCCACGTTGCTGACAGCACTGCTGAAAAGCACCTTTATCGTGATCAGCCCTCCGCCGCTGACCACGATGAGAACGGCGCCGATGATGACGGCCAGACGCATCCACAAGGGATCGCGTGCTTTCCTCGTTTTGTCCGGGATTGGTTCGTCGGTTTCAGGTGGACGATCGATCACGGACGCAGCGCTCATGCCGCCCAGCCTAACCGCTGGCAGGCGGCGGCGGGTACCACGCGGAGGGCCGGCGGCAGACTAGACCTGCCACCGGCCCTGCGCAAGCCCCAGAGGGCTAACAGGTTGGCACGCCGGGCAGGACAGCGGCCGGGTGGTCGATGTAGATGTTGGTCATGTAGCCGGGCGGTGACTCGAGCCGCGCCCACCAGCTGTTGGTGTAGCCCTCGGCAGTCACCGTGTCACCCTGCTTCTGGCAGAGCACCTTCACCTGCGTCGGCCCGCCCAGGACCCCGACGATGGAAGCCGCGACCCGGGCGTCGCTGCGCACGTTCACGCCACTGCCCCAGGTCATGAAGAAGGTGCCGCCGTTGGTGCACGCGTTGTCGCTGGTGTACGACTTGGCGCCGTAGCTGCCCGGATACGGCGCAAGGGAAACGCCGTTGAACCGGATGGTCTGGCCGACTCCATTGAGCAGCTGCTCATAGTGGATGTGGGCGCCGGTGGAGTTACCGGTGCTTCCGGTCACTCCGATCTGCTGGCCTTGCGAGACCGCCTGGCCGTTGGCCACCGAATAGGCGGACAGGTGGAAGTAGTAGGTCTTCCACCCACCGCCGTGCTCGATGGCGATGTAGTTTCCAGCTCCACTGGGCTGGGAGTAGCGGTAGGCGGTGCCTCCGGCCGAAGCCAGCACCGGGCTGCCGTTGGTGGTGCCCCCATCGTTGCGGATGAAGTCGAGGGCCAGTCGCACCTCGGCGCTGTGGTGGCTATAGGTCCAGCGCTGGCCGCAGCGGTACGGTGCCTTGAAGTTGGGCGCCGCCATGGCTGGTGCTGGCGCGCCGACCACGACCACACCGGCCGTGAGCGTCACCAGGGCAGCGACTATCGATCGCCGAACTCGCATGGGTTTCCTTCCCTAGGAGGTGCGATCACCATAAGAGTCGAAATTCATGAATTTTTGTATGCTTCGGTCCCTGCCGAAAATGCCCGGTGAGCCCCGCTCCCCAAGCAATGGCCGAGCGGGTTAGATTGCCAGGCATGCGGCTCCCCCTCGCCGTCATGCTGAGCATGACCACCGTGCTGCTGACCGCGCTGCTGGCCCCCGCTCCCGCGCAGGCCGCACCGGTCACCAAGCGGCTGGCCGTGGTAATCATCCAAAATGGAGACACCGATACCGAGCGCACGCAGCTGGCCGACACCACTTACCTGCGCAACATGTTCTTCGGCAGCTCCGGCTCGCTGGCCACCTGGATGCCCACGGTCACCCACGGCCTGCTCAGCTACACACCGGCCGGCGACGGCGTTTTCGTCGCCCCGCCGACCGCCGCGCTGACCGGCGCCGACAAGGCGGCATGCCATAGCGATCTGGCCCGCACCGACGCCCAGAACCACCTCACCTCGCTCGGCGTGACCTGGGACTCGCTTGCCGTCGTCTACGACATCTACGGGTGCGGATGGGGCGGGCTTGGCCAAATGCCGGGGCGTGTCACCTGGTACCCGCCAAGGCCGTCACTGTCGGCGATCGTTCACGAATTCGGGCACAACCAGGGCTACCCGCATCAGAGCAAGCGCGACTGCCCGGCCGGAAACCTGGCCTCCTGCAAGGCAAACGACTACAGCGGCAACACCCCGATGGGCTCGGGCGGCTCGGGCCGCGGCTACTCCTCGGTCGAGCTGCTGCATTCGGGCTGGCTGGAGGCGGGCTGGTATCAGCAGGTCAGCACGCCGGGCACGTTCACCCTCAAACCGTTGTACGCCCCCATTTCCACCACCGGGGTGCGCGTACTGGAGTACAAAGTGAGCAGCCGCCTGAGCTATGTGGTGGAAACCCGCGCCCAGGGGACGGCGGTGGACACCTCGGTGACCAATCCCGGCGTGCGGGTCTACGCCGTGACCAACCGTGACTACAAGAACGCCTACATGATCAATCCCGGAAACGCCCGCTATGTCCCGGCGTCCACTGTGCTCACCGATTCCGCCAACAAGATCACTATTACTGTCCGCTCATCATCGGCGTCGGGGGCGACCGTCGCGGTAGCCGCCATCGCCGCCGCCGCGACAACCCGTGCCAGCACTGTGCGCTCGGCGTCGCCGTCACCCTCGGTGTCGCCGGCCGAGTCGCTGCCGCCATCGCCGGAAGCCGAACCGTCGCCGATAGACAGCGACGGCGTCATCGCGGACATCACCGCGGACAAACCCCGCTCGCAGAACAGCAGCATCTATGCGGTCATCGCGGTCGGGCTGATCCTCGCGCTCGCGCTCGCCGCTGCCACCACGTTCCTGCTACGCGATCGCCACCGGCCGCGTCACCGGATGCGGTGACGGCGGATCAGCACGGTCACCGCGACCGCGGCGCTGAACACGGCGAACACCCCGAAACCGGCTATCCCCTGGGCATGCCAGGACACTTGCCAGAAGCCGCTTTCCAGCAGCAGGGCGACACCGGTCGACACGATGGCCATCGTGAAAAAGGCGATCGGTGTGCCATAGCGGACAGGCTTGGGCGGCGGGGTGGTCTTGCCCTCCAGCCTGTCCAGCACGATGCGCATCGCGTTGTCGATCCGCACGGTCTCCACAACATCGGTGGCCAGGATCTGCTCAAGCTGATCCGGCTGGAGGTTCACGGTCGGCCAGCGATCCGGATCATCCTGTTGTCGCATGTCCATCACGCTCCTTGGCCGGCCGGCCCTCGGGGGAGGACCGGCCGGCGCCGCAATCATTCGGAGTCGCCGCCGAGACGGTGCTTACGCCTGCGGTATTTTTCCCAAAGCTCCAGCGGCACGAAGATCAGTGTGATGACCGCCGCGCCCACAATCGCCCACAGGATCACTTGCCCTGGTGCGAGATGTTGCACACCAAGGCTTTCCTTCCACGTCGGGTCCAGGCCGAGCAGCGGGAAGCCCTCCCAGAACAGGAACCACAGCAGCGGGCCAAGGCCCATGGCGACGCCGTATGCCGTGAAGTGGCCCGCTTTGGAGAACACGATGCCCAGCAGGGCGGCGAGGATCAGATAGACGATGACAGCTGTCTGCTGAGCTCCCTGGCCCGGGACGTGGTCCCAGAGATAGGTCCACCCGCCCTCGATCGCGTCGAGAACCTGCCTCCAGAACACGGCAAGCAGCACAATGGCAGCGACTATGAGCAGCGCGATCACCAGACCACGCATAATCTTCGTCCCGCCACCTTCACCTTCGGCCACGGGGACCTCCAATATCGAGTTCGAGGGGTGTAAAGCGCATCGATCATCGCACCAGTACCCAGTGCGGTCGACAGCTAAGCGGCTTTAATCTCCCGTCGCATGGAATAGGTGACAGCGAAGAGGCGATGCGGCTCGCCGTGCATCAGCACAGCGTGACGGTCGTAAGCCTGCCAGCCGTCGGCGCCCGCCCGATTGAGGTGCCTGATGTCGTCAAAGCGCTCGTCTGTCCCCCATCGCTCCGAGCCGTCGGGGTGATGGAACGCGGCGTCCCAGTCCATATGCCGGTCCGTGCCAAGGGTTCCAGCCGATCGATATTCGAGCCTTGCGTACTCCCACCGAGTCATTGGTTCAGGGTACGAGATGTATGCGGATCATCTTGGCGGCCGACAGCGCCTCCTCCAGCACACTAAGACGCGGTTCGGGCACGTCGAGTAGGCGATCGTGGCGTTTGGCCAACAGCGGAGCCAGTCGCGGATCCGACAGAATCGCATCTACGCTTGCGCGGTCGCCACCGCAGACCAGAGCGTCCAGCTCGGGCTCGGCGGGCAGCAGGATCCGCGCCGCGATGTCGGCCGCCTCCCGGACCCCGGCCATGGCCTGATTGCCGCGCCGCCGCGCATAACGCTGCTGCGACCAGCCCCCGGCCGCGGTGCGTCCCTGAATATAGAAGCGCTCCACTTTGGAGCTGATCAGCTCGTCGCCCTGGGCGACCCCCACCGCCACCGCGCCCTTGCGGGCCAGCAGCAGGCCCAGCCTGCGCGGCAGTTTGAGCTGCTCCAGCAGTTCGTCGACGGTCTGCACCGGGGGCACGCCCGGCGGCGGGATCAGGGTCGCCTCATCGCCATTGGCCGCGCTCAGCAGCAGCCCGACCTCCACCGCGCCGTCGTGGCGCTGATAGAAGCCGTCCAGCCAGCCGCCGAGCCGATGCGGCGAGATCTCGGCCCAGCGCCCGCCACCCGCCGCGGGCTGCACCTTGACCATCACGCGAGGGCGTTCAACGCCGCGTCCACATCGGACTCAGTGCTGTAGACATGGAACGAGGCCCGCACCACGCCCTTGCGCACGGCAGCTCGAATCCCGGCCGCGGCGAGCTTCTCCTCCGCGCCCGGCACATTGACCGTGACGATCGCGCTGTTCGACGGCGGCTGGCCCAGACCGGTGAGAAAGCGGTTGGCCAGAGCCACATTGTGGCGGTGGATTGCCTCGACCCCGATCTGCTCAATCACTTCCAGCGCCGGAGCTGTCCCCACCCACGGATGCCAGGCCGGTGACAGGTCAAAGGCCCGCGCGTCGGAAGCCAGCCGCATCGGCAGCCCGTAGTAGGCGCCCGCCCCCTGATCGGAGGCGAACCAGCCGGCCACCAGCGGCCGAAGCTTCTCCCTGAGCGCTGGGGCCAGATAGCAGAAACCGGTGCCGCGCGGCGCCATCATCCATTTGTAGGCCCCGGCCACCACCACGTCGGCCAGCGTCGCGGTGAAGGGCAGCCAGCCGCAGGCCTGGGTCGCGTCGACCACCACGGTCGCGCCACACGCCCGTGCCGTTTCGCTGATCGCCGCAAGATCGGCTATCTCGCCGTCGGCCGACTGCACCAGCGAGAACGCCACTACGTCAACGTCGGAGTCGAGATGTTCGGCCAGCTTGGCCACCGGCGCTGTCCGGACAGTCACCCCCCGATCGGCATGAACAGCCCACGGGAACACATTCGAGGTGAACTCGATGTCGGGGACCAGCACCGTGGCGCCATCGGGCAGACCAGCGGCCACCGGCGCCAGCATCTGTGAGACCTGAGCGCCCACCGCGACGTCGGCCACCTCCAAGCCGTACAGCCGGGCGAAAAGGGCGCGCGAGGTCGCCACCGATCGGCCCCAGCCCTCCCAGCTGCCCTTGCCGGACCGCCAGTCGGCCAGGGCCGCCTGCAGCGCCTCCCACGCGGGCTGCGGCGGCAGGCCGTAACTCGCCGTGTTGAGCCAGCCCGGCTCGATCCTCCATAGGTGCCGCGCCTCAGCGATCTCCATAACGCGAGTATGTCAGGCTTGGCCGGTGACCTTGCGAGCCAATCTCGTTCTGGTGGACCGTATGCGGCAGGCCGCCGATCCGCAGCGCGCCGTGTCGATGTCGGCCTACATGCGCGACCAGTTCCCGTTCCTGGGCATCCCCAGCCCACAGGTCCGCCAGCTGATCCGGGAAACGCCATTGGCCAAGCCGACCGAGGCGCAGCTGCGCGAGGTCGCCCTGGATCTGTGGCAGCTGCCGGAACGCGAGTTCCAGTACGTCGCCTGTGTGCATCTGCGCCGTTACGTCAAGGTGTGCGGACCCGGATTCATCGACGTGGCAAGGCAGCTCATCGTCACCAAGCCGTGGTGGGACACGGTCGACACCCTCGCCTCGCACACCGTCGGGCCGCTCGTGCGGGCCCACCCCGAGCTGGTGGCCACCATGGACAGCTGGATAGACGACGAAAACATGTGGCTGGCCCGCACGGCTCTGATACACCAATTGGGATACAAGTCCGCCACCGATTCGGTTCGCCTTTTCGGGTACTGCCAACGGCGCGCAGATCATCCAGACTTCTTCATCCGCAAGGCAATCGGATGGTCGCTACGCGAATACGCGAAGACCAACCCGGAAGCGGTGCGTGCCTTCGTCCACGCGAACGAAGGCACGCTTTCCGGGTTGTCCGAGCGCGAAGCGCTCAAGAACCTCTAGCCTCGGCGGCCATCCGGGCCAGATCGCGCAACAGGTCGAGCACCGCGGGCCGGTTGGGCAGCGTGCCCGGCAGGTCCGTGTCGGCTTCCTGTACCAGCCGAGTCGTGATCTTGTCGAACGCCTCCGCACGCGCCGCCGGCGGAAGGTCGGCCAACCCGAGCCAGCCGATGTTCTCGTCGACGATCTCGCGCAGGTGCTGGCGCGCCGTTTCGTCGCTCAGGTCGCGGGCGAGCGACTCCAGCGTCCAGTCGAACAGCCAGCCCTGCGCGGACCAGCGCTTGTCGGGGGTGACCGCGATCGTTCCAGACATCAGTTGCCTACCAGAAATGCTCGTGGGCCGAGGCCGTTGTCGGTGATGAACTTTTGCACCTTAGCGATCTGGTCCGGGGTCCATTGCGACACGTCCACCGGAACGTAGTCCGCCTTGGCGAGATGATCGATGATCTTGGTTTGCAGATTCGGCCACTGCGCGTCGAAGTGCTGCTGAGGAAAGTTGCCGACGGCGTCGTAGGTCTTGCCGGTCGCGTTGTCCACCCAGTCCACGCTCGGGTCGGTGGACCGCGACAGAGTGGTTCCGGTCGCCTCCTCCACCCGCACCGCAGTATCGGCCTCGCCGGCCCGATACCGGCCCGTGGCGGGATCCATCCCGAGATCGCGCTTGTGTGCCTCGGCGGCCTGCGCCGCCCGCTCGGCCTCCCTCGCCCGCTCGGCATCACGGGCCGCTTCGGCCGCCCGCTCGGCTTCGCGGGCCGCTTCGGCCGCTCGTTCCGCCTCCCGCGCGTTTTCGGCGGCCCGCGCGGCATCGCCCGCCGCGTCCACCGCGTCGGCTGCCCGGTCAATGCCTCGCCCCACATCAGCGATGTCGTCGATGGCACGGCTGCCTTTGGAGATGGCCGCCGCCACTCCGGCCGCGCCACCGATCACCGGCACTATCCCCAGCAGCCGCTCCCACCAGGCCAGCTCCTGGCCGGTAACGAGATCCCGGCCGGTGATGGCCTCGATGATGCCCTTGACCGTGCCCACCACCGGTACGAAGTCCAGCGCCACGCTGAGCATGACTCCAAACAGGACAGACAATCCAACCAGCGCCGCAAGCGCGGCCGCAGCGGTGTTGTAGCAGTCGGACATGCTGCCGCAGTTGTCCGCGAAAGCCGCGCTGGGCAAGAGAAAGACAGCGGTCAGCGACCCCGCGGCCGCACCGGCCAGCAATCGTGCGCCGAGTCTCATTGCTCCTCCCCTTCCTCGCGCACATGCGGGCTGAGCAACGTCATCAGCACGGCCGCGATGATGGCGAGCAACAGGAACGGGAAGAAGCTCGTGCCATCCAGGAACAGCGGGACCAGGATGGCACCGAGCAGGTACATCGGAATCATCACCACGATCAGCCGCACGATGCGCGGGATGCGCGCCATGAACCGGGCGTAGCCGCCGAGGTTCAGCGGCAGCAGCGGGCTGGCGATCAGCTGGGCCAGGAACAGCACGGCGAAGGCAAGAACCGCCTGCCACATCGCCGCGTAGAGTCCAGCGAGCACCGCTGTCAGGATCGCGGCACGCACCAAAAGCCTTACCACCAAGCGCATTCTGCTGAGCAGAGGCACGATCGGCTGGTCGGTGCGGAAGCTGTTCTCCAGCTGGGTCATCCGGTCGCCGTCCGAGCCCGCAGCGCCGATCGGGTTGGCCAGCATCAGCTGAGCCACCGCCCGGCCGATCGCGGCCAGGATCGCCAGCGACACGATGAGCCGGCCCTGCACCTGGGTGGTGGCCATGGCCGCCACCGTGGGCCGGAAGTCGGCCCACACGAAGACCGGGCGCACCAGCAGCGGCGCCGACTGGGTCCAGACCCAGACCAGCAGGCCGCTGATGATGACCAGGGCACCGAGCCCGACCAGAGCGCGCAGCGCTCGTGGGGTTTGCGAAGGGAGCCGGAACTCGGCCGCGAAAGACTTGGCGGCCACCGGAACTCCGACGGCAAGCATGGCGAACAGCGCGTAGGTGAGCAGCATCGAACCGTACTGGGCCAAGGAGTCGAGCAGGAAGGTCTGGCCAAAGCGGTCCCACTGCGGATGGTCGCCCAAGGCCAGATCGCCGAGCACGAAACCCAGGGTCAGGTAGAGCCCGAGCCCTCCGCTCAAGGTGCCGATCACCGCCACGGCCACGATCACCCACAGCGCCTCGGTGAACACATAGTCGAAGCCGGGATGAAAGACGCCGATGATCAGGCCCAGCAGGAAGACGAAGATCGGGGCAACGAACCCGATCACCGGCTTCGCGGCCAGGTAGAGCCCGTCCACCGCGGAGACGGCCAGGCCGGTGGAAAACCGGCGAAGCCCCAGCGGTATCCCGACCCAGATCGCGTCAGCCGCTTTCGACAGAGGATCGTTGCCATGTTGCGGAAGAGGGGTTGCGGTCATCTTCTCCCCATCTGGAGCTACCAAGAAGGGACTTCGCCAGCCAGCCCAGCACGCTTCCGTAGACCAGGTGACCGGTGATGCTCACGGATAGAAATTCATCAAGTGCCTTGAGCCCGAGCCATCCCGGATAGACCGAGACCATAAAGGTTTCCAGCACCAGAGCCCAGACGATCCCGGCCCAGATGCCCTTACGTCCAAACGCGACAGTGAAGGCGACACCGAAGGCGATCCCGTTGCACACGTGAAAGGCGGTGCCGAGTACGAACGTCGCCGTTGACGTCTGCTCGGTCTCGGCCAGCGCCAGGCCGAACAGCCGCCACGCTTCGAACGGCTTGAGTTTGAGCCCGGCGAATTCGACCAGCGCCAGGCGCGCCGCGTCATAGGCAAGCGTGGCAACGAAACCGGCGATCGCGCCGATGACGATCCGGCGGGTGATCTTCGCCCGGCGCGCGGCGGGCAAGCGCCGGATCACCACGGTCGCCACGGTGACCCCGCCTACGACAAGAGCGAGGAAGGTCCAGCGCAGGGAAAGGCCGGCCAGAATATAGACCAGCAGCGCCGCGCCGCTGCCCAGAAAGACCGCAGCCACCAGCCACTCCGGGCGAACCGGTCGCCTCCCACCCCCAGCCACGCGATCACGCTAGATAGCGATGGGCCGATATCGCCGCGGTGTGTCAGCTAGACGACACCAGTGCCATCAGCCGATGTCCGTCCGCCACCGTCCAGTCGGCGTCGGGGTGCGGCTGGGACGCCATGAGAATGGCGCCACCCGCGCCGGCCTTGCGGGCGCAGGCGATGTCCTTGGTCACCTGATCGCCCACCATCCAGCACGCCGAAACCGGGACATCGATCTCACGGGCCGCCGCCCAGATCATCTCGGGATGCGGTTTGCACACCCCGATTTCATCGCTGTAGATCTGTGCGGCGATGGCCGAACCGACGCCCAGCCGGTCAAGCGCGTCGCGGTGAGCCCGCCCGCAGCGGGTGTTGCTGACCACCGCGACCGGCATGCCGATCCCGAGCGTCCACTCCAGCAGCCCGGCCATGCCCTCGACCAGCCGCCAGCTTGGGCGCATCGCCCACAGGTAGCTAAGGTCAGCGGCGTTGGCCAGCACTGCCTCGCGTGCCGCCTCCGGCCAGACATCGGCCACCAGCTCGCCCCAGAGCTGGGCATGGCTGAGCTCCAGGTGCTCCGAGCTGTTGTCGCGCAACTCGTCGCGCAGCTTGTCGGCCCGCCTCAGCTCGGCGAGGATCTCCTCCTCGCTCAGCACTCCGCGGATGAGCTGATGCACGCGAGCCACCAAGCCGGGCATCATCTCATCGGCGTAGGTGCGGGGCGAATCAACAATCACCCCACCAAAATCGAGAAGCAGGGCGCGAGGTGTGGGGAGCACCAGCTCACCCTATAGCCGCAGGCCGCCGATGTGGACCCCCTGCGCCCCCGCTGTTCTCGCCGGCCCGTGGCTCAAGCTACGAAAGCAGCACATAAATCGCAAGACCACCGATCATCACGCTGGAGCCGATGGCCGTGCCGAGTTTGCCCTTAGGGCTGCGCAACACCCGGCCCACCACCGCTCCTCCCCCGGCCAGCAGCAGCTGCCAGCTGGCCGAGGCGACGACCACGGCCGCCACCCAGACCGCCCCCTCGCCCCCGTCGTAGCTGCCGGAGCTCTGCCAGCCGAGCACCAATGCTCCAAAGTAGAGAATCGTTGCCGGGTTGAGCAGGGTCAGTCCGAGCAGCGCCGCGAAGGCCCGGCCCGGGCTGGTCAGCTCGGGTACCTCCCGGGCCTTGGTGGGATCGCGATAGTGCTTGATCGCCGAGGCCGTCGTCCGGAACGCCATGAAAAGCAGGACCGCAACGGCGATCCAGCGCAGCGGGGTCGATATCGGCTCGATCCACCGGGCGAGCGAGGCGCCGCCGAGCACCGCCACCAACGCGTAGATCCCGTCGGCCACCGCAGGGCCAAGGGCCGCCGCCGACGCGATCCTCCACGGAGTCCGCGCGCCGAGGCTCATCAGCAGCGCGCCGATCGCCCCGAGCGGAATCGCGACGCCGTAGCCGGCCACCAGGCCGGCCAGCAACGCGGCCGTCATGACAGGTCCGTCTGAACCGTTCCCTTCGGCTCCACCGGCTGCTGTCGCGAGGCACCCGTCGCCGCGGCGTTCGGGGGCGTCATGCGAAAGCAGTCAGGTGTCATGCCTGCACCCTAACCAGGCAGATCATGCAGCGCGAGCGGTTTTGTGGCGCACCCAGACGTTCGGCTCGACGTAAACCGCGTAGTTGTGTTCGACGTTGACGACCACCGGCGCGAGCGCCTTGGCCACATAGACCTTCCCCGAGGTGTCGAACGGCAGCCCGGTCCAGTCACGCCAATCGGCGAGCGTTCCCGGAATCACCATCGAGCGCGGCGCCACCCGGTCAATCCGCCCGCCCGCGCGCACATGCACCCGCAGCCAAGGATCCACCGGCAGCCCGTCTGCCCGTGTCTGGAACGCATACTGTTCCATCGGAAGATCAAGATCAGATTTGCCATTTGGTCGTACCGGAGCAACAAGCTCGCGGAACCCCAGCCGACCCGCATTGTCGCGCAGCGCCGCCAAAATCGTTCCGGACAGGCCCAGCCCGTGCGCGTCCGGCCGGATCGAAATCTCGATCGCGGAAATCATGTTCGGAGTGTCCCCGGCCAGCTTCGTGCGCAACGCGCGCCGGATAGCCCCATCCCAGCCGTCATCGGGCAGCTCTTCGCCGTCGGCAAGGTGGAACGGCGCGGAAAACGCCTTGGCCAACTGCTTTCCCACGGAGTCCTCGACCATCAGAATGCAGTCGGCGAACTGCTCCGCAAGCGCGTAATAGGTATTGCCGATCGGGTCATGCCTCATGAACTCCGGCCACGGCGACTCCATCTCCCACATCGTCTCGAGCAGGTCGGGCCGGTCGGCAAGCACAGAGATCTTCAGTTCCACACCCGCCATCCTTCCTCGTCCCCCACAAAATGTCGCCAGGTTTAGCCGGGGCTGCGCAGGCGCGGCCACGGCACCCGCGCCTCTGCATCAGCAGGGGCAAGCAGTCCGTGGCACCTACACCTCTGCATCAGCAAGGCGGGGCAGAGAAGTAGGTGCCGAGCTGCGCCGGGGGCCGGGGTCGCGGAGACGTGGGGCGGAGGGTGGGTAGGTGTGGCGGGGCATGGGGCGGCGCGGGGGCGGCAGAGGTCGATGCCGGCGGCAGCGGTTGGCTCGGGGACGAGCTGGCATGTCCGGTGGGGCGACATCCGTGGGAAGGCTGCTTCCCACGGATGCGTGAGCACGCCGCGGGTGGAGCTAGACGTTGAAGCCGAGCGAGCGGAGCTGATCGCGGCCGTCGTCGGTGATTTTGTCCGGGCCCCACGGTGGAATCCAGACCCAGTTGATGCGGAAGTCGGAGACCAGGCCACCGCCGGGGCCTCCGGTGAGCGCTGCTCGGGTCTGGTCCTCGATGACATCGGTCAGCGGGCAGGCGGCCGAGGTCAGGGTCATGTCGAGGGTGGCGATGTTCTCCTCGTCGATGTGCACGCCGTAGACGAGGCCGAGGTCGACGACGTTGATGCCGAGTTCTGGGTCGACCACGTCCTTCATCGCCTCGTTGACGTCATCGATCGATGTCTTCGCTTGCTCGGTCATGATTTTTCCTCCACCCGGGCGACGGCGTCCTTGAGCGCCATCCATGACAGCAACGCGCATTTGACGCGCGCAGGGTACTTTGCCACGCCGGCGAAGGCGATGGCGTCGCCGAGCACGTCCTCGTCGGGCGTGATCTGGCCCTTGCCGCCCATCAGCTCGACGAAGGCGGCGTGGACGGCCATCGCCTCGGCGACGCTGCGGCCGACGAGCAGCTCGTAGAGCACGCTGGCGGAGGCCTGGCTGATGGAACAGCCCTGGCCCTCGTAGGAGACGTCGACGACCCGGTCGCCCTCCAGCTGGACCCGCAGGGTGACCTCGTCCCCGCAGGTCGGGTTGACGTGATGGACCTCGGCGGCGAACGGGTCCCGGAGCCCCCGGCCCTGCGGGTGCTTATAGTGATCCAGGATGATGTCTTGGTAGAGTTGATCGAGCTGCATGGCTAGCTGAACATCCTCTTCGCCTGATCGAGCCCGCGCACCAGAGCATCGATCTCTGCCGTGGTCGTGTAAAGGTAGAACGAGGCGCGCGTCAGCGCGGGCACCCCGAAACGGTCGCAGGCGGGCTTGGCGCAGTGGTGCCCGACCCGCACCTGAACGCCGAGGGAGTCAAGCACCTGGCCTACATCGTGGGGATGGATCTGGCCCAGCGTAAAGGAAATGGTGGCCCCACGACCGACCGGAACCTTCGGGCCATAGATCTTCAGACCCTCCACTGTGGACAGTGCATCGAGCGCGTAAGCGGTCAGCTCCTTCTCGTGCCAGGCGATGGCCTCCATCCCGATGGAGTTCAGGTAGTCGACCGCCGCGCCGAGGCCGACCGCTTCCGCGATCGGCGGCGTTCCGGCCTCGAAACGCGCCGGAGCCTTGGCATAGGTGGTGCCGGTCATCTTGACGGTCTCGATCATCGAACCGCCACCGAGGAACGGCGGCATCGCGTTGAGCAGCTCCTCGCGCCCCCAGAGCACACCGATGCCGGTGGGGCCCAGCATCTTGTGCCCGGTGAACGCGATGAAGTCCACGTCGTAGTCCACCACGTCGAAGCCGCGGTGCGGCACCGTTTGTGAGCAGTCGAGCATCAGCAGCGCCCCGACTTCGCGGACGCGGGCCGTTATCCGGGCGGTGGCGTTGATGGTACCCAGAATATTTGAAGTGTGAACGAGCGAAACTATCTTGGTGCGCTCGTTGACGAGCTCGTCCAGATTGGACTCATCCAGCCGGCCGTGCTCGGTGAGGCCGAACCAGCGCAGTGTGGCGCCGGTGCGCTCGCAGATGAGCTGCCACGGCACGATGTTGGAGTGGTGCTCCATCTCCGAGATGACAACCTCATCGCCCGGCTTGAGCTGGCCGCCGATCGAGTTCGCCACGATGTTGAGCGCCTCGGTGGCGTTCTTGGTGAAGATCACCTCGTTGGCGCTGGGCGCGTTGATGAAAGCGGCCACCTTCGCCCGCGCGTTGTCGTAGGCCGCGGTCGCCTCCGCGCCAAGCGCGTGCACAGACCGGGCCACGTTGGCGTTGTGGTAGGCGTAGTGCAACGCCATCGCCTCGATGACCTGTTGCGGTTTCTGTGAGGTGTTGGCGCTGTCGAGGTAGACCAGCTTCTCGCCGTAGACCTCCCGGCCCAGGATGGGAAAGTCGGCGCGCACCCGCTCCACATCGAAGCGCGGCACATCGCCATATTGCGGCATGCCTTCCGGGATGGTCACAGCGGTCATCGCAGTGCGCCGTACCTTTCGTAGCCTTCGGCTTCCAGTTTGTCGGCGAGCTCCGGGCCGCCCTCTTCGACGATGCGGCCGCCGACGAAGACGTGTACGAAGTCTGGCTTGATGTAGCGAAGGATTCGCGTGTAGTGGGTGATGAGCAGGACGCCGATGTCGCTGTTGGCGTGCACCCGATTGACGCCCTCGCTGACGACCCGCAGCGCGTCGACGTCCAGGCCGGAGTCGGTCTCGTCGAGGATGGCGATCTTCGGCTGGAGCAGCTCAAGCTGCACGATCTCGTGCCGCTTCTTCTCGCCGCCGGAGAAGCCCTCGTTGACGTTGCGCTGGGCGAAGGCCGGGTCCATGCCCATCTTTTCCATGGCGCCCTTGAGCTCCCCGCCCCAGGTGCGCAGCTTGGGCGCTTCGCCGTCGATGGCAGTTTTCGCGGTGCGCAGGAAGTTGGCCACGGAAACGCCTGGAACCTCGACCGGGTACTGCATGGCGAGGAACAGGCCGGCTCGCGCCCGCTCGTCGACGGTCATCGCCAGCACGTCGGCGCCGTCGAGGGTCACCGTTCCGGCCGTGATCTGGTACTTGGGGTGGCCCGCGATCGAGTACGCCAGCGTCGACTTACCGGAGCCGTTCGGGCCCATGATCGCGTGCGTCTCGCCTGAGCGGACGGTCAGGTTCACCCCGGACAGGATCGGCTTGAGCTGACCCTCGGGCAGCTTCACGGAGACCTGGAGATCGCGAACTTCAAGGACACTCATTGCTTAGCTCCATTTACATCGACGTATATTTCGCCGTCACGGATTTCCACTGGGAAAACTTGGACCGGGTAGATGGCGGGAAGCCCGGTCGGCTCGCCGGTGCGTAGGTCGAAACGCGAGCCGTGCAGCCAGCATTCCAAGGTGCACCCGTCAACTTCGCCGTCGGAAAGCGGGACAGCCGCGTGCGAGCACTGGTCATAGATGGCGTAGAACTCGTCCTCCGCGGTGTGCACCACCGCGACCGAGACGCCGTCGACCTCGACCGCCATCGCCTTGCCCTTGGGCAGGTCCTCGACCTGCGCGACCGGCTTCATGCGCCGGCCTCCGCCAGCCGGGCCTCGATGGCCACGCCGAGGCGGTCGCGCAGCTCCTCGACCGGGATCTTGCCGAGCAGCTCGGCGAAAAACCCTCGCACCACAAGCTTTCGCGCCTCGTCCTCACGGATGCCACGCGACATCAGATAGAACAGATGCTCGTCGTCGAAACGGCCGGTGGCCGAAGCGTGCCCGGCGCCGGTGACTTCTCCCGTTTCGATTTCCAGATTTGGTACCGAATGAGACTGCGCCCCATCCGAAAGCACCAGATTCCGGTTGATCTCGTAGGTGTCAGTCCCGGTCGCCTCGGCGCGGATGAGCACATCGCCCACCCAGACCGTGCGCGCGTCATCGCCTTGCAAGGCACCGCGATAGCCCACGTAGGAACGGCAGTCCGGCACCGAGTGGTCGACCAGCAGCCGGTGTTCCAGGTGCTGACCGGCCCCGGCGAAGTAAAGGCCCCACGCCTCGACGTCGCCACCGCGCCCGGTGTAGTCCACGCTCGTGTACTGCCGGACCAGGTCGCCGCCCAGGGAAACGTGCACGTGCACGACCCGCGCGTCGCGACCCACCTGGAACCGGACGTGTTGCGCCTGAACGGCGTCGCGCTCCCAGTCGGCCACCGTGACAAAGGTCAGCTGGGCCCCATCGCCGACGACCACTTCGACGTTGTCGGCCAGTGTCGCCGAGCCCTTCTGCTCAAGTACCAGAACGGCTTGCGCGTGCACCCCGACCTTGACGAAGGTGCGGGCGAAGGCCAGGCCCTCTCCCCCGCCGATCACGTTGATGATGGCGGGGCTCTCCACCACTCCGTCGACCTCGATAAGCGTGACGCCGGAAGCCTTTTCGAAGGCCAGCGCGCTGATCCGGTCGAACGGGGTGAGCACCGGGCCGGCACTGTCCACAGTGGACACCTTGACCCCGGCGGGCAGGTCGTACTCGTACGACAGCTTCGCCGACGCGTCCTCGGTGGTCGTGGCCAGCCCGCGCAGGCGCTTGAGCGGAGTGAAGCGCCACTCCTCCTCGCGCCCGTGGAGCGCGGGAAAATCGGCGACGTTGAAGGACCGCAGTGCCTGGGACTTGGTCTTCGGCGGAATACTGTCCTTGAGAACAGCGTTCCGCTGAACTTCGGTGGTCATTAGCCGACTGCGCCTTCCATCTGCATTTCGATCAAGCGGTTGAGCTCGAGCGCGTATTCCATCGGGAGTTCCTTGGCGATCGGCTCGATGAAGCCACGCACGATCATCGCCATCGCCTCGTCCTCGGACAGACCACGGCTCATCAGATAGAAGAGCTGGTCGTCGCTGATCTTCGAGACGGTCGCCTCGTGCCCCATCGACACGTCGTCCTCGCGGATGTCGACGTAGGGGTAGGTGTCCGAGCGCGAAATCGTGTCCACCAGAAGCGCGTCGCACTTCACGGTCGACTTCGAGTGGTGCGAGCCCTCAAGAACCTGGACCAGACCCCGGTACGACGTCCGGCCGCCGCCACGCGCGATCGACTTCGAGATGATCGTGCTGCTGGTGTGCGGCGCGGCGTGCACCATCTTGGCGCCCGCGTCCTGGTGCTGGCCCTCGCCGGCCATCGCCACGCTCAGGACTTCGCCCTTCGCGTGCTCACCGGTCATGTACACGGCCGGGTACTTCATGGTCACCTTGGACCCGATGTTGCCGTCGACCCACTCCATCGTGGCACCCTCGTGGGCCACAGCGCGCTTGGTCACCAGGTTGTACACGTTGTTCGACCAGTTCTGGATCGTCGTGTACCGGCAGCGCGCGTTCTTCTTGACGATGATTTCGACCACCGCGGAGTGCAACGAGTCGGATGAATATATGGGTGCGGTGCAGCCCTCGACGTAGTGCACGTATGAGCCCTCGTCGACGATGATGAGCGTCCGCTCGAACTGGCCCATGTTCTCGGTGTTGATGCGGAAGTAGGCCTGCAGCGGGATCTCGACGTTCACCCCCGGCGGCACGTAGATGAACGAGCCACCCGACCACACGGACGTGTTGAGCGCGGCGAACTTGTTGTCGCCCACCGGGATCACCGTGCCGAAGTACTCCTTGAAGAGCTCCGGGTGCTCCTTGAGCGCGGTGTCGGTGTCGAGGAAGATGACACCCTGCTCCTCGAGGTCCTCGCGGATCTTGTGGTAGACCACCTCGGACTCGTACTGCGCGGCCACACCCGCGACGAGCCGCTGCTTCTCCGCCTCGGGGATGCCGAGCCGGTCATAGGTGTTCTTGATGTCCGCGGGCAGGTCCTCCCAGGAGGCGGCCTGCTTCTCGGTCGAGCGGACGAAGTACTTGATGTTGTCGAAGTGGATGCCGGACAGGTCGGCGCCCCACGACGGCATGGGCTTACGGCCGAACAGCCGCAGGCCCTTGAGCCGTAGATCGAGCATCCACTCGGGTTCGCTCTTCTTCGCGGAGATATCCCGCACGACCGCTTCAGAGAGACCGCGCTGGGCGGCCGCGCCTGCGACGTCCGAGTCGGCCCAGCCGTACTCGTAGGTGCCAAGCCCGGCAAGCTGGTCCTGAGCTGTCTCAGTCATTGCTTTTCCTCACTATCGGCAGACCTGGGATGTGCGTTGTGCACACCCCGTCTCCATGGGCGATCGTTGCGAGACGTTGCACGTGGGTGCCGACCAGGCGCGAAATCACCTGGGTCTCGGCCTCACAAAGCTGCGGGAACTCGGCGGCGACATGTGCCACCGGGCAATGGTGCTGGCAGAGCTGGCCGCCTGAGGCGATCGTCGACGCGCTGGCAGCGTAACCTTCCGCGGTCAGGGCGCTGGCCAGCGCCTCTGCCCGAGCGAGAGGATCGTCACCCGCGTCGCGCATCGCGGCTTCGCACCGCTCCTCCAGCTCGGCGACCTGCGCCGCGGCGAAGGCTGCGACCGCGTTGGCCCCACCCTGGCCGGCTATCCAGCGCAGTGCGGTCGCGGCGAGGTCGTCGTAGGTGTGCTTGCCGAAGCCGTCACGAGCCGCGTCGGTCAGCACATAGATCTTGGCCGGGCGTCCTCGCCCTCGCGGACCGCGCTGGCGGCGCTCCCGCTCGGTGACCATGCCTTCAGCGAGCATGGCGTCGAGGTGACGCCGGATCGCCGCGGGGCTGAGCCCGAGATGGGTGCCCAGCTCGCTGGCAGTGGCGGCGCCCTGAGACAGCAAGGCGATGACCCGATCCCTGGTGCGCAGATCGGGCGCCTCGTGCAGCACGGCGCTCTTTTTCACTACACCAGTGTGACTTAATTCCGGACGGCAGGGCAAACCACCTCGCCGGTGATCCAGCCCACCTCAAGTTAGGCTACCCTAACAAAATAGGCCACGGACGGCATCTCTGCCGTCCGTGGCCCTTTTTCGGGGGGTGGGTTTGGCTTACTTCCAGAGGGCGGAAACCAGGGTGGTCGCGTCATCCATCTGGGTGGCGTACCGGTCGGGGAAAGCGGACACCTGAACCTTTTGGGCCACATCGCCGGCGTTCTTGGTCTTCCAGCTGTCGTGGGGGTGCAGCTCGACCATCCGGTCGAGGAACGCGTCGGTGGCGTAGGCCGGGTTGACCAGCTCGGTGGGCTTACCCCAGCCCGAGGACGGGCGCTGCTGGAACAGGCCCAGGCTGTCGTAGTCAACGGCCTTGTTGTAGTTGTGCAGGTTCGTTTCCACGATGGTGGTGGCCACGGCGATCTTGGCGGCCTTCTCGTCCATGCCGCGGGCCTTGACCTGGTCGACGACGGCGCGGGCACAGGAGACCTGGTAGCCGTCGACCTTGCCGAGGTGGTCGCCGTTGAGCTTGGGCGTCACGTCCTTGGCAATGTTCTTGTCGGCGTCGGTCACGCCCTGCGCGGCGCACGGCACGGTGGGAATTGAAGCAGCATGCGCGGGTGCGGAGTGGGCTAGCTGTACTCCGAAAGTCACGGTGGCTGCGGCGATGGCGGTCACGATGGCGGCTCGGGTGTACTTAAGCAAAACTTGCTCCTTTGCAAGGTTCTGCCCAACCCCACAACGCTGGAGGACCGGGCAGAAGATGACGGGAATTTGTTTCCCGCTGTCTGCCCTCCAGTCTTCCGGGCCAGGGGGTACTCCCACCTCTGTCGCAGGTCAGCAGTCACCCCTGACGAAAGTTAGGGATACCCCTGCGAAGGTGCGAAGGAAATAGAGAACCCACGCGGCTCCGGATTCCCGGGTCGGCTGGACAAGGGCCGAAACTGCCACGTGGGTTCTTGGTAGCTGTTGAGTCGCCAACCGCTTCACACGGTTCTCGACCAGGCTTTCTGTCAAGGACAGCGGCTAACGAACAGCCACCTCATGAGTCCCGTTGCTATCCAACTTAGGATCACCTCCTTTCGCCGTGTACAGGGAACGTTAGTCACCTCACCCACAGATCGACAAGCGATTACCCACCCCGGCACAACCGAGCGCACCTGAGCCCCCATCCTTCAGGTGTGCGAGCTGATGACGAGCGCGACTACATCCAGTACGTGCAAAGCCGCATCATCGCCCTGCGACGGACCGCGTTCCGCCTCTGCGGGGACTGGCACCACGCCCATGACCTGGTGCAAAGCGCGCTCATCCTGCTCTACCGGCATTGGCGTCAGGCAGCGGCCGCGGAGTCGCTGGACCCGTACGTCCGCAAGATCCTGGTCAACGTCTACCTCGAGGAGCAGCGGCGCTGGTGGGCGCGCAAAGTCCGGCCCAGGCCCGAGATCTCCGCGCCGCCCGAGCCGGGCGTGGCCGCCGCGCATGAAGGGCTGGACCTGCGCGCGGCTCTGAACAGGCTGTCCGCGGGCCAGCGCGCCGTGATCGTGCTGCGCTACTGGGAGGGGCTCGACGTGAACGAGACCGCCTCGGCGCTGGGCTGCTCCCCCGGCACGGTCAAGAGCCAGACCTCCTACGCGATAGCCGCGTTGCGGCGGCTGCTGCCCAACTATGTCAGCGAGAGGCTGGAAGTGAAATGACCGACTACGAGCTGACCACGATGTTGCACGAGCTGGACCAGCCGGAGCCGCCCTTCCCGCCGCGCCACCTCGAACAGACCCTGGTGCTGGCCCGCGCCAAGGCCCGCCGCCACCGGTTCACCCAAACCGTGACCTCATTGGCGATCCTGACCCTGCTTGGCGTCGCGGGGTTTGTCCTACCCGGACAGATCCCGTCCGGCGGCGGAGGCGCACCCGGCGCCTCGATCGTGCTTCCCGAACAGATTGCCGGGTACGACGTGCTGACCGCCGATGTCGCGAAGCATCCGGCCGGGCAGGCGCTCATGCTGTTCAACTCGGGCAGCTGGGAGACCTTCACCACGGCGCAGGCGCTAACCCTGCACACCGATGGCTCCAGCTACCGCAAGGTGGAGGCGATGAAAGGCCCGCGCGGCCCGGTCAACCGGCAGGCGTTGCTCTCCCCCGATGGCAACTCGGTGCTCATGGCCGAGGAACTCCGCGCTACCAACGCTTTCACCCTCCTCGACCTAACCACCGGCGAGTCGCGGCAGCTCCCGTTGCCGCAACCGGCCGGTGTCATGCTGCACGCCTGGTCGCCCGACGGGAAGTCGGTGGCTTTCAGCCAGCTCCCGTGGAGTTCTGATGAGCCCTCCAACGCGCTCGAGCTGGCCCTGCGCGGCGGCGGCGTGCTGAGCATCCTCGACCTGCCGACCGGCCGCAGCACCACCTTCCCGGAGGTGGTGCCCGCCGCGGCCGCCTCCTTCGGGCCGGGCGGCGACCAGCTCGCTGTCCAGGTGCGCGACCAGATCTGGGTGCTGAACCTTCCCGACGGCAAACGTCGCCAGTTCGGGATCCACCCGCCCGAGCCGGGACTGGGCATCCAGCCCGGGGTCGCCTGGTCGCCGGATGGGCGCTGGCTAGCCCTGATCGCCTGGCGCGACAACGGAACCCAGGCGCTGCAACCGATGACGCAGGAGTGGGCCGATACCTACGGCAAACTCACCTTCGTCGACGCCACCGGGGCGGGCCGGCTCGCGCCCGACCCTATTCAGGCAGGCGACATGCTGGGCTGGCGCACCCCGGCCAGTGTGCTGACCCTCGATCAGCGGACAGGGCAGATACGGGAGTTCTCGCTCGACACCGGTGAGGTGAAAGCGTTGAGCGCCTTCGAAAAACCGCACACCTGCGAGCTTTGGACGCAACGATGCGGCTTCTCCAAAGTCCAGGTCGCCACCGAACTCCTCGGCTCGATGACCATCAAACCGGCCGAGGTGCCCCAGCGCGGGCCGGCGCCGGGGTGGCTGCAGCTGGTCACCGCCGCGGCCACCGTCCTGCTCGGGTTCGTGGTCTTCAGGGTGGTGCGGCGCGTCACTTCCGGCGTGCGCGCAGAGGCTTTGCCGTGAACGAGCGCTCGTCTTAGGGCGTACAGAGTTCGGTCGCCATTTCTGACCTCGCTATGCTCGCCAGGTGCTCGTCCGCAGTCTGACCCTGGCCAATCTGATCGCCAACGTCGCCATCGTCATCACCGGCGGCGCGGTTCGCCTCACCGGCTCGGGGATGGCCTGCCCCACCTGGCCCGAATGCGTTGAGGGTTCCTACGTGCCGACCTCCGCTGCGCCGCAAAACGTCGGCATCGAATTCGGCAACCGCCTGCTGTCCATCATCGTGGGCATGATCGCGGTCGGCACCGTGCTCGCGCTCTGGCGGCGGCCACAGCGCGCGCTCGCGCTCTGGGTGCTTGGCGGTGTCCTGTTCCAGGGTCTGCTCGGCGGCCTGACCGTGCGCTTTCACCTGAGCCCCTACTTCGTCGGGCCGCACTTCCTGATCTCGATGGCGCTGATCGCCGTGGCCTATCGGCTGTGGCGGCAGACCAACCCGTCCTTTGCTCCGGCCGAGCCGCGTTTGCGGCCGCTGGCGTGGGCGCTCACCGCCGCCAGCGCGCTGGTGGTGCTCATCGGTGTCGTGGTCACCGGCAGCGGCCCGCATTCGGGAGACGCTGAGGCCGTGCGCACCGGGCTCGATCCGGAGATGATCTCGCAGCTGCACGTGGACGCCGTGTTCCTCCTCTTCGGGCTGACCATCGCCATGTGGTTCGCGGCCCGAGCGGTCAAGGCCCCAAGCGTCGCACGGGCGACCTTTGTCCTGTTTGGAGTCTCGCTAGCCCAAGGCGCCATTGGCTTTGTGCAATATTTCACCGGGCTTCCCTGGGTACTGGTCGGCTTCCACCTCGCCGGAGCTTGCGCGGTTTGGCTCGCCACGCTTGGCGTTCACCGGACCACGGCCGCGCCGGGCGCGCTCCCATCGGCGTCCCAAGCCGATCCGGCCCGCGAGATGGTCACCGTCTGATAACTGGCACATTCCGATCCGGTACCCAGACAGCCTGCTCGGGCCTTGGCAGCGCCATGATGTGCTGGTGTCCTCCCCACTGCGTCGCGTGCCTCAGGCACGCCCTGCCGATGTCCTCGCGGGTGCGGTGACCGAGACCTTCACCACTTCCGGCTCCCTGGACTACTGGGCCACCGTGCGGCAAGCCGAATCCGCCGCGCCTTTGGCCGAAGAGCTCGCCACGATGGTGCGCACCGGGCGGTCGCGGCCTGCGCTCGCTCCGCTCGCCACCGCCATCCAGCTTCTTCTATCCACTTTGGACTGTGCCGACGACACCGCGGGCACCCTCGACGATCTGCTCAACCTGCTGCTCGCCGTGCACGCCGAAGCGTGCCGCCAGGTGCCCACCCCCGGCCTGTCCGACTGGCTGCTCAACGTGCAGTTCGAAGCCGGGCGCTGGTGCCCGATAGACATCTCCGAGTACGGCCCGGCGCTGTCCCGCGCCGAGCTGGAACGTTACCGCGCCGGGGTTCGCAGGCGGTGGGCTGCGGACCCCGGCGACCTAAGCGCCCGCGACGCGGTGGAACGCTTGGCCCGCTGGGAACACGACACCACCACCCTGATCGAAGTGATCGGCGGCGACCTGCGCCACGCCGCCCAATACGGCCGCCTCGCCCGCGCCCTGGCCGACATCGGCGAGAAAACCTCGGCCCAAGAATGGGCCCGCCGTGGCCTAGCCGCCCACCCCGAAGACCCACCCGGCGCCGGCCTCCGCAGTTTTCTCTCTAATTCTGGCGCGTGCTAAAGCAACGCGCAGGCAGCGCCGCTTCAAAGCCGGCGTCGCAACTACAGCAATCCTGCTATCGCTGCAGCGAAGCGGGCGGGGGCGCCGTCGCTGTGCTCGAGGAAGAGTGAGGGTTCGGTTAGCTCGACTTCTAGCAGCACCGGGTTGCCGTCGGGGTCGGGGATGAGGTCTATTCGGGCGTAGAGCAGGCCGCCTGGCAATGTCATCAGGACGGCTTCGGCTACGGCGAGCTCTTCCTGGCTGGGGACGCGGGCGCTGATGGTTTCCGGCTTGTAGAGCCCCTCGACGCCGACGTCCGGGCCTTCGAGCATGGGGCCTTTGCGGATGGCGTGGCTGAAGATGAGGCGGCCGCTGGCCGGGTCGGCGAAGTAGAGCAACGCGGTCTCGCCGTAGGTGTCGACGGCGGAAAGGTAGGGCTGCACCATGACCACGCGCCGGTCGCGCTGCAGGCGGCTGACATGGGCGATGGCCTCGTCGCGGTGACCGGGGCCGTAGCGGCCGGTGTCCTTGCTGCCCGCGCTGATCGAGGGTTTGATGACGTATTCGCCGTCGGCGGTGGGCGGCAGCCACATCTCGCTGGGGGCGATGAAAGTGGTTGGGGTGACTGGGACTCCGGAGGCCGCCAGCTCGCCGAGATAGCGCTTGTCGGTGTTCCACTCCACGACGTCGACACTGTTGGCCAGACGCGGCACCCGCCGGGCCCATCGCACGAACTCGTCGCGCCGCGTCGCATAGTCCCACGGCGAGCGGAGCACGGTCGCGTCGAAGGACGGCCAGTCGACCGCCGGGTCGTCCCAGACGGCGGCGACGGCTTCGATGCCCAGCGCCGCCAAGGCGGGGATGACCAGCTGGTCGTCGGGCTCCAAGGCTGGATATTCAGCGCAGGTAACGAGAGCGACCCGGGCGTTAGCCCGGGTCGTGGATGGGGAAGGGGTTGTCACAAGATCACGATATCAGCGTGTTGCTTCGCAAACGCCGATATCACCGAGACAACGTCCGCTTGGACATGGAACGCCAAAGATCGTTGGTTGGGCGCATCAGCTCCACCAGCTCACGCTCCCACTCGTTCTCAACGGTGACTCCAGCTTTTTCGCAGGCCTGCCGCGCCACGGTGGTGCTTTCGGCGAACTGGTCGCCCCACTCACCGTCTTTTCCCACCAGCACGATTCGTGCTCCACGCCGGCCCACGTATTCGATGACGGCCTTCGCACCCCCGTGCGCGCCGACGAACTCCTTCAGACCAGTGACGAGACCGGCGTTGGGATGTTCAATCGTCGCCGTCGTATCAGAACCATCTGCCATAGGAAGCACCCTAGTCACACCAAGGACTATCGGCCCGCCACCGCGAAATGAATTGTGACCCCGGTTACCCGGAGAGCGGGTTGTTTGTCCGAATAAATGGGTATTTAAGTGGCACGATTTCTAGCCGAAATCTAGCGAAAGGACAAACAGGGCGTGTCGTGCCTCTATCAGATAAACACGTCCACAGCGGCTGCAACGAACACGATAGTGAGATAAGCCGTGGACCAGTGGAAAAGGCGCATGGGCTTGACGGGCTCGCCGAGCTTGGTGCGCGAGTAGAGTCCGTGCGCCTCGAGGATGAACATGCCACCGCAGATCAGCGCCGGGATGCCATAGATCGTCGACATTCCCAGCGGCCAGGCGGCCAGGGAGACCGCGACGGTGAGCCAGGAGTAGATGACGGCATCCCGGGCCACGTGCATGGGGGTCGCCACCACCGGCAGCATCGGGATCCCGGCCCGCGCGTAGTCGTCCTTGAATTTGATGGCCAGTGCGTAGAAATGCGGCATCTGCCAGAAGAACACGACGCCGAAGAGGAGCCAGGCGAGCGGAGCGAGCGTGCCGGCGACGGCGGCCCAGCCGATCAGGACCGGCATGGCCCCGCAAACACCGCCCCAGAAGGTGTTGTGCTTCGTCGTGCGCTTGAGCCACGCGGTGTAGATGAGGTCGTAATAAACGATCGCCGCGACGGTCAGACCCGCCGCGAGCGGGTTGGTGAACGCGGTCATCAGGGCGGTGGCGACAACGGCGAGGATCAGGCCGAAGATGAGCGCGTTTCGCGGCGCGATGGTGTGGGTCACCAAGGGCCGGCGTGACGTGCGTCCCATCAGCGGGTCGATGTCGCGATCGAGGTAGCAGTTGATGGCGCTGGAGCCACCGGCCGCCAGCGACCCCCCGACCAACACGACGGCCATCAGCCACGGCGACGGCAGGCCGCCTTCGGCGAGCATCATCGCGGGCACGGTCGTCACGAGCAACAGCTCGACGATGCGCGGCTTGGTCAGCGAGACGTAGGCGCGCACGCGCGGAAAGCGTTGCTCGGAAATAAGAAGTTCGGGGGTTTCTGTGGCCGTGTCTAGGGCCGTAGCCGTGCTCACCTGCACAGGCTACGGCAGCGCAAACACCGTGAGCGTTTAGGGGCGGGTTCACACATGGGTGGTGCGCGCAGTGGGTAGGGTCAACTAGCGTGGAGCAACTCACTTGGTCCGATCTCGACCGCCGTGCTGTAGACACCGTTCGCGTGCTCGCGATGGATGCTGTGGAGAAGGCCGGCAACGGCCATCCAGGCACCGCGATGAGCCTGGCCCCCGCCGCCTACCTGCTGTTCCAGCGGGCCATGCGGCACGACCCGGCCGACCCGGACTGGCCGGGGCGCGACCGCTTCGTGCTGTCGTGCGGGCACTCGAGCCTCACCTTATACATTCAGCTCTTTTACTCCGGTTACGGTCTGCAGCTCGAGGACCTGAAGGCGTTGCGGCAATGGGGCTCGCTGACGCCGGGCCACCCGGAGCACGGTCACACGCGCGGTGTCGAAACCACGACAGGCCCGCTCGGGCAGGGGCTGGGCAACGCGGTCGGGATGGCCATGGCGGCCCGCCGCGAGCGCGGTCTGATGGACCCGGACGCGGCGCCCGGCGCCAGCATCTTCGACCATCACATCTTCGCGTTCGTCTCAGACGGCGACATCGAGGAGGGCATCTCCCACGAGGTCTCCTCGATCGCGGGTCACCAGAAGCTGGGCAACCTCATCGTCATCTACGACGACAACGAGATCTCGATCGAGGACGACACCAAGATCGCCAAGTCCGAGGATGTCGTCGCCAGGTACGCCGCCTACGGCTGGCACACCGAGAAGGTCGACTGGACCAAGACCGGCCAGTACGTCGAGGACGTCGACGAGCTGTGGGCCGCGATCCAGCGGGCGCGCGAGGCCACCGACCGGCCGAGCTTCATCGGCCTGCGCACCATCATCGGCTGGCCCGCGCCGAACAAGCAGAACACCGGCAAGATCCACGGCTCGGCGCTGGGCAAGGAGGAGCTGGCGGCCACCAAGGAGGTTCTCGGCTTCGACCCTGAAGCCAGCTTCGAGGTCGCCCCCGAGGTGCTTGAGCACGTGCGCGGGGCGGTCAAACGCGGCCGCGAGGAGCACCAGCGATGGGACGAGCAGTTCCAGCGCTGGGCCGAGGCGAACCCGGAGGGCGCTGAGCTCTTCGCGCGGCTGTCCACCCGTACCCTCAAAAAGGGTTGGCAAGACGTGCTTCCCACCTGGCCGTCAGATCCCAAGGGCATCGCCACCCGGGCGGCTTCCGGTGAGGTGCTCAACGCTCTCGCGCCGGTGTTGCCTGAGCTGTGGGGCGGCTCGGCCGACCTTGCCGAGTCGAACAACACCACGATGAAGGGTGAGACTTCGTTCGTGCCGGTCGAGTTCTCGACGAAGGAGTTCTCCGGCAACGAATACGGCCGGGTGCTTCACTTCGGCATCCGCGAGCACGGCATGGGCGCCATCCTCAACGGCATCGTCCTGCACGGCGGCACCCGCCCCTACGGCGGCACCTTCCTTGTCTTCAGCGACTACATGCGCCCGGCGGTGCGCCTCGCCGCGCTGATGAAGCTCCCGGTCATCTACGTGTGGACGCACGACTCGATCGGGCTGGGCGGGGACGGCCCCACCCACCAGCCGATCGAGCACCTTTGCGCGCTGCGGGCCATCCCCGGCCTGGACGTCGTGCGCCCGGCGGACGCCAACGAGACGGCGCATGCTTGGCGTATGGCGCTGACCCACACGGACAGGCCGACCGCGCTCTGCTTGACCCGGCAGAACGTGCCCACGCTCGACCCGAAGTCGATCACCGACTTCGCCAAGGGCGGTTACGTTCTCGCCGAGGCGAGCGAAGGCCGGCCGCAGGTCATCATCATCGCCACCGGTTCCGAGGTCTCCCTGGCGCTGCAGGCGCGGGAGCGCCTGGAAGGCGAGGGCCATCGGGTGCGGGTGGTGTCGATGCCGTGCCGCGAGTGGTTTGACGCCCAGGAGGAGAGCTATCGGCACAAGGTGCTGCCGCCGGAGGTCAAGGCACGCGTGAGCGTGGAGGCGGGCATCGCGATGCCGTGGCGCGACCTGGTCGGCCCCTACGGCGAATGCGTCAGCATCGAGCACTACGGCGCGAGCGCGCCGGACAAGGTGTTGTTCGAGAAGTTCGGCTTCACGCCGGACAATGTGGTCGCCGCGGCTAGGGCGACGCTTTCCCGTACGGCTCAAATTCAGGGTGAAGCGACAGGGAACTGAGACCATGACTGACAAACTTGCCGAGCTTTCCGCCGCGGGCGTGGCGATCTGGCTCGATGACATCTCCCGTGAGCGCCTGACCGAGGGCGGTTCACAGACCAATTTGGACAAAGTTCGCCGCGAGAACCATGTCGTGGGCGTGACCAGCAACCCGACCATCTTCCAGCTCGCCATCGCCAACAGCGACGAGTACACCGAGCAGCTCAACGACCTGGCGACCTGCAAGATCGGGGTCGAGGAGGCGATGCGCCTGATCACCGCGTTTGACGTGCGGAAGGCCTGCGACGTCATGCGGCCCGCCTTCGACTCGTCGTCCGGAATGGACGGACGGGTCTCCATCGAGTGCGACCCGCGCAAGGCGGACAACACCTCCGCCACCACGGCCGAGGCCAAACAGCTGTGGTGGCTGGTGGACAGGCCCAACCTGTTCATCAAGATCCCGGCTACCAGGGCCGGCCTGCCCGCCATCACGGCCACCCTGGCCCAGGGCATCAGCGTCAACGTGACACTCATCTTCTCGCTCGACCGCTACCGCGAGGTGATGGACGCGTGGCTTTCCGGGCTGGAGCAGGCGCAGCAGAACGGTCACGACCTGTCCAAGCTCCAATCGGTGGCGTCGTTCTTCGTGTCGCGAGTGGACACCGAAATCGACAAGCGTCTCGAGAAGATCGCCACCCCGGAGGCGCTTGCGTTGCGGGGCAAGGCAGCTGTCGCCAACGCCCGCCTTGCCTATGAAGCGCACCAGAAGGTCCTGCAGAGTCCGCGTTGGGTCAGTCTGCGGGGGTTGGGCGCACAGCCGCAGCGCCCGCTGTGGGCATCGACGGGAACGAAGAACCCCGACTACTCCCCCACCCTGTACGTCGACGAGCTGATCGCGCCCGGTGTCGTCAACACGATGCCGGAGAAGACGCTGTGGGCGGTGGCGGAGAAGGCCAGCATCTCGCCCGACACGATCACGCCCAACGTGGCGGCCGCGCATGAGACGATGGCGGCACTCAAGGCGGTTGGGGTGGACTATGACGACGTCGTCGAGGTCTTGGAGCGCGAGGGCGTGGAGAAGTTCTCCACCAGCTGGCAGGAGCTTTTGACCCAGGTGCAGTCCGCATTGGAGAGCCATGTCTGAGGTCTGGTCGGCGGCCGGGTTGACCGTTCAGGTCGCCGAGCCCGCGCAGGAAGTCTACGAATCGCTTGTGGCGCAAGACGCCCCGGCGAAGCTGGCGGCCAAGGACCCTACGCTGTGGGGTCCCGACGCCCAGCCCGAGGCCGCTGTCCGCCTCGGCTGGGTGGACACCTTCGAACGCAGCCGGGCACTCATTCCTCAGCTGGCCGAGCTGCGTGACGAGCTGGCCGATCTGGACCACGTGGTGCTCGCCGGGATGGGCGGCTCCTCGCTGGCGCCCGAGGTGATCACCCGTACCCTGGGCAAGGCGTTGACCGTGCTCGACACCACCGATCCCGGGCAGGTCCGGGCGGCGCTGGGCGACCGTCTGGAAAGGACGGTGGTGGTGGTCGCCAGCAAGTCGGGTTCCACCATCGAGACCGACAGCCACCGCCGCGCCTATTGGCAGGCGTTCCTCGACGCGGGTCTGACCCCAGCCGAAGCCGGCCGGCACTTCGTCGTGGTGACCGATCCCGGCTCGCCTCTTTCCGCTGTGGCGCAAGAGATGGGGGCCTTCGTCATCCTCGCCGACCCCGACGTGGGCGGCCGCTACTCGGCGCTGACCGCCTTCGGTCTGGTGCCCAGCGCCCTGGCCGGTGTGGACATCGCCGAACTCATCGACCAGGCGGCCGAGTTCGCCCCGTCGATCGGGCAGGCCGAAGAGAACCCGGCGCTCGCGTTGGGCGCGGCCCTGTCCCGGGCACACTATGCGGCCCTCGCCGATGACGGCTCCGGCCTGACCGGCCTCGGCGACTGGGCCGAGCAGCTCATCGCCGAGTCGACCGGCAAGGAGAGCAAGGGCCTGCTGCCGGTGGTCATCGAGACGCCGACCAGCCCGATCGCGAAGACCGACCACACCGCGATCGTGACGATGGGCGGATCCCTTTACGCCAAAACGATTCCGGGCAGCGGGGTGCAGCCCGACATCTCCGTCAACGGCCCGCTGGGCGCGCAGTTCCTGTGCTGGGAGGCGGCCACCGCCTTCGCCGGAAAAGCGTTGTCCATCAACCCGTTCGACCAGCCGAACGTGACCGAGTCCAAGGAGAACACCGCGCGCATCCTCGAAAGTGGACTGCCCTCGGCGGAGCCGGACTTTGTCGACGGCGCGGTCATCGGTTACGGCGTGGGCGGCAGCCTTGAGGCGGCGATCCGGCTTCTCTTCACCGATCAGGGTTACGTGGCCATCATGGCCTACCTCGACCGCTTCGCCGATGCGGAGATCGCCACCCTGCGCGAGCTTGTCGCGACCGAGTCCGGCCTGCCCACCACCTTCGGCTGGGCTCCGCGGTTCCTGCACTCGACCGGCCAGTTCCACAAGGGCGGCCCCCAGGTGGGCGCGTTCCTGCAGATCACCGGAACGCCTGCCGAAGACCTTGCGGTGCCGGGCAAGCCCTACACCTTCGGCCAGCTGCAGGCCGCCCAGGCCGCCGGCGATCGCCTGGCCCTGGCCAGCCGGCAACGGCCCCTGCTCCACCTGCACCTGACCGACCGCAACGCGGGAATTAAACAGCTGCTCGGAGCTCTGAAGTCGTCATGACGAATCCGCTCCGGGATCCGCAGGATCGCCGCCTTCCCCGGGTACCAGATCCCTGCGCGCTGGTCATCTTTGGCGTGACCGGAGACCTGGCCCGCAAGAAGCTGCTTCCCGCCGTGTACGACCTGGCCAACCGTGGGTTGCTGCCGCCCGGTTTCGTGGTGCTCGGCTTCGCGCGGCGCGACTGGGGCGACGGCGATTTCGAGGAGCTGGCCCGCAAAGCCGCCCAGGAACACGCGCGCACCCCGTGGCGCGAAGAGGTGTGGGGCCGGCTGTCGGGCAACATCCGCTTTGTCGGCGGCTCGTTCGACGACGACAACGCCTTCGACCAGCTGGCCCAGACCCTCGACGAGCTTCGCGACACCCACGGCATCCCCGGCAACGCCGCCTTCTACCTGTCCATCCCGCCGACGGCGTTTCCCGTGGTGCTCAAGCAACTTGAGCGCACAGGCATGGCCGACAACGAGAAGTCGGGTGGCTGGCGGCGGGTGGTGGTGGAGAAGCCCTTCGGCACAGATCTGGGCTCCGCCAAAGCCCTCAACGACCTCGTCGACGACGTGTTCACCGGCGAAGATGTCTTCCGCATCGACCACTACCTGGGCAAGGAGACCGTCCAGAACATCCTGGCGCTCCGGTTCGCCAATGCGCTGTGGGAACCGTTGTGGAACACCAAGTACGTCGACTCGGTGCAGATCACCATGGCCGAGGATGTGGGCATCGGCAGCCGGGCGGGCTTCTACGAGAGCACCGGCGCCGCCCGCGATGTGCTGCAGAACCACCTCCTTCAGCTCCTGGCGCTGATCGCGATGGAGGAGCCGACCACCTTCGAGTCCACCGAGATCCGCGCCGAGAAGCTCAAGGTTTTGCGCGCTGTGGTGTGCCCCGAGGACATCGCGGCCGACACCGTGCGGGGCCAGTACACCTCGGGCTGGGTGGCGGGCGAGCGCGTGCCGGGCTACAAGGAAGAGCCGGACGTGTCCCAGGAGTCCACCACCGAGACCTATGTCGCGGTGAAGCTGGGTGTGCAGAACAGGCGCTGGGCCGGGGTGCCGTTCTACATCCGGGCGGGTAAGCGGATGCCGCGGCGGGTGACCGAGCTGGCGGTGCTGTTCAAGAAGGCGCCGCACCTGCCGTTCCGCTCCGACGACGCCGAGCTACTGGGACACAACCAGCTCATCGTGCGGGTCCAGCCCGATGAGGGCCTGATGCTCAAGTTCGGCTCCAAGGTGCCGGGCACGGCGATGGAGTTGCGCGACATCACCATGGACTTCGCCTACGGCGAGACGTTCACCGAGGCGAGCCCGGAAGCCTACGAGCGCCTCATTCTCGATGTGCTCATCGGCGACCGGACGCTGTTCCCCGACGCGGCCGAGGTCGAGGAGGGCTGGCGCGTGGTCGATCCGCTGGAGGCGGCGTGGGCCGGCACCACTCCATCTGCTTATCGCGCAGGCGAATGGGGGCCTCGCGAGGCCGACGTCATGCTGGCGCGGCACGGCCACACCTGGCGAAGGGCCTGAGACGAGATGCTTGCGCTGTGGGACACCAAGGGTTCAGAGGTCGTCAAAAAGCTTGCCGCGGAAAGGCGGAACACCGGCGGTGGGGCCAGCGGGCTGGCGCTGACCGTGGTGGCGATCGTCGATGACGCACGTATCCGTGAGGTCGAGGAGGCGGCCACCATCGCCGCTTCGGCGCACCCGTGCCGGCTGCTGGTAATCAGCCGCGGCCCCGTTTCCGGACCGGATCCGGAGACAGCCAACGCGAAGGACAGGCTCGACGCCGAAATCATCGTCGGCGGGCGGCTCGGCCCGTGCGAGGCGGTCATCATGCGCATGCACGGCCGGCTTGCCCTGCACGCCGAGTCGATCGTCATGCCGCTGCTGGCGCCCGACGTGCCGGTGGTGACCTGGTGGCACGGCCCACCGCCGGAGCGGCTGGCCTTCGACCCGCTTGGCGTGGTGGCCGAGCGGCGGGTCACCGACATCTCCCAGTGCGCAGACCCGGCTGCTTCGCTCATGCAGCGCGCTGTCGACTACGCGCCCGGCGACACCGACCTCGCCTGGACGAGGCTGACCGGCTGGCGCGCACTGCTCGCCAGCGCGCTGGACACGGGCAGCACAGAGGTTCGCGACGCGATGGTGACCGGTTCCGTCCAGGACCCGGGAACGGCGCTGCTGCGCGGCTGGCTCACCAGCCGGCTCGGCATCGGCACCAGGCTCGCCGAGGCACCGGCACTGACCGCGGTGGAGCTGGAGCTCGCCGATGGCAGTCACATCGGCGTGCGCACCCTGGGGGACGGCACAGCCCTGGTCTCCCGCACCGGGGTGGGCGACCGGATCCTGCCACTGATCAAACGCCGCCTCGGCGACGATCTGGCCGAGGAGCTGCGCCGCCTCGACCCCGACCAGCCCTACGGCTGGGCGTTGCAGGCGGCCACCGGCATCGCTGATCTCAACGACCGCCCTGCCGTGCGCACCCACGTCTGGCAGGACCCTGCCCTGGTGGGAGTCCGCCGATGACCGTCGACGTGGTGGTGCATGCGGATGCGCAGCTGCTCACGGAGGCGGCTGCGGCTCGGCTCATTGTGAAGCTGATTGACGCCCAGGCCGCCCGCGGCGAGGCGGCGCTGGTGCTGACCGGCGGCCGGATAGCTGCTGCCATCTACCGGGCGATCGGCGGCAACCCGGCGCGAGATGCCGTCGACTGGTCAAAGGTCGACATCTGGTGGGGTGATGAGCGTTTCCTGCCGTCCGGGGACCCCGAGCGCAACGAGACCCAGGCGCGCGCGGCGCTGCTGGACACGGTGGCGCTCGATCCGGCGCGGGTGCACCCCATGCCCGCAAGCGATACGGCGGGCGGCTCAGATCCGGAGCTGGCCGCCTCCCGGTACGCCGACGCGCTCGCGCGTGCGGCCGCGCCGGGCTCCGCCCAGCTGCCCCACTTCGACGTGCTGCTGCTCGGCATCGGCGAGGACGGGCATGTGGCCTCGGTGTTTCCGGAACATCCGGTCGCCTACGAGACGCGCCCGGTCAGCGCGGTGCGGGGCAGCCCGAAACCGCCACCGATCCGCATCACGATGACGCTGCCCACCATCAACACGGCCGAAGAGGTGTGGCTGCTCGCGTCGGGAGCAGACAAGGCCAAAGCGGCGGGAATGGCGCTGGCCGGCGCCGGGGCGGTGCAGGTGCCCGCCGCCGGCGTGCGAGGAGTGGAACGGACGGTCTGGCTCCTGGATCGGGCCGCCGCCTCCGAGGTTCCGCTGAAATCTAGAACGTTGCGCTGATCGCGGCGCGGAGCGCTTCCGGCTCTGCGCCCTCGGCAAGCTCCAGCTTGAGCCACAGGCCCAGGCCGACGATGCAGGCGAACCACACGATGCCCACCAGCACGGTGTAGCGATCGAGGTTCTTCTCGGCCACCGACGAGCCGGCCAGGCTCGTGGACACGCCACCGCCGAACATGCTCGACATGCCGCCACCCTTGCCCCGGTGGAGCAGGACCAGCAGTGTCAGCAGAGCGCTCGTGATGACCAGAAGGACGATCAACACGTACGCAAACCAGTTCGGCATGATCAAATTCCTCGACTGAAGTTGGGGCAGGCTGGACAAGGATACCTGGTCGATTTTAGGACGGTGACCCACCCGGGTTCAAAAGGCCTAGAGCAGCCAGATCGGGCATTCCAAACCCGGCGTGGATGAACGCCCCGGACACGTTGGAACCGTGCAGGCGGATCGCGTTGCTGTAGAGGATCGGGATGCTGGCGGCCTTCTGGGAGATCTTGCTGTCCAGCTCGCCCCAAAGCTTCCACTGCCGCTCGATGATGCTTTCCTGCATCGCGTCGTCGATCCCCTTGTCGATCTCGGGATCGGTCAGATAGGCGTAGTTGGAACCACCCCGGGTCAGCGGCCCGGTGGCCACCTCGGAGCTCTTGAACAGCGGCGGGATCACCGCGGAGCCGTTCGCCCAGTCGGGGATCCAGCCCGCGTACGACATGTCGATCTCCGACTGGATCTCGAACGTCTTCAGCTTGTTGAAGTACTCACCCGGCGGGATCGGCCTGAAGATGACCTGGATGCCGATCAGCACGTAGGCGTCGGCCACCGTCTTGACGTAACGGTTGTTGGTGGTCGGGCTGTCCGAGAAGGCGATCGTGATCTTGTCCGGGCAGGGCTGGCCGGCGTCCTTGGCCTGCTTGATCAGCTCTTCGGCTCGCTTGATGTCGCCGTCGCCACCATTGGTCTTGGTCCCGTAGTGGTCGAACGGCTGGTAGGCACGCAGCGTCGGCGGGATCATCGTGGTGGCCAGCTCGCCCAGCAGCGAGCCGCCCATCGCCTGGCGGAACTTGCGTTTGTTGAAGGCGAAGCTCAACGCCTGACGGCACTTCTCATTCGTGATCTTCTTCGTATTGATGCTCATGTACCGCACGGCGTTGGACGGGCCGACCGCGGTGCGCTCCTGCAGGGTCGTGTCCGTCATGACCTGCTGGACGAAGTTGGGCGCGACGTCCTGGTTGAGCGCGATGGTGTCACGCGCCTCGCCCTGGTTTTCGATCAGCGCGTTGGTCAGCGCCGGGACGTTCTTCTCGACCTTGAGGACGATCTGGTCCGGGTAGGCCTTGCGGATCTTGTCTGTGTCGCGGGCCCAGAACTCGTTGCGGACCAGCGTCATCTCGGTCTCGGTGCGGCTGCCCGGCTTGACCTTGTACGGCCCGCTGGCCAGCGGCGCGAGGTTGAACTCCGCGTCGGGCCGCTCAGCACCCGGCTTGACCGGGGCGAAGACGGGCAGGCTGACCGCGTAGTTGAAGTCGCCGACCGGCTGCTTCAACCGGTACTGGATGGTCTTGGTGTCGATGCACTGCACCGAGTCCAAGCCTTCGTTCGTGCCGATGTAAGGCCCGCCGTAGGGCTTGGCGTTGTCCTTGAGATAGGTGCGCGCGTAGGGCAGGCCGTCGGAGAGCGAGTAGTAGTTGCGCTCGGCGCCGAACTTCACGTGCTGGCAGGTGATCGCCGAACCGTCTGCCCACTTGACGCCGTCACGCAGCCGGAACTCCCAGACCGTGTTGTTCTCACTGGGACGGCCGAGGTCGGTGGCCAGATCGGAGGCAAGCTCGCCGCTGGCCTTGCCCGGCTCCGACTTGAACGTCGTCAGCGTGCGCGAGATCAACCGGCTCACATTGGCATCCAGCGCGGCGCTGATGCGCTGCGGGTCAAGGCGGGAGGGCAGCGCGTTCACCGCGACCCGCAAGGTGCCTCCCTGCTGCATGCCCGGGGGCTCATCAGCGGCAGAGTTGCAGGCAGCTGCGGTCATGGCGAGGACGGCAGCTACACCTAACGAGGCAAGACGCGAGGGGTGACGCATGGGAACACACTCTAGGTGGCCTACCCGCTCTTGGAGAAGCGGGGTAGGCCACTTACCTTCGCTATTTACCGAGGCGGCAGATTTTTGCGAACTCTTCGGAGTCGAGGCTCGCCCCGCCGACCAAGGCGCCGTCGATGTCGGCCTCGTTCATGATTTCACCAACGTTGCTGGCCTTGACCGAACCGCCATAGAGGATCCTTACCGCCTGGGCGACGGTCTCGCCCTGCGTCTCGGCCAGCCGGGCCCGGATCGCCCCGATGACCTCCTGGGCGTCGGCCGGGGTCGCGGTCTTGCCGGTCCCGATGGCCCACACCGGCTCATAGGCGACAACAACCTTTTCCACCTGGGTACCGGTCAAGCCGGCCAAGCCGCCGTCGAGCTGGCTGAGCGTGTGCTCGACATGGTTTCCTGCCTCGCGCACCTCGAGCCCCTCGCCGATGCACAGGATCGGGGTGATGTCGTTGGCCAGCGCCGCCTTGACCTTCGAGTTGACCAGCTCGTCGGACTCCGAGTGGTACTGGCGGCGCTCGGAGTGCCCGACCACCACATAGGAGCAGCCGAGCTTGGCCAGCATCGGGCCGGAGACGTCGCCGGTGTAGGCGCCGGACTGGTGCGGCGAAAGATCCTGCGCCCCATAGGTCAGCAGCAGCTTGTCGCCGTCGACCAGGGTTTGCACGCTGCGGATGTCGATGTAAGGCGGAAGGATGACCACGTCCACGTCGGTGAGCTCCTTCTCGCTGAGGCTGAAGGCGAGCTTCTGCGTAAGCGAGATGGCTTCGAGGTGGTTGAGGTTCATCTTCCAGTTGCCGGCCATGAGCGGCCGGCGTTCTGCTGTGGTCATAACTGTTATGCCTCCAGTGCGGACAGACCCGGCAGGACCTTACCCTCTAGATACTCGAGGGACGCTCCGCCACCCGTGGAGATATGGCCGAAAGCTTCGTCTTGCAGGCCAAGCGCGCGCACGGCCGCCGCGGAGTCGCCGCCGCCGACGACGGTGAAGCCGTCTACCTTGGTGATCGCCTCGGCCACGCCGCGGGTGCCCGCGGCGAACGGCGCGAGCTCGAACACGCCCATCGGGCCGTTCCAGAACACGGTCTTCGCCCCGGCGAGCGCGTCGGCGAACTCCTGCACCGAGCGCGGCCCGATGTCCAGGCCCAGCCACCCCTCCGGAATCGCTTGCGCGTCAACGGTTTGCGTCTGCGCGTCGGCGGCGAACCTGTCCGCCACCACGATGTCGGTGGGCAGCACGAGCTTGTCACCGGCCCGCTCCAACAGATCGGCGCAGGTCTGCACCATCTCTTCCTGCAGCAGCGAACCGCCCACCGAGTGGCCCTGCGCCTTGAGGAAGGTAAAGCACATCCCGCCACCGATGAGCAGTCTGTCCGCTTTGGACAGCAGCGCCTCGATGACCGCGAGCTTGTCCGAAACCTTGGAGCCGCCCAGCACCACGACATAGGGGGTGGCCGGATCTTCGGTCAGCTTCTTGAGTACGTCAACCTCTTGCGACACCAGGAAACCCGCGAAGTGCGGGAGCCGGGAGACGACGTCGTATACGCTGGCGTGCTTACGGTGCACGGCCCCGAACGCGTCATCGACGTAGACGTCGGCGAGCGCGGCGAGCTGGTCGGCGAAAGCTCCCCGCTCCGCTTCGTCCTTGCTGGTCTCGCCCGGGTGGAAGCGCAGGTTCTCCAACAGCGCGACCTCACCCGCGGCCAGCTCCGGCGCGGTCATGTCACCGGTGAAGGCCACCGGTGCCCCGAGCAGCTCCGTGAGCCGGTCGGCGACTGGCTTGAGGGAGTATTTCGGGTCGGGCGCGCCTTTGGGCCGGCCCAGGTGCGAGATGACCACCACGGACGCCCCGGCGTCGCGCAGCGCCTGGATGGTCGGCAGCACCGCGCGGATCCGGCCGTCATCGGCGATGACGCCCGGTTGATCCTTCAGGAACGGGACGTTGAGGTCGGCGCGCAGAAGCACGCGCCGACCCGCGACGTCCTCAGTCGAGAACACCCGCATCAGAGGCTGGCACCCACGTACTTCACCAGGTCGACCAGACGGTTGGAGTAGCCCCACTCGTTGTCGTACCAGCCGACGACCTTCACCTGGTTGCCGATGACCTTGGTCAGGCCGGCGTCGAAGATGCAGGAGGCCGGGTCGGTGACGATGTCGGCCGACACGATCTCGTCCTCGGTGTAGACGAGGATGCCCTTCAGGTCGCCCTCAGCGGCCGCCTTGATGGCCGCGTTGACCTCTTCGACCGAGGTCTCGCGGCCCGCGGTGAAGGTCAGGTCGGTGGCCGAGCCGGTCGGGATCGGCACCCGCAGCGCGAAACCGTCGAGCTTGCCCTTGAGCTCGGGCAGCACCAGGCCGATGGCCTTGGCGGCACCGGTCGAGGTGGGCACGATGTTCAGCGCCGCGGCCCGCGCCCGGCGCAGGTCGCTGTGCGGGCCGTCCTGCAGGTTCTGGTCCTGCGTGTAGGCGTGGATGGTGGTCATCAGACCCTTTTCGATGCCCACGGACTCGTTGAGCACCTTCGCCATCGGCGCCAGGCAGTTGGTCGTGCAGGAGGCGTTCGAGATGATCGTGTGGGCGGACGGGTCGTACTTGGTGTGGTTGACACCCATCACGACCGTGATGTCCTCGCCCTTGGCCGGGGCGGAAATGATGACCTTCTTGGCACCGTTGTCCGCATGCACCCTGGCCTTGTCGGCACTGGTGAAAAGGCCGGTCGACTCGATGACGACGTCGGCGCCCAGGTCGCCCCAGGGCAGCTTGCCCGGGTCGCGCTCAGCGAAAGCCTTGAAAGACTTGCCGTTGACCGTGATTTCGTCGTCGGTGGCCTTCACCTCGTAGGGCAACCGGCCCAGGATCGTGTCGTACTTGAGCAGATGCGCCAAGGTGGCGTTGCTCGTCAGGTCATTTGCCGCAACCAGCTCGATGTCGGCTCCGGACTTGAGGAGCGCCCGATAGAAATTCCGACCGATGCGGCCGAAGCCGTTGATGCCAACCCGGATGGTCACAGGTTCCATCTCCTCGCTAAGCGCCGGCAGCTTGCCGGCGGCCGATAAAGATAAGCCGGCGCCGTCGCCGTATCCCCCGACCCTACACGGAGAGCATTTCCGCAGTAACAGCAGCTTCCGTGTCGGGAATGCCCAGGTCACGGGCGCGTTTGTCGGCCAGTGCGAGCAATCGCCTGATCCGGCCCGCGATGGCGTCCTTGGTCAATGGCGGGTCGGCCAGACCACCCAGCTCTTCTAGGGATGCCTGTCGATGCTCGAGGCGCAGTCGACCCGCGCTCGTGAGGTGGTTCGGCGCGTCCTCGGAAAGGATCTCCAAGGCGCGGGTGACCCGCGCTGCTGCCGCCACCGCCGCGCGCGCCGAGCGGCGCAGGTTGGCATCATCGAAGTTGGCCAGCCGGTTGGCGGTCGCGCGAACCTCGCGGCGCACCCGCCTTTCCTCCCACGCGAGCACACTGTTGTGGGCGCCGATCCGGGTGAGCAGAGCGGCGATCGCGTCGCCGTCCTTGACCACCACCCGATCGACCCCGCGCACCTCGCGCGCCTTGGCCGAGATGCCCAGCCGCCGCGCCGCGCCCACGAGCGCAAGCGCCGACTCCGGCCCCGGGCATGTGATCTCCAGAGCGCAGGACCGGCCCGGCTCGGTCAGCGAGCCGTGCGCGAGGAACGCCCCACGCCAGGCCGCGACCGCGCAGCAGACCAAACCGTTCACAACGTTTTGCGGCAACCCGCGCACCGGACGGCCGCGCACGTCGAGCAGGCCGGTCTGGCGGGCCAGCGCCTCGCCGTCCTTGACGATGCGCACGATGTAGTGACTGGCCTTGCGCAGCCCCCCGGAGGCGAGGATGTGAACCTCGCTCGGGTAGCCGAACAGGTCGGCGATCGCCGTGCGCAACCGGCGGGCGACCGCGCCGGTGTCGAGCTCAGCCTCGACGACCACCCGACCCGAGACGATGTGCAAGCCGCCGGCGAAACGCAGCAGCGCGGCCATCTCAGCCCGCCTGCAGCACGGTTTGGGCACGTCGACCCGGCTCAGCTCGTCTTTCACCGCTGCGGTCATCGCCATCGTGTCGTCACCTCGGGGCCGGGTCTACGGAAGTTCGTCTGTGCTTAACGAGCGGTGCCCAATAGTGGCACCAGCGCATGGCCCATTCGGACCGGATCGTGTCTTGCTGTTCCATCTTGGACGGCCACCGAAGCCAACGCGATCCTGGCTCCTAGAGACGCTGCCGCCCTGGCAACCGGATCGGGATCTGGCACGACGTGGCTGTCGACAAGAACAATATCTACCCGCAGATCCGGGAGATATCGGGCCAGGGCCCCCAGGTGATCCGGAAGGGACAGACCTGCGGTTTCGTTGTCAGCAGCCAGGTTCAAGGTGACCAAACGGCGGGCCGGGCTGGCCACGATCGCCGTCCCGAGTTCCGGGACGAGCAGATGCGGAATGACGCTGGTGTACCAGCTGCCGGGCCCGAACACGAGCCAGTCCGCCTCCGCGATCGCCTTGAGCGCCTCGGGACAGGCCGCCGGCGCCGCTGGAGCGATCCTGACCTCCAGCACCCGGCCGTTGGCGACCGCGACCTCGTGCTGTCCCCGGATCGTGGTCACCTTCCCGTCCTCTTCGAGGTCGGCCTCGATGCCCAGCGGCTCGCACGCCATCGGCAGCACGCGCCCCACGGCGCCCACCATCCCCGCCGCGTGATCCAGCGCCAGCACCGGGTCGCCCACGAGCTCCATCAGCCCGCAGAGCACCAGGTTGCCGACCGGATGCCCGGCCAGCGCGTCATCGCCCGGGAACCGGTATTGGAACAGGGCCGCGTTGCCCACGCTGAGCTGGTCGGGCCCGGCCAGCGCGGCAAGCGCCTGACGCAGGTCGCCAGGGGGCAGGACGCCGCGGTCGTGGCGCAGCCGGCCGCTGGAGCCGCCGTCATCCGCAACGGTGACCACCGCCGTGATCTCCATGGGGAGACCACTGGACCGCAACGCCCGCAAACAGGCGCCCAGACCGTGCCCACCGCCGAATGCCACTACCCGCAAGAGCTACTCCCGTCCCAGATCCCGATGCTGTGCGTGTGCCACCACCCGCTGCTCACGTAGCCTGCGCGCCAACTCCTCGGCGATGGCCACGCTGCGGTGCTTGCCACCGGTGCAACCGACGGCGACGGTCAGATATCGCTTGCCTTCACGTTCGAAACCAGGCGCGGTGGTGACCACCAGCCGCGCGTACGTTTCGACGAAACTACTCGCTCCACGCTGGCCAAGCACATAGCCACTGACAGGTTCGTCACGCCCGGTCAGATCGCGTAGCTCGGGAACCCAGAACGGATTGGGCAGGAACCGTGCGTCGAGGACGAAATCGGCATCCGGCGGAAGCCCGTATTTGAACCCGAAAGAGAGCACGGTCACCCGCAACTTGAGCGCTTCGGGGCTCGCGAAGAGCTCCTCCACCCTGGTCCTGAGCTGGTTGACGTTGAGGTGCGAGGTGTCGATGAGCACATCGGCCTCCTCGCGCGCCTCGGCCAGCAGCGCCCTTTCCGCGGTGATGCCGTCGGAAAGACGTCCCGTGCCCTGCAGCGGGTGGGACCGGCGCACATTTTCGAACCGCCTGATCAACACCTCGTCGTCAGCGTCGACAAACACGACACGCGGCTCGAAACCGCGCTCGCGCAGCTCCCGGATGGCTCCGGAGAGATCGGTGGAAAACGCACGGCTTCGTACGTCGAGCACCATTGCCGTCTGCTTCGCCGGGCCGCCGGCTTTCGCCGCCAGCTCGGCCATCTGCACCATCAGCGCCTGAGGCAGGTTGTCGACGACGTAATAGCCGACGTTTTCCAATGCCCTGGCCACGGTGCTGCGACCGCCACCGGAAACCCCGGTGACGATCACAAGATCTGTGCCTAGTGCTTCTTCCTCCACGTCTTCCTCGACGGGAGTAGCTGCCGCAAAGAGGTCCGCCCCCACCTGCGATATCTTAATCAGCTGGTTTTACGGGCTGGTTCGTGAGTGCGTCCAGAACCATCTGGGCCGTCCGTTTGCCGATGCCGGGCACTTCGGCGATCTCCTCCAGACTGGCCGCGGCAAGGCGTTTGACCGAGCCGAACTGGCGCAGCAGGGCCTTGCGGCGGGTGGACCCGATGCCCGGCACACTGTCCAAATCGGAGGCGGTCATCCTGGCCGAGCGGCGCTGGCGGTGGAAGGTGATGGCGAAACGGTGGGCCTCGTCGCGTACCCGCTGAAGCAGATAAAGCCCCTCCGAGGTGCGCGACATGATCACGGGCATCGGGTCGTCGGGCAGCCACACCTCTTCCAGGCGCTTGGCCAGCCCACAGACCGCCACGTCGGTGACCCCCATCGTGGTCAGCACCTCTGCCGCGGCGTTGACCTGCGGGCCACCGCCGTCGACGACGACAAGCTGCGGCGGATAGGCGAATTTGCGCGGCCTCCCGTCTTCCTCGGTCTTCTCCTCGTCGGTGAGCAACCTGTGGAACCTACGCCGGATCACCTCGCCGATCGCGGACACGTCGTCCGTCGCGCCCTTGATGACAAATCTTCGATAGTCGCTCTTCCGGGCGACACCGTCTTCGAAAACCACCATGCTCGCCACCACGTCGGTGCCCTGGATCTGAGAGATGTCAAAGCATTCGATGCGCAGCGGGGCCGATGCCAGACCGAGCGCGTCCTCAATCTCCTCCAGCGCCCGGCCCCGCGCGGTGAGATCGCCCGCGCGGCGCAATTTGTGCTGTGCCAAGGACTGTCCGGCGTTGCGGCCCACCGTCTCCATGAGCGTCTTCTTGTCGCCGCGCTGCGGCACCCGGATCGCCACCTTCGACCCGCGCCTGTCGCACAGCCACTCGGTCAGCGCCTCCACGTCATCGGGCAGCTCAGGCACGAGAAGCTCGCGTGGCACATCCGACGCCACGGCTTCGTCTCCATAGATCTGGCTGCAGAAGTGGTGCACCAGGTCGCCGATGGTCAGCTCCTCAGTCTTCTCCACGATCCAGCCGCGCTGGCCACGCACCCGCCCGCCGCGCACATGAAAAACCTGTACCGCGGCCTCCAGCGGATCGTCGGCAAACGCCACCACGTCGGCGTCGGTGCCGTCACCGAGCACAATGGACTGCTTCTCCAGCGCCCGGCGCAACGCCACCAGATCGTCGCGTAACCGGGCCGCCAGCTCGTATTCCTGTTCCTTGGCGGCGGCATACATCTGCTTTTCCAGCCGCCGCTCCATCGCGTCGGTCTTGCCCGCCATGAAGTCGCAGAACTCGTTGACGATCGTGCGGTGTTCCTCCACGCTGACCCGGCCCACGCACGGGGCCGAGCACTTGCCGATGTCGCCGAGCAGGCACGGCCTTCCGATTTGGCCGGCCCGTTTGAAGACGCCGGCCGAACAGGTGCGGGCGGGAAAGATGCGCAGCAGCAGATCGAGTGTCTCGCGGATGGCCCAGGCATGGGAGTAGGGCCCGAAATAGCGCACACCTTTGCGTTTGGCGCCCCGCATCACCTGCAGGCGCGGGTAATCCTCGTCGAGGGTGACCGCGAGGTAGGGATAGGACTTGTCGTCGCGATAGCGCACATTGAACCGAGGGTCGAACTCCTTGATCCAGGAGTATTCGAGCTGGAGCGCCTCGACCTCGGTGCTCACCACGGTCCAGTCGACACCGGCGGCCGTGGTCACCATCTGCTGCGTGCGCGCGTGCAGGGTCCACGGGTCGGCGAAGTAGGAATTCAGCCGGCTGCGAAGGCTTTTCGCCTTGCCGACGTAGATGATCCGCCCGGAGGCGTCACGGAACCGGTAGACGCCCGGCGCGTCAGGAATCGAGCCTGAAGCAGGACGATAGGTGAGCGGATCAGCCACGTCGGCAAGCGTAGTACGCGACTACGACGCTCAGGCGAGGCTGATGTTCTCGCCCTCGATCTTCAGATCAACCTTCGGCAGCGACCGGTTGGCCGGACCGTTGAGCACCCGGCCGTCCTTGGCGGAGAACTCGCTCTGGTGGCACCCACACTTGATCGTGTCGCCCTTGATGTTGGTCAGCACACACTCCTGGTGGGTGCAGATGGCGCTGAAGCCGATGAACTTGCCGGCGGTGGGCTGGGCCACGATCACCCCGTCGGCGCCGAAGGATACCGCGCTCCCAACGGGGATCTTGCTCTTGGTGGTCAACGGGGCCGGGGAGGTCGGGGGCTTGGCGCCGCCGGTCGTCGGGGCGGCGCCCGGCGTTGTGCCGGACGAGCTGGGTGGCGGCTGATCATCCCCGCCACAAGCGGCGAGCACCCCCGTGAGGCTGACAGCGCCGGCCCCGGCGATCAGGGCACGGCGGGACGAATGTGGGTCGTTCATCCTGGAACCTTCCATGTTCGGACGTTGGTTGAACGGTCACACTTTAGCCTTAGCTCTCGTCTTTTTTGCAGCCGTGACCGTTGCCGAAGATCTCTGCACCATTGCCCGCAAGTACTGCCCGGTGTGGCTGTCATCGATCTCAGCCAGCTCCTCCGGGGTGCCCGTGGCGATCACCATGCCGCCCTTGTGCCCGCCCTCCGGACCCATGTCGATCAGGTAGTCGGCCGACTTGATCACATCAAGGTTGTGCTCGATGACGATCACCGTGTTGCCCTTGTCAACCAGCCCCTGCAGCACCAGCAGCAGCTTGCGGATGTCCTCGAAGTGCAGACCGGTCGTGGGCTCGTCAAGCACGTAGACCGTGCGCCCGGTTGAGCGCTTCTGCAGCTCCGAAGCGAGCTTCACCCGCTGGGCCTCACCACCGGACAGCGTCGGCGCGCTCTGCCCGAGCCGGACATAGCCAAGGCCGACGTCGACCAGGGTTTTGAGGTGGCGGTGGATGGCGGGGATCGCCTCGAAGAAGCCGGAGGCCTCCTCGATCGGCATCTCCAGCACCTCCGCGATGGTTCGGCCCTTGTAGTGAACCTCCAAGGTCTCCCGGTTGTACCGGGCGCCCTTGCATACCTCACATGGCACGTACACATCGGGCAGAAAGTTCATCTCAATCTTGATCGTTCCGTCGCCCGCGCAGTTCTCGCAGCGGCCGCCCTTGACGTTGAAGGAGAACCGGCCCGGCCCGTAGCCGCGCACCTTCGCCTCGGTGGTCTCGGCGAACAGCTTGCGGATGTTGTCGAACACCCCGGTGTAGGTGGCCGGATTGGAGCGCGGGGTGCGCCCGATCGGGGACTGGTCGACCCCCACCACCTTGTCGACGTGTTGCAGCCCGGTGACCCGGGTGTGCCGGCCGGGGACCATGCGGGCGCCGTTGATCTGGTTGGCCAGCACGGTATAGAGGATGTCGTTGACCAGAGTCGACTTGCCGGAGCCGGAAACCCCGGTGACCGCGATGAACTGCCCGAGCGGGAAGCTCACCGTCAGGTTGCGCAGGTTGTGTTCCCGCGCCCCCACCACGGCCAGCTCGTGGCCGGAGATGCGGGGCCGCCGCTGCTGCGGGACCGGGATGTGCTTGCGCCCGGCCAGGTAGGCGCCGGTCACCGACTCCTTGTTGGTCAGCAGCTTCGCGTAGGAGCCGCTGTGCACGATCTTGCCGCCGTGCTCCCCCGCGCCCGGGCCGATGTCGACCACCCAGTCGGCGGTGCGGATGGTGTCCTCGTCGTGCTCCACCACGATCAGGGTGTTGCCCAGATTCTTCAAGCGCACCAACGTCTCGATGAGCCGGTGGTTGTCGCGCTGGTGCAACCCGATCGACGGCTCGTCGAGCACGTAAAGCACGCCCACCAGGCCCGAGCCGATCTGGGTGGCGAGCCGGATCCGCTGCGCCTCACCGCCGGACAGCGACCCGGATGGCCGGTTAAGGGAGAGGTAGTCGAGGCCGACGTCGAGCAGGAACTTCAAGCGGGCGTTGATTTCCTTGAGCACCCGCTCGGCGATGAGCCGCTGCCGGTCGCTGAGCTCCAGCTCGCCCAGCACCACGGCGGCTTCGCCCACCGAGAGCGAGCACAGCTCCGAGATGCTTTTGCCGCCCAGGGTCACCGCGAGCACCTCGGGCTTGAGCCGGGAACCGCCACAGGCCGCGCAGGGCACCTCGCGCATGTAGCCCTCATACTTCTCGCGCGACCACTCGCTGTCGGTGTCGGCGTGGCGGCGCTCCAGCCAGGGCACCACTCCCTCGAAACCGGAATAGTAGGACCGCTCCCGGCCGTACTTGTTGCGGTAGCGCACATGCACCTGGTTCTCCGCGCCGTGCAGGATCACCTTCTGCGCCCGAGCCGGGATCTTGCGCCACGGGGTGTCCATGTCGTAGCCCTGCTCCTCGCCGAGGGCCTCGAGCAGGCGGCCGAAATACTCCATGGTGTGGCCGTTGGCCCAGGGCGCGATCGCCCCTTCCGCGAGGGTCTTCTCCGAGTCGGGGATCAGCAGCTCGGGATCGACCTCCTTCTTCGTCCCCAGACCGGTGCACTCCGGGCACGCGCCATAGGGCGAGTTGAAAGAGAAGACCCGGGGCTCCAGGTCTTCGATGCCCAGCGGATGGTCATTGGGACAGGCAAGGTTCTCCGAGAACTTGCGCTCGCGGTGCTCGTCGTCTTCGGGCAGGTCCACGAAGTCGAGCAGGACGATGCCGCCGGCCAGCCCGAGCGCGGTTTCCACCGAGTCGGTCAGGCGCTGCTTGGCGCTCTTCTTGACGGCGAGCCGGTCGACCACCACCTCGATGGTGTGCTTCTGCTGCTTGTTGAGCTTGGGCACCTCGGTCAGCGGGTGCACCACCCCGTCGACCCGGGCCCGCGCGAAACCCTTGGACTGCAGCTCGGAGAAAAGGTCGAGATATTCACCCTTTCGGCCGCGGATCACCGGGGCCAGCACCTGGAACCGGGTGCCCTCCTCCATCGCGAGCACGCGGTCGACGATCTGCTGCGGCGTCTGCTTGCTGATCAGGTGACCGCAGGTCGGGCAGTGCGGCTCTCCGACCCGGGCGAAAAGCAGGCGCAGATAGTCGTAAACCTCGGTGATCGTGCCGACCGTCGAGCGCGGGTTGCGCGAGGTGGACTTCTGGTCGATCGACACCGCCGGGGAAAGGCCCTCGATGAAGTCGACGTCGGGTTTGTCCATCTGGCCAAGGAATTGGCGCGCATAGGAGGACAGCGACTCCACGTAACGCCGCTGCCCCTCCGCGAAGATCGTGTCGAACGCCAGGCTCGACTTGCCCGACCCGCTCAGACCGGTAAAGACGATGAGCGCGTCGCGCGGAAGATCCAGGCTGACATCGCGCAGGTTATGTTCACGCGCACCACGAATGATCAGACGGTCGGTCACGGCGCAAGCCTAGCCGTGGGGTATGACAAGACGCTTTGGCCTGCCTTTCGAGGGCTCGCTGTCCGGTCGGCGACAGCTTTTCGTGCCAGAGATCCAAACGTGATTGAATCCGCCTCATGTCCGACCCCGAACCCTCAGCATTGCCGATTAAGCTGGTCGCGCCCGATGGCAAGAAGCAACCGCGCTTTCGCCACCTTCTGTATGTGGTGAGCATTCTTACCGGGATCATGTTGCTGCTCTGTGGGGGGATCGCAGGCGGGCTCTGGCTCTACGCCGGCTCGATCGAAGACAAGATCGACCGGGTGGACGCCTTCACCGGCATCCCCGACGCGGCACGCCCCTCCAAGATCACGCCGCAGGCGATGAACATCCTCCTTTTGGGCAGCGACTCCCGCGCCAACCGGGTGGAACAGGACAGCGGTGACACCGGCGCCCGCAGCGACACCATCATCGTGGTGCACCTTCCGGCCGACCGGCAGCGGGCGCAGCTGATCTCGATCCCGCGCGACACCTGGACCACGATTCCGGGACACGGCAAAGCAAAGATCAACGCCGGGTACGCCCTGGGCGGCACCCCGCTGACCGTGCGCACCGTGGAGGAGTTCACGAAGGTCCGCATCGACCACGTGATCCTGATCGACTTCGCCGGCTTCAAGGAGGTCATCGACGCGATCGGTGGCATCGAGATCGTGGTCGAGCAGACCTTCAAGTCGATCCACAAGCCCTACCGCACCTTCCAGGCGGGAGCCCAGCACCTCAACGGGGAAGAGGCGCTGGACTATTCGCGCCAGCGGTACCAGTTCAAGGACGGCGACTTCCATCGGATCGAAAACCAGCAGCAGGTGATGAAGGCCGTGATGGAAAAGGCCGCCTCCCGCGATCTGCTCACCGATGCGGCCAAGCTCAACGCGTTCGTCCGGGCGACGGCCGACTCGCTGACCGCCGACCATGAGCTTTCTGTCTTCGATCTCGCGCTCGAGCTGCGCCACCTGCGAAGCGCCGACCTGACCTTCCTCACCAGCCCGTCCAAGGGGACGGGCATGGAGGGAAGTCAAAGCGTGGTCTACACCGATCCGCAGCAGGCCGGCGAGCTCTACGCCGCGGTCAACTCCGACCGTGTCGGTGCCTGGCTGTCCGCCAATCCGCAATTCGCGAATTAGAGCGGGCCATCCGGTTTCGCTGCCGTCGCTGTTCGAACTCAAGCTCGCGCAGCAGCTTCAGCCAGCTTGCCCAGCGCCGGTGGGCCAGCTCGCCGGTGGCCAGCGCGGCGGCGATGGCGCAGCCGGGCTCGCCTTCGTGGTGACAGTCGTGGAAACGGCATAGCGTGGCCAGCTCGGTCACGTCGGCGAAGGCGCGGTCGAGACCCGCGGCGCCGTCGAGGAGCCCGACCGCGCGCAGCCCCGGGGTGTCCAGCACGGCGCCGCCGCCTATCACCGGTACCAGCGCGCGATGGGTGGTGGTGTGCCGGCCCTTGCCGTCGACCCGCCGGATCGACTGGGTCGCCATGACTTTGTTCCCGGCCAGCGCGTTGACGAGGGTTGACTTGCCCGCGCCGGAGGCCCCGATCAGGCCCAGCGTCCGTCCAAACGCGACAAAGGGGCGAAGGGTTTCCAGCCCGTCGCCGCGCTCCGCGCTCACCGCCAGGGCGGGCACCCCGGGCGCGATGTCGGCCAGCTGTTCGGCCACGGTGCTCGGGTCGGCGACGAGGTCGGCCTTGGTGAGGATCAGGTAGGGCCGGGCGCCCGAGTCCCAGGCCAAGGCCAGCAGACGTTCGATGGTCTGCAGCTCGGGCGTGGGGTCCAGGGACGCCACCACCGCGGCGACGTCGACGTTGGCGGCCAGGATCTGACCGCTCGCGTCCTTGTCCGCGGTGCGGCGGATGATCGCGCTGCGCCTGGGCAGCACCGCTTCGAGCGTGACCCGCTGGTCGGGCCAATGGCGTAACGCCACCCAGTCCCCCGCGCAGGGTAACGCGAGCGGATCGGACGCGGCAGCGGCGAGCAGGTTGCCGCCCATCCCAGCCCGTACGTCACCGCTGGCGGTGAGAACGGTGCTGATGCCCCGGTCCGCGCGGATCACGCGGCCCGGTTCGTGGTCGGGTAGGGACAACCGCGGGTAGCCCGCGGCGAAGGAGTCTTCCCAGCCTAGGGAAGCCAGGGTGATGGTCAAGTGCGTCCTGTTCTCTTACGGATATATCGAGGTTGATGGCCTTACCAGGTATGGCATTTCCACCACCTCCTTACCCCGTTGATCGACTAGACGCGTCTGGCCATGACGGTAACCCTCCGGCCCCGCCTCCTCAACCCATTTGAGCCAGGTCATACCGGTAGAGGTTGTGCTGCTTCATAAGATCGATGAGCTTATCTGCGTAGGTGGAGCCGGTCGCGTAGCCGGCCAGATGGATCTCGCGGGCGAACCGGTCCGGTTCGGCGGTGTGGCGCATCGCCTCGGCATAGCGCGAAAGCGTGGCCAGCTGCTTGCCGTGGTCGACGTAGGAATCGGCGTCGTCGCGGTAGGCCCGGAACAGCGCGTTGGTAGGAAAGCAGTCCTGGCCCGAGCACTCGTGGGTGGCGTAGTCGCGACAGCCCAGCGCCACCGGGCCCGGGTCGCCGAAGCACTTCATGCCGAAGTAGTTGTGGTCGTCGCGGGTCAAAGTGCTTCGGCCCCAACCGGATTCGAGGATCGCCTGGGCGATCGTCACCGAGGCGGGGACCTTCGTGGCCCGCTGGCTCTCCTGGGCCGGCCCGACCGCCGAGGCGATGAACGCCGCGGTGTCGGCGGGCGCCACCACCACCGCTTCCTGGCCGCACCAGGGCAGCCACGGCTTGCGCGGCGCCCAGGCGACGTAGCGGTCGGACACGAAACGGCCGTCGCCAACCCGCGCCCACACGGAGTTTCCCTCCACGTCGCTGCCCCACGCCTGACAGGTCACCTCGACCGCCGCGCCCGAAGGCAGCTGGCTGAGCACACCGTGCCCGAAACCCGGACCCGAGCGCACATTCAGTGCCGAGGCATCAACCGTGGCGTTCGCCGCTCCGCTTTCGGCGCACCACGGCACCGACGGCCGCGACGGCGCCCACGCGATGAAGGCGTCCGCGACGTAACGCCCGTTGCCTATCCGGTCCCAATAGGGCGAGCTGCGCTGGGTACCCACGATGCCTTGACCCCACACCTGACATTCCACGGTGATGGCCGCATCGTCGGGGAGCGTGGTGAGGATCGGCTTGTCCGTGCCCGCTCCCGATCGGACGTTGAGAACTGTCTGCGAGTCGACGCTGCCAGATGCGGGGAAAGCCAGAGCTGGGGCCGCGCCATAGAGCAAGATGAGAATGAAGGCGAGCGAGGCGGATAAGACCGGCATAATCGAATATAACGGACGTCTGTGTCGCAAGACACCATTGAGCACCCCGACAACAGCTGTTTACCCATCTAGGGAAGGATGTAGCGCATGCCAACCCGCCCCGATCTGCGCAACGTCGCTATCGTCGCCCACGTCGACCACGGCAAGACCACCCTTGTCGACGCCATGCTGACGCAGGCCGGCGCGTTCCACGCGCGGGCAGCCGCGGCCGATCGGGTCATGGACTCCATGGATCTTGAGCGGGAAAAGGGCATCACTATCCTCGCCAAGAACACTGCGGTCAACTACCTCAGCACCAACGGCGACAAGACCGTGATCAACATCATCGACACCCCCGGCCACGCCGACTTCGGTGGCGAGGTCGAGCGCGGCCTCACCATGGTCGACGGCGTGATCCTGCTGGTCGACGCCTCGGAAGGCCCGCTGCCGCAGACCCGTTTCGTGCTGCGCAAGGCGCTTTCGGCCCGGCTGCCGATCATCCTGGTGATCAATAAGGTGGACCGGCCCGACGCCCGCATCAAAGAGGTCGTCGACGACACCTATGAGCTCTTCCTCGACCTCGACGCCGACGAGCAGCAGATCGACTTCCCGATCATCTACGCCTGCGCCCGCGACGGCATCGCGTCGCTGACCCAGCCCGTCGACGGCTCGGTCCCCACCGACTCGCCCAACCTGCGGCCGCTGTTCCAGACCCTGCTCGACACCATCCCCGCACCGTCCTATACGGAGGGTGCGCCGCTGCAGGCACACGTCACCAACCTTGACGCGTCACCGTTCCTGGGCCGCCTCGCGCTGTGCCGGGTGCGCGAGGGCGAGATTCGCAAGGGCCAGACCGTGACCTGGTGCCGCACAGATGGTTCGCAGCAGAAGGTGCGCATCTCCGAGCTGCTGATGACCGAAGCGCTTGAGCGCAAGCCCGCCGAGAAGGCCGGGCCCGGTGACATCATCGCGGTGGCGGGCATCCCCGAGATCATGATCGGCGAGACCCTGGCCGACGCGGAGACCCCGATTCCGTTGCCGCTCATCAGGGTTGACGAGCCGGCCATCTCGATGACCATCGGCACCAACACCTCCCCTCTGGTGGGCCGGGCCAAGGGCAGCAAGGTCACCGCTCGCATGGTGAAGGACCGGCTCGACAAGGAGCTGGTCGGCAACGTCTCCCTGCGCGTGCTGCCCACCGAGCGCCCCGACGCGTGGGAGGTGCAGGGCCGCGGCGAGCTGGCGCTGGCCATCCTCGTCGAGCAGATGCGCCGCGAACAATACGAGCTGACCGTCGGCAAGCCCCAGGTGGTCACCCGCGAGATCGACGGCAAGCTCTGCGAGCCGGTCGAGCGCCTCACCATCGACGCGCCCGAGGAATACCTGGGCGCCATCACCCAGCTGCTCGCCACCCGCAAGGGCCGCATGGAGCAGATGGTCAACCACGGCACCGGCTGGATCCGCCTGGAATGGCTCGTTCCCGCCCGTGGCCTGATCGGCTTCCGCACCGAGTTCATGACCGACACCCGCGGCACCGGCATCCTGCACCACGTCTTCGAAAGCTACGAGCCGTGGTTCGGCGAGCTGCGCACCCGCGCGTCTGGTTCCCTTGTGGCAGACCGCGCCGGGGTCGCCACCCCGTTCGCCATGATGAACATCCAGGAGCGCGGCTCCCTGTTCATCGAGCCCGGTTCCGAGGTCTACGAAGGCATGCTCGTCGGCGAGAACTCCCGCTGGGACGACATGGACGTCAACATCACCAAGGAGAAGAAGCTCACCAACATGCGAGCCTCCACCTCCGAGGAGACCGAGAAGCTGATCCCGCCGCGCAAGCTCTCCCTGGAACAGGCCCTCGAGTTCTGCCGCGAGGACGAGTGCGTCGAGGTCACCCCGGCGGCGGTGCGCATTCGCAAGGTGGTGCTCGACCAGACCCAGCGCGCCCGGGATACCGCCCGCCGCAAGCACGCCAGCCAGTAAAAGCTTCAAAACCCTTATATACGCCGGTCCGTCGTGGTCGCCCGCCGCATCCTCCCGGGCGGCGACGAAGGTCCGTGCTCCCCCACCCCGGCGCATGCGCCGGGCACGGCATAGCTGCGGTATAGAAAACAAATAGATTCGCCGCTGAGCATCAGCGGAATGAGGCACCCCTATTTGACTGTGGCCGTTGCCACCGTTCTCGCTCTGGTCGCCACCGCCGGGCCTGCGGCGGCCGCACCCCCGCCGTCCATGTCCTACGAAGAAGTACGCGCCGTCGTCAACAACCCGGACGGCACCACCACCGTGTCCATCTGGACCCCGGCGCAAGGCGTCGGCACAGCCGGCCTTTACCGCAAACTCAAAGCGGCCGGCGTCGCCGGTCTGATCGACCCGGCGAGCGCGAAGGTCTCCCCCGCCGAAGTCGATTGCAGCATCCAGGGCGCATACGCCCTCGCCCGGTTGTGCGGCATCAACAGATATCACTGGATCGGCAGCCACCCCGCGGTCTACTTCCTCGACCACACCGGTTCCCTTTGGCCTGTCTACGAATCAGTGGTCAAGTGGAACGAGTCCACCGCCATCGACTCCGGATACCGTTTCAGCTATTCATGCCCGAGCAGCGCTCATTGCGTCGACGTCTACGACGGCGACTTCGGCGCCACGGGCTGGGTGGGCGGCACCTACTACACCTTCAGCGGGCTATCCATCACCGCGGCCGTGGTCGACCTCAACGACCATCAAGGCACCGGCTACATTCCCACCAACGACGCCAAATGGCATCGCGAAACCACCTGCCACGAGCTGGGGCACGCGCTCGGTCTTGACCACAACCTGTTCGAGACCAGCTGCCTGCGGGCCGGGCACACCGCGAACCGTTCGCAGTACCCGGGCCCCGGCGACTGGCTGATGCTCGACAGCATCTACTGATCCGCCGCCCGTCCCCGATCACGCTTCGGTTCGCGCGTGATCGGGGACGGCGCACCTTGCCCACGGCAGCGGGCTGATCCGGTGTCCACGTGCGGGCTATGCGGCTGACCTGCGGGTGTGTAGGCTGCGCCGATGATCCTTCCCCTCTATGCCGTGCTCTGCGTGCTGAACCTGGTAGCGGGTGCGACCGACACCACGTGGCTCGTGTGGGTGACCAAGCCGTTGCTGTTGCCACTGCTCGCGTTCTGGGTGTGGCGCAAGGCTCCGGCCGAGAAGGGGATCATCGCGGCGCTGCTGTTCTGCGCGGCCGGCGACATCGCGCTGCTGCCCGACGGCGAGCTTTGGTTCATGCTGGGCATGGCGCTCTTCCTCGGCGCGCACCTCTGCTACATCACGACGTTCTGGCGCCACGGCGCCCGGCCGAAACCGTTGGCGGTACTGGGTTATGGCGCCGTCCTGGTGGGCGGGCTGGCCTGGCTGTGGAGCGGGCTTGGCGCGCTTGCCATCCCGATGAGTTTCTACGGGCTGGCGCTGGCGAGCACGGCCATCCTGTCCGCGAGCTTCGGATGGCGGGTCGGTCTGGGCGGCGCGCTCTTCATGCTCTCGGACCTCCTGCTCGCGGTCGAGATCGCGGATGCGGCGCAGCTGCCGGGGCCGGCTATCTGGGTCATGCTCACCTATGTGCTGGCGCAGGTGCTCCTCGCGACCGGCTGGGTGCGGTACCGTCAGCGCCGTGATTGAAGAGCTGGATTCGTTCCCCGGCACCGCTTCTGTCTGGTTCGGCCCGCTCGGCGGCCCGGCTCACTACACCCGCGCGGAAGATGTGCCCCATTACGCCGCAAGCACGATGAAGGTCGGCGTGATGGTGGCCGCCTATCGCGCGTTCGCCGATCTTGACCAGCAGGTGCTGGTGCACAACAACCATCGCTCGGCGGCCGCGGGCGCGGAGGCGTTCCCCAACGACAGCGAGGAGGACGGCGATCCCGAGGTGTGGCAACGGCTGGGCACGAACGTGCCGTTGCGCTGGCTCGCCCGCCGGATGATCGTGCGGTCGTCGAACCTGGCGACGAACCTGTTGCTGGGCCAGCTCGACTACGACCGGGTGAACCGGGTCTGGCGCGACGCCGGAGCCGTGCATTCCCACACCGATCGCGGCATAGAGGACTATGCGGCACGCGAGCTCGGCGTCACCAATGAGGTCACCGCGGCCGACCTGGCCGCGCTGATGAGCCGTCTGGCGATGGGAGACCTCGCCGATCCCGAGCGGACAGCCGAAATGCTCGGCATCCTGTGCGCACAGGAATACCTCGACGACTTCGCGCAGGGGTTGCCCCCGGGCACCCGCATGGCGAGCAAGAACGGCTGGGTCACCGGCGTGCGGCACAGCATCGCGGTCATCTATCCGCCCGACGCCGCCCCTTACGTCCTCTCCGTGTGCACCACCGGCGACCTGCCCGATCCACAGGCCTGCGCGATGCTCGGGCAGCTGGCACAGGCCAGTTGGCGGCTGCGCAAGGAGTTAATCTAGCGCGGTGCCCATCGCTGCCATCCGGACTCACCGGTTCTCCGCTCCCCTGCACACCCCCTTCGTGACCTCGCTGCGCCGGGCCACCTCGGTCGACTCCCTGCTGGTCGAGGTGATCGATAGCGACGGCCGGTCCGGCTTCGGGGAAGCGCCCCAGGTCTGGGCGGTCACCGGCGCCAACATGGCCGGCTCCCAGGCCGCCGTGGAGGAGATGATCGGCCCGCGGCTGATCGGCCGAGACCCGGACGACCTCAACGCCAACTGCGCGATAGTCGCGAAAGCCGTGGTGGGCAACGAAGCCGCCAAGGCGGCCGTGGACGTGGCCCTGCACGACCTGGCCGCCCGCCGCCTGGGCATCCCCCTCCCCCGCCTCCTCGGCGCCCCCGCCATCACCGCCGCCACCTCCAGCGCGGCGGCAAACAGCGCGGCTGATGGCGACGGCGCTGGCGCGGGGCCGGGGCGTGGCGTGGTGGTGGCGACGGATGTGACGTTGGCGGCCGGGGCGGCGGAGGCGCTGGGGGCGGCGGCGAAAGAGCGTGTGGCGGAAGGGTTTCGGGTCCTCAAGGTGAAGGTGGGCACCGACGCCGAGGGTGACCTGGCCCGGATCCGGGCGGTCTGCGACGCGGTGGGCGGCGCAGCCAAGGTGCGCCTGGACGCCAATCAGGGCTGGACTCCGCGCGAGGCTATCCGCATCATCAACGGCATTTCCGAGGAGGGTCTGCCGGTCGAGTTCGTTGAGCAGCCGGTGGCCGCCAAAGACCTCGACGGGCTCGCGCACGTGTCGCAGCGCGTCGACATTCCGATTATGGCGGACGAGTCCGTTTTCGGGCTTCGTGACCTGGTCGAGGTGATCCGCCGGCGCGCAGCCGACCTCGTCAACGTGAAGCTCGCCAAGTGCGGCGGGTTGGGCGTGGCAAGGACTCTTTTGGTCCTGGCCGAATCACACGGGCTGGGTACGTGTGTCGGGTCCATGATGGAAGGGCCGGTCGGGCTCGGTGCGGCGGCCAGCCTGGTCGCGGCCTACCCGACCAGTGTGGTGAGCGATCTCGACGCGGCCTGGTGGCTCAGCGAGTCGCCGCTCCAAGGTGGACTCAGATACATCAATGGCACGGTGGTGCTGCCCGACACTCCTGGATTGGGGATCGACCTATGATCACGGCGACCGTCAGCGCCCCCGTTGCCACGCTCTGGCGCCGGCCCGACGCACCGCGGCCCAGCATCGACGCGGCAGCCCTTGCGGCACAAAGCGATCCGCAGGCGTGGGCGTCCGGTTTGGACGATGTCGGGCGTTACTACGACGGTGTGCTCACGCAGCTGTTGCAGGGCGAGCCGGTGCTGATCGAGGAGATCAGCGACGGCTGGGCCCGGGTGGTGGCGACCGCGCAGCCCGCCGCCAAGCTCGATCCGCGCGGCTATCCGGGCTGGCTGCCGGTGGAGCAGCTCCGGTTCGACGATGTGCTGGAGGTGGCGCGCGGCTGGATCGGGACCCGATATGTCTGGGGCGGCTTGACCTCGCACGGCATCGACTGCTCAGGACTGGTGCATCTGGCGTTTCGCAGGGTGGGTCGCACCATGCCGCGCGACGCCGACGACCAGGCCCGAGCCACCACGCCCGTGGCGGCCGGAGAAGAACGCGTGGGCGACCTCTACTTCTTCTCGGCGAAGCCGCAGAAGGTCACCCACGTCGGTTTCGTCACCGGCCCCGATCAGATCCTGCACGCCTGTGGCGACAAGGGATTCGTGGTCGAGGAGCCGATGCCGCAGGAGCGGCGGGAAACCCTAGTCGGCATCCACCGCGTCGACTGACGCCTTGGCCTTCTTCGCATCGCGCGAAGACTTGATCAGGCTGGCGATGGTCGCTATGCCCAGAATGCCGATGATCACGGCGAGCGAGACCTGGATGCTGATGTGTGGCACGCCCGGAATCGGCTCGCCGCCGTTGATGAACGGCACGTTGTTCTCGGCGAGAGCGGTGAGGATGAGCTTCACCCCGATGAAGCCGAGCACCGCCGCCAGACCGAGGTTGAGGTAGACCAGCCGATCGAGCAGCCCGCCCAGCAGGAAGTAGAGCTGCCGCAGACCCATCAGCGCGAACACGTTGGCGGTGAAGACCAGGTACGGCTCGGTGGTGAGCCCGAAGATGGCCGGGATCGAGTCGAGCGCGAAGATCAGGTCGGTGGTGCCTATGGCGATCATCACGATCAGCATCGGCGTGAAGATCCATTTGCCGGCCGAGGTGTGGGTGGTCAGCCTCGCCCCGTCGTAGTCCTTGCTGATCGGCAGCACCCGGCGTGACCAGCGGATGAGCAGGTTCTCCTTGAAGTCCGAGTCGTCGGCTTCGCCCTGCCGCGTGAACGTCCACGCCGTGTAGATCAGGAACAGGCCGAACAGGTAGAAAACCCAGACGAAGCGGGTCACCAGGGCGGCGCCCGCGGCGATGAAGATGCCGCGCATCACCAGCGCCAGCACGATGCCGATCAGCAGCACCTTCTGCTGATAGATCCGCGGCACCTTGAACCGGCTCATGATGATCACGAACACGAAAAGGTTGTCGATGGACAGGCTGTACTCGGTCAGCCAGCCCGCGAAGAACTCCTGCCCGTACTGGTGGCCGTAGCTCATCCAGATCCAGGTGCCGAAGGCTGCCGCGAGCAGCACATAAAAGACGACCCAGCTGGTCGCTTCGCGGAACGAGGGTTCGTGGGGTCTGCGACCGATGATCAGCAGATCGATGAGCAGGACGGCGATCAGACCGCCGAGAGTGACTCCCCACACCAGCGTGGACACGTGCACGGTAACCTCCGGTAGGCAGCATCAAATGGCCCCGGAGGTCTCTCCCGCCGCTGCCTGCGCTCTCGCGCAGCCTCCCCGACGACCGACGGTGCCGGGAACACCCCAGCTAGCTGGAGTGAAACCGTGCTGACGACACCGCCGCGAGGGAATACTCCCCTCCCGTTACACCAGTATTGTTCACCATCCTCCCCAGTGGCGGCGTGCCGGGTCGTGAAATGATCCCCGGCATGGTTCTGGAGGTAGCTCTCATAGATGTGTTACCCGGGCAGGAGGAGGCCTTCGCCGTGGCCTATGGCAAAGGTCACGAGGCGTTGGCCACCACCCCGGGCTGCCGAAGCGTGCGGATGACCAGAGGCGTCGAGTCTCCGTCAAGCTTCGTCCTTCTTGTGGAATGGGACTCGATTGATGCCCACATCGAGAACTTCCGCAACACCGAGCGCTTCAACGTGTGGCGCGGGCTGATCGGTCCATATTTCGCCGCGCCCCCGGTGGTAGAGCACTTCATCGATGTCCTTGCTTAAGACCTCCGATGGGTACTGATCTCGGCCCACCACGATCAATCGGCTGGCGACCTGGCGATCGTGGTGGCACACGGCTTCACCGGCTCATGGCGGCGCCCGGCGGTAAGGCGGGCCGCGTCGATCCTCACCGACTTCGGCGGAGTGGTCAGTTTCGACTTCCGCGGGCATGGCTCCTCAGCGGGGCGTTCGACAGTCGGTGATCGCGAAATCCTGGATCTTGAAGCGGCCGTGGCCTGGGCGCGCAAGCTGGGCTACGCGAGGGTGGTCACAGTCGGCTTCTCCATGGGCGCCTCGGTGGCCGTCCGGCACGCGGCCTTGCGGCGCGGCGTGGCCGCGGTGGTTTCGGTCAGCGGGCCGGGCCGCTGGTACTACCGCGGCACGACCCCGATGCGGCGGGTGCACTGGGTGGTCGAGAAGCGGTTGGGGAGGCTCGTCGGGCGGGTCGCGCTCGGTACCCGGATAGCAAAAGGCGGCTGGGATCCCTTGCCGGAGCCGCCGCACGCGGTCGCACCACTGATCTCGCCCGCGCCGCTCTTGGTCGTGCACGGCGACGCCGACGCCTACTTCCCGCTGGAGCACGCCCATCAGCTCTACGACGCGGCCAAGGAGCCCAAGGAGCTGTGGGTCGAGAAGGGCTTCGGCCACGCCGAAAATGCGGCCCCGCCCGAGCTGTTGCGGCGCATCGGCGCTTGGATCACCTCGCACTCCAACGGGCTCTAAGAACCGGGCTGGAAAGCCAGAGATAGGCGAGCTACTATATCGACCACTGACGATCAGTCCAGGGAGGTCGACATGCGTGACATGTTAGCTCGGGTGATGATTGTGTTGTTGGCGGCGTGCGCCGCGTCGTATGTGCCAGCCGCGGCCCAAGCGGACTCCGGCGTGCCCAGCAGGCCCTTGGCCACACCCTACGGTCCGCTTGAGGCTTACCTGCAGGAGTCATCGACGCCCTACGGGCTCTACGGCCGCGCCGCGATGCGAAGCCTCATCAACGGCAACCTCAGCTACGTCAGTGGTTGGCTTCCCGAGGGCAGCAACGCCTACATCCAGACAGCTACGGCAACCGACGGCGTGGTCGGATACTTCGGCGGCAGCAGGATCCTGGCAACCGATTACGGGCCGGCATCTTACGGCGTCCAGCACAACGCCCCGAGCAACGGCACCTACGGGCGCTTCGGTTGGTTCAACGGGCTCACCCAACTGTTCTATCCGGACGGTAGCGGCTGGTTCCCGCTCTACTTCGGCGGCTAGGAGCATCATGCATAGGGTCATGTGGCCGTCGAGCCGGACAGGACGCTCCTAGGCTTGAGCGAGGGCCCAGTCGATGGCGGCGGGAATGTCGGTGATGGGGAAAAGTGCTGACCGCACAGTCCGATCCGCGCCGACGATGAGGATGAAGCGGCGCAGACGAGGCATCTCCGCGGCACGGAAGGTGGGCAGCCGCAGAGCCGCGGTCAGCAGCAGCTCGATGTCGGACAGGAGCGGAAACTCGACCCCCTCGGCGTAGGCGAAAGCCCGCTGCTCATCTGGCCGCTGGGTGCTCACCCCTCTAAGGGCCAAGTTCCTTTCCTTGATTTCTGGGTACCGGTCGCGAAAGAGCCGATTTTCCAAGGTGCACCCGGCCGCGCCCGGAATCCGCGACCATCCTTCCGGCGCCGCGGTCGTGACCGTCATCGGATATCCAAAGAGGATGGTCGAGCGGCCCGGATCAACAACGTCCAGCAACCCTCCGGTCGTCGCGGGCAGCTCGATTTCGGGAACGGTTTGCCCGACCAGGTCGTGCAGGCGCGCCTCGGCATCGGGGGTGGCCAGCCCGGTGGCCTCGCCGTCGCCGAGCACCCAGCGGTCACCCCAATCCTGCAGCCCCACCAGCACGGGAACCAGGGCCGACCCGGCCGGGCTCAGCCTGTACTCATAGCGGACCGGTGCCTGCTGATAGGCGCGACGGTGCAGCAGGCCGTGCTCTTCGAGCCGGCGCAACCGCTCGGTCAGCACCTTGCGCGAGATGTTCAGCTCGCCGGCCAGCTGGTCGAAGCGCAGATGTCCCCGGGCCAGCTCTCTGATGATCAGCAGATCCCAGGAGTCTCTGAGCACGGCGAGAGCCTGCGCGACCGCGCAGTGCGCTTCGGGAATCCAGCTTGCGTGTGGCATGGCCCTCCCATAAGTTCCCTTTAGAAACTTACCACCGTCGGGGGGCAGCTACATGATTTGGAAGAGTCTTCGCGAGCTGCCGGTGTGGATGCGTTTCTTCACGCTGGGCCGGTTGATCAAATCAACCGGCTCACTGGCTTGGCTGTACATGGCCGTCTACCTGGTCCAGGAAAGAGGGCTCGAGCCGGCGATGGCCGGATTCATCGTGGGCGCCAACGGCGTGGGCATCATCGCCGGCAGCCTCAGCGGCGGCTGGGTGGGCGACCGGTTCGGCATCAGGCGCACCATCATCGTGTCCAACATCGGCTCCGCGATCGGGGCCGTCCTGGTGCCGCTGGTCCCGGTGGGCGCGCTCGGTTTCGTCACCGCGACAAGCGGATTCGTTGGCGCGATGGGCTTTCCACTCGGCATGGCACTCGTGGCCGGGTCGATCCCGCCCGCGCAGCGGCGCACCGGCGTGGCCCTGTCCCGCGCCGCGATGAACGCGGGAGTCGTGCTCGGCCCGCCGCTGGGCGCCCTGGCCGCGAGCTATGACTTCCGGATCGTGTTCCTTATGGAATCCGTGGCCGGTCTGGCGATGGCCTTCGTCATCTGGCGTTTCGTCCCCCGCCCGGCGGCCCCGTCCACCCTGAACCCGGGCGGCAGCAGCCTTTGGCGCGCGGTCGCGGCGGACCGGACCATCTGGATGCTGCTGCTGGCTGTGCTTCTGGTCGACGCCGCCTATCGCCAAATCTTCACAGCCCTCCCGCTCATGCTCACCGACACCGGTACCCGTCTGATTGGTTATAGCGCTCTGATCTCCCTGAGCAGCGTCCTGATCGTCATCGCCGAGACGCCGTTGGCGGTGAAGCTCGCCAACCGCCCGGCGCTCAAAATCATCCCGATCGGGTACCTCTTCATCGGCTTGGGCTTTGTCGCCCTGGTGTTCTCGCCCACCTACGCAGGCGCGGCGCTGTGTATAGGGCTCATCACCCTCGGCGAGATGCTCTACAAGCCGACCTCGGCCGCCTATGCCGCCGACCGCGCCCCCGACGGCATGCAGGGGCGCTACCAGAGCCTCTACTCGTCGGCGTCGATCGGAGGCATGGTCATAGCCCCACCCCTGGGCGGGTACGTCTACCAGCACGCCCCCGGGCTGCTGTGGCCCATCTGCGCCAGCCTCGCCCTGCTCGGCGCTGCCGCGTTTTTCCTCCTTACCCAGCCGCGGGTGGTCATCGCGGCCGACACCGAGACGCTCGCCTAACGAGGGTTACCAATTATCTCGATTGGGTAAAGCTGGTCCGGAATGGAGGACCCGCAATGACTACCCAGCCGAGTGTCGTCGCCGTGTTGTCCGACGAGCATCTGCAGCTGGCCAAGCTCACCACCGAGCTGGCCGAAAGCTCAGGACCGCTCGATGATCTGGCCGAGACCGTGGCCTCGATCGTGAGCCGCCACCTTTTCGCCGAACAGCGCTACCTCTACCCGACCGTTCGCAAACTGCTGCCCGACGGCGAACAGCTTGCTGAGCAGGAACTCAGCCGACACCACCAAATCCTCAGCCAGATAAGCGAACTGCGCGCCACACCGTCGCACACCGTGCGTTTCCGCGAGCTTGCCAACCAGCTCAGGTCGCATGTGACCCACCATGCCAAGTGCGCCGCGACCGAGATCTACCCGCGGCTGATGGAAATGACCACTCAGGAGGATCTCGTCAAGCTCGGCGGGCACCTGGCCGGAGCCATGGATCGCTTGCAGGGCAAGGGCTACCGCCCTAAGGGCGGCTGATGAGCTTCGACTTGGGCTGTTTCGGCCGCGACGGTCACGGGTACCTGGAGCCTATGATCCCCAGCCTGCCCCCGCTGCCGCCGCTCCCCGGCGAGAACGACGAATTGAACTATCGCCCCGGCGGCCGCAGCATCATCGCCGTCCTCGCTGACGAGCACCAGCAGCTGACCGAGCTGGCCGCCGAGCTGGCCCGCTCGTCCGAGCCGACGCAGGAGCTGGCGGACGTGGTCACCGCCGCGGTGTCACGGCACCTGTCTTCCGAGGAGCAGTACCTCTATCCGACGGTCAAGGCCTTACTGCCAGACGGCCAGCAGCTCAGCGAACGCGAAATCGAGCGGGACACCCAGATCCTCAAACAGCTTGCCCTGCTTGAAACCCTGCCCCGGGACAGCACCGCCTTCACCGAGCTGGCCTCGGCCATCGACACCGACCTGCACCACCATCGCGAAGCCTGCGCGGCCGATATCTTCCCCCTGCTGCGGGACCTGGCCAGCGAGGCAGAGCTTATCCGCTTGGGCAACCGGATAGAGGTGGCCCAGGAGGCAGCCCCGACCCGACCCCATCCCGACTCGCCGATGTCGCCCCCGTGGAACAAAATCACCGACCCGGCCCTCGGCATCGTCGACAAAATCCGTGACGTGGTTTCCGGGCGCACGACCTATCCGGAAGACCTTCCCGGCAAGTAACTGTCGACCCTCAAGACCAAGCTGCTCGGCGTTGTCTCCCCCGACGCCGGGCAGCTTCGCCTCACCGCACCCTGGCTTGGCCGCTGCCTCACCCCGCCCGGCCTCGCGCTCGCCGCGCTTGACCTCTGCCTCACCGCGCTTGACCTCTGCCTCGCCGCGCTTGACCTCTGCCTCACCGCACTTGGCCTTGGCCCACCGCACTTGGCCTTGGGCTCGCTGGCTGGGCTTAGGACGCTTCGCTCATCTGGCGTAGCTCGCGCTTGAGCTCCTTGATTTCGTCACGGATGCGAGCCGCCAGCTCGAACTGCAGCTCGGCGGCCGCGGCTAGCATCTGATCGTTCAGCTCGCCGACCAGCCCGACGAGTTCCTTGCGGGCCATGCCTTCGCTGCTGGCTTCGATGCGGCCCCGGTCGCGCGAACGGGTGCCCGGCGTGGGTGCCTTGCCCCGGCTCATCTGCCGGCCGGACCCACCGATGATCGACCCGCCCGGGCCGTGCCCGGCCAGCGCGCCCTCGGTGTCCTCGGCCTCGCGGTAGATGTCGTCGAGGATGTCGTGAATCTTTTTGCGAAGCGGTTGCGGGTCAACGCCGTTGGCCAGGTTGTGGGCCACCTGTTTTTCCCGCCGCCGGTTGGTCTCGTCGATCGCCTCGGCCATCGACGGCGTCATCTTGTCGGCATACATGTGGACCTCGCCGGAGACGTTACGGGCGGCGCGGCCGATGGTCTGGATCAGCGAGCGCCCCGAACGCAGGAAGCCCTCCTTGTCGGCGTCCAAAATGGAGACCAGCGAGACCTCCGGCAGGTCGAGACCTTCCCGGAGCAGGTTGATGCCGACGAGCACGTCGTAGTCGCCGATGCGCAGCTCCTTGAGCAACTCGACCCGCCGCAGCGTGTCCACCTCCGAATGCAGGTAGCGGACCCGGATGCCGTGCTCCAACAGATAGTCGGTCAGGTCCTCGGCCATCTTCTTGGTCAGGGTGGTCACCAGAACCCGCTCGTTCTTGTCGGTGCGCAGCCGGATCTCGTGCATGAGGTCGTCGATCTGGCCCTTGGTGGGCTTGAGCACGACCTGCGGGTCGACCAGGCCGGTCGGGCGGATCACCTGCTCGACGAACTCGCCCTGAGCCTGCCCCATCTCCCACGGCCCCGGCGTCGCCGACAGGAACACCATCTGCCCCACGCGCTCGAGGAACTCGTCGAAACGCAGCGGCCGGTTGTCTTGCGCGCTCGGCAGGCGGAAGCCGTGGTCGACCAGAATGCGTTTGCGCGAAGCGTCGCCCTCGTACATGCCGCCGATCTGCGGGATCGTCACGTGCGACTCGTCGATGACGGTGATGAAGTCGTCGGGGAAGTAGTCGATCAGACAATGCGGTGGGCTGCCCGCCTCGCGCCCATCGATGTGACGCGAATAGTTCTCGATGCCCGAGCAGAACCCGACCTGCCGCATCATCTCCACGTCGTAGCTGGTGCGCATGCGAAGCCGTTGCGCCTCAAGCAGTTTGTTCTGCTGCTCCAGCTCGGCGAGGCGCGCCTCGAGCTCGGCCTCGATGTCGCGCAGCGCGCGCTGCATGCGCTCGGGGCCAGCGGTGTAGTGGGTGGCCGGGAAGATCAGCAGCTGGTCGACCTCGCGCACCACGTCACCGGTCAGCGGGTGCAGGTAGGACAGCTTGTCGATCTCATCGCCGAAGAACTCGATGCGGATCGCCAGCTCCTCATAGGCCGGGATGATCTCCAGCGTGTCGCCCCGAACCCGGAACGTGCCCCGGCTGAACGCCAGATCGTTGCGCGCGTATTGGATGTCGACCAGGCGGCGCAACAGCTTGTCGCGCTCGATCTCCTCGCCGACCTTCACCCGCGCCGTGCGCGAAAGATATTCCTCGGGCGTGCCCAGACCGTAGATCGCGCTCACGGTGGCCACCACGACCACGTCGCGCCGCGTCAACAGGGACATCGTCGCCGAGTGGCGCAGCCGCTCCACCTCCTCGTTGATCGAAGAGTCCTTCTCGATGTAGGTGTCGGTCTGCGGGATGTATGCCTCGGGCTGGTAATAGTCGTAGTAGCTGACGAAATATTCCACCGCGTTGTTGGGCAACAACTCGCGGAACTCCTTGGCCAGCTGGGCGCAAAGGGTCTTGTTGGGCGCCATCACCAGAGCCGGGCGCTGCAGCTGCTCGATCAGCCAGGCCGTGGTGGCCGACTTACCCGTGCCGGTCGCCCCAAGCAGCACCGTATGCCGGTCTCCCCGGCGCACCCGCCGCGTAAGATCTTCGATGGCCGCGGGCTGATCGCCGGCCGGGACGAAATCACTGACCACCTTGAAGCGGCCGTCGAGACGGGGAATGTCCAACACCATAGAAAGAACCTAACTCGCAGGTGTGACAACTGCCCGATTGCGCCTCTTTCAGCAGCTCAGATCACGCTAAGTAAGTGACCAACTCCGATGTAGTGATTGTGTGAATATGGTCACCACGCTACCGTCGTGGAGTAGGCCGCTCGCGGCGGCCGCCCCGCGATGGTAAACCGGTCGCGGCCGGACCTCCACACCGGCCGGCCCGCGACTGGCGCACCGGTAGCTGCCCCGATCCGCCCCACCGCAGGATCGGTGAGCGCACCGAGTGCGAACCCATACCATCGCGCTGGAGCCTGTCGCGGGCGGTCTTAAACACCCAAACGCCCTGACACCTGGCGATCGCCCCAAACCTCAGAAGCCAGGCCTTCGCGCAAATTCCCGAAGCCGCGCCCTCCCACACACCCCTCAAACCGCGCCCTCCCGCACATTCCTAAAGCCACGCCACCGCACACTCCCTGAAACCGCGCCACCCACACTCCCTGACACCGCGCCACCGCACATCCCCTGAAGCTGCGCCACCCACACTCGCTGACACCGCGCCACCGCACATTCCCTGAAGCTGCGCCACCCACACTGCCTGACACCGCGCCACCGCACATTCCCTGAAAGCCGCGCCGCCGCACACTCGCTCAAGCCGCGCCACCCACTCTGCCTGACACCGCGCCACCGCACATTCCCTGAAGCCGCGCCGCCGCACACTCGCTGAAGCCGCGCCACCCACACTCCCTGACGCCGCGCCACCGCACATTCCTGCAGTCGCGCCGCTGTCGCCCGCGCGAAACGAGGTGCGCCGGAAGCGCAGGCCGCCATAGGCGCTACCCCATGATCAATGTGCGCCAATGGGTGCAGAGCAAAGGCGCGCCGCAAACACACCGCCCCGCCGCGTTTCAAGGTCGTCGCGTTTTTCACGGAAATCGTTGCTACGCCTGGAGTTGATCGCACTATCTCCCGGAATTCGCGACGATCAACCCCCGCCCGCGACGCTCGCGAACGTTGGATTGTGAGGAACGGTGTTCGAAAAGGTTTTCAATCGGTAAATTTAAATATTCCTTACCGATTGGAGCTGATCGTGCCTAAGCCTCTTGCCGCGCTGGTTGCCGCGCTCACGGTAGCCGCCGCATCGCTGGTCGCCTCCGCGGCGCTGCCGAGCCCGGCCACCGCCGCCACACCGGTGGTGCCGATCGCCGCGCCGCCGATGGGGTGGAACAGCTGGAACCGCTTCGGGTGCAACATCGATGAGAACCTGATCAAGCAGACGGCCGACGCGATCGTGGCCAACAATCTCGACGATCTGGGCTATTTCTATGTGAACATCGACGACTGCTGGATGGCCTCCACGCGCGACGCGCAGGGCCGGCTGCAGCCACACGCCACGCGCTTTCCCTCGGGCATCAGGGCGCTGGCCGACTACGTACACGCTCGCGGCCTGAAGCTCGGCATCTACGAGTCGGCCGGAACGGCCACCTGTCAGGGGCTGCCGGGCAGCCTCGACCACGAGGTGATCGATGCGCAGACGTTCGCCGGCTGGCAGGTCGATTACCTCAAGTACGACAACTGCAACAACTTGGGCCGCAACGACTTCGCGCGGTACAAGGCGATGGGCGACGCGCTCAAAGCGGCGGGACGGCCGATCGTTTACAGCATCTGCAACTGGGGGCTCGCCGAGCCGTGGATCTTCGGCCCGCTTGCGGGCGGGAGCCTGTGGCGCACCACCGGGGACATCTCCGATTCGTGGGGCAGCATGACCTCTTTGCTGGATCAGCAGAACGGGCTGGAAACGTTCGCGCGCGGCAACGGCTTCAACGATCCGGACATGCTTGAGGTCGGCAACGGTGGCATGACCGCCACCGAGTACACCGCCCATTTCAGCCTGTGGGCGCTGCTGAATTCGCCGCTGCTGCTGGGCAACGATCTGCGCTCGATGACGGCCACGACGCTGAACATCATCCGCAACGCGGAGGTGGTCGCGGTCAACCAGAACTTCAGCGGCACCCAGGGGCGCAAGGTGCGCGACTTCGGTGACACCGAGGTGTGGGCCAAGCCGATGTCCGACGGGAGCGTGGCCACGGTGCTGTTCAACCGGAGCGCGGCGGCCGCCACCGTGAACACCAGCGCCGGCGAGCTGGGTCTGGCCGGGTCGAGTTCCTACTCGCTCCGTAATCTGTGGACCTTCACCAACTCCACCAGCACCGGGGCGATCTCGGCCAGCGTGCCCGCACACGGCGCGGTGATGCTGCGGGTGACCCGGGCCGGAAGCCTGGCTGCCGCCCCGGCCGCGGGCACCTATCAGGTCAGCGATATGGCTTGGGCCGCTTCGAGCAACGGCTGGGGACCGGCCGAGCGCAACCTGTCCAACGGCGAGCAGGCCGCCGGTGACGGCCGGGCGCTGGCCATCAACGGCACCACCTTCGCCAAGGGGATCGGCGTCCACTCGGAAAGCTCGGTGCACCTGTATCTGGGCCGGGCCTGTCCCCTCTTCACCGCCCAGGTCGGGGTCGACGACGAGACGACCAATGCGGCCGCCTCGGTACGTTTCGCGGTCTACGGCGACGGCAAGCTGCTGGCCTACAGCGGGGTGAAGCGGGCCGCGGACGGCCCGACCAAACTCGCCGTGGCCACCGGCGGATACTCCACATTGGAGCTACGGGTGAGCGATTCGCGTGACGGGATCACCCATGATCACGGGGACTGGGGCGCGGCAACGCTGGTGTGCACGGCGGCCGGCACCGGTACCCACACAGGATGGGTCAATGCCAGCAACGGCTGGGGACCGGCGGAGCGGGATCAATCCAATGGCGAACAGGCCTCCGGCGACGGGGTGGTCGCGACGATCGGCGGCGTCAGCTATGTGCGGGCGATCGGCACCCACGCCACCTCGGACGTGACGATCAGCCTGGGCGGCGCCTGCGAGCGCTTCACCGCGATCGGCGGAGTCGACGCCGAGGTCAGCTCGGCGCAGGCAAGCGTGGTCCTCTCGGTGATCGCCGATGGCGTCACGCTTTACACGAGCCCGGTTCTGGGCGCGGCCAGCACCCCGGTGACGATCGACCTCAATGTCACCGGACGCACCACGCTGCACCTGGTCACCGGCGATTCCGGCAACGGTGTCGACTACGACCACGCCGACTGGGCCGACGCCCGCCTGTTGTGCTGAGCGGTCACGCTCGCCCGGCCGGAGGACCACGGCCGGGCGAGCGAACGTCACCTACCGTGGGGGCAGGCGTTGGAACTGCGTGCGGATAGTCAGACTGGTTCTCGCGGCTGCCCTGGTGACTTCCATCGCGGCGTGCACGGCCACCAAATCCGACGGCACAAGGCCGTTGACCAAGGCCGAGCTCAATCGCCTCGCTTCGATGCGGATGCACAACTACAGCGACGGCAGGACCGGCATCACCGGCACCATCGGCGCACCCGGCAAGCAGACCTCGGTCAGCGGCTGGGTCGACTGGCAGCGCGCGGTGATCTACCTGTCCGCCTACGCGGCCGGGTCCAGCGTTCTGGTGCAAGCCAAGCCCGGCGTGGTGGCGCTGCGTCCGGGTGACCCGAAAGCGCCGATCAGCGGACCGCCGCCACTGCAGCCGCCGGCCGATGGGTGGCGGGTGAAGCCGATCGCGCTTTCCGGCGACCAGAAGGCGCCTTTGGACAATCTGCTGGCCTTCCTGTTCCTGGTGGCCCGGGATCAGCCGGACCGGACAGATCTGTTGAGCCCCTTGAAGAATCAGTGGATCAGGAAGGACAGCGCGCAGGGCACCGACGTCGATGTGTTGCTGGGACCGGCGCTGATGCCCGAGTCGGAGCTGGCCGGCACCCCCAGCCCCAGCCCGAGCCCGGATCCGAGCCCCGATCCGAGCGCCAGCCCGGCCAAGCCGCTGGATCCCGCCGACCTCGACGCCCATGGCGGGGCGGTCGGCTACTGGCTGGACGCCAACGGCCGCATGCGCCGGGTGGAAGCCGTTCTCGCCGAAGGCATGCCCACGACGATCGACTTTGTGCGCGAGGACAAGCCGGACTTCACCGTCATCGATGCGCTCGGCGGCCGGGACATCTCGCCCCGCGAGGTGAGCGACCCGGAGGCGACGCTGCTTTCCGCGCTGCGCCAGCGCAACTACCGGGCCAACACGGCATCTGTCGCGGTCACCCTTCCGGTGGCGAAGGGCGCCTTGCGTAAGGCCCGCGGCTGGCTCGATTGGCAACGGGGCCTGATCTATCTTTCCGTACAGGACGTGGACGATCCCACCTACGACGTCCTGCTCCATGCCAGCCGAACCGCGGTCGCCATCCGCAAGCACGGCTCGAGAGCGCCGGACACCCCCACTCTGCCAGCCCCCAAGGGCGGCTGGGAGAAGGTGGCGTGGAGCGAGCTGAGCGGCACGCCCGAGCTGACCGAGCTCGACATGCTTGTCTACGAAGCACTTTCCATGGGCGCCAACCAGCTCGACGACGCGAAACGGATCAAAGCCGGGGCGCGGCGGCTGCGCGTCGACGTCCTCAACGGCGTTCCGGTCGGGGTTTTCGAGCTGCCGGGCGTGGTCGAGCAGCAGCTCACCGCACCGGGGCAGGCACGCCTGCGGTACTGGGTGGACAACTCAGGAGTGTTGCGGCGACTGGAAATCCGCATCGCGACGGGCGGCTTCGCCCAGCTCGACCTGGAGCTCGGGGTCAAGCTGCCCAGCCTGCCGTCGTCGGTCAGCTGACCTTCAGCTGTTCCCAGATCGCGTCGACCTGTGCATAGAGCTCTTCCAGCGTGCCCTCGTTGACGATTTCGAAGTCGGCGACGGCATGGCGCTCTTCATCGGTGGCCTGGGCCGCGATCCTCGACCGCGCCTCGGCTTCGCTCATCCCGCGCGCGGTCACCAGGCGGGCGACCCGCAACTCCACGCTGGCGAAGACCACGATCACCGCCTGGTACTGGTCTTTGAGCCCCGCCTCGACGAGCAGCGGCACATCGTTGACCACCAAGGTTCCCGGTGGCACTGCCGCCGCCCGTGCCACGAGCTCTTCGCGCACCCGCGGATGGATGATGCCTTCCAGCCGGCGGCGGGCGGCTTGGTCGCCGAAGACGCGCCGCCCCAGCTCCGCGCGATCGAGCTCACCGTTGGCCCCGACGATGGAAGGGCCGAAGGCGGCCACGACCTCATCGAAGCCGGGGGTGCCCGCGGCGACCACCTCTCGGGCCATCAGGTCGGAGTCGAGAATGACCGCGCCGAGCTCGGCAAGGCGTTTGGCGACCGAGCTTTTGCCCGAGCCGATGCCTCCGGTCAGCCCGACCCAGCTATAGGGCTCAGCCATGTTCCTCGTCCAGCAGTCCGTAGGCCTGCGGCAGCTCGGAAAGCACCGCACGACGCTCATCTGAGGGCTCAGCCTTGGCGAGCCCCTCGAAGATCTCGGTGAGGCGCAGCCGTTCCTCGTCGGAGAGGGCATCGAACCTATTGACCACTTCGAATTGAATTGCGTCGGCGAAGTCTGGATCGATCTCGTCGTCGGAACCCATTTCGATCGCCACTAGCACCTCAGCGAGAGCGGCAACTACTCGGTCTAGCATGAAATCACCACCGGGCGGGATCTGATCACTCGAACGGCCTTCAACTTAGCAGGGGCAGGAGTCGGCGCGCCTAGCACGAAAGGCCTAAAACAGCCCATATGGTTCGCGGCGTGGAACAGCTCAACCTCGTCATCTCCCACCGGCGTCGCGGCCCCCGCCATGGGGCAGGCACCCCGGGCACGGTTCCTTACCGCTCACGGACCATCGACAACACGCGCCCGCGCCGTTCAAAAGCGCGCCACCTCAAACGAACCGCGCGGCGTATAGCTGGGTCGCAGATCGCTCTCGCCTTGGCCGCTGCGACAGCCTTTGTCCTGCTTGTCCTAAGTGGATATCAGGCCGCCGAGGGAGCGGCCATCGTGCTGGGCATGTTCTGAGCAACGCAAAAGGGCCGCGGCATCGCGCCGCGGCCCTTTTGTCTGTGCTGCTAGTTACCGCCGCCGGCGAGCTTCTCACGCAGAGCCGCGAGAGCCTCATCGGTGGCGAGGGTGCCGCTGGGCTCCTCCGCCGCCTTGGCCGGGGCCGGGGTCGAGGTGGACACGTTGCCGGTGGCCGGAGCCTCCGCCGCGGCGACAGCGTCGGCCGCGCGCGAGGTCTGCACCTGCTTGGTGTGCGCCTCCCAGCGCTCGCGGGCAGCCGCGTACTGCGACTCCCACAGCTCGCGCTGCTTGTCGTAACCCTCGAGCCACTCGCCGGTCTCCGGGTCGAAGCCCTCGGGGTAGATGTAGTTGCCCTCGTTGTCGTAAGTCGCAGCCATGCCGTAGAGGGTCGGGTCGAAGTGCTCTTCACCCTCGACGAAGCCCTCGTTGGCCTGCTTGAGCGACAGCGAGATGCGACGGCGCTCCAGGTCGATGTCGATGACCTTGACCATCACGTCCGAGCCGACCTGCACGACCTGCTCCGGGATCTCCACGTGGCGCTCGGCCAGCTCGGAGATGTGCACCAGGCCCTCGATGCCGTCCTCCACGCGAACGAACGCGCCGAACGGAACCAGCTTGGTGACCTTGCCCGGCACGATCTGGGTGATCGCGTGGGTGCGGGCGAACTGACGCCACGGGTCTTCCTGGGTCGCCTTCAGCGACAGCGAGACGCGCTCGCGGTCGAGATCGACGTCGAGCACCTCGACCTCGACCTCGGTGCCGACCTCGACAACCTCGGACGGGTGATCGATGTGCTTCCAGGACAGCTCCGAGACGTGCACCAGACCGTCGACACCGCCGAGGTCCACGAACGCACCGAAGTTGACGATGGAGGACACGACGCCCTTGCGAACCTGGCCCTTCTGCAGCTTGTGCAGGAACTCGGTGCGCACCTCGGACTGCGTCTGCTCAAGGTAGGCCCGGCGGGACAGAACCACGTTGTTGCGGTTCTTGTCCAGCTCGATGATCTTCGCCTCAAGCTCGCGGCCCACGTAGGGCTGAAGATCGCGCACGCGGCGCATCTCCACCAGGGAGGCCGGCAGGAAGCCCCGCAAACCGATGTCGAGGATGAGACCACCCTTGACGACCTCGATGACCGAACCGCGGACGACGCCGTCGTCTTCCTTGATCTTCTCGATGGTGCCCCAAGCGCGCTCGTACTGCGCGCGCTTCTTGGAGAGGATCAGGCGCCCTTCTTTGTCCTCCTTCTGGAGAACCAGGGCCTCGATGTGATCACCGACTGTGACAACCTCAGCTGGGTCCACGTCATGCTTGATCGACAACTCACGAGAAGGGATAACCCCCTCGGTCTTGTAGCCGATGTCGAGCAGGACCTCGTCCCGATCGACCTTGACGACGGTGCCTTCGACAATGTCGCCGTCATTGAAGTACTTGATGGTTTCGTCGATGGCGGCGAGGAATGCTTCCTCTGAGCCGAGATCGTCGACGGTAACCTTGGTGGCGCTCGAGGTGGCCTCGATGCTGCTCGTCATGTGGACTGTTGCTCCGGTTGAATGGTGTCGCATTGACTCCTGGGCGCGCGTCCGTTTGCCTACTGACGGATCTGCTCCCTGCCGAGAACCGCTAAACATACGAACGCCTCGAACAGCTTACCGTGCCTATTACCACATGGCGCAACCCCACCCCTGTGGTGACGCACCTCTCCAACCGCCCATATCCTCGGCGGGTGGAGATCACTGGGGAGCCTGGCGCAACCCGCAGAGAGGTCGGTTCGCACGAGAATCTGCGCGCCTCCCGCTCCTGGTGGGACCTTGACGCCGACAACTACCAGGCAGAACACGGTGACTTTCTGGGTGAGGTCGACTTCGTCTGGTGCCCCGAGCGCCTGCGCGAGGCCGATGCCAACCTGCTCGGCGATGTTCGCGGTAAGCGCATTCTGGAACTGGGCTGCGGGGCTGCCGCCGCAGGCAGATGGCTCATGACACAGGGCGCTAAAGTGATCTCCTTGGATCTGTCTGGTGGCATGTTGCGCCACGCCAAAGATCAAAATCTCTCTTCCGGGGTACCGCTTACGCTCGTCCAAGCCGATGCCGCGAACCTTCCGTTCGGCACCGAACAGTTCGACATCGTCTGCACCGCTTTCGGCGCCGTTCCCTTCATCGAGGACTCGGCGCGCGTCATGCGCGAGGTGCACCGCGTGCTCAAGCCGGGCGGGCGCTGGGTCTTCTCGGTCACCCATCCGATGCGCTGGATCTTCCTCGATGATCCGACCGAGCACGGCCTGGTGGCCGTGCACTCGTACTTCGATCGGCGTCCCTACGTCGAGTACGACGAGACCGGAGCGGCCACCTACGTCGAGCACCACCGCACCCTCGGCGACCGGCTGCGCGAACTGATCGCCGCCGGGTTCACCCTCGTCGATCTGGTCGAACCCGAGTGGCCGCCTGGACACGACCAAACCTGGGGCCAGTGGTCCCCCCTTCGCGGCCGCCTCTTCCCGGGTACCGCCATCTTCTGCAGCGTGAAGAGCTAAGGCACCGAACCCGCGGGCACGATCCACCTCGTGGGCTGACCTGTGAGCTCGGCGATCACGTCGTAGTCGCGGTCATAGTGGACCACCACCGCGCCATGGACTTCAGCCGTGGCGGCGATCAGCAGATCCGGCACACCCGGCCCCCGATGCTTGCCGTTGCGCACCAGCTCGCGCTGCACCTGGCGGGCCCGATCGGTGATCACCCGGGTGAGGGGCAGCTCCTGGAACAGCGCGCGACGGTCGGCGTCCACCGAGTCGAACTCGGCGAGATTTCTTGCGGAGTAACCGATTTCGAGCTCCACAATCGGGCTTGTCGCGAGGACGCCGGTGTCGTCGAGATCGGCCAGCGCGGCCTGTACGGAAAGGTGCTGTGCCACCCGTGCCAGCGCGCTCTTGTCCAGCAGGTACAGGGTGCTCACTTCCAGGCGCCCGACATCACCTTCTCGTCACCCAGGTCAGGCCCACCCGCGCTGTTGATCAGCCTGCGTCGCCGCTCTTCCTTGCGCTCCGCCTCCGCGATCGCGGCCCTCAGCGCAGCGTGCACGGTATCTTTCTTGGTGTGTGTGCCTAGCACTTTCGCGGCGGCATCGGTCAGTTCCGGATCCAGATCAATGACTGTCTTCATGCGGCCCCCCTTGGATCGTATACACATCATATATACGACCAAACGCCAGCGCGACCGGTGATCCCTGTCTAGCCTGAGGTGACCTATTTGTTGAGAGGTGACCATAATGGGCTGCTTGTTCATTTTGTTTGCGGGCCTGTTTCCCCGGCTCGCGCTCATCATCTTCTGGATCCTGCGGCCCAACCTCATGGACGCGGCCTTCAGCAGCTGGCTGTGGCCAATACTCGGGTTCCTCTTCCTGCCCTTCGCCACCCTGATGTACGTGCTGCTGTGGGTGACCGGTGGGCCGCTGGACGGCTGGGAGTGGTTCTGGGTCGGCCTCTGTGCCCTGCTGGACATCGCCCACTGGGGTTCGGGCGCCTTCCGCCGCGGCCGCCGCACCACCGTGGTCGCCTAAGCGCCAGCCGGCCCGAGCAGGATGAGATCGTCGCCGGGCCTGGCGTCGGGCTCCGCAGTACGAGTCACGGGGATCAGCTGGCCGTCGGCGCGGATGACGAAGAGGACGTCGTGTCCGACCAGCGCCGGCGCGGGGCCGCTGGCCTGGCGGGTGAAGATCCGGCTGCCGGCGGAGTAGCGCTGCGCGATGGCAGCGCCGGAAAGCTCTGGCCCGAAAAGGATTTCGCCTCCGAGGTAGGGCGCCACCACCCCGTGGCGGGGATGCGGCGGCGCCAGGCGGTAGACCGGGCCGTCCACGCCGTCGTGCATCATGACCGCGGCCAGCGAGTTGAAGTCGTCCTCGTTGGTCAGCAGCAGCACCGCGGTCACGCCCTCGATCTGCACCCCTTCGCCGGTGGCCGCCGCGACCACCTCGCCGGGGGCCAGCTCCAGGCCGGCCGCCTCGATCTGCTCGCGCTGCTGGTCCGATCCGGCCCACATCAACACTTCCAGTCCGCGGGCCTGAAGCAGGCGGCCCAGATCGAGCACCCAGGGGTCGCCGCCGATGAGCAGTGGGCGGGTACGGGCCGGGCGGGTGACGCCCAGCCGCTTCGCCATCGGGGCGGCGGTCAGGCCGTAGATGGTCACGGTTGCCACGATGACGAGGAAGGTGGCCGGCAGGATCTTTTCCGCGCCACCGATCCCGGCGGCGGCCAGCGTGGCCGAGAACGTGGAAGCGGTGACGGCGGCGACGATCCCGCGCGGCGCCATCCAGCCGACGAAGAGCCGCTCACCCCGACTGAGGTCGGTACCGATCGATGCCAAGAAGGCGATCAGCGGCCGGGCGACGAGCACCAGCAGGGCCACCAAGCCAAGAGTGGGCAAAACCAGATGGCGCAACGACTCCGGGGTGATGGTCGCCGAGATCGATATGAACAGCACGCCGAGGATCAGCTGCACCGTGGTCTCCAAGAACGGCCGCCGTGCCGGGATGTCGAAGCGGGGCAGGTTGGCCACGGCCAGCCCGATGACGATCGCCGCGGTCAGCCCGGTGTCGTCGCGCACCACATTGCAGGCCGCTGCCACGCCGATGACGGTCGCCAGCTGGGCCGAGGTGCCGAGCACCTCGTTGAGCTCAAGCTTGCGCAGCAGAAACCAGAGCACGACGGTGCCGATCGCGCCGCCGATCACGCCCACGGCCAGGCTGAGCAGAAACTGGCCCAGGCCGTGGAAGCTCGCCCCGTCGTGGGTGGCCACGATGCCGCCGAGCACAACCGTGCCGAGGATGACGCCCACCGGGTCGATCAGCGTGCCCTCCCAGATGAGGATCCGCTGCAGGTGTTCGGCGGGCCGGACGAAATTGAGCAGCGGGCCGACCACGGTAGGCCCGGACACCACAAGGATGGTCCCGAGCATCAGCGCGGCCGGTTTGGACATCCCCAACAGGACAGCCGCGCCGGCCGCGGCCAACACGAGCGTGATGGGGATCCCGTAGGCGATCAGGCGGATCACCACATGGCGAAGGTGGCCCTTGAGCCGGCGCAGCTCCAGCGTGAGACCGGCGTCGTAGAGGATGACCGCCACCGCAAGCGACACCAGCGGCTGGAATGCCGCGCCCAGCAACAGATCCGGGTGGATGGTGTCGGTCAGCGCCCCGGCCAGGAATCCCGCCGGGAGCAGCACGATGAGCGCGGGTATGCGCAGCCGGCTCGCCAGGATCTGCGAGCCGACCGCGAGCACCAGGGTCAGCCCAACCCCGATCAGAATCTGGTCGCCGGTCACGCACTGAGCGTATTGACCTTAACGGTCAAAATCGGCACAAACTCGCCCACCACGGCCACGCGGTTCACCGCAGCCTGGGTCACCTCGAGGCCCCGGGAAACTCGCCACTACGGCACACGGTTCCACCGCAGAGTGGTCACCCGAGGCCCAGGAAAACTCGCCCACCACCGCCGCGCGGTTCCACCGCAGAGTGGTCACCCGAGGCCCAGGAAAACTCACCCACCACCGCCGCGCGGTTCCACCGCAAAGTGGTCACCCGAGGCCCGGGGCAAACTCGCCCACCACGGCCACGCGGTTCACCGCCTGCGTGGTCATCTCGGAGTCCCGGACGAACTTGCCATAGCGGCGACGTGATTTACCGCTCGCGTGATCACCTCGGGGTCGCTGAGGATGCGGCGGTGTCCTAACCCGACAGTGGACAGCAGCTCGGCGCTGGGCCAGGCCATCGCCAGCTCCTGGCCATCGCGATAGTGCACCTCGCGATCCTTGCGGTCGTGCACGACCAGCAGCGGCGGCAACGGTGTCACCTCGGTCTCACGCGCCCGGCTCAAGACGTCGAAGTCGCCGAACGCTCGGCCCACCCGTTTCTCCAGCCGGCGCAGGAAACCCGACCGGATCCGCTCACCGAAACCCAGCCAGCGCGCGAACTCCACGGTGTAGGGCGCCGGATCGCCCATCGCGGAAATGAGCACCGCCTGCCCGACCGGCAGGCCGTCGAGCATCGCGATGGCCGCTGCGGTGCCGCCCAGCGAATGGGCGATCAGGCCGTGCGCCGGGCCGGCCACCGCCACCGTGGCCGCGAGCGCCTCGCTGAACTCGGTGAGCAGGCCGCGCCGCGGGCCGAACGTGCCCGGCCCGGACTCGCCATGGCTTGGCGCGTCAAGGGAGATGACGCGATGCCCGGCCGCCACCAGCGGGGCCACGAACGGGTCGAGCTGACGGCGGCTGCCGCCCCAGCCGTGCATGAGATAGACCGCGGGGCCGTCGCCCCACGCCTCGGCCACGACGTGGACACCGTTGACGCGCACCGTGAAGCGCTCCCCCGGATCGGCGGCGGCCAGCTTGGCGCTGCCCGGGATCGTGCACCAGAGACGTTCTGCGAGAACTGCTCCTGGTTTTGGGGCGGCTCTTTCCAGTACCCAGAAAAGAAGGTTCATAGAACGAACGATCGTGCTTTTTTCGAAGGCCATGACGGTCACTCCTGAGGATCAAAGGGTCAGCTTTTCGCTTGGCTCAGCAGGTTTTCGAAGGCACGCCGGGTCCGCCGTTCCGCGGCCGGGTCCTGAATGAGGCGCAGGGCATGGAAATAACCCAGCATGACGGCATAAAGGTCGTGGGCGAACTGCTCGGGATCGGCCTGCTCGCTGAGCTGGCCTTCGCTGACCGCGGCGCGGAACATCTGCGCGATCGACTCCATCAGATCCTTGTGGTCGCGCACGAGCTGGTCACGCACAGAACCGGGCTGGTCGTCGAACTCGGTGGCGGCGGAGACGAACAGGCAGCCGGGCGCCGACTCACGCGCCATGACCAGCCAGCGCTCGAAAAGCGTGCGCAGCCTGGGCTCGCCACGTTGGGCGGCCACCGCCGGACGCACCACCTGGTCGGTGAAACTCTCCCGAGCGTGCTGCAGCACCTGAATCTGCAGCTGCTCCTTGGACTTGAAGTGCGCGAAGAGCCCGCTCTTGGACAGCTCCACCTGATTGGCGAGCGAGCCGATGGTCAGCCCGGCCAGCCCTACCCGGCTGGCCACCTCGACGGCCTGGTCGAGCACGGCCTGCCGGGTCGACGCACCTTTGCTCACGCGACCAGAATAAGCACGATCGTGCTGTCGGCGCAAGGCCAACCGCACGATCGTGCTATCGGTGCTCAGCGCTGGAACTGGAACCAGTTGATGTTGGCGAAATCGCCACCGGATCCGGTGAAGGTCAGATAGACGGTGTGAACGCCGGTGGCCGAGCCGGACAGGTTGGTGGTGGCCGTGGTCCATGCCTGCCAGCCGCCGGTGTTGTTCACCGCGACACTGGCGATGATAGGCCCGGTGGTGCTGTCCAGCCGGTACTGGATCGTGCCGGTAGCCGTTGCGCCAGAAGCGATCCGGGTCAGCACCGACAGCGCCGTCGGGATCCCGAAGTCCACATTGGAGTATGCGGCCCAGTCGCCGGGCGCGATCCAGCCGATGTTCTGCCCGCCACCGGTGTCGGTGGTGGTCTCGGTCTGGATGCCCGACTGCGAGCTGAACGACTCCGCCTGCCGCACGTTGTAGGCGTTCGGCATGCCTGAACCAGCCTGGAACTGCAGCCAGTTGATATTGACGAAGTCGCCACCGGTACCGGTGAAGGTGAGGTAGACCAGATGGTCGCCGGTCGCTGAACCCGACAGGGTGGTGGTGGCCGAGATCCAGTTCTGCCAGCCGCCCGTGCTGCTCACCGGAACGCTGGCGATGATCGGGCCTGTCGTGCTGTCCAGCCTGTACTGGATCGTGCCGCTAACCGTTGCGCCAGAAGCTATCCGGGTCACCACGGTGGCCGGTGAGGTGGAGCCGAAGGCAAGGTTGTAGGCGAGGTTGTCGCCCGGCGCGATATGCCCGACGTCCTGCCCGCCGCCGGTGTCGGTGGTGGTCTCCAGCTGCGTGCCCGACTGCGTCGTGTAGCTCTCAGCCTGGATCTGGCTGAACGCGCTCGGCGGAGGCTGGGTCGTGCCATAGGAAAGCCCGAACCCATAGGCGAAAAGCGGGGCCTTGCCGTCGCCGTCGTTGATCGGCTGCTGGCTCGCACTGGACATCCACGTCATCGGCAGCTTGCCGGTCGGCGCTGCCACGTTGAACAGCACATCGGCCACGCCTTGCCCCTCAGTGCCGGGCAGCCACGCCGCCATCAGCGCGTTCCAGTTGGGCAGCTGCGACGCGATGTCCAGCGGGCGCCCGGATACCAGAACGACGATGACGGGCACCCCGGAGGCCCGCAAAGTGTTGATGGTGTTCAGATCCGCGGTGTCCAGCCCCATCGCCCCGGGCCGGTCGCCGGCGCCCTCGGCGTAGGGCGTCTCGCCGACCACCGCGATGGCGGCCCGGTAACTGCTGTCGATGCCCGCGCCGCTCTGGTTGTAGGTGACCACCGTCGAGGCCGCGACCGTGTTGCGGATGCCTTGCAGGATCGAGGTTCCGGGCGTGACGTTGCCGCTGCCGCCCTGCCACGAGACGGTCCAGCCGCCGCTTTGATTGCCGATGTTGTCCGCGCTCTTGCCCGCCACGAAGATGCGGTTGTTGGCGGTGGCCAGCGGCAGCACGTTGCCCGCGTTCTTCAGCAGCACCTGCGACTTCTGCACGGCCTGGCGGGCCAGGCTGCGGTGGGCCGCGTTGCCCACGGTCGAGGTGTAGGTGCGGTCGGTCAGCGGACGTTCGAAAAGCCCAAGCTCGAACTTCTTGGTCAGGATGCGCCGGTTGGCGTCGTCGATGCGGGCCATGGTGACCCGGCCCGCCTGGACCTCGGTGCGCAGCAGCGAGATGAAGTTGCGCCAATCATTGGGCACCATCACCATGTCGATGCCCGCGTTGACGGCTGTGCGCACCTCGGTTGCGGTGAAACCGGCCGCGCCGTCGATCTGGTCGATGCCGTTCCAGTCGGAGACGACAAAGCCGGAGAAACCCAGCTCTCCCTTGAGGACAGTCGTGATCAGGAACTGCTGGCCGTGCAGCTTCACGCCGTTCCACGAACTGTAGGAGATCATCACGGAGCCGACGTTGCGCCGGACCGCCTCCTGGAACGGCGGAAGGTGGATGGCGCGCAGCTCCGCCTCGGTGAGCTGGGTGTTGCCCTGGTCGGTGCCGTTGGTCGTGCCGCCGTCGCCGACATAGTGCTTGGCGGTAGCCATGACCGAGGCCGGGCCGTTGAGCGCGGAGCCCTGCAGGCCCGTGATGATCGAAGCCATCTGCGTGGGCAGCTCCGGCTTCTCCCCGAACGACTCATAGGTGCGGCCCCAGCGATCGTTGCGCGCCACGCACAGGCAGGGCGCGAAGTCCCAGTCGATCCCGGTGCCCGAAACCTCCTCGGCCACCGCGCGGCCGATGCTTTGCACCAGCGCCTGGTCGCGGGTGGCGCCCAAGCCGATGTTGTGCGGGAAGATGGTCGCGCCGATCACGTTGTTGTGACCGTGTACCGCGTCCACGCCGTAGACCATCGGGATGCCAAGCGGGGTGGCCAGGGCCGCGTTCTGGAAGTTGTCGTACATGTTCGCCCACGAGGTGGCGTTGTTGGGTGAAGGCGCCGAGCCACCGCCGGACAGCAGCGACCCGAGCCGGAAGTTGGTGATGTCGGCGTTGCTGACCGCGGCGCGTTCGGCCTGGGTCATCTGGCCGAGCTTCTCGTCGAGGGTCATGCGCGGCAGCAGATCGGCGACCCGGGTCGCGACCGGCAGGGACGGGTCTTGGTAGGGAAGGGCGGCAGCGGTGGCCGGAACAAAGCCAACGCTGGCCATGGCCACGGTCAATGCCGTGAAAAGACTGATGCGCCATCCTGATCGGATCATGGCGATTCCTTAGGGACGTAAAAATGGGGAGCGGCCATTTTGTTGTGCCCGAAAACATATCGAAGTAGCCACGTATTTGTAAACGTCGCTGCTCTGCCAGCATCTTTTTCGGGTACGGAAAGCACGTTGTCGCGAAGCGTCCTGGTGTTAACCCCGCACGGCTGGGCTGGTGACAGGCGACTGCCTTCAGCCCAGCCGCCCGGTCAGCAGTGACTGGCCCAGCGTCGACAGCGTGTGATGGACCCGATTGCGGTCGCGGCGGCGGATGACCAGACCGGCATCGCTGAGCACCCGCAGATGCTTGCTCGCCGCCGATGCGGTGATGCCCAGCCGACCGGCGATCTGCGAAACGGACATGGGAGATGAGGCCAGCTCCAGCACCTCGGTGCGGACCCGGCCGAGCAAGGCGACCAGCGGCTCCCGGCGGCTCTCCGCCTCGATCCGGATTCTGTTGTCGAGCGGGCAGACCAGAACCTGTGGGAGGCCGGAGTCGGCCAGGGCCATCAACGTGTGCTGCTGTTTGAAGTAGGACGGGATCAGCACGAGCCCTCGCCCGTCCAGATACACATCGCGTGTGGTCCGGAAGTGTGGAAGCTCCAACACCCCGTCGCGATAGCGGCACATGGGTTGCAAGCTGGCCAGCATCGCCTCGGGCCCGGCGTCGGCCAGGACCCGCGCTCGTTCAGCCCTTTCGGCCCCAAAGGAAATCATGATTCTTCCCCAGATCGGGGCCAGCGCCAGCTCGTGGTAGCGGCGCAACGCGCTTTCGAGCCGGCGCAGCTCGCACGGCACGCCTTCCCTTATCCCATCGAGCAATCCGGCCGCCCGGGAGGCGCGGCCGGCCAGCTGCTCAACCTCCATGGCCAGCCGGGCTTTCGGGGTGGAAAGCACGGCATCCAGACCGGCATCGAAGCCTTCGGCACTTTCCAGCGGCGTGAGAAAGTCGGGAAAGTATCCGGTGTGAGGGTTGAGGGCCAACGGCAGCACCATGTCTTGGCGGAACGCCCCACCAGCGCGCAGCCGCCGGATCATCTGCTGCCGCCACGGCCCCAGCCACGGGCTTTCAGAGGGCTCATGCAGAACGTGCATGCTCAAAACCAGCTCCCACAGCGGATCCGGCTGCGACGCCAAGCGCAGCCGGGCGAGGTCGGCCAGCGAAAAATGGATCCGCAGCACCGCGCCCTCCCCCCAGGGTCATCGATCTCATCCCGCCCCGAGGGTATCAGTCCTGAATGGACAGTGCTGCCCACAGCCTCCGACAGCGCCGCAGGGAAAGGCCGGAAGTGCCGTCAAGGCCCGACCAGTGGCAAGGCGACCCCCGAGATGGCTGCAGCGGGAAGCACGGACCTGACAGGCACGGACCTGACAGGAATGCCAACGCAGTCTGACCGGTGCGGCGGAAACATTCGGCTCTTCCCCTGTGGAAATCGAGGGCCACCTTCCGGTTGTAACGCGTCGCCTTCCAGCGGGCACCTCAGCTGGCGCACCTCTGCCCATATTCCATCAAGCATCTTGCGCCGCACAGGGGGTGCCGCTGGTTGTGATTCGGCCGAGAGTCCACTCCTCCACAGTGAGCTACGGCGCGCGCAGATGAGTTCTGAGGGCGCTACTCTTTACTGCTATGGCTGGCCACACTGAGCGCGTGATCATCGTGCGCATAGACAAGCTTAGAAGGCATTCTGAAATACTGCGCCAGATTCACAGCAACAAAGCTTTTAAGTGTGAGCGGCGTCAACGATTGATCACATTAGCAACAATGATCGCGGCAGCCGCAACGGCATTCTTCGCTTTCCTCGGCTTTGACAAAATCCACAATCAGCTAAAGGGACTGTGGAACGTTTCGGAACAAGCCGTCGAATTATCTTACAACACATTGGTGCTCGTGGTGCTAATTGCTACCATCGCCAACCTGATCTACAGGCTTCCTGAACGAGCGGCCGAACACCATCGCGCTATTCACAGCCTGACCGCATTTATCAGGGACGCAGAGGACACAGTAGAACTGGCTGATGCAGGGCTGGTCTGCCTGACGACAGCTGACCTCGAGAAAATACGCGAACGATACAAGGGCATGACCTCGTCACTCCCGCCAAGTACAGACAAGGAGTTTCTTCGCAGCAAAAAGGACTATGCCGCCAAGAGAAGGAGCAGTGCCGCTATCAATCAGACTCTTATGGACAACGGGGGGCCCAATACAACCACTGACAATAGGGGCCGTCTCATTGAAATTCTCAGGCTGAGCCACGATAGGTTGGAGCTACTGCATGTTGTAGAGACCGCTGGAAACAACCTGTGGATCACCGGTGGATTTATTCGCAATGCGGTATGGGATCATCTGCACGGATATCGAGTCTCGACGCCCTTGGATGACATCGATGTAGTGTACTTCGACAGAGATAGCAAAGTAGATTCTCACGACAGCGTTTTAAGGCTGCTTCGAACTAATGCACCCAATATCGACTGGTCCTTAAAGAACCAGGCCGAAATGAGGGATCCGTGGCTGCCCACGCCGCCGCCATCTCTGGAAGATGCTTTGCGCCGTTTCACGGATACCGCAACAGCAGTCGCAGTGAGGAGCGTCGACGGCAGTCTCGAAGTACTTGCACCCTACGGCCTTGAAGATCTTTTCAATTTGGTTGTTCGGCCAACGCCCGGCTTTGACGCGTCGACCTATAACGCGCGCATTGAGAAGAAGAATTGGGCTCAGACATGGCCCAACCTCACGATACACAGGGCCTGAGTCGACGGGCGCCCGAAGCCCACGCGGCACGGACCTGGCAGGGAAGGGCCGCCGAGGCCCGACCGGTGCGGCGGGAGCGCTCGGACAGCGCCCCCGACGGACCGGCGAAATGTCTTGGTAGTTAATGCTCTGCGGCGTTCCAATCGCGACCGGTGCCGATGGAGACCTCCAGCGCGACGGTCAGCTCGTGGGCGTGGCCCATCTGGTCGCGCACCAGCTGCTCGAGCTGCTCGCGCTCGCCCGACGCCACCTCGAACACGAGCTCATCGTGCACCTGCAACAGCATGCGCGACTTGAGCTTCGCCTCCCGGATCGCCTTGTCGACGCGCAGCATCGCCACCTTGATGATGTCGGCCGCCGAGCCTTGGATGGGGGCGTTGAGCGCCATCCGCTCGGCCATCTCGCGGCGCTGGCGGTTGTCGCTGTTGAGGTCGGGCAGGTAACGCCGCCGGCCCAGCACGGTCTGGGTGAACTCGTCGCGGCGGGCCTGGTCGACCACCGCGCGCAGGTAGTCGCGCACCCCGCCGAAGCGGGCGAAATAGTCTTCCATCAGGCTGCTGGCTTCGGCGGTGGAGATGGTCAGCTGCTGCGAAAGCCCATAGGAGGAAAGGCCGTAGGCCAGACCGTAGGACATCGCCTTGATCTTGCGGCGCTGGTCGGCGCTCACCTTCTCGGTGTCGAAAACCTTGGCAGCAATGGTGGAATGCAGGTCTTCACCGGAAGCGAACGCCTCGATCAGGCCGGCGTCTTCCGAGAGGTGCGCCATGATGCGCATCTCGATCTGGCTGTAGTCGGCCGTCATCAGCGACTCGCAGCCGGGCCCGACGACGAAGGCACGCCGGATGCGGCGGCCCTCCTCGGTGCGGATCGGCACGTTCTGCAGGTTGGGGTCGGTGCTCGAGAGCCGGCCGGTCGCGGCGACCGTCTGGTAGAAGGTGGTGTGAATGCGCCCGTCGTCGCTGACCGACTTGAGCAGACCGTCCACAGTGGACTTGAGCTTGGCCACATCGCGGTGGCGCAACAGGTGCTCCAGCACGGGATCGCCGGTCTGCACGAACAGGCTCTGCAGCGAATCGGCGTCGGTGGTGTAACCGGTTTTGATCCGCTTCGTCTTGGGCAGCTTGCGCTCCTCGAAGAGGATCTCCTGCAGCTGCTTGGGTGAGCCCAGGTTGAACTCGCGCCCGACGATCGAATACGCCGCCTGGGCCGCCGCCTTCACCTCGCCGGCGAAGAACGACTCCAGCTCGGAGAGGTAGTCGGTATCGGCGGCGATGCCGGTGCGTTCCATGTCGGCCAGCACCCGGGCCAGCGGCAGCTCAAGCTCGGCGAGCAACCGGTTTCCGCCGTGCTCCCCCGCCTTGTCCAGCTCGGCCGCCAGCGCGTCGACCAGGTCGAGTGTCGCCCTGGCCCGCAGCATCAACCCCTCTTCGACGGCGGTGTCGGGTTTGCTGTCACCGAAGTCGAGGGCGAGCTGGCCGTTTTCGGCGGCCGCGCTCGGCTCGGTGCGCAGCTCGCGGTGCAGGTAGCGCAGCGCCAAATCGGCCAGGTCGTAGCTGCGCTGGTCGGGCCGGGCCAGATAGGCCGCCAGAGCCGTGTCGCTCGCCAGCCCTTCCAGCTGCCACCCGCGCTCGGCGAAAGCCCACATGGCGGGCTTGGCATCATGGATCACCTTGGGGCGCTGGGGATCGGCGAGCCAGGTGGCCACCGCGAGCTCGTCGGCACTGTCCAATGCCGACGGATCGAACCAGCAGGCCGCCTGCTCGCCGCTTGCCAGGGCCATGCCGGTGATCTCGCCGGTGCCACGCCCGAACCGGCCCGCGATGGCGACGCCCACCATGGTGGCGGAATTGGCTTCCAGCCACGCGGCCACGGCGCCCGGCTCGGTGAAGATCTGGCCATCGACGTCGAAGCCGGCATCGGCCTCGGGGCGCTGACCCTCCAGATAGTCGTAGAGCCGATCGCGCAGCACCCGGAACTGAAGCGTGTCGAAGACCCGGTGCACCGCCTCGCGATCCCAACCGGGCCAACGGGTTTCGTCGATCGGCAGGGGCACCGCCATGTCATCGACCAGCCGGTTGAGCTGATGGTTGCGCATGACCCCGGCCAGGTGCTCGCGCAGGCTGTCGCCGACCTTGCCTTTTATCTTGTCGGCATTGGCGATGACGCCGTCGAGCCCCTCGTATTGAGCGATCCACTTGGCCGCGGTCTTCGGCCCCACCCCCGGCACGCCCGGCAAATTGTCGCTCGACTCGCCCACCAGAGCCGCCAGATCGCGGTAGCGCGCGGGCGGCACGCCGTATTTCTCGGTCACCGCGGCGGGCGTCATGCGGAACATCTCGGAGACCCCGCGCACGGGGTAGAGCAGAGTCACGTCGTCGGTCACCAGCTGCATGGCGTCGCGGTCACCGCTACAGATGATCACCTTAAGGCCCGCCTCGGTGGCCTGGCGGGTCATGGTGGCGATGATGTCGTCGGCCTCGAAGCCTTCGACCTGCACGTGGCGCACCCGCAACGCGTCGAGCACCTCCTGGACCAGGCTCACCTGCCCCTTGAAGTCGGTCGGCGTCTCGTTGCGACCCGCTTTGTACTCCGCGTACTGCTCCGTGCGGAACGATCTGCGCGAGACGTCGAAGGCGACCGCAATGTTGCTGGGCCGCTCATCGCGCAACACGTTGATCAGCATCGAGGTGAAACCGTAGACGGCGTTGGTCGGCTGGCCGGTGGAAGTCGAGAAGTTTTCTACCGGGAGGGCGAAGAACGCCCGGTAAGCCAGAGAGTGGCCGTCGAGCAGGAGCAGAGTCTCGGTCACTCGGGAAGCTTATGCCCTGCCTCCGACATTCTCCGCGCCGGACCTGCGGGCTTTCATCCACACATAAACCGGTACGCCGGCCAGCAGCATAAGCAAACCTTCGAAGACCGTCGTCTCGCCGCCACCGATGATCATCCAGTAGGAGAACGCCAGTGCGAGCAGGGCCACCACGAAGTCGAACGGCCGCCCCGGCCGGCGTCCCTCACGCAGCAGCCAGTAAAGCTGAGCCGCGGCCGAGAACAGGTACGGGATGGTCACCGTGAACCCGGTCAGCAGGGCGATCGCGGTGAACGTGGCGGTCAGCCCCTCGGTGAAGTTGGCGATCGTCAGCAGCGAGGCCAGCAGCGCGGCGACGATCACCCCGAGCCACGGCACATCGCGGCGCTGCAAGCCGAACCAGGCGGGAAACACCCTGTCGCGGGCCGCGGCGAGCGACATCTCCGCGGTGACCAGGGTCCAGCCGACAAGCGCGGTGAAGCCCGAGATCACGGCTGCCGCAGCCATCAGCTTGCCGCCCAGCGAGCCGCCGAACATCGCGTTCATCGCGTCGGCGAAAGGCGCCGTGGAATCCTTGAGCGCGGTCGTGCCCACGGTGCCGAAAACCGCAATGGTGCCAAGGAAATAGACCACCGCCGCGGCCAGCGTTCCGGTGACGGTGGCCCGGCCGACGTTGCGGGCCGGGTCGCGCACCGCGCCCGCCGCGATCGAGGCCGACTCCACACCGATGTAGCTGAAAAGGAGTACGGCTCCGGCGGCGGAGAAGGCCGCCCACACGCTGCCGCCGGTCGCGTTGAACGGCCCGAAGTTGGCCCCGTCGATGAAGAACAGGCCGACGACACCGATGAACAGCAACGGCACGAACTTCAGCACGGTGCCGACCACCTGGAAGCCGCCGACGTTGCGCAGGCCGCTGAGGTTGACCAGCGCGGGCAGCCACAGCCCCACGATGGTGGTCAGGACGGCGCTCCAGACGTGATCCAGCACAGGGATGAAGACATCGACGTAGCCCACCCACGCCACGGCGATAGCGGCGTTTCCGGCCCAGCCCGAGATCCAGTAGGACCAGGCGGCCAGGAAACCGGCGAACTCGCCGAAGGCGTCGCGGGTGTAGACGTAGGGGCCGCCGGTGTTCGGGTCGCGCGCCACGAGCCGGGCGAACACCAGCGCCAGGGCCACCGCCCCGACTGTGACCGCGACGAGCGCCACCAGGCTGATCGTGCCGAAGGGCGCCAATGCTGCCGGCAGGGTGAACACGCCGGTGCCGATGATGGTGCCCAGGACGAGGGCAGTGGCCGCCGGCAGCCCTAAACGCGATCTATCCCCCACATCGGACATAGTCCCATATGGGGGATAGATAACGTGCAGTGTTACGCAACGCCCAGATAGGCTGCCTTCACCGCTGGATCGTGCAGCAGGTCAGGACCCGTGCCGGACTTGACGATGTTGCCCGTCTCCAGAACGTAAGCGCGATGGGCCCGGGAGAGGGCCTGCTGCGCGTTCTGCTCCACCACAAGCACCGTCGTGCCCTGCTGGTTGATCTCAGTGATGATCGTGAAGATCTGCTGGATCAGCATCGGGGCCAGACCCATCGACGGCTCGTCGAGCAGAAGCAGCTTCGGCCGGCTCATCAACGCCCGGCCCACGGCCAGCATCTGCTGCTCGCCACCGGAAAGCGTGCCGCCCTGCTGCCGCTCCCGCTCCTTGAGCCGTGGGAACAGGTCCATCACGCGATCAAGGTCCTGCGCTATCGCGGCCGAATCCTTACGCGTGTAGGCGCCCATGTCCAGGTTCTCCCGCACCGTCATGCCCGGGAAAACGCCCCGGCCCTCCGGTGACTGGCTGATCCCCCGGATCACCCGCAGATCGGCCCGAACATTGCTGATGTCCTCGCCCTCGAACATGATCCGGCCCGAGGCGATCGGGCGCAGACCGGAGATCGCGCGCATGGTCGTCGACTTGCCCGCACCGTTGGCGCCGATCAGCGCCACGATCTCGCCCTGCTCGACCTGCATGCTGATGCCGTGCAAGGCCTGGATGCGCCCGTAGAGCAACGTGATGTTGTCGATCTCAAGCAGCATCGGGTACCCCCAGATAAGCGCCGATCACCTTCGGGTTGTCCCGCACCTCGGCGGGCAGACCGTCTGCGATCTTCCGGCCGAACTCCAGCACCACGATCCGGTCGGTCACGCCCATCACCAGGCGCATGTCGTGCTCGATGAGCAGCACGGTGACGCCGGTGTCACGGATCTTGCGGATCAGGTCCAGCAGCGACTGCTTCTCGGCCGGGTTGAAGCCGGCGGCCGGCTCATCCAGGCAGAGCAGCTTGGGCCGGGTGGCCAGCGCCCGAGCGATTTCGAGCCGGCGCTGGTCGCCGTAGGGCAGGTTGCGGGCCAGCTCGTCGGAGCGGGCCGTGATCCCGACGAAGTCCAGCAGATGCTGGCCGAACTCGCGACCGTCCCGCTCCTCCTTCCAGTGCCGCGGCAGCCGCAGCAAGGCGCTCGGAATGCTGGTCTTGTGGTGCGCGTCCGCGCCCACCGCCACGTTCTCCATCGCGGTCATCTCAGGGAAGAGCCGGATGTTCTGGAACGTGCGCGCCAGGCCCATCTTGGTGATCTTGTAGCGCTTCTTGTCGCTCAGGGTCTGGCCGTCGAAGAGGATCTCCCCCTCGGTCGGCCGGTAAACCCCGGTCATCGCATTGAAGCAGGTGGTTTTGCCCGCCCCGTTGGGGCCGATCAAGCCCAGGATCTCGCCTTCGTACAGGGTGAAGTCGACCTTGTCGAGCGCCACCACGCCGCCGAAGCGAAGCGTGACGTTCTTGACCTCCAGCAGCGCTTTCTTCTCAGACGACACCGACGGCCACCTCCTTCGCCCTGTCCTTGTACTCCTCGACCCGGCGACGGTTCGGCCAGATACCACCCGGCTTGAAGATCATCATCACCACGAGGATGATGCCGAAAACCAGATAGCGGTACTTGTTGACGTCGATGCTCTCGGGCAGGAAGGGAAGCGAGCGCAGCCACTCTGGGACATACACCACGAGGAAGCCACCCAGGATCGCGCCGCCGATGCTGCCGGCGCCCCCCAGCAGCAGAGCCGCCAGCACGAGGATCGAATTCTCCAGGCTGAACGTGCTGGAGTTGACGAACGAGTTCTGCCCGGCCCACAGCGTTCCGGAAAGCCCGCCGATCGACGCGCCCATGGCGAAGGCCCACAGCTTGAACTTGAACGTCGGCACGCCCATCAGCTCGGCAGCGTCCTCGTCCTCGCGAATGGCGATCCAGGCCCGGCCGACCCGGCTGCGCACGAGGTTACGAGAAACGAAGATCACGAGGATGATCAGCGTCAGGCCCAGCCAGTAGTACGGCCGCGTGTCGAGGATGCCGAAGATGGCCTTTCCGTCCGACCACTTGCCCGGCGGATGACCCACCCGCGTGATGCCCCGGTCGCCGTTGAGGATCCAGTCCTGGTTCCGCGCGATGATCCGGATCACCTCGGCGAAGCCGAGCGTGACGATCGCCAGATAGTCGCCGCGCAACCGCAGGGTCGGCCAACCCAGCAGCACACCGGAAAGCAGCGCCAGCGACACCGCGATCGGCACGGTGACCAGCCATGGCCACGGGCTTTCCAGCCAGTGGTACTCGGTGATCAGCTTGCTGTCCGGCGACGTCAACAACGCCACGGTGTAGGCGCCGACCGCGAAGAACCCGAAGAACCCGAGGTCGAGCAGACCGGCGTAGCCACACACGATGTTCAGGCCGAGCGTCAGCAGAATCATCCAGGTGGCGAAGAACAACGCGGATGGGAACTCGACACCCGTGGTGTAGAGCGGAATCCAGACACCGGGGATGTTCAGGTACTCGTAGAACTCTTTGTTCGGAAGGATGTAAAGGAACGCGACGAACAGAAGCGTCGCGAGAATCCGCACCCACTTGGGCATACCCCGCCAGGCGCTGCCGACGGTATTGCTGGTGCGCTTCCACCAATTCTGTGCGCTCGTCATGCCCGTGCCCTTCCCAGCGACTCACCCAGTAGACCGGTCGGGCGGAACATCAGCAGCGCCACCAAGACCAGGAAGGAGATCGCGTCTTTCCATTCTGTCCCGAACAGGGCCGCGCCGTAGTTCTCAATCAAACCCAGCAGCAAACCACCGAGCAGCGCGCCGCGCAGGTTGCCGATGCCGCCCAGCACCGCCGCGGAGAACGCCTTGATGCCCAGGAAAAAGCCGATGTTGAAGCGGGTGTAACCGGTGCGCATGCTCGCCAGCACGGCGGCCACACCGGCCATGAGCCCGCCCAGAAGGAAGACCAGGAGGATGACGCGGCTCTTGTTCACGCCCATCAAGGCCGCGGTGTTGGCGTCCTGCGCCACGGCCCGGATGCCGCGGCCGAACTTGGTCTTGTTCACGAACCAGTCGAGGCTGAACATCATCACCAGCGCGACCACGATGGTCATGAGTTGCAGCGGATTCACTTCCCAGCCGCCCACCGAAATGATCGGGGCGGTCGGCAGCATGGGGGGCATGCCTATCTGGCGCCGGTCACTCATGAACGGGAGTGCCATGAACTCCAGCAGCACGAAGGAGGCGCCGATCGCGGTGATGAGGAACGCCAGCGGGGGCGCGTTACGTTTTCGAAGCGGCCGATAGGCGCTGACTTCAACCAGCATCGCCACGCCTCCGGACACCAGCGCCGCGAAGACCATCGCCACCAGGATCAGCAACAGGGCCAGCCAAACCGCGGGCCGCGAGCTGTCGGCGTCGAAACCCATCACGCCCCAGATCCAGACCGCGGCGAAGGTACCGAACATGAAGACTTCGGAGTGGGCGAAGTTGATCAGCCGCAGCACGCCGTAGACAAGCGTGTAACCGAGCGCCACAAGGGCGTACACCGAGCCTTGAGCCAGGCCGGTGATCGTGAGTTCCTCGAACCCACGAAATAGATCATCAAAGTTCAACGGGCGCTCCCGATTGGATTGCAATCAAGACGATGCGGCCGGGAATGGTTCCCGGCCGCACCGGCACTGTCTATCCAGTTAGGACTGTGTCCTAGGTCTTGCGTCAGCCGCGCGGGGCCTCAGCCAGCGGGTTCCAAGCCCCACCCTTGACCTCGAACACGTAGACCTTGACCTGGTCGGGAGCAAGCTCGCCCTTGGCGTCCCACTTGTAGGTGACACCCGAAGCCGAACCGGCCTTGTTGTAGCTCTGCAGGAACGAAAGGATGTCAGCGCGGCTGGACTTGCCAGCCTTGATGGCCTCCAGGTAGATGTTCGCCACGTCGTAAGCCACGTCAGCGTAGACACCGGGGTCGTTGCCGTAAGCCTTCTTGAAGTCGGCCACGAAGGTGCCCTTGGCCGCGGTGGCCGGAGCACACGGGCAGGTCGCCAGAACACCCTCAGCGGTGGTGGCACCCGGAACCGAAATCATGTTGGCGTCGTTGATGCCGTCGCCACCCATGAACTTGCCGGTGTAACCGCCAGCGCGGAGCTGCTTCAGGAACGGCGCGGCCTCCTCGGTGTAACCACCGTAGAAGAGCACGTCGGCGCCCGAGGTCTTGACATCGCTGACCACGGCCGAGAAGTCCTGCTGGTTGTCGGTGACCTTGGTCGACTTGATGACCGCGGTGCCCAGGGTCGACTTCACCTTGTCGGCGAGGCCGGCACCGTAAGCGGACTGGTCGTCCACCACGAAAACCTTGGTGGACTTGATGACGTCCTTGATGTACCGAGCGGCAGCCGGGCCCTGCGCGTCGTCGTTACCGACACCGCGGTGGAAGATCTTCAGGCCTGCGCTGCTGAGGCTCGGACGGGTGGCAGACGGGGTGATTCCCGCCAGGCCAGCCTCTTCGAAAATCGGGTTGGCAACCTCGGACTCGCCCGAGAAGGCGGGGCCGATCATCGCGACGATCTTCGTGTCAGCCACGGCGCTCTTAGCCAGACCACTGGCGTTGGTGGGAGCGCCCTGCGAGTCGAACGGCGCAACCGTCACCTTGCAGTTGGGGTTCTTCTCGTTGTATTGCGCCACCGCGAGGTCAGCACCCTGCTTGATCGGGGTGACAAGACCGGCGTCAGCACCGGTGATGGCGCCGAAGAAGCCGATCTTCAGGTCGCACGCGGCCGAGTTAGCTGGTGTCTCTTCTTTCTTACATGCCGCTGCACCGGCGGCGACGAGCGCGACAAGCGCGACGCCCCCGAGCACACGCGTAAACCGCTGCCTCAAGGCTAGAGCCCTCCTCCATCCGGGGATCCGGAGCCACCCCGAGCCGATTGGCTCTTGCGGGAAACAGCCCGGACCAGACCGTTGTCTCGGTCTGGCCGGGGACGTTATCCCACTTCGAGCCCAAGTGGTAAGACCTTCGGCGTGGCGTTGACACAAACGTTACGTAGCTGATGAGATCAGGTTTCGTTACTCTCCGCATCCGAAGCTTCCTGAATAATCCGTTCGGCTACCTCACGCATAGTCAAGCGGTGGTCCATCGCGGTCCTTTGGATCCACTTGAACGACTGCGGCTCGGTCATGCCGTACTGGGTCATCAGCGCCCCCTTGGCGCGCTCAACCGCCTTGCGCGTCTCCAGCCGATCGGTCAGCCCCGCGACCTCGGCCTCCAGCGCGGCCACCTCAGCGAAACGGGACATCGCGATCTCAATCGCCGGGACCAGGTCGGTCTGCTGGAACGGCTTGACCAGATAAGCCATCGCCCCCGCCGCCCGCGCCCGCTCCACCAGGTCACGCTGGCTGAACGCGGTCAATATGATCACCGGCGCGATCCGCGAACCCGCGATCTTCTCCGCCGCCGCCAGCCCGTCCATGATCGGCATCTTGATGTCCAGGATGCAGAGATCAGGCCGCAGCTCCTCCGCCAACTTCACCGCGGTCTCGCCGTCGCCGGCCTCCCCGACAACGTCGTAACCCTCCTCACCGAGCATTTCGGCAAGGTCGAGCCTGATCAGCGCCTCATCCTCCGCGATCAGCACCCTCTTGCGTGTCGTGCCCGCCTGCACCTCGGTCACCGAACCACAACCCCTAACCAGAACGTCGTTGCCTACCCGGCAGCCTAGTCGGGTAGAGTGTGCGGGGCTTGCCGGGTGGTCCAAAATGACGCCTGGTGGGCTTGCCGGGCCGGAGTGGTGGAATGGCAGACACGATGCTCTCAAAAGGCATTGTCCGAAAGGGCGTGCGGGTTCAAGTCCCGCCTCCGGCACCAAAAATGTCGTACTCACGTTCGAAGATCTCCCCATGTACCCGATCGTCCTGCGGGCGCAGGCGCGAGAGCTGCATGGACAAGGGATGGCGTTACGGGCCGTCGCACGAAAGCTGAGCGTGCCCTACCACTGCATCCGTTACTGGTGTTCCATCACTCGAACGCCTGACTCATTTCATGATTACCGTGGTGAGTGCCCTCGATGCGCCGATCCCCCACGGCATCCCGCAGACGCGCAGCGTTACGCCTATTTACTAGGTCAATATCTCGGCGACGGATATCTGGCCCTTAGTCCGCGAGTGCCGGTGCTGCGGATCGCCTGCGCCAATGCCTATCCGGGGATCATGGACGAGTGCGAAGAGGCGATGCGAAGCCTGGTCGCCAAGTCCGTGCAGCGCGTGTCCCGGGACGGCTGCACCTACGTGCAGGCTGTTTCCAAGCATTGGCCGTGCCTGTTTCCTCAGGCGGGGCCGGGCAGGAAGCACTCGCGGACGATCGTGCTCGAGCAGTGGCAGCGACAGATTGCGGAGGCGCACGCCGGGCGGCTTGTCCGCGGACTGTTTCATTCGGATGGAACCCGGGTCGTCAACAGGGTGACGGTGAAGGGGCAGGTATATAGGTACCCGCGCTACTTCTTCTACAACGAATCATCTGAAATTTTAGGTATTTGCGGTGACGCGCTCGATCGGCTGGGCGTTGCGTGGCGGAGGAATCGGCGCAATTCACTGTCAGTGGCCAAACGCGAGGCAGTTTCCACTTTGGACGGTTGGGTCGGCGCGAAACGCTGAAGTAGATCGGTTGATTGACATTCATCCAGGCTGTGTCAATGCTCCAAGGGGAATCGTCGCAGATAGAGGGGGCAACATGTTCAAAAGACGTGTCGCACTGGGTGGCGCGCTGAGCCTTGTGGCGGCGCTGGTACTCACGGCGCCGGTGCAGGCGCGGGCGCCGCAAGTGGGCTCCAATCGGGGCCCGGACAGCCCCGAGGTGTACGTCGGCCAGGTTCAGGTGGAGCAGATGGCCGCGTTCAGGCGGCTCGGTCTGGACTTCGAGGACGTGCTGAGCAGCCCGGCCAAGGACGGCAAGGTCGAGGTGGAGGCCATCCTCAGCGCGCGTCAGGCGAAGGCGCTGGCGAAGGCCGGCATCACCCTGACGGTCAAGCAGGTGCGGGGCGCTCCGGCGAGCCAGGCGCTCAACCGCCAGGTCGCCGCGGGTCCGACTGTCTTCCGTTCCTATAGCGAGCCGGGCGGGATTCGCGACGAGCTGGTGAAGGCGGCGGCTGATCATCCGAGCATCGCCAAGCTGGTGACGGTGGGGCGTTCGGTTCAGGGTCAGCCGATCTACGCGGTCAAGGTGTCGCATCTGGCGCGCTGGCTGCCCGACGGGCTCAAGCCTGCGGTGCTCTACATGGGAACCCAGCACGCCCGGGAGTGGATCACTCCGGAGATGGTGCGGCGCTTGATGCACGAGGTTCTCAACGGGTACCGGACGGATCCAGAGATCACCCGGCTGCTGCAGACGAGGGAGCTGTGGTTCCTGCCGGTGGCCAACCCGGACGGCTACGACTTCACGTTCACGGCGGACAACCGCTTGTGGCGTAAGAACTTGCGCGACAACGACGGCGACGGTCAGATCGGCAGCGGCGATGGGGTCGACCCGAACCGCAACTACCCGACCTTCTGGGGCTACGACGATGAGGGTTCTTCGCCGGATCCGGCGAACGACACCTATCGGGGCACCGCTCCGGCTTCCGAGCCGGAGACCCGGGCGGTCGACGCGCTGGCGCGGCGGGTCCGGTTCGAGTTCGCGATCAACTATCACTCCGCGGCCGAATTGCTGCTCTATGGTGTCGGGTACCAGGTGAGCACCGACTCGCCCGACGATGTGCTGTTCGAGGCGCTGCTCGGTGACGACGCGCACCCGGCGGTGCCGGGCTATGACCCGGATGTGTCGGCGGAGCTGTACACCACCAACGGTGAGACGACCGAGCACCTGTCGGAGCGCTACGGGATCAAAGCGCTGACCCCGGAGATGTCGACGTGCCAGACGGCTTCGGCCATCGACCCCAATGATCAGTGGCTTCCGGAAGACTGCGCCAGCGGTTTCAACTTCCCCGACGACGAGAAGCTCATCGAGCAGGAGTTCCGCAAGAACCTGCCGTTGGCTCTGGCCACGGCCAAGTCGGCCGGCGACCCGGCCAACCCGGTGTCGGTGGTGGGCAAGTCCACCCCCGACTTCAAGGTGGACGCGTTCGAGGTTTCGCACGGCTCGACGCAGGTGGTCGCGGCGACGGCGCGGCGTTCTCTGATCAATGTGCGCGCGCATTACCGCATCAACGGCGGCCCGGAGCGCACTTCGGCCACGTCGCCGTGGGCGGGCGGGGAACGGTACGGCAAGGACAACAACCGTTACTTCGCCGAGGTGCGGGGCAAGGTGACCGGGGCGCGGCCGGGTGACCGGGTCGAGGTCTGGTTCGAGGGTCTGCGCCCGTTCGCCGGGCGCGCGGCCAGCTCGCACTTCACCTATACGGTGGCTTCTGATATCGGCGGGCAGGTGCTGATCCTGGCGGCCGAGGACGTGACCGGAATCAGCCCGGCGCAAGGGGTACTAAACGCTAAATATGCCGATGAGGTGGCTGCTTCGCTGACGGCGGCCGGCTATTCCAGCGACGTCTATGACTTCGACGCGCAGGGGCGTAAGGCGCCGCACCATCTTGGGGTGCTGTCGCACTACAAGGCGGTGGTGTGGGAGACCGGCGATGACATCATCCTGCGCTCGCCGGGTCAGGTCCCCGGGACAGCGGCCAAAGCGGCGCTCGATATAGAGGTGTCGGTTCGCGATTACCTCAACGAGGGCGGCAAGCTCCTCGTGGGCGGCCAATATGCGCTGTTTGCTCAGTCCGCCAACGGTTACACCTTCAACCCGTTCGCTCCGCCGGAGTGCACGACGCCCAACGCGTATCCGTGTATTCCGCTGCTCGACGATTTCCTGCAGTACTGGCTGGGCGCCTACACCTATGTCAGTGACGGCGGCACCACCCCGGAAGGCGAGATCTATCCGCTGACCGGCAACGCGGGGCCGTTCACCGGTTTCGCGGGTCAGCCCAACGCGGCCGGCTCGGCGGAGAACCAGGGCCACAGCGCGGCTTTCCTGTCCACGTCGAGCTTCCTGCCACCGGCGAAGTTCCCGCAGTTCGGTGGTTCGGCGACGGTGGACTGGCTGCGGCCGGGCGGCGCGCCGTTCGATCCGAACACCGGCGACTGGTATGTCTACAGCGGACGCAATGACGTGTCCTACAAGCGGCTCACCAGGACGGTCGACCTCACGTCGGCGACCACGGCCCAGCTGAAGTTCTTCACCTCCTACGACACCGAGCCGGACTGGGACTACCTGTTCGTCGAGGCGCACGAGGTGGGCACTGACACCTGGACGACGTTGCCGGATGCCAACGGCCACACCGCTTCCGGGACGGGTGACAGTTGTGCCGGCGGGTGGCGCGATCTGCATCCGCAGCTCAACCACTACCAGGGCGCCGACTGCTCCCCCACCGGGACGACGGGTGTCTGGAATGCGGCCAGCGGGCCTTCCGGCGGCTGGCAGGAGTGGGCGGTGGATCTGTCCGGGTTCGCCGGCAAGCAGGTCGAGCTCGCCATCACCTACGCCTCCGACTGGAGCACCCAGGGGCTGGGCGTGTTCATCGACGACACGACGGTGACCGTCAATGGGGCCACCGTGGCGCAGACGTCCTTCGAGGACGGCCTGGGCGGCTGGACGGTGGCCGGTCCACCGGCTGGTTCCGGCGCCAGCCCGTCGTTCACCCGCAGCGAGACCGCCTTCGAGGAGGGCGCGGTCGTGGTTACCGGCGACACGGTCTTCACCGGCTTCGGCCTGGAAGGCCTGGATCCGGCTGCCCGCAACGACTTCGTCGCGCGAGCGATGAGGCATCTGCTGGGTAGCTGAACTTAATCGGCAGCAGGTGGTGTCGAACGCTTCGCGCTCGACACCACCTGCGCACAAGCCAATCACCCGACAGTTATTGTCAGGGGATGCGGGCGGCCCGGCTTTTGTCCATCCTGCTCCTGTTGCAGACCAGGGGCAGGATGACGGCGCAACAGCTGGCCGAGGAGCTTGAGGTCTCGGTGCGCACCATCTATCGCGACGTCGAGTCGTTGCACTCGGCCGGGGTGCCGCTCTATGGAGATGCCGGCTGGTCTGGTGGATATCAGCTGCTGGCTGGATATAGGACCCAGCTGACGGGACTGACCGCCGACGAGGCCGAGTCGATGTTCCTGACCGGACTGCCCGGCCCCGCCGCCGAGCTGGGTCTGGGCGCGGTGGTGACGGCGGCCCAGCTCAAGTTGCTGGCCGCGCTTCCGGCCGAGCTGCGTGACCGCGCGGGGCGGATCAGGGAACGTTTCCACCTTGACGCCCCCGGCTGGTACAGGAATCCCGACGAGGTCCCGCATCTGATGGCGGTGGCCGAAGCGGTGTGGGGGCAGCACCGCATCCGGATCCGGTACAGGCGGTGGGAGGCGCCGCGGGAGGTGATCCGCACCTTGGATCCCTATGGGGTGGTGCTCAAAGGCGGGCGCTGGTACCTGGTCGCCGCTTCGGACCGCACGCCGCGTACCTATCGGGTGTCGGAGATCCTGGAGCTGCATCCGCTCGGGGAGGGCTTCACCCGCCCGGAAGGCTTTGTGCTGCAAGACTATTGGCAGTCCTATCTGGACGAGTTCGAAGCCCGCCGGATTCAGGGCAAGGTGGTCATTCGCCTGTCCCCCAAGGGTTTGCGCAGACTGCACGACCTGATGGGCCAGGCTGTGGCCCGGCAGGCGACCGAGAACGCGGGCCCGCCCGACAGCGATGGCTGGGTCACCACCACGATTCCCATCGAGGGCACCGAGCACGCACGTGGCGAGCTGCTGCGCCTGGGGGCCGAGGCGGTGGTCGAGGAACCCGAGGAGCTGCGGCAGATGATCAAGGACGCGATTCGCGAGCTAGGCGTGCGCTACCAGCTCTGAGGTGACGGCGGCCGGCAGGTCGCCGCTGACCACGTGGGCGACGGTGACCTCGGTGAGGATGCGGCGTTCGGCCTCCTCCAGCGCGGCCCACACCCGTTGCAGGCTGCTCGCCGACTGGGCGCGGGGCGAGCCGAGCGGGCCGTCGATCACCTCGATGATCTCCAGCAGGGAGATCTGCCGGGTCGGCCTGGCCAGCCAGTATCCGCCTTCCGGCCCCCGCTGGGCGTAGACGATTCCGCCTCGGCGCAGCTGCAGCAGGATGCTCTCGCAGAACTTGGGCGGAATGTCCTGGGCACGGGCGATGCGCTCCGCGGTCACCGGGGTTTCCCCGCCCTTGGCGAGCTCGATGACAGCGCGGAGGGCATAGTCGACACGAGCAGACAGGCGCATGCGCTCAGCTTAAGCGCTACCGCAGTGCCGCCGCCGGTGGTCTGGACCGAGCGATCGCCTCATGATCCCGAGGAAAGACATCGGCTTCAGCAGGAGCAAGAATTACAAACAGCTTCGCAACAGCTCGGGGTCCACGTTTCCGCCTGAGATCACGGCCGCCGTCCGGCCTCCGGGCAGGAAGCCGCGCCGGTAGAGGTAGGCGGCCACGGAGATGGCGCCGCTGGGCTCGACGACCAGGCGGGCTTGGGTGGCCAGCACTCCGACCGCCTTGAGGATCTCCTCGTCGGACACGGTGATGATGTCGTCGACGTACTCCCGCATGTGCGCGAAGGTCAACGCGGAAGGCGCTGTGCGCACGCCGTCGGCCACGGTCTGGTAGGTCTTCTCGGTCGGCCATTTGATGAGCCGGTCGCGTTGCAGGCTCTCAGCCGATTCGGCGGCCAGTTCCGGCTCGACGCCGATGATGCGGCAGGCCGGGCGCAAAGCCTTCACGGCGGCCGCGATTCCGGAGATGAGCCCGCCGCCGCCGACCGGAACGATGATTACGTCCGCTTCGGGCTGCTCGGCCAGGTCTTCTAGGATTTCCAGCCCGATCGTGCCCTGACCCGCGATGACCTCGGGGTGGTCGAAGGGCGGGATCAGGGTGGCCCCCCTCTCCGCGGCCAGCTTCTCGGCCACTTCGAGGCGTTGCGGCGGGGGGACCATGACGATCTCGGCGCCGAGCGCGGCGATCGCGTCCACCTTGACCTTCGGGCTGGTGTCGGGCATGACCACGGTGACCGGGATCTTGCGGCGCGCCGCCGCGTAGGCCAGAGCCCGGCCGTGGTTGCCCGAGGAGTGGGTGATCACAGCGCTGGGCTCCAGGGCTGCGATCGCGTTTGCCGCGCCCCGGATTTTGAACGCCCCGATCGGCTGCAGGTTCTCCGGCTTGAGCCAGAAGTCCTCGCCGAACGGGAGCAGCGGGGTACGGATCGCGATCCGCTCTATCCGCACGGCTGCGGCCTGAACATCGCGCAACGTCACCAGATCCATGGCTGTCAACCTCCCACCCTCCGCAGGAGTCCCTCTTGAACCGCGGTGGCGATGTGCCGCCCGTCGCGGGTGAACATTTGGCCCGTGGCCAACCCGCGGCCACCCGCGGCGGTCGGGCTGGTGCAGTCGTAAAGGAACCACTCATCGGCCCGGAACGGGCGATGGAACCAGATCGCGTGATCCAGGCTCGCCCCGATCACCCCGCCCGGTCCCCACACCTCGCCGTGCACCGAGAGCACCGAATCGAGCAGGGTCATGTCGGAGGCGTAGGTGAGCAGGCAGGCGTGCAGGAGCGGGTCGTCGGGCAGCTTGCCGTCGATGCGCATCCAGACCCGGTTGGCCTTGTCGGCTTCCCGGTCGCCTGGGCGCAGCCAGCCCGGGGCGTTGAGGTAGCGCACGTCGAACGGACGCGGCATCTGCTTCCAGATCTCGACCCGTTCCGGGTAGTGCTGGATCAGCTCGCCGAGCGTGGGCACCTCCTCCGGCGCGGCCAGGCCCTCCGGCGCGGGCTCGTGATGGTCGAGCCCTTTCTCTTGCAGATGGAACGAGGCGGACATGAAGAAGATCGTCTTGCCGCCCTGCTTGGCGACCGAGCGGCGCACCGAGAACGAACGCCCGTCGCGGATGTTTTCTACGTGGTACTCGATCGGCTCGCTCGGATCGCCGCCGCGCACGAAATAGCCGTGCAGCGAGTGCACCAGCCGTTTGGGGTCAACCGTGCGCCCGGCGGCGACGAGAGCCTGCGCGGCTACCTGCCCGCCGTAGACGCGCATCGGGCCTAGCGGCGGGTTTTGCCCGGTGAACCGCATTTCGTCGACCTGGGACAGGTTCAGCAGCTCTACCAGGGCATCCACCGACGCTTGGCCCGATATCGGGGCGTCCGCGGCGTGCTCGGTGCGAAATCTCGGCGAGGTCACCTCATGACGGTATCGTCAGCGACCCCAATTGGTGTACGCGCAGGGTATTCGTTGATCCAGCCGTGCCGGGCGGGCTGCCCGCGACCACCACGACGTAGTCGCCGACACTGGCCCGGCCCAGGCTGAGCAGACGCTCGTCGACCTGGCGGAACATGTCGTCGGTGTGGTGGACGAAGGGCATGAAGAAGGTTTCCACACCCCAGGACAGGGCCAGCTGGTCTCGCACCGCTCGTTCCGGGGTGAAGGCCAGCAGGGGCAGCTCGCAGTGCAGCCGGGACAGCCGGCGCACGGTGTCGCCGGTGACGGTGAAGGCGACCAGGGCCTTGGCGCCGACCGCGCGGGCGATCTGCGACGCGGCGACGGTCAGTGCCCCACCCCGGGTACGCGGATCGTGTTGCAGCCGCGGCACGGTGAGCCCACCCGCCTCGGTGGTCTGGATGATCTTCGCCATGGTGCTGACCGTGAGCACCGGGTACTTGCCGACACTGGTCTCACCGGAAAGCATCACCGCGTCCGCGCCGTCGAGCACCGCGTTGGCCACATCCGAGGCCTCAGCGCGGGTGGGGCGCGAATTCTCGATCATCGAGTCGAGCATCTGGGTGGCGACGATCACCGGCTTGGCGTACTCGCGCCCGAGCTGGACAGCACGCTTCTGCCAGAGCGGCACCTGATCCAGCGGCAGCTCGACGCCCAGGTCGCCGCGGGCCACCATCAGCGCGTCGAAGGCGTCGACGATGGCTTCGAGGTTCTCCACCGCCTCCGGCTTCTCGATCTTCGCGATGACCGGGCGGATGACGCCCTCTTCCTGCATGATCTGGTGCACCAGTTTGATGTCGTCGGGCGAGCGCACGAACGACAACGCGATCAGGTCGACCCCGAGCCGCAGCGCGAAACGCAGGTCGTCACTGTCCTTTTCGGACAGCGCCGGGACGCTGATCGCCACGTTCGGCAGCGAGATGCCTTTGTTGTTGGAGACCGGCCCGCCCTCGATGACCAGACAGCGAATGTCAGGTCCGGCAACGCCGGTCACCTCGACGGCCACCTTGCCATCGTCGATGAGCAGTTTGTCCCCGACCTTCACCTCGTCGGGCAGCTTCTTGTAGGTACAGGAGACCCGGTCTTCTGTACCTAGGATGTCCTCGCTCGTGATGACGACGCTGTCACCTGTTCGCCACTCGTGCGGTCCATCGGCGAACTTGCCGAGCCGGATCTTCGGGCCCTGCAGGTCCGCCAGAGTCGCCACCGCCTTACCGGTCGCCTCCGCAGCTTCGCGGACGCGGTGGTAGGCCTGCTCGTGGTCTTCGTGCGAGCCATGGCTGAAGTTCATCCGGGCGACGTCCATCCCGGCGTCGATGAGGCCACGGAGGCGCTCCGGCGACCAGGTGGCTGGGCCCAGTGTGCAGACGATTTTTGCTCGGCGTGTCACGGCGGAAAGCCTAGTCCGTCATGTGACCTGGACCGCAAGAGGGCGACTCGAGTACCACACGTGTTAACGGGGAGTTTCCTCGCTTGCCCGTTCCGCAGCCGTTTTCAAGTCACGGTCGGCTTCCCGACCCGACTTGTAGCCGGGCTGGGTGATGCCGTCGCCCGCGGGCTTCATGGTGTTGTCGCGCATCGTGGTGGTGACCCGCGTCGCCTCCGATTCGGCCTTGTTGAGCATGCGTTCCCAGCGCTCCTGCATCGGCCTGATCATGCCGCCGCCGACGCCGACGATGATGACACCGGCCACCGTGGCCAGCGCGGCGATCAGCACGGGCATGGTGACCGTGGTGGCGATGCCGATCTGGTTGAGCGCGGCGATGGCGCCCAGCACGATGATCAGCACCTGGGCTATCCGGCCCAGGGTCTTGCCGTAGCTGAACTGCGCCAGGGCATTGCGCACGATGTCGAAGACCGCGTTGGCGATCGCGATGGTGACCACCATGATCACTGCGGCCACCAGCAGACGCGGGAGCCAAGCGATGATCGTGTCGATGATGTCGCTGACCGGGTTCGGCCCGAACACGTTGAACGCGATCTGGAACGTGAACAGCAGCGCCGCGTAATAGGCGATCTTGCCTACCAGCTCGCTGGGCTCATAGCTGCCGGTCCATCGACGCAGATGGGTTCTTTCGGCGAACCGGTTGAATCCCACCTTGGCCAGGGCCTTGTTCACCACCCGCCCGATGAACCGGGAGATGATCCACCCGATGAACAGGATTGCCAGGAAGCCGAGCGCCTTGAGCACCCAGTCACCCAGCGAGTTGAGAATATTCTGCCAAGTTTCGTCCATAACTCACATTGTCGGACTTTGTGCAGGTCAGCGGGCCAAAACTGATCAAGCAGCCACCAACGGCCTCGATGAGGGCGTCACCGGGGCGGGCAGCGAACCCGCGCCACCGAGGTAAGCGTGAATCGAGGCGGCCGCGGCCCTGCCCTCGGCGATCGCCCACACGATCAGCGAAGCGCCGCGATGCGCGTCACCGGCCACGAACACGCCCGGGCTGGCGGTCTGCCAGTCCTCGCCGCACGCGACAGTGCCCTGCGCGGTCAGCTCCACCAGCGGGTCGGTGCCGGCGAAGCCGATGGCGAGCAGCACCAGATCGACCGGGATCACCCGCGACGTTCCCGCCACCGGCGTGGCGACACGGTTGGAGACCACGACATCGGTCAGCCTTACCGCTTCAATTTTCTGGGTACCAAGGAACTCCTGCACCGCGACCGCGAAGACGCGCTCGCCGCCCTCCTCGTGAGCGGGATAGCTGCGCAGGATCCACGGCCAGGTGGGCCAGGGATCGTGCTCCTCGGCGCGGGCCGAGGGCGGCAACGGATATCGGTCGAGCTGGGTCACCGAGGCCGCGCCCTGCCGGTGCGCCACACCGAGGCAGTCGGCCCCGGTGTCGCCGCCGCCGATGATGAGCACATGCTTTCCGGCCGCGGTGATCGTGGGCGTCTCACCGAAGGCCACGAAGCGGTTCGACTGGGTCAGGTGTTCCATCGCCAGATGGATGCCGGGCAGCGACCGGCCCGGCGTGGTGACGTCGCGGCCGCGCAACGCGCCGGTGGCCAGCAGGATCGCATCGTGCTGAAGCTGGGACAGGTCGGTGACGTTCACCCCGGTGCGCAGCGTCACCCCTTCCGCCTCCAGCTGGGCCACCCGCCGGTCGATGTGTTCCTTCTCCAGCTTGAAGTCGGGGATGCCGTAGCGCAGCAACCCGCCGATGGCGTCGTCGCGCTCGTAGACGGTCACCGCATGTCCGGCGCGGGCGAGCTGCTGCGCGGCGGCCAGCCCGGCCGGGCCGGAGCCCACGATGCCCACGGTGCGGCCCGATTTCGCCGGAGACGGCTGCGGCTGATAGCCGAACCGGTCGGCGATGGAAACTTCGATCTGCTTGATGGTCACCGATTCCCCACCGGCGATGCTCAGCACACAGGCCGCCTCGCACGGCGCCGGGCACAGCCGCCCGGTGAACTCGGGGAAATTGTTGGTGGCGTGCAACGACTCCAGCGCGAAGTCCCAGTTTCCGGTGCGCACCAGATCGTTCCAGTCGGGGATGCGGTTGCCCAGCGGGCAGCCGTCATGGCAGAACGGCACTCCGCAGTCCATGCATCGGGTCGCCTGTTCCCGCACCAGTGAATCGGACGCCGAAGGGTAGACCTCTTTCCAGTCCTGGATGCGCACCGGCACCGGACGGCGCGCGGGCATCTGCCGTTCATACCTCAAAAAACCGCTCGGGTCAGGCACGGGCCGCCTCCTGTGACGCTAGCGCGGCAGGAGCCATCAGCTCTGCCATCACTGCCTTGTCCACGTCATGGCCGGCGGCTTCGGCGGCCTGAATAACCTCGATCACCCGCTGGTAGTCGCGCGGCACCACCGCGGTGAACCTTGCCGGATCCCAGTCTGCGAGCAGCTTTTCGGCCACAGCCGACTCGGTCTCGGCGAAGTGCTTACGCACCAGCGCTTCCACCGCCGCGCCGTCGGCCGGGCGCAGGTCGACCAGTTCCCGGTTGACCAGAAGCGGGTCCAGGTCGAGCACATAGGCGGTGCCGCCCGACATGCCGGCCGCGAAGTTGCGCCCGGTAGGCCCGAGCACCAGCACCGTGCCGCCGGTCATGTACTCGCAGCCGTGGTCGCCCACCCCCTCGACCACCGCGGTGGCGCCGGAGTTGCGCACGGCGAAGCGCTGCCCGGCCCGGCCGCGCAGGAATGCCTCGCCGCCGGTCGCGCCATAGAGCAAGGTGTTTCCGGCGATGATGTTGTCCTCGGCGGCGAATTCGCTTTGCAGGTCGGGGCGCACGATCAGGCGCCCGCCGGAAAGGCCCTTGCCCAGATAGTCGTTGGCGTCACCGAACAGGCGCAGCGTGATGCCCTGCGGCAGGAACGCCCCGAACGACTGCCCGGCCGTGCCGGTCAGCGTGATGTCAATGGTGTCCTGCGGCAGGGTGCCGAAGCGGCGCACCAGCTCGCCGCCGAGCATTGCGCCCACGCTGCGATGCACGTTGCGCACCGGCAGCCAGGCGCGGGCCGGATCACCGGTCAGCAGGCCGAGCAGCTGCTGGTCGAATGCCTCGGCCAGGCGGTGGTCCTGATCGCGCAGCCTGCGCCGGCCGCCCTCGTAGGGCGACTCGGGCATCGCGAGCACCGGGGTCAGATCCAGCCCGTGCGCCTTCCAATGCTCGTTGGCCGGTGCCACGTCGAGCAGGTCGGCCCGGCCGACCGCCTCGTCAAGGGTCCGCAAACCCAGCTGCGCCAAGCCCTGGCGCACCTGCTCGGCCAGGAACAGGAAGAAGTTCTCGACGAACTCCGGCTTGCCAGTGAAACGCTCACGCAGCACCGGATTCTGGGTGGCTACACCCACCGGGCAGGTGTCCAGATGACAGACCCGCATCATCACGCAGCCGGCGACGATGAGCGGGGCGGTGGCGAAGCCGAACTCCTCCGCGCCGAGCAGAGCGGCGATGAGCACGTCGCGGCCCGTCTTGAGCTGGCCGTCCACCTGAACGGTGACCCGATCCCGCAAACCGTTGAGCAGCAACGTTTGCTGCGTCTCGGCCAGGCCCAGCTCCCACGGGGTTCCGGCGTGCTTGAGGGAATTGAGCGGGCTGGCCCCGGTACCCCCATCATGGCCGGAGATAAGGATGACATCGGCTTTGAGCTTGGCGACACCGGCCGCCACCGTGCCGACGCCCACCTCTGAAACGAGTTTGACGTGGACTCGCGCTGACGGGTTGACACACTTGACGTCGAAGACGAGCTGCGCCAGATCCTCGATGGAATAGATGTCGTGATGCGGCGGGGGCGAGATCAGGCCCACCCCCGGCGTGGCGTAGCGGGTCTTGGCGATCCACGGCCACACCTTGTTTCCGGGCAGCTGCCCGCCCTCGCCAGGCTTGGCCCCTTGCGCCATCTTGATCTGAATGTCGTCCGCGTGGACCAGATATTCGGTGGTGACACCGAACCGGCCGCTGGCCACCTGCTTGACGGCGGAACGGCGCAGCGGGTCGTGCAGGCGGTCGCTGTCCTCGCCGCCCTCGCCGGTGTTCGATTTGCCGCCCAGCCGGTTCATCGCGATGGCCAGGGTTTCGTGCGCCTCGGCCGAGATCGAGCCGTAGGACATCGCGCCGGTGGCGAAGCGCTTGACGATTTCGCTGGCCGGCTCCACCTCGTCAACCGGAATTGCCTTGGTGGGCTTGAAGGCGAGCAGCCCGCGCAGGGAACCGGCCTTGGCCGCCAGCGCGTCGACCTGAGTGGTGTAGCGCTCGAACACTTCGAACTGGCCTGAGCGCGTCGCGTGCTGAAGCAGGAACACGGTTTCCGGGTTGAACAGGTGCACCTCGCCCTCGCGGCGCCACTGCCATTCCCCGCCCACCTCGAGGCGGCGGTGGGTCTGCTCGGCCGGGTTGAGCGGGTAGGCCACCGCATGACGGGCGGCCACCTCGGCGTTGATCTCGTTCAGCGAGATGCCCTCGATGCGTGACGACGTACCGGTGAAATAGCGCGCGACCAGTTTCGACGACAGCCCGACCGCCTCGAAAACCTGTGCGCCGCAATAGGAGGAGACCGTGGAGATGCCCATCTTCGACATCACCTTCTGGATTCCCTTACCCAGGCCCTTGACCACGTGGTGGGTGGCCTTCTGCGGCGTGATCCCGGTCAGGGCGCCGGTGGCGATGAGGTCCTCGACGCTTTCCAGGGCCAGATAGGGGTTCACCGCAGCGGCTCCGTAGCCGATCAGCACCGCCGCGTGGTGAACCTCACGGCAGTCGCCCGACTCGACAATCAGCGCGACCTGGGTGCGGGTCTGCTCCCTTACCAGATGCTGATGCACCGCAGCGGTCAGCAGCAGCGACGGGATCGGCGCCAGATCGACGGTGCTGTCGCGGTCGGAAAGCACCAGGATGCGCACCCCGTCCTCGATGGCCTCCGAGACGTGGCGGCAGATCTCGACCAGCCGGCCCTTGAGCCCCTTGGCCCCGTCGCGCAACGGATACAGCCCGGAGACCCGGACAGCTTTGAAGCCGGGCATGTCGCCGTCATCGTTGATGGACAACACCTTGGCCAGATCATCGTTGTCGATGATGGGATAGGGCAACACGATCTGGCGGCAGCTGGCCGCGCTCGGATCGAGCAGGTTGCCCTCGGGACCGATGGTTATTGCCAGGCTGGTCACCATTTCTTCGCGGATGGCGTCCAGCGGCGGGTTGGTGACCTGCGCGAAAATCTGGTGGAAGTAGTCGTAGAGCAGGCGCGGCTTGGTCGACAGCGGGGAGATGGGCGTGTCCGTGCCCATGGAGCCCAACGGCTCCGTCCCGGTGCGCGCCATCGGGGCGAGCAACAGCTTGAGCTCTTCCTCGGTGTAGCCGAAGGTTTGCTGCCGCCGCTGCACCGAGTCGTGGGTATAGACCAGATGCGCCCGCTCGGGCAGACCCTCCAGATGCATGAGGCCGCCGTGCAGCCAGTCCTGGTACGGGGCGGCCGAGGCCAGCTCCCGCTTGATTTCGTCGTCCTCGATGACCCGCTGCGCAGCGGTGTCGACGAGGAACATCTTGCCCGGCTCCAGCCGGCCCTTGGCCACCACCGTGGCCGGATCGAGGTCGAGCGTGCCCGCCTCGCTGCCCAGCACCACCAGCCCGTCGCGGGTGCGCCACCATCGGCCCGGGCGCAAGCCGTTGCGGTCGAGCATCGCGCCGACGAGCGTGCCGTCGCTGAAGGCCACGCTCGCAGGCCCGTCCCACGGCTCCATGAGACTGGCGTGGAACTGGTAGAACGCCCGCTTCGCGGGGTCCATCATGGGGTCGTTCTCCCACGCCTCGGGAATCATCATCAGCATCGCATGTGGCAGGCTGCGCCCGCTCAGATGCAACAGCTCGAGCACCTCGTCGAAGTTGGCCGAGTCGGACGCGCCCGGGGTGCAGATCGGGAACAGGCGGCGCAGGTGACCCGGAATCAGCGGGCTGGCCAACAGGGCCTCCCGAGCGCGCATCCAGTTCACGTTGCCGCGCACCGTATTGATCTCCCCGTTGTGGGCGATGAACCTATACGGGTGGGCCAGCGGCCAGCTGGGGAACGTGTTGGTGGAGAAACGGGAATGCACCAGCGCGATCGCGCTGACCATCCGCTCGTCACTCAGGTCGGGGAAGAAGGTGACGAGCTGGTCCGGGGTGAGCATGCCCTTGTAGATGAGCGTTCGGCCGGACAGCGACGGAAAATAGGCGGCCACACCGCGCTCGCTGGTCTCGCGCTCGGCCTGTTTACGCACGGCGAACGCCACCCGTTCCAGCTCCAGGCCCGACAACGGCTCGCCGGAGTCGAGACGGTTGGCGCTCAGAAACACCTGCCGGATGCGCGGGCGGGCCTGCTCGGCGGTTTCGCCCAGCCCTTCGGGGTCGACCGGAACGTCGCGCCAGCCCTCGATCTGGGCCCCCTCAACCAGCGCATACTTTTCCAACACAGTGATCGCACGGGCCTCATCGGCCCCATTGGTGGGCAGGAACACCAGGCCTGTCGCGTAAGCGCCGGGCGGGGGCAACTCGAAGTCGACCACCTCGCGCAGGAACTCGTCCGGGATCTGCAGCATGATTCCCGCGCCGTCACCGGTGTTGGGCTCTGCGCCCCTCGCCCCGCGGTGGTCGAGCCGGCACAGCGCGGACAGGCCTTTGGCAACCACATCGTGGGAGCGACGGCCCGCGACGTCGGCGACGAAGGCGACGCCGCAGGAGTCGTGCTCAAATGCCGGGTCGTAAAGGGAGCGCACCGGGCCTCCTCAGTCGTCACGTGGGGGTTCGGGACGACGTCGGCCCTGGGGCCGCCTGGAGTGGGCGGTTTGTTGAGTCTACGTTAAAGACCCGGTGCCGCCAGCGGAAAGAGATTGATCACATTTCCACTATATGGGATTTAGCGCTTGTCCTGCTTCCAGGAGAACGGTCCCGGCAGATCGACCCGGTGCGCGCGGGCCCTCGAATTCCACGACCATCGGCCGATTTTCAAGCTCCAGGACGAGAACCCGCCCTGGGTGAAATTCAGGCGCAACGGTCCCAGCTTCCACGTACGGCGAAATATGATTCCCACGCCCGCCATGATGCCCCAATCGGTCAACCTCCAAACCGGATGGTGCCGGGCAATCACATCGGTGGGCTCCACTCGGCGACCGCCCCGGCCGCCTTGTCCAGCACCCGAGGGGCCAGAGCGCCGAAGGCGCGTTCGCGGGCACGCGTGAGCAAAGCGCCTCGCGGAGCCAGGATCGCGCCGACCCGCTGGGTTTGGCGTACCACCTGGGCGATGCGCGGGCGGCGATGCGCCGAGTAGGCCGCGATCGCCGCGTCGAGGGTCGCCCCGCCGCTGCCCACCATGGCGCGCAACGTCGCCGCGTCCTCCAGGGCCAGACCCGCGCCCTGCGTCAGATGATGCGGCATGGCGTGCGCGGCGTCACCGATCAGCACGAAACCGCCTACACCGCAAGGGAAAGCGAGCTCGTGGGGAATCGGGCGCAGCTGCCTTCCGTCCTGTTGGGACAGATCGTCGGGCTCGGTGGCGGCGAGCAGATCCCCAATGGGGGCATGCCATCCAGCGAACCAGCGGCGAAGCAGCGTCAGCTGGGTCGCCGGCGCTTCCGGCCGGGCGGCACCGGCAACCGTTGCCGTCCAATAGATTCCGCCCCGGCTCGACGCACCCGAGCTGCCCCGGTTGCCCAATGAGGCGGCTTGGAACCTGTACCCACCGCCAATGGTTTCGCCAATGAGCATCGAGTCGTCAGCAAGCTTCGGGGCCCTGTACCAAGGAATGACCGCCCGCCACGCGGCATAGCCGGAGCTGACCGCGATCGACTGCGGCGCGAGCCGGGAACGGATGAAGCTGTCAGCGCCGTCGGCCGCCACAATCAGGTCGGCGTCCCAGGAGTTGCCCCGGCTGTCGCCGACCGCCGGGCGCTCACCGGGCCGGTTGTGCACGGTCTTGATGTGAATGCCGGTCTGGATGTCGATGCGCTGACCCAGCCCGGCGATGAGCGTGTCGTGAAGGTCTTCGGCGTGCACCACCATGGCGCAGGCCGTGGCGCTCGCCCGGGAAAGCCATTGACCGTCCGGCCGGCGGATGCCGCCGGCCGGAACCTCAGTCGAAATCTCGCCCAGCCCGCCGCCCAGGCCCAATGAGCGCAAGGCGGCCAGGGCGTTGGGCCACAGCAGCAGAGCTGCCGGGTCAGCGCGGAGGCGGTCGGCCCTTTCCAGGAGGGTGACCTGCCAACCGGCGCGCGCAAGCGCCCCGGCGGCGGCCAGGCCGCCAACGCCGGCTCCCACCACCACCGCGCTGTACATCGACGTCAATCCTTGCTTGCCGTGCTCGGGTCCTTCTCTTCGGACACCGTGGTGTCCTTGGCATCAGCATCGGCATCGTCGGCCCGTGCCGCGTCGGCTTCCGCCTTGGCCACATCAGCCTCGGATCCGTTGGCCGAAGGTGCCGGTGCCGCGGCGACATCGTCGGCAACCGCGGCTGGTGGGCTCTGAGCCCCTTGGCCGTCCGCGTCAGCGACTGCGTCGGCGGAAGCCTCCGGACGGGCGCCCTCGGCCTGGAACGCGAGGAACTCCTCCTCGGTCACGACCTGGAAGCCCTTGCCCTCGGTCAGCGGGATGAGGAACTCCTGCGGGCCCTTCTTCAGCAGGAAGTAGGCCAGCGCGCCGGCGAAGACGATGATCGAGACCCAGACGTTGATCCGCTGGCCAAGGATCACCTCGGCCGGGTCGGTGCGCATCGCTTCGATCCACACCCGCCCAGTCGTGTAAGCCATGACGTAGACGGCGAAGGCGCGGCCCTTGCCGAACTTGAACCGCTTGTCCAGCCAGTAGACCAGCCCGGCCACGCCAAGGTTCCACAGCAGCTCGTAGAGGAAGGTGGGGTGGTAGAGACCTTCCCGCAGCAGCGGCTCCCCGTCAGGGCCGACGAGCGCCTGGCCGACGGGCGGCTCGCCCGGGCCTCCGGTGGACATCTGGTGCACCTGCAGACCCCACGGGGCCGAGGTCTGGCCGCCGTAGAGCTCGTTGTTGAACCAGTTGCCCAGCCGCCCGACCGCCTGCGCCAGGGGAAGACCCACGGCGATGCAGTCGGCGACGAAGGTGAACTTGATGCCCAGCTGGCGGCAGCCGAGCCAGGCGCCAACCGCGCCTCCGGCTACGGCGCCCCAAATGCCGAGGCCACCCTCCCAGATCTTGAAGGCCTTGCCGAAGCCCTCCATGCCATGCCCGAAATAGTCATCGGGTGAGCTGATCACGTGATAGATCCGGGCGCCGATGATGCCGAACGGCACGGCCCACATGGCGATGTCGAGGACGGCCCACGGCGGGGCGCCGCGGCTTCGCATCCGACGGTCGGTCACGATGCAGGCGACCACGATGCCCGCGATGATGCATAGCGCATATGCCCGCAACGGGATGGTCACAAAACCAAGATCCAGATGCCATACCGCCGTTGAGGGGCTGGGAATGCTCGCGAGTGTCACGGGTGCGAACACTACCGTCCCACAGCGAAAACACCAGTCCTGGACACTGATGGATCATGATAGGTCGTAGAGAAGCCGGTACCAGGCGAGCCGCTCTTCATCGATGGACGCCCCGTACCCGCTGAGGAACAGCGCACCGAATCCAGTGCCAAGATTCCACTCGCAGCTCCACGACCCGACCGCGAGATCCCACCACGGATCCGCGATCGCCACCCGACCAAGATCAAGATAGCCCGACACCCGCCCCTCGGCGAGGAACACATTCGGCAGGCAATAGTCGCCATGGCACACCACCTCGCGCCCGAGCGGCGGCGCGGTGGCCAGCAGCCGCTGCACGGCCGCCTCCGCGGTCAGCCCGGCGTGCTCGGGATGAAAGTCGCGGGCCGGGTCGACCAGACCGGCCGCGACGCGGGCCCGCGCCTGGGCCAAGGCCGTGGGCGCGGTGAAATCGAACGGGCATTCGCTTACCGGGACAGCCTCGTGAAACGCGCGCAGCCCTTCGGCCAGCGCGATGACCAGGCGGCGCGGATCCTCGGTGGCCCACGCGTGAGCGGTGGCGTCGACCCCGGGCAGGGGCAGGGTCATCAGCCAGTCGCTGTCGCCGTCGCTGCCGTACTCGACCACTTCCGGCACGGGCAGCCAAGCCGCCGCCCAGCGCAGGCGCTGAGCCTCATCGGGGATGCTGCGTCCGGCCGGGCCGACCTTGACATACCGCCGCTGCCCCGCACGCTCGAACAGGTAGGTTGGCGCATCGGAGTCGAATGACCACACGACGTGGTGACGCCAATCGGCGAACCTGTCGGTGAGGTCGAACGGCAGCTTCCTCATAGCGCAGCCGGTGCCATCCGCGCCCGCAGGGCCTCGATGACCGCCGTGTCGAGCCCGGCTTTCATCAGATAATCCTGCACTGATCCATGCAGTTCACGCAGCTGACCCAGGTAGCCGAGGATCGCCTCCGGCGGTGTGTAACGGATGTTCGGGGGCAGTTGCACGGTTTCGCCGGTGGTCTCGTGGTGCCACTGCAGCCACCGCAGCGTGAACTTTTCCGTCTCCGCGTAGTCGGCGGCGATCTCGGCGTCGCCCACCCCGACCAGGCTGAGCAGCAGGGCCACCACCACTCCGGTGCGGTCACGCCCACCGGCGCAGTGCAGCACGGCCGGGCCGGTGGCCTCCTGCGCGAGGATGCGCAGCACCTTCACCACATCGGCGGCATGCATGCCCAGGTAGACGCCGGCCAGGTAGGCCGACACCGCGTCCTCGGTTTCGCACTCCCCGACCGGCCACACCTCTTCGTGCAAGGTCACGTTGTGCCAGACCTGGCAGGCCCACTGCGGCGCCCGGCCCTGGCCTTCAATCTCCTCGGGGCGGCGCAGGTCGATGACGGTGTGCACACCAAGCGACTCATAGCGCGGCCTGTCCTGCTCCACCAGGCTGCACAGCGCGTCGCTGCGATAAAGCACACCAGGCCGCCCGGTGAGCATCGCGACGTCGCGGAAGTTGAACAGCCCGGCGAAGTCGACCCAGCGATCCATCAGAGGAGCAGACCCGACCGAAGCTCCTCAGTCAAGCGCTTAACCCCATCCACCCCGTGCTCGCCCAGCGCGCTGACCAAAGCGCTGCCGACGATGACGCCGTCGGCGTACGAGCCCACCTCGGCCGCCTGAGCGCCATTGCGTACGCCGAGGCCGACCCCGATCGGCAGATCCGTCTTGGCGCGCGCCCGTGCGACCAGAACGGGTGCGGCCGACGAGGTATGCTCGCGCGCACCGGTGACGCCCATAACCGCTGTGGCGTAAAGGAATCCGCGGGTGCTGGCGGCGGTCATCGCGATCCGGTCGTCGGTCGAGGAGGGCGACACCAGGAAGGTCCGGTCCAGCTTGTGCTCGTCGGAGGCGGCCAGCCACTCATCGGCCTCGTCGGGGATCAGGTCGGGCGTGATCAGCCCGGCCCCTCCTGCGGCGGCGAGGTCACGGGCGAAAGCGTTGACACCGTAGCGTTCCACCGGGTTCCAGTAGGTCATCACCATGATCGGCACGCCGTGCCCGGCGGTGGCCGACACGGTCGCGAAGACGTCGCGGATCCTGACCCCACCGGCCAGCGCCTGCTCCGTGGCGCGCTGGATGACCGGACCATCGATCACCGGATCGGAGTAGGGCAGGCCCAGCTCGACCAGATCCACCCCGGCCTCGATCATGGCGAGGATCGCCTGCTGTGCCATTGCCACCGTCGGGTACCCGGCGGGCAGATACCCCACCAACGCGGGCCGCCCCTTGCCAAACGCGTCAGATACGCCACTCATGAGAACAGTCCAAAGTAGTCGATGGCGGTGTGCATGTCCTTGTCACCGCGGCCGGAAAGGTTCACCACGACCACCGGCTCCCGGCCCAGCTGCGCACGCAGGGCGGGGATCGAGCGCAGCGCACCCGCTAGCGCGTGGGCGCTTTCGATGGCCGGGATGATGCCCTCGGTCTTGCACAGCAACGCGAAGGCCTCCATCGCCTCGGCGTCGGTCACCGGCTCATAGGTGCCACGCCCGGTCTGGTGAAGGTAGGCGTGTTCGGGGCCGACGGCCGGATAGTCCAGGCCCGCCGAGATGGAGTGGGACTCGACGGTCTGGCCGTCCTCGTCCTGCAGCAGATAGGTGCGCGCGCCGTGCAGCACGCCGTAGGCGCCGCCGGTGATGCTGGCCGCGTGCCGCCCGGTCTCCACGCCATCGCCGCCGGCCTCATAGCCCAGCAGCCGCACCGATTCGTCGTCGATGAACGCGTGGAACATGCCGATCGCGTTGGAGCCGCCGCCGACACAAGCCGCCACCGCATCGGGTAGCTCGCCGAAGCGCTCGAGCATCTGCGCCCGCGTCTCCACGCCTATGCCGCGCACGAAATCGCGCACCATCGCCGGGAAGGGATGCGGCCCAGCCGCGGTGCCCAGCAGGTAATGGGTGTTGTCCACATTGGTCACCCAGTCGCGCAGCGCCTCGTTGATGGCGTCCTTGAGCGTCTGCGACCCGGTCGTGACCGGCACCACGGTCGCGCCGAGCATGTGCATGCGCGCCACGTTCAGCGCCTGCCGCTCGGTGTCGACCTTGCCCATGTACACGACGCACTCGAGGTCGAGGTAGGCGCAGGCGGTGGCACTGGCCACGCCGTGCTGACCGGCCCCGGTTTCGGCGATGACCCGCGGCTTGCCCATGCGCTTGGTCAGCAGCGCCTGGCCGAGCACGTTGCGCACCTTGTGCGCCCCGGTGTGGTTGAGGTCTTCCCGCTTGAGCAGGATCCGTGCCCCCGCGTGCGCGGAGAGCCTCTTGGCTTCATAGAGCATTGATGGGGTACCGGCATAGTCGCGCAGCATGCCTTCGAACTCACCCATGAATTCGGGGTCGGTCATGGCCTTGCGATAGTGGGCATCCAGCTCGTCGAGCGCGGAGATGAGGGCTTCGGGGACAAATCGCCCACCGAAAGGTCCAAAGTGGCCAGTGTCGTCGGGCAGCACTGCAGCCTCCTAGCGAGCTGGGCGCGGGGTGGCGGGATGGTTTCCGGCGTTGACGAGCTCGGCCACGGCGTCACGCGGGCTCTTCTGCGTGACAAGGCCCTCGCCGACGAGGACGGCATCGGCCCCGGCGCTGGCATAGCGGATCAGGTCCAGGGGCCCGCGCACCCCGGACTCGGCGATCTTAACAACGTGGTTGGGCATGCCCGGCGCGATGCGCTCGAAGACCGATCGGTCCACCTCAAGCGTGCGCAGATCGCGGGCGTTGACGCCGATGACCTTCGCCCCGGCCTCCAGCGCGCGGTCGGCTTCCTCTTCGGTGTGCACCTCGACCAGCGCGGTCATGCCCAGCGACTCGACCCGGTCGAGCAGACCGGTGAGCACCTTCTGCTCGAGGGCCGCCACGATGAGCAGGCACAGATCCGCGCCCCACGCGCGGGCCTCGTGCACCTGGTACGCGGACACGATGAAGTCCTTGCGCAGCACGGGGATGTCGATGCGGGCCCGGACAGCGGCTAGGTCCTCCAGAGAGCCGCCGAACCATCGCCCCTCGGTGAGCACGCTCACACAGCGCGCGCCGCCGGCCGCGTACTCGCTCGCCAGCTCCGCCGGATCGGGGATCTCGGCCAGCGTGCCCTTCGACGGCGAGGAGCGTTTGACCTCCGCTATCACGCCGACACCGGGCTGGCGCAATGCCGCGTAGGCGTCGTGCGGTGGGGCCGCGACAGCGGCCAGCTTCTTGAGCTCATCGATGGATACGCGTTGCTGACGCGCCTCCACGTCCTCACGGACGCCCGCGATGATCTCGTCCAGCACGTTACCGCCGGTGCTTTGGTCGTCTCCGGGTGCCATGGCCCGATGCTAGGTCGCTTGAGATTGCGCAAGGTCTGCGGGGTATGGCGTGCCTCACCTGTCGGGGTGGTGCATAATGCGCACCCCCTTATGCCGTGCCGTTATTGAAAATTCTGGATACCCAGGCGTACCGCGTGCCCGAAAAATATGCTTTCGATGCGATCAGAGGGAATCATCCGGAAGGAACAAATGATGGAATATCGGGACGGAACCCTCATACGAGAGGACGGCACGGGTCTCATGTTCGTCGTCATCGACGGCAGGCTCAGCATGATCGAGAACAGTGAAATCTTCGATGCGAGCAACGCCACGACCATAGACACGGCAAAGCTGCAACAGCTTCGCCGCGAGGGCGGGCCGGCCATCAGCGGCGACGCCTACCTCGCCATCGTCGACGGCAAGGGCTACCTCGTGAACAACGGGGAGAAGCGCTACTTCACCAGCGAGGCCGCCATCCGCAAATACGGCTTCAACCGCGGCAAGTTCCAGGACCGAAAGGCCACCGACCTGCCCACCAGCGCGGGCGCCGACCTCGGCTAGCTCAGCGCTCGCTGGCAGAGCCCGTCTTGCGGCTGTTGACGAAGCGATCGAGCTTGTCGCCGACCTCGATGCGGGTCGCGAAGGGGTCCGCGGCCAGGCGGCGCACCAGCGGCCGGAAACCGACCCCGACGCCCGCGACCAGCAGGAGATTGCCTAGCCGGCGACCTCTGAGCACGCTGGCGTCCGAAATCACCGCCACGTCGGCGAAGGCGTCACGAAGGCGGGCCGTCTGTGCCCGCGCGAAGGTCAGCGGCGGCCCATCCATGATGTTGGCCACATAACACCCGCCGGGTCGCAGCACCCTGGCCGCAGCCTGCGCGAACTCGGGCGTGGCGACCTGCTCGGGCACTTTCGAGCCTTGGAACACGTCCGCCACGATGACGTCGTAGCCGTCGGTCGGGGCCGCCTCCAGCTCGCGTGCCGCGTCCCCGATCACGATCTCGATCTCGCTCGAATCCGGCAGCGGCAGCCGAAGCCGCACAAAATCGAGCAGCTCCGAGTCGATCTCGACCACCCGTTGCACGCTGCCCGGACGCGTCACGGCCAGGCAGCGCGGCAGGGTCATCGCGCCCGCCCCGAGGTGAAGCACCTCAAGCGGGCCGGCGGGGGCCAGAACCTCGATGATGTCGACTATCCGCCGCACATAGTCGAACGCGATCATCTGCGGATCGTTGAGGTCCACGTGTGACTGGGCGACGCCGTTGATGAGCAGCGTCCACGCTTCGGGCACATCGGGGTCGGGTACCAGCTCGGCCACGCCGGTCTGCACCATCGCCCGGACCTTGGCCGGGCCTTCCTCGTGCCCGACCCTCACCGGGCCGTCGGATCTTCACCTCGGTCGAGCGCCGCCCACAGGTCGGTCTTCTCCACCTTCGCCGCCCGCTCATAGCGCGTGCCCATCTCCGGCCAGGTGGCGCTGGTGGCCAGCGCGATGAAGCCACCCGCCACCACGGTGATGCCGGCCACGATGCACAGCACCGTGCCGCTCAGAATCAGCCACAGCCCGGAGAGCACCACGACGATCGAGACGATGCGCCGCAACAGGCCGCGGGTGGCGATCAGCGCACCCACGCCGGCCAGCGTCAGCAACGAAACGGCTCGGGTGCCGTCGCGCAGCTGGTCGCTGGGGTTGAACCAGATGAGCCCGGCGCCGATCACGCACAGGGTCAACGAAATCACTCGGGATCGAATCATCTTGCCGCCTGTAAAGTCTCCGCGGTGGCGATCGCCGCCAGCACTGCCATGGCCTTGTTGCGGGACTCCAGCTCCTCCAGCCACGGGTCCGAGTCGGCGACGATGCCGCCGCCGGCCTGAACGAAGGCCTTCCCGTCGCGCAGCAACGCGGTGCGAATGGCGATGGCCATGTCGAGGTCACCGCCGAAGCCGAAATATCCCACGGTGCCACCGTAAAGCCCGCGCCTGGTCGGCTCGAGCTGTTCGATGATTTCCATCGCCCTGACTTTTGGCGCGCCAGAAAGGGTTCCGGCCGGGAAGGTGGCGGCGATCGCGTCGACGGCGGTGCAGTCGTCGCGAAGCTCGCCCACCACCGTGGAGACGATGTGCATCACGTGGCTGTACCGCTCGACGGTGAAGAACTCCGGAACCTGCACCGTGCCCGGCCGGCATACCCGTCCGAGGTCGTTGCGGCCCAAGTCCACCAGCATCACGTGCTCTGCGCGCTCTTTCGGATCGGCGAGCAGCTCCGCCCCGAGCGCGGCGTCCTCGGCCGGGGTCTCCCCGCGCGGCTTCGTCCCCGCGATCGGATGCAGCAGGGCCTGCCGCTTGCCGTCCTCACGGTTGACGATTTTCAGGTGCGCCTCCGGCGAGGAGCCCACGATGTCGAAGTCGTCGAAGCGAAGCAGATACATATAGGGACTCGGGTTGGTGGCACGCAGAACCCGGTAGATGTCAAAGGGATCGGCGTTGGTATAGGTCTCAAACCGTTGCGACACCACGATCTGGAAACACTCGCCGGCCCGGATCTCCTCTTTAGCGGCGTCGACCGCCTTGCCGTGTTCCCCTTCCGGGGTACGTGAGTTCAGCTCGGCGACGCGTTTGTTGTCCACGGTGGAGACCATCGGCGGGGTCGGCCGTGAAAGCGAGGTCGTCATCGCGTCGAGACGGCCGACCGCGTGGTGGTAGGCGGCCGCGACCTGAGTGCCGGTCGCCTTGCGCGGCAGGATCGCGTTGGCCACGATGATGGCCTGGCCGAGATAGTGGTCGAGCACCACCAGATCGGTGGCGAGGAACAGCCCCAGGTCGGGCACGTTGAGGTCGTTGTGCGCCAGATCGGGCAGGCGCTCGAAGCTGCGGATGAGGTCGTAGGCGAGGAAGCCCACCAGCCCACCGGTCAGCGGCGGCAGCCCCAGATCGGGGTCGGTCTCGCCGGCCAGCGCGGTGAGGGTGGCCCGCAGCACCTCGACCGGGTCTCCGGTGACCGGAACGCCGTCGGGGGGCGTGCCCAGCCAGCGTGCCTTGCCGTCCTTCTCGGTCAGGGTGGCGGCGCTGCGTACCCCGATGAAGGAATACCGCGACCACGCCGTGCCCGCCGCCGAGGCGCCCTGCTCCGCAGACTCGAGCAGGAAGGTCCCCGGACCTCCGGCGAGCTTGCGGTAGACGCCGACCGGGGTCTCCGCGTCGGCGAGCAGCCTGCGCACCACGGGCACCACCCGGCTGCGGGCCGCCTGGGCCTTGAACGTCTGCAGGTCGGGGCTGACAACGCCGGTGGTCATAGCGGCTCTCCTAGCGGGAGTTCGTCGGTGAAGCAGGTGCGGGTGCCGGTGTGGCAGGCCGGGCCGATCTGGTCCACGCTGACCAGAAGCGCGTCACCGTCGCAGTCGAGCGCGACGGACTTGACGTATTGATGGTGCCCCGAGGTTTCCCCTTTGACCCAGAGCTCACCACGGCTGCGTGACCAGTAGGTTGCCCGCCCCGTGGCGAGCGTACGCGCTAGCGCGTCGTCGTTCATCCAGGCCAGCATGAGCACTTCGCCGGTGTCGTGCTGGCGGACCACGGCGGCGACCAGGCCGTCGCGATCACGTTTGAGCCGAGCGGCGATATCGGGGGCAAGGACCATCCCGTGATTCTGCCTCGTCAGGTACCGTGACGGGCGTCACTCCCCCATCTTCCGCGAAAGCTGAGGAGACATGACACATCCACAGTTCGTCCCGCCCCACGACGGCACGTCGATCATCTCGGCGCACGTCATGTCCACTTCGGACGATGCGGCGGCCACCGAGAATGATCAGGCACAGGCGATCATCGAGGAGGCGCAGGCCGTACTCGAGGAGGCCCACGCCGACATTGCGGAAGCCAAATCGGACCTGCTCCAGGCCGACGCGGGCCTGGACGAAGCCCAAGCGGAGCTCGACGAGGCCGAAGAGGAGCTAGCCGTGGTCGCGGAGGCCGCCGAGGACGGCTACGACGATGACGACGACTACGAGGACTTCCTCGACGATGACGAAATCGAGCAGCTGCGCCCCGGGGACATCGACGAGTCCGTCATCGCGGTCTGGGATCCCGACGTGGCCGAGCGTTACCGTGACGCCTTCCGCGACATCCAGGCCCACTTCGTCGACGAGCCCGAAGCCGCGCTCGGCGAGGCGCAGGACCTTGTGGCCGAAGCGGTTCAGGCCCTGGCCGACGCGCTGCTAGCCGAGCAGGTCTCACTGGACCCGCACGAGCAGGACGCCAACCCCGACACCGAGGCCATGCGCATCGCCATGCGCGGCTACCGCGACTTCCTGGAACGCGTCCTAGCCCTGTAATCCCCGTCCTCACGCCGCCGCCGCGCTGCCCTCTCAGCCCGGCGGCGGCTTGCCCACCCCTCGCACCGCCCGACCGCCCTCACACCGCCGCGCCTCTCCCCCTCCGCCCGGCGGCGGCTTGCCCGCCCCCTCACGAGGCTGCCGCGCCTCTGCCTTTCGCACCGCCGGCTGGCCACGATTTCGGGGAAGACGCGCGATCCACTCCCGCTGTAGCAACGTTTTCCTCGAAATCGCGACGATCGTGCGCGGCGGCGAAGGTGGAGCGGCATGCGGCGGAGGGGCCTTTTCCTTGCGTCGGCCCGTCGGGGTCGGGCGCCGTTCCTCCCGGCGGCAACGCGACCGCCGTGCGTGGTTGCGCCCGGCGGCTGCGCCGCCGACCAGCGGAAGGTGTGCTCTCCGCGCACCTTTGCTCTGCACCCATACACGCACATTGACCATGAAGTTGCGCCTATGGGTGCAGAGCAAAGGGCGCCAGCAGCAACCCACCTCGCAGGCCCTAGCGGCCGAGGACGCTGCCGCCGTTGACGTTGATGATCTGCCCGGTCACGTAGCCGCCGGATGGTCCGACCAGCCAGCGCACGGTTTGCGCGATTTCGTCGGGCTTGCCGGCCCGGCCGACCAGGGTCGCTCCGACGCGGGAGGCGTAGCCCTGTTCGGTCATGCGCCCGGCGAAGAACTCCGTGTCCTCCACGAAGCCGGGCGAGATCACGTTGGCGGTCACGCCCTCCGGCCCGAGCTGCACAGCCAGATCGAGCGCCCAGCCGTGTAAGGCGGCCTTGGCCGCGGAATACGGCCCTCCGCCGCCGCGCTGAGCCGCGATCGAGGAGAACAGAATGACGCGGCCGCCGGGGCGGGCCAGGCGCGGCAGGAGCGCCTCGGTCAGCACGACCGCGGTGAGAACGTTGGTGTCAAAGGTGTCCCGCCATTGCTGGGCGATGGTCGGCAGCTCGTCGTCGGCCCGGCCAAGGTAGCCGCCCGCGTTGTTGACGATCGCGGCGACCTCACGCTCGCCCACCGCGGCGAGCACCGAAGCGGCGGCGGACGGGTCGCGAAGGTCGGCCGCCACGGTGGCCGCCCCTTCCAATGTGGATGCCGTTTCGGCGAGAGGCTCGGGGCGGCGGCCCACCAAAAGGAGATCGAATCCTTCTGCGGAAAGGGTTCTGGCGATGGCGGCACCGATGCCTGTTCCACCGCCGCTGATCACAGCTAGAGGCTTCATCGCGGGTGATCCTACATATCGTGCTTGCCCTCCGCCAGTAATTCAACTAGCGTTGAATTTATGGAGAACACCGCGATCGAGGTCAAGGACCTCGTCGTTAAAAGGGGCAAGCGAACGGTCCTCGACCGCTTCAACTGCTCCGTGCCGGCGGGCACCGTCACCGGGTTGCTCGGCCCTTCCGGCAGTGGCAAGACCACCCTCATGCGGGCCATCGTTGGCGTGCAGATAGTCGCCTCCGGCACGGTCACGGTGCTGGGCAAGGCGGCTGGTGACGCCGCGTTGCGCCGCGAGCTGGGCTACCTCACCCAGGCCCCCAGCGTTTATGCCGACCTGACCGTTCGCGAGAACGCCAGATATTTCGCCTCCCTCTATGGCCTCGACTCCAGCACCGCCGATTCCGCGGTCAGCGATGTCGGCCTGGCTGACGCCGCCACCCAGCTGGTCGGCGACCTGTCCGGCGGGCAGCGGGCGCGCGCCTCGCTCGCCTGCGCGATCGTCAGCCAGCCCAAGATCCTCATCCTCGATGAGCCCACGGTCGGTCAGGACCCCGTGCTGCGCGACGAGCTGTGGGCCCGTTTCCGCAAGTTCGCCGAAGACGGGGCCACCCTGCTGGTGTCCAGTCACGTGATGGACGAGGCGAACAGATGCGACCGTCTGCTCCTGATCCGCGAGGGCAAGCTCATCGCCGATGACACCCCGGCCGCGGTCAAAGCGGCGGCCGGCACCGAGGATCTGGACCAGGCGTTCCTTAACCTCATCCGGGCGGGAGAGAAGAAATGAGAACCCTTACCGCCACCACCGGCCGGATTCTGCGTCAACTGCGCCACGACAAGCGAACGGTCGGGTTGCTGGTCGTGGTGCCCAGCCTGCTGCTGACCCTGCTCTTCTACATGTTCAAGGACAGCGGCCCGCTCTTCGACCGGCTCGCGCTGACGATGCTCGGGATCTTCCCCTTCCTCGTCATGTTCCTCATCACCAGCATCGCCATGCTCCGCGAGCGCACGACCGGCACGCTGGAGCGCCTGCTCACCACCCCGCTGCGCAAGACCGACCTGCTGTTCGGCTACGGCATCGCCTTCGGGCTGGCGGCCACGGTGCAGGCCTCGGTCGTCAGCGCGGTCGCCTATCTCTTCCTTGACCTGGACACGAAGGGCAGCCCGGGCTTCGTCATTCTCATCGCGGCCGCCAACGCCGTGCTGGGGGTGGCGCTGGGCCTGCTCGCCAGCGCCTTCGCCAAGACGGAGTTCCAGGCGGTGCAGTTCATGCCGGTGGTCGTGCTGCCGCAGATCCTCCTATGTGGACTGTTCGTGGCCCGCGAGTCGATGGCGGGCTGGCTGCAGGCCATCAGCGACGTGTTGCCACTGACCTATTCGGTGGAGGCGCTGAGCGAGGTCGGCAAGTTCGCCGACCCGACCAGTACCATGTGGCGAGACCTGGCCATCGTTGGAGGAGCGGTGATTGTGGCGCTGATTGCCGCAGCGAGCACGCTTCGCCGCCGCACCCCATGAGAGTTCGATGATCAAACGAAGTGGCCGGCGGCGCGGTAGCCCGGATACCCGCGATTCCATTCTGGAGGCCGCCCGCCGGCTCTTTGCCGACAAAGGGTTCGATGCCACGACCGTGCGGGCGATCGCGGCCGACGCCGGGGTCGACCCGGCGATGATCCATCACTTTTTCGGTACCAAGGAAGAACTCTTCAGAGCGACCATACAGTTCCCGATCGATCCCACCACTGAGATCCCCGACATTGTGGCCGGTGGGCGCGACGAGGTCGGCCATCGCCTGGTGGCGGCCTTCGTGAGGATCTGGGATTCGCCGTCCGGCGCCGTTGGGGCGTCCATCATCCGCTCGGCGATGAGCAACGACTGGACGCTGCGCCTGATGCGCGAGTTCCTGACCACGCAGATCATGCGCCGGATCGTCGCCGCGATCGACCTCGATCCGGCGGAGGCGCCGCTGCGCGTGTCACTGATAGCCAGCCAGCTCGCCGGGTTGGCCATCATGCGCTACATCATCAAGCTGGAACCGTTGGCCTCCTTGCCCTCCGAGCAGGTGGTGGCTCTGATCGGGCCGAATGTCCAGCGCTACGTGACCGGCTCGCTGACCGCCGAAACATAGTCGTCGATATCGACATCGGTCAGCGCGCAACCGTGCTCGAGGCGCACTTCGGCCACGTCCACGCGATGCAGGCAGAACCCACGGCCCACGTCGAGCAGGTCGCTGAGCGGGTTGGCGAGTGCGAACTCCAGCGCGGCCGCACGGGCGCTCAGGCCGTCGAGGGCCTGTGTCCATCCGGAAATCCAGACCCGCCCGGCCTCCCCGGCCACGGTGAGGACCACCGCCACGTCCGAGGGCGCGAGCGCGAGGTCGAGCGAGCCGCCGGTGCGGCACAGCAGCAGCGGGCGGCCTTCCCGATCGAGCGCGTGGCGCACTCGGAACAGCCCTTGGCTCCACGCCACCCGAGCCGTCCCCGGGATCCGGCTCGCGGCCAGCGTTCTGGCGATCTTCGCGTGGTCCATCCTCAACTACCTCCGCTAGTATGGTTAGGCTACCCTAACTCAAACCTGAAAAGGAGGCTAGATGAACCAATCGCGCCCGAAGGCCAAGCTGTCCCGAGCGCTGGGCATCCCGCTCACACCCAAGTGCGTGAAGTACTTCGAGCGACGCCCGTTCCCGCCCGGAGTGCACGGTCGCTCACGCAAGAAGCCCTCGGACTATTCGGTGCGGCTATTGGAAAAGCAGCGGCTGCGCCACCAGTACAACATCAGCGAAACCCAGCTGCGGCGCGTCTTCGCCCGCGCGCTGAAGGCCCAGGGCAAGACCGGTGAGCGGCTCGTGGTGGAGCTGGAATGCCGGCTGGACGCGCTTGTGCTGCGGGCCGGTTTCGCCCGCACCATTTATCAGGCCCGGCAGCTGGTCGGACACGGCCATATCCAGGTCGACGGCCGCAAGGTCGACATCCCGTCCTATCGAGTCACGCCCTACTCGGTGATCGAGGTAAGGGAACGCAGCCGCAGCCTTACCCCTTTCGTCGTGGCGGCCGCGGGCGCCCACGCGAATTCCGTGAGCGCCCCCTACCTGTCCACCTCGCTGGCCGAGCTGAAAACCACGCTGGTCCGCGAGCCGGAGCGGCGCGAGATCCCGGTGCGCTGCGACGAGCAGCTCGTCGTCGAGTTCTACTCCCGCTAGCGGGTCTGTTCCAGCCAGCTGGCGAAGAGGCGGCCGTAAATCGAGTCTGGGTCCCCGACGAGTTCGTCGTGGGGCCCTCGCTGTACCACCACACCCTTGTCCATCACGATCACCTCGTCGGCCGCCTGCGCGGTGGACAGCCGGTGCGCGATGGCCACGGTTGTCCGGCCCCGGGTCACCGCATCGAGTGTCCTTTGCAGACGGACCTCGGTCGCCGGGTCCACCGAGCTGGTCGCCTCGTCGAGCACCAGCAGGTCGGGGTCGGCCACATAGGCCCGCACCAGCGCCACGAGCTGGCGCTCCCCCACGCTCAGCGCCTCGCCGCGCTCACCGACGTTGGTCTCGAACCCGTGGCTGAGCCCCTGTACCCAATCCAGCAACCCGAGCTCGGTGAAGGCCAGCTCCAGCTCCTCGTCGGTCATCCCCGGCCGGGCGAAGCGCACATTCTCGGCCACCGTGTCGTCGAAGAGGAAACCGTCCTGCGGCACCAGGACCACCCGGCTGCGCAACGACGAGAAGCGAACCTTCTGCAGTGGCGCGCCGGACAGGAGCACCTCCCCCTGCGCCGGATCCATGAGCCGGGTGAGCAGTTTGGCGAAGGTGGTCTTCCCGCTGCCGGTCTCGCCGACCACGGCCACCCGGGTCTTGGCCGGGATCTCCAGGTGCACGTCGTCCAGGACGGTCGGCCCGGTCGGATAGTGGAAGCTGACATGCTCGAAACGCAGGTCAAGCGGGCCTTCGGGAAGGTCGATGCCCTCTTCGGCCGGGTCGGCAACGTCGGGCTGCATGTCGAGCACGTCGAGCACCCGGCGCCAGCCCGCGATGGCGTTCTGCGCTTCGTTGAGCACCTCGGTCGCGATCTGTACCGGCTGGATGAACAGGGTCACCAGGAACAGGAACGCCACGAGCTGACCCATGGTCAGCTCGCCCCCGATGCCAAGCCGCGTCCCCACGATGACCACCGCGGCCAGCGCCAGCGCGGCGGCGATCTCTCCGGTGGAGAAGCTCATGACGCTTTTGAACAGCGCCTTGCGCTGTGCCTGGCGGAACTCGTCGATGCTTTTGTCCAGGCGGGCCGATGTCCTGGCCGCCACGCCGTAGGAACGGATGATCGGCGCACCGACGACCGCTTCCGAGACGACGGCGAGCATGTTGCCGATCTTGTGGCGGGTCTCCGCGTAGGCGCGGGCGAGCTGCTTCTGGAACGTCTTGATGACGATCACGGCCGGCAGGAAGGCGACCAGCACGACCAGGGTCAGCTTCCACGAATAGATCGACATCACGATGGTGGTGACCACGAGCTGGCCGCCGCTGATGAGCAGGATGACCCCGCCCCACTGGATGAAGTGGGTGATGGTGTCGACATCGCTGGTCACCCGGGACACCAGCGCCCCGCGCCGTTCCGACTGCTGGTGCAGCATCGACAGATCGTGGATGTGGCGGAACGTGCGCACCCGGATGTTGGCCAACGCGGTCTCGCTCACCTGATAGAGCCGCCTGATCATCAGGTACCCACAGGTGGTGGTGATGGTCAGCAGCGCGACCGTCACCAGGGCCACGGTCAGCACCACCTCGGTCTTCGGACCGCCCTGAACGCGCAGACCACGGTCGATGCCGAGCTGGATGGCGACCGGCACGATGGCCCGGCCGACCATCGAGACGATGGCGAAGGCGAGGGTCCCGGCGAGGCCGACCTTCAGCTCAGGGGAAAGGGAAAGGCCGCGCCGGAACGTGCGCCACGTCGGTTCGGGAGTGGTATCGGCCAGAGCATCTGTCGTCACGCCGGCACCCCTGATGTCACGTCGTCCTCGTCGTAGACGTGCTCGCGTTCCCTTTCGGCGTCGGCTTTTTCGTAGGCGGTCACTAGGTTGCGGTATCCCTCCACTGTGGACAGCAGTTGCTCGTGGGTGCCGTGCGCCAGCACCCGGCCATGCTCCATATAGATGACTTCGTCGGCCAGAGCAATCGTTGCCCGTCGATATGCTACGACCAGCACCGAAGTGCTCGCCGCTGAAGTGCGCAAAGACGACAGGATGCGCGCCTCGATCCGCGGATCCACCGCGCTCGTCGCGTCGTCGAGGATCAGCAGACGCGGGCTGCCGGCCAAGGCACGGGCCAGCGTGAGCCGCTGGCGCTGGCCGCCCGACAGCGAGGTGCCACGCTCACCGAGCAGCGTGTCGACTCCCTCGGGCAAGCGCATCACGAAGGTGTCGGCCTGAGCGGTCGACAGCGCGCTGCGGAAGTGGCGGTCCATCACGTGCTCCCGGTCGAGCACCACGTTGGCTTCCACCGAGTCTTCGAAGACGAAGGCCAGCTGTGGTACCAGCGCGACCGCGCGAGCCAGGGCAGGCGAGGAAAGGTCCTGCACCGGCGTGCCGTCCACCGATACCTGACCGCTGTCCGGATCCACCAGCCGGGACGCGAGCATCGCCACCGTCGACTTGCCCGAACCGGTCGGCCCCACCAGGGCCACCGTGCGCCCGGCCGGAACGGTGAAACTCACCTCGTGCAACACCGGCTGATCCGGCTCGTAGGAGAAGTTCACCGATTCGAATTTCAGCGACGCCGCTTCGGAACCGGGCAAGTCCTTTGCCCCGTAATGCATTTCGCCGGTCGCGTCGAGCACCTTCTCCACCCGCTCCCAGCCGGCGACGGAGCGGGGCAAATCGCCCAGCACCCAGCCGATGGCCCGGACGGGGAATGCCAGCACCGTGAAGAGGAAGGTCACAAAGATCAGCTCTTCCAGGCTCACCTCGCCGGCCTTCATCCGGTAGGAGCCCACCACCATCGCCACCAGCGTGCCGACGAAAGGCAGCGACTCGACCAGCGGATCGAACAGCCCGCGCAGCCGGCCCACCCGGATCAGCGCGTCACGCAGCTCCGCGGCCCGCGACGCGAACCGCTCGGTCTCCCGCTCCTCACCACCCATGGTCTTGACGACCAGCGCCCCGTCGAAACTCTCGTGCGCGATCGCGCTCACTTCGGCGCGCTTCTGCTGGGCGAGGGAGACGCGGGGGGCCATCCGGCGGGAGAAGAACACGTTGACGGCGAACAGCATCGGGAACACCACGAGCCCGACCAGCGCCAGCGCCCAGTCTGTGAGCAGCAGCGCGACCAGCGCACCGGCCAGCATGAACACGGTCCCCACGGCAAAAGGCAAGGGGGCCAAGGGAAACCATGCCGATTCCACGTCGGCGTTGGCGTTGGAGAGAAGCGTTCCGGTGGCGTGCCTCTGGTGCCAGGACAGCGGCAGCTCGAGATAGCGCCGCGTGACCATCCGGCGGTAGCGGGCCTGCTGCGCGAACATCATGTATCCGGAGCCGAGCCGGCGCCCGAAGATGCCGATGACCCGGCCCATGCCCATCGCGATGAGCACCCCGGCGACGAGCACCATGGTGCTCGTGGCGAAAGCGCCGGTGTCGTACGCCTTTGTCACGACGCCGCCGACCACCCAGCCGATGACCTTGGCCTGCCCGATCACCAGCGCGCCGAACAGGCAGCTGCCCAGCACGGCCACAGTGAAGATCCGGGGCTCATCACGGATCGCTCGCAGCATCACCCGCGCCCCGCGAGCGATCACGTCACGCCCCGTGATCTCGGGTTTATCGTCTTCAGCCACTCGCGACCGCCATCCCCAGTAAGTTCTTAGCTTGGCTTCCTATCCTTACCGACGGCGGCCGGTTTGAGCGACCCGGATTCCAGTGTGGGTGTGATCACACACGCCCGGGCACCTAGGATCGCCCCATGACGCGGTACGCCTTTGCCGAACGGCTCACCCTGGTCAGCCTTATGGAGGAGGTGGGCCCAGACGCACCAACCCTTTGCGGCACCTGGACCACCCGGGACCTGGCCGCACACCTGCTGCTGAGAGAACGCCGCGTGGACGCCGGCGCCGGGATCGTCATCAAACGATTCGCCGACCGCACAGCGCGCGTCCAGGCGGAGATCGCGGGCAAGCCCTACGGTCAGTTGCTGCGCGATCTGCGTAATCCGCCATGGTGGAGTCTCCTCGCCAATCCCATGCTGGACGAGGCGGTCAACCTCGCCGAGATGTTCATTCACCACGAGGACGTGCGGCGCGCCCGCCCCGGATGGGAGCCCCGCGACCTGCCCTCCACCCATCAGCGTGCCCTGTTCACCCAGGTCCGGCGCAGAAGCAGACTCGTGTTGCGCAAGTTCAAAGCGGTCATCCATGTCGAGGCGCCGGGCTTCGGCGCGGTCCGCGGCGGGGCCGGCGGCGAGCAGACCGTGCGAATAACTGGCACACCCGGCGAGCTTCTGCTGTTCCTCTTCGGGCGTCAGGCGCAGTCACAGGCGGTGCTCGATGGCCCCGCCGAATTGGTGGAACGCCTGCACCGGGCACGTCTGGGCATCTGAACGGACCCTTGCCCCGGGGGTACTCTTCGGTAACACTGCATTAACGTGTTCCGCGTCACGTTCAGATGATGCTGCCTACGAGAAATGGGCGATCCGCAGATGACCCTTGAAGTGCCGTACCGCTCCATCCCGGAGATGTTCCTGAAGCGCGTCGCAGCGACGCCTGATTCGCACGCCTTCGGCGGCCCCGATGCGAATGACGCCCCGGTCTGGTACACGTGGGCGCAGATCGGAGCACGCGCCAAAGCCATCGCGGCCGGCCTCACCACCCTGGGCGTTGGCAAAGAGGACAGGGTCGCCATCCTGGCGAACACCCGGCTCGACTGGGTGGTGGCAGACCTCGGCGTCATGTGCGCCGGTGGGGCCACCACGACCGTCTATCCGACGACCGAGCCGGAGGACGCCTGCTTCATCGTGGCCGACTCGGGTTCGAAGGTGCTGATCGCCGAGAACCCGGCCCAGGCCGGGAAGATGGACGCCGCCTCGTGCCCGGGGCTCACCCACATCGTGATCATCGATGGCGAGGTGAACCAGAACGCGGTCATTCCGCAGATGACTCTCGCCGAGCTGGAGAAGGCCGGCGCCGAGGCGCTCGCCGCGCAGCCGGGCCTGATCGAGAGCATCGTGGAGACCATCGGCCAGGACGACCTGGCCACCCTCATCTACACCTCGGGCACCACCGGACGCCCCAAGGGCGTCGAGCTGCTGCACGGCGGATGGTGCTGGCAGGGCGTGGCCCAGGGCGCGATCGGGGTGCTCATCCCCAGCGACCTTCAGTTCCTGTGGCTGCCGCTGTCGCACTCCTTCGGCAAGACGCTGATCTGCGGCATCATCCACGTCGGAGTACCGACCTATGTGGACGGTCGGGTCGACAAGATCATCGACAACCTGGGCATCATCAAGCCCACCCTGATGTGTGCCGCACCGCGCATCTTCGAGAAGGTCTACAACCGCGTGGTCACCCAGGCCCAGTCGGCCGGCGGGGCGAAGGCGAAGATCTTCGCTTGGGCTGTGCGCGTGGGCAAGCAGCGCGTCGCGCTCGAGCAGGCCGGCAAGTCCATCCCGGGCGGCCTCAAGTTCAAGAACGGCTTGGCGCACAAGCTCGTTTTCAGCAAGCTGCACGCGCGGCTGGGCGGCAACATCCGGTACATGGTCTCCGGCTCCGCCGCGTTGAGCGTGCCGATCGCGGAGTTCTTCGCCGCCGCCGGGCTGCCCATCAGCGAGGGCTACGGCCTCACCGAGACCAGCGCCGGCAACTTCGTCAACCGCCCCGACTCGCTGCGGATCGGCACCGTGGGCCAGGCCCTCGGCGACCTCGAAGCCAAAATCGACGAGGACGGCGAGATCCTGTTGCGCGGCAAGCCCGTCATGCGCGGCTACCACAACCTGGCCGACGAGACCGCCGCCGTGTTCACCGACGACCGCTGGTTCCGTACCGGCGACATCGGCGAGCTTGACGCCAAGGGCTTCCTGCGGATCACCGACCGCAAGAAGGATCTCGTCAAGACCTCCGGCGGCAAGTACATCGCCCCCAGCCACATCGAGGGCCTGTTCAAGTCCATCAACCCCTACACCTCACAGGCCCTCGTCATCGGCCACTCGCGCAACTACTGCACGATGCTCGTGACGCTCGACGCCGAAGGCATCGCCGGCTGGGCCGCAGGCACCCCGCTGGCAGGCAAGCCCTACGCCGAAATCGTCGCCTCTCCCGAGGCCCAGGAGCTGGTCGCCGGTTACATCAAGGAACTCAACAGCAAGCTCAACCGCTGGGAGACCATCAAGAAGTTCACCATCCTGCCCCGCGACCTGACCATCGAAGACGGCGAGATCACGCCGTCGATGAAGCTCAAGCGCCGCAGCGTGGAACAGAACTTCGCCGGCGACATCGAGAAGATGTACGAAGGCTCGCTCGCCGAGATCTAAACCCCGCTTTCCTTGGGAGGCCGTGCTTTTGGCGCGGCCTCCCACTATTTTCCCTTACGCCCGCCCGTCGTGGTCCCTGCCCGAATGCTCCCGCGCGCACCGGTCAGGCCTTAACGGCCTTCCCTTCCCCGCCCGTGCTCCCCCAACCCGCACAAACTCAGCGCTACAGCGACCGGCTGACCGAGGTCGCTCAGATCGAGGCGGCGCTGCGCGAGCTTTACGGCCAGTGACCTCACGGCTCGAGGTGGTGGAACGGCTCCGGCTCGGGCGGGATCTGCCTGCGCATCACGCAGAACTCGATGCCGGACGGATCGGCCAGCACCACCCACTTCTGGTCGCCCTGCCCGATGTCCACACGCGAGGCTCCCAGCGCGATCAGGCGCTCAACCTCGGCCGCCTGGTCGGAATCGGTTGGGCACAGGTCGAAATGCAGTGGCGTCTTGGCCTTCTTCACGTCATCGGTGGCCAGCAGCAGGATCGTCGGCGCTGACGGGTCACCGGCGATGGCGACGCCGGTGTGGTCGCGCTCGAAGACCCTGTACCCCAATGCTGCGCACCAGAATGCCGCAGACGCTTCCGGGTCACGGCAGTCGATGCATATCTCGCCGATGCGGGAAACCATATGCCAGATAGTAGTGCTCAGGCGATGAGTTCGGGCTCGCTCCATTGTGGACGGGAGCCGGTGCGATCGAGGTCGTAGCGGGCGGCGGCGATGCGGCGCACGCCGTCGATGAGTTCGGGGATCGGCTGGGTGAAAGGCAAGCGCAGGAAGCGTTCCAGTGTCCCGTCGACACCGAACCGGGGGCCGGGGGCCACCCGGACACCCATCGACTCGACGGCGCGGGCCAGGGCGCTGGAGACCGGGCCATCCAGCTCGGCCCAGAGGGTCACGCCGCCGGAAGGCCGGGTTATCCGCCAAGCCGGCAGATGTTCGGCAGCCGCGGCGAGCAGCGCGTCGCGGGCGTTGGCGAGCTGCTTGCGCCGATCGGCAATCACCTTGTCGGCCATGGCAAGCAGATGGACACCGACCAGCTGATCGAGCACCGGACCGGCGGTGTCGACACCGACGCGGGCCGCGGCCAGGCGCTGCACCGTGGGGGCGGACGCCCTTACCCAGCCGATGCGCAGGCCACCCCAAAACGGCTTGCTCATACCGCCGATGGTGAGCACCCGGCCGTGCCGGTCGAAGCTGGCCACCGCGGGCGGCATCGGCTGGCCGTCGAGCGGGAGGTCCACAAAGGACTCGTCGATGACCAGATCCGTCCCGGCGCGCTGGGCCGTGGCGACAAGCTGTTCGCGCAGCGGGGCTGGCATCAGATGCCCGGTCGGGTTCTGGAACTCGGGGATCAGGTAGGCCAGCCGAGGACGGGTCTGCCGCAGCGAGCCGAGCAAAAGGTCTGCGTCCCAACCGGTTTCGTCCAGGCCGTGGGTGGAGACGCGGGCCCGCCTTCCGGCCAGAGCGGCCAGGGCGTTGGGATAGGTCGGCGACTCGACGAGGACGGGGGCCCCTACCGGTACCAGGAGACGCAAAACCAAGTCCAGAGCGTGCAGGACACCGTTAGTGATCATGATCTGTTCGGGGCTCGTGGGCAGGCCACGGGCGGTGTACTGGTCGGCGACCGCGGCTCTCAGCTCACCGATGCCGGTGGGGTGGTAGCCGGCGCCGCCGAGATAGCGCGGCAGATCGGCCAGCGCGGCCGTGGCGGCGCTCATCATCTCCTGCGGCGCGCCGAGCGCGGCACAGCTCAGATCGATCAGATCGAGGTCATCCTCGGCCATCCACAGCCCGGATCCGGCCACCCGATGGCCGTTGGGCAGAGTGGTCCAGCTTCCAGCACCACGCCGGCTCGTCAGGTGACCCGACTCGCGAAGCTCGCGGTAGGCGGCTGAAACGGTGGTGCGCGACACGGACAGCGCATCGGCGAGATCTCGCTCGGCGGGCAGGCGCACCCCCAGCGGGAGCCGGCCGTCGGCGAGCAGCCCGCGGATGGCGGAGGCAAGCGCGACGTAGTCAGGCAGCCGGCGCCGAGCGGGAAGGGCATGCCAGCGCCCGAGCAGCCGAGCCAGCTGCGTGCCACGAACCGTCACGGTCATGCCGCCGCCTCCACAGGTCCACCTCGTGCGAATTGGCTCTTTCAGAGCTCCCCAATTGGCCTCCAGACTGGCAGACGTGACCGCAAGAAACAAGCCAATGCCGATGCCAATCACCGAGCGCCTGCCGTTGAGGCTGACCCAACTCCTGGCTGGGCTGGTCGCTTACGGCGTCAGCATCACGTTGATGTTGAAGGCCAGTCTGGGCAACCAGCCGTGGGATGTTCTGCACCAGGGAATCGCCCTGCACACCGGCCTCAGCGTCGGAACCGTACTGATTCTGGCCGGAGCCACCGTGCTGCTCTGCTGGATCCCGCTGCGCCAGCGCCCAGGCATCGGCACCGTGGCCAACATCGTGGTCCTGGGGCTGGTCGTGGACCTGGTCAACACAGTCTTGCCACACCCGTCACACCTGGCGATGCGCTGGCTTTTCATGACCGCCGGCATCCTGCTCTGCGGCATCGCAAGTGGCCTTTACATCGGAGCCAATTTGGGGCCCGGCCCGCGCGACGGTCTCATGACCGGACTAGCCGCGCGCAGCTGGTCGCTGCGCGGCTGGCGCACGGTTCTGGAGATCACGGTGGTGGCGATCGGCGCGCTGCTCGGCGGAAAGGTGGGCATCGGCACCGTCGCCTATGCGCTGGCCATCGGGCCGCTGGCTCAGTTCTTCCTCCCGATGCTGACCATTCGTCCACATCAGACAGTGAAACCGCGGCTGGAAGAGCCGGCGCTCAAAGTGGAGCCGCAGGCCGCCCCACTGCCGGCTTCCTGCGGCTCGTAATGGTTGGTGCTCAAAGCTTTTAGAGATCCAGAGTCCGCTGCACGATGTCAACGAACCGGGCCGCGCGAAGGATCAGGCTGTCGGCTTCTGCCGCCGTGACCACGGCGATGCCGGACTCGGCGGCGGATCGCTTCGCCGCGCCGGCGGAGAAGTAGGCCGCCCACTCCCCGAACTCGGGAGCCACCATCGTCAGGAGCACCCAGACGCTGGTAATGCGGCGGCGGTTGTTGATCGGGGCGGGCCGGGCGCGCACCGCAAGGACCGCCGCGGCCGCCCGAAGGGCCGCAAGGTGAGCGGTGGCGTAACTCTGTGCGTGGGCTTGGGTGCCGCGAGCCTCGTTTATCCCGCGCCGGGCCAGAACTATCAGCTCCAACGGGGTTCTGTGCGGCAACGCGTTGGTAGGGATCAGAACCGCAGCGCTCATCAGACACGCTCCTCAACGTCGATGGGCTGGCCGCATTGGCGGCCGGCCGGGTTCGTCACCCGCTGCCCGGGGGTCGGTGGGCAGCGAGTGACGTTCCCGTCAGGTGACCGCCAGAAAGCCGCGAAACTTCTGCGGTCGGAATGCGGTGTCGCGAGCACCGCACCGAGGGTGTTGCGCCGCGAATCGCTCTCCCCCCGGAGACCTGTGAAATTGTGGGCTCTCCGTAAGGAGCGCGATCACCCGAAGATCGAACACCTGTCCGAAGAACTGCCTAGAACATTAGTTCGAAAGTCTGCCTCGGTCAAGGCTTCGGGTACCATCGAAACCCGACAGGTCACCTGACCAGCTCCCGGACGAGGCGCGCCGTACCCGGCTTGACGACGGCGCTCTGAACGGGAGCGACCATGACTCACCTCATCCAGATCGCTGGATCCCTGCTGATCCTGTCCGGCTTCCTGCTCGTCCAGCTGGGGCGGCTCAACCCCAAGTCGGCGAGGTATCTCACCGTCAACGCGATCGGCTCGGCCGTCCTCGCGGTCGACGCGGCCATCGGGGCACAGTGGGGCTTCCTGCTGCTGGAGGGGGTTTGGGCGATCGTCTCGGTCGCGGGCCTGATCCACCTGGCGTTGCCAGGTAAGGAGCGAGTGCGGGCTGACTCATAACCGGGCTGTAGCCTGGGCCCGTGCCGTTCCGTCCTCGCCCGGCCCTGGGCGTGTCCATGGTCGCTGTTGCGGCCCTGCTGTTCGCCATCAACGGCAGCGTTTCCAAGGTGATCCTGCAGGCGGGCATCCAAGCCCGCGACCTGACCACCTTCCGCGCTGCCGGAAGCTGTCTCGCGCTGCTCATCGCCGGGGTGATCCTGCGACCCGGCCCGACCAGGTTCCGCGTCACCGTGCGCGAGCTGCCGCTTCTGCTCGCCTTCGGCGTGATCGGTTACTTCGTCGTCCCGATGCTCTATTTCGTGGGCCTCAGCCGGCTGCCGGTCGGAATAGCCCTGCTGCTGCAATACACCGCGCCCCTTTTCGTCGCGCTGTGGGCGCGTTTCGGGCGGCGCCAGCAGGTTCGCCCGCGCTTGTGGATCGGGTTCGGGTTGAGCCTCGCCGGCCTGGCCATCGTCGCCGACGTCGGCGGTGCCCTGAAACTCGACGCGCTGGGCGTGGCCGCCGCTCTGCTCTGCGCGCTGCTTTTCGCCCTCTACTTCCTGCTCGGCGAGCGGCAGGTGGCCAACCGCGACGCCATCTCCGTTACCGCATGGGGTTTCGGCGTGGCCGCCCTGGCGGGTCTGCTCACCCGCGGGGCCGGTGGCCGGCTGCCGGACTGGAGCTCCCTGGCCGGGACGACCGCGGGTGGCACGCCAATCTGGCTGCTGTGCATCTACCTGATCATCGGCGGCAGCGTCTGTTCCTATGCGCTGATCGCAGCCTCGTTGCGCCATCTCCCGCCCACCAGCGTGGGCATGATCGCCATGCTTGAGCCGGTGCTCGGATCCGCTGTGGCCTGGATCGCACTGGGCGAGAGCCTCACCGCCACCCAGCTGGTGGGCGGCGTCGTGCTGCTGGCAGGCGTCGGATTAGCCGAGACGGCGCGTGTCGGCGTCCGGCACAATGAGTCGCATGCTCCCATCGAAGACACCGTCCTTGCACCCCAACGTCATAGCAGTCCAGCAAAGACTTGAGGCGACGGGCTCCAGCAGCCAGATCCTGCTTCTTGACGAAGGCGTGCACACGGCCGCAGCGGCAGCGCAGGCGCTCGGCGTCGAGGTAGGCCAGATCGCCAACTCGCTGATCTTCGATGTCTCCGGGGAGCCGTTGCTCGTGCTGACCTCGGGCGCCCATCGAGTGGACACCGCGAAGGTGGCCGCCGATCTGGGCGTGGAAAAGCTCAAGCGAGCCACCCCCGAGTTTGTCCGTGAGCACACCGGCCAGCCGATCGGAGGCGTTGCGCCGCTTGGACATCCGCGTCCTGTGCGCACGTTGCTGGACCGGACGCTGGGCCAGTACGACGTGATCTGGGCCGCTGGTGGTGTGCCACAAGCGGTCTTCCCCATCACCTATCGCGAGCTGCTGCGCATCACGGACGCCGACGAGGTCGATGTCGCATGAGACTGGTCTCGTGGACCGCACAAGACCTGGCCAGACGAATGGACGAGGTGCTCGCGGTCTTCGGCGAGGCGATGTCCTATGACAAGCAGGCACTCGAGGTGCGGCGTGGCTACATCAACACCCATCTGAAACGCTCCGGCTTCTACGCCGTGGCGACCATGACCGATGCCGGTGAGCTGGCCGGATTCGGCTACGGCTACCGCGGCGGTCCCGGGCAGTGGTGGCATGACCACGTGCGGGGTGCGCTCGCCGAGGAAGGCCGGCGGCGCTGGCTCTCGTCGTGTTTCGAAATCGTCGAAATGCACGTGCGGCCGTCCGCCCAGGGGCACGGGCGGGGCGAGGCGCAGCTGCGCAGCCTGGTCTCGATGACCGCGGAACGCACCGCTTTGCTCTCCACACCCGAGGTGGCCGATGAGGGCGCGTCCCGGGCGTGGCGCCTCTACCGGCGGACGGGTTTCGTCGATGTGGTGCGCCAGCTGATGTTTCCGGGCGACCCGCGGCCGTTTGCCGTGCTGGGCCGCGACCTGCCTATGCCAGCACCTTCCTGATGATGCCGAAGAGCTGACCCAGCCCGACCAGGGCCAGCGTCAGCCAGCTCAGCACCACCAGAGTCACCGCCGCGGCCGCGAGATCCTGCCCCCATTGGGCCGCCGCGGCCGCGAGCACGAGAGCTACCAGCACGGACCAGACCCGGGTGGGGCGATCGCCGACAGTCGTGGTTGCCGTGGGCCGCAACGCCGCGGCGCCCACCCTCGCCTTGACGTATTCGTGTGCCCAGACGATGGCGGCTACCGAAAAGATCAGCCAGTCCTTGGTACCCAGCAAAGCCAAGGCCATCAGCCAGCAGAACTCTGAGAACCGCTCGACCAGCGACTGATAGAAGCCACTGAGTCTGGTTATCCCGCCGGTGACGACGCTCAGGCCGGACCCGATGGTGTCCGCGATCAGGCCCGCCACCAGCATCGCGGCCGCGGTCAACGGCCACGCGCCACCCCGCAGCGCGATCACCGGCACCGCCGCCGCGAAGACCGCCGATAGCACCATCATCGATGCGGGCCTTACTCCGAACCGGGCGAGCAGGCCGCTGACCCGGTAGGCGGCGGCGAGCAGCCGACGCCGGGGCGCCGCGGCATAGCGAAGGTCGTAGCCGCCGTACGCGCCGGCCCAGCCCGCGACGAACTCATTCCAGGTCATCGCGGACGACCCGCTGCTAGACGCTCGCACCTACTCTCAACTGCTGCCAGACCTCGCGGGTAGCGGTCGATCTGTTGAGCGTGATGAAGTGCAGGCCGGGCGCACCCTCGGCGAGCAGCCGGGCACCGAATTCGGTGGCCACCTCGACGCCGATCGCGCGCACCGCCACCGGGTCGTCGGCCACCGCGCGCAGGCGCTCGGCGAGCTTGGCCGGAAAGACCGCCCCGGAGAGCTGGGCCATCCGCTCGATCTGGCTCACGTTCGTCACCGGCATCACCCCCGGGATGATCGGCACCTGGCAGCCCTGGGCGCTGGCCGCGTCGCGCAGGCGGGCCCAGTCTTCCCAGTTGAAGAAGAACTGCGTGATGGCGAAGTCGGCTCCGGCGCGGCATTTCTGCACGAAGTAGCGGACCTCTGACTCGAAGTCGGGCGAACGAGGGTGCTTTTCGGGAAACGCCGCCACCGCCACGCAGTAGTCACCGCTCGCTTTGACGAGCGACACCAGCTCGTCGGCATGGCTGACGCCCTGCGGGTGGCGGATCCATTCGCCCTGCGGGTCTCCCGGAGGGTCGCCCCGCACCAGCAGCATGTTGCGGATTCCCGCGTCGGAGTAACGCCCGATGACGTGGCGCAGCTCGGCGATCGAGTGGTTCACCGCGGTGAGGTGGGCCATCGGCAATAGCGTGGTATCGGCCGCGATGCGTTCGGTCACCGACACCGTCGTGTCGCGGGTGCTGCCGCCGGCGCCGTAGGTGATCGACACGAAGTCCGGGCGGAGCGGTTCAAGCTCACGAATCGCTTGCCACAGCTGCCGCTCCCCCTCGGCCGTCTTGGGCGGGAAAAACTCGAAGGAGAACGTCGGATCGCCGGCTTTCAGCAGGTCGCTGATCCGAGGTCTGGGTCCGGGCATAGTCGAGGGGGCGCGAGCTGTCACTCCTTGACTTTATAGGCCGGAGGCGGGCAACCGCGCGGATCGTCATACCGGTGGGATAGAAACTACTCGGCGTCCTGGGGTCAGCGCCGATGATCGACCGACGAGCAAAGGATTGTCATGTCATCATCGACCTTCGGCCCTCGCCTTGCCCAGCTTCGCCGCAGACGCGGCCTGAGCCAGCAACAGCTCGCCCACCTGCTATGCACTGCCACTGGCACGTCCAGCTTGACCCGCAACGAGATCAGCCGCTGGGAGCGTGGGCAGCGCCAGCCCGCTCAGGCCTGGATCGGCTGGCTGGCGCTCGTCCTTCGGGTGCCCTCCGAACAGCTGTCGCCCGGGCGGCCCAGCGTGGTGCGCCAGGGTGATCCGGCCGCGCGCCGATGGGCCTTTCTGCGTGACAAGCTCACCGTCGCCCGCCCAGGCGTCTTGTGGATATCTGCGATCGACTAGCTTTGAGGAGGACAGGCACGGCCGAAGGCAGGAGGCCAAGGGATGAATCCGGTCGACCACGCCGACCTTCGGGCTCGCGTCCGTCAGGCGTTGGCCGAGTTTTTGGCAGGCCAACGAGACCACATGAAATCCATTGACGAAGATCTCTTGCCGTTGGCCGATGCCGTAGAGGCTTTCGTGCTGGGTGGCGGCAAACGGCTGCGTCCCGCCTTTGCCTACTGGGGGGCCAGGTCGACCGGCGCGCCCGACAGCCAGGAGCTCATCAACGCGGTGGCCACGCTGGAGCTCGTCCAGGCGGGCGCCCTCATCCACGACGACCTCATGGACGCCTCCGACACGCGCCGGGGCGAGCCGTCGGTGCATCGCCGCTTCGAGGCCATGCACGCCGCCACGCTCTGGCATGGCCGCGCTGAGCAGTTCGGCGCGGCCTCGGCCGTCCTGTTGGGCGATCTTTGCCTGGTCTGGTCGGACGAAATGCTGCACCGCAGTGGGTTCGACCCGGGCACGGTGCTGCTGGCGCGGGCCACCTTCGACCAGATGCGCACAGAAGTCATGCTCGGCCAATATCTCGACGTCCTGTCCCAGGTGACCGGCGATACCTCGCCGCAGCGCGCGAGCCTGGTCGCCCGGTACAAGTCGGCGAAGTACTCGGTTGAGCATCCCCTGCTGTTCGGCGCGGTGCTGGCCGGCGCCGACACGAGCCTGCTGCAGATCTTCTCCGCCTTCGGCCTGCCGCTGGGCGAGGCCTTCCAGCTGCGCGACGACGTGCTCGGCGTGTTCGGCGACCCGGCCACGACCGGCAAGCCCGCCGGCGACGACCTGCGCGAGGGCAAACGCACCTATCTGATGGCGGTCGCCTTCGCGGGCGCGGCCGACGACACCGATCGCGAGCTGCTGGCCAAATCGCTTGGTGATCCCGGTCTCGACGACAGCACGGTGGCCGACCTCCGCGAGGTGATCCTGCGGTCGGGCGCCCTGGAACGCACGGAGGAACGCATCGAAGAATTGACCGCCGCCGCCCTCACCGCGCTCGCCGCCGCCGACATCACCGAGCAGGCGCGGCTCGCGCTGAGCGAGCTCGCCGATTCAGCAGTTCACCGCAGCACCTGACGGAAAGACTCATAGTGGTCGGCGGTGTAGTAAACATCGCCCTTGCTGCCCACCACCAACCGCCGCGCACCCCGATCGCGTGATCCGGGGGTCGGCACCGTGTACTCCTTGTAGTAGCCGCGCTCCCGCTGCGGCAGGAGCCGCTCCTGGTTGGCGAAGGTGGACCCGTCCTTGTCGTAGGGAAACGGCCCGCCCTTGTCGATCAGGACCAGGGTGGCGGCCACCTCTTTCGGCAAGTCACCCGCCATGACCGTGGGCAGGCCGGAGACGGGAGTTGCCGCACCGGCAGGTGGCCCGACACCGTCCTGTGTGGACTTTCGGGCGCAGAAGCCCGCCACGGCCAGCACAGCGACCACGAGCAGGGCCAGCCCGGCCATCAGCCGGTAGCGACGCGTCACCACGGCAACGTTACCGATCGCGGCCACTAACATCAGGGAATGTTTTGGCGGTGGTGTGGCTTGGCCGGTGCCGTGCTGCTGGCTGCCGCCGCGGCGCTGGCCGGCGCCCACCCCGGCGGAGATCCCGGCGCAGGTTTTCGCACCGGCGGCTTCGCTGCCGTGCCCGCCTCATTCAGCGTGGGCCTGGTGTGCTGGCTGGCCGGCGGCGTCGTCCTCACCGTGGCGTGGTGGAAACTTCCCACGCCCAATCTGCGAACGGTCTTGCTGACCGGCGCGCTGTGGGCGCTGCCCATCCTGTTCGCGCCTCCGCTGGGCAGCCGGGACGTCTACGCCTACGCCTGTCAGGGCTGGCTCTGGAACCACGGCCAAGACCCCTACGCGGTCGGGGTTCAAGCGGGCGGATGCCCGTGGTTCGAGGCGGTGCCTCAGCTGTGGTGGCAAACCCCGACGCCCTATGGCCCGTTGGCGATCGCCCTGTCCGGTCTGGCCGCGGCCGCCGGAAATCTGGTCACCGGGATCATCGTGCTTCGGCTGCTGGCCGTGGCCAGCGTGCTCGTTCTCGCTTGGCAGGCCCCGAAACTGGCCGTCCACTGTGGACTCTCGCCAGCTTCGGCCGCGTGGCTGGGCGTGGTCACCCCGCTGATTCTCGTCCACGGCCTGTCCGCTGCCCACAACGACCTGCTGGTCGCCGCGCTCGTCGTCACCGCGCTGACCATCGCAGCCACCAACCGCTCCGCCGCCCTTGCCGCCGGTCGCCGCCACGAGGAGGCCGCAGTTTCGGGGAAATCGCGGTTTTGGGGCGCCGCGAAGCCGCGAATTCCCCGAAGTCGCGACGGTCATGGCGCAGCGCAAGGAGCACGGGCGGGGTTGTGGGGTCGGGCGGTGGTGGTGGGAGTGGTGCTGGCGGGGGCGGTCGCGGTGAAGGTCACGGCGATCGCGGTGGTGCCGTTTGTGTTCATCTTGCTTGGGCGGCGATGGTGGGCTGCGGCGGCTGGCGTGGTCGGCGGGTTTGCCGGGCTGAGTTTGGCCACCGGGCTCGATTTGGGTTGGGTGCAAGCGTTGCGGGGCACCGGGGAGTTGGCTCAGTGGAGCTCGGTGCCCACCGCGGTGGGGATGACCATCGGATATCTGTTGCGCCCCTTCGGGTTTGCCCCGGAAGGACCGATCGCCGTGGCACGGGTGGTGGGCGTGGCAGCGCTTGCGGTGCTTGGGATATCGCTGCTTTTTTGGGCGTGGCGGCATCGCACCGGTACCCAGAAAATCGTCGTCGCCAGCGGGCTGGCCCTTGCTGCGACAGCGATCCTTGGCCCGGTTTTCTATCCGTGGTACGCCATAACCCCGCTAGCGGTGCTGGCGGCCAGCGCGACGGACAAGCGGCGCTGGCTCGCCGCGGCGACGGTGATCTGCACCTTCCTCACCCTTCCCAACGGGCTGGGGGTTCCTGTGCTGACCAAAGCTGTGGGTGCGTTCGCCGTCACCGCGGCGCTGATAGTGCTCGTGGCTAGAAGGCGAGCGCCTGCGCGCGCCGCTTGACCTCACGCGCCAAGTCGCCGCCGAGTGCCGCCGCGGGGGTCCCCGGAAGGGTGTCGTCCTCGGTGAAGAGCCACCGCAACGCCTCTTCGTCGTTGTACCCGGCGTCGTGCAGCAATGTCAGAACGCCAGGCAGGTGCTTCAGCACGGTGTCGTTGGCGATCAGCTCGCCGGGCACCCGAAGCACCCCGTCGCGGCGGACGGAAAGCAAAGAGCCGTCTTTGATCAGTTGGTGAACCTTGACGATCGACAAGTTCAGCCGTTCGGCGACGTCCGGCAAGGTCATCCAATGGGCAGTTTCGGTCACATTTACACCTTGCCACGTCAGGAGGAGCAGCCCTAGATGAACCCCTGGGAACTTGTCCGCCGCGAGATCACCGGAGCGATCCGTTCGGTGCGCTACGACCTGGCGAACCGGCGGGTCCGGCGGACGATCAATGAGCGGACCGAGGAACTGCCCGTGATTGGAGCGAGCCGGAGCCAGAAGCGCAGGGTGATTCTGGCCACTACGGCCGGTCTGGCGGTGGCCGGCGGCATCAGCGGCTATGTCGTGGTGACGGGGGGGCTGGACTCGTTGCTCACCCGCGGCGATGCCCCGGCCGCATTGCCGACGAGCGGGGCGAAGCCGACTGCCACAGCCTCGCCGACACGGACCCCGGCACCGCTTCCGTCGGCCGCCGAGAGCCGTGCCAAGGTGCCGGTCGCGCTCAACAGCCCGGTCCCGCCCAGGTCCAGCCGGCCTTCGCCCACCGCGTCGATCACCCCACCGGTACCGACTCCGGCCCCCACGTGCAGCTGTGCCACGCCCTCGCCGAGCGGCACGCCCAATGTCACCAGAAGCCCTAGTCCATCGCCTTCGTCGACTTGGCCGACAGGCGCTCCGGCCTCGGCCGCGACGTCGTAACGCGGTCGGGTGTACGACGTTTGCGTCCCGCTGACTTAGACTCGCCTGCAATGAGTACTCAGGTGGCGGACCCGCTTATAGGGTCCCTTGTCGATGGCCGCTACCGTGTCCGAGGCCGTGTGGCCCGGGGCGGCATGGCGACCGTCTACACAGCCATGGACGAGCGCCTCGAGCGCACGGTCGCCCTGAAGATAATCCATCCAGCCCAGGTGAGCGACGGATCCTTTCTCGACAAGTTCACCGACGAGGCCAAGACCGTGGCCCGGCTGACCCATCCCAACGTGGTCGCGGTTTATGACCAGGGCACCCATTCCGGCCTGCCCTACCTGGTGATGGAGTACGTGCGCGGCCGCACCCTGCGCGACATCCTCGCCGACCGGCGCAGGCTGACCCCCGCCGAGGCGCTGGCCGTGATGGAGCAGGTGCTGTCGGCGCTGGGCGCGGCCCACCACGCCGGCCTGGTCCACCGGGACGTGAAACCCGAAAACGTGCTCGTGGCCGAGAGCCCAAGCGGCGCAAGCCTGGTCGACGCCGTGGTCAAGGTGGCCGATTTCGGCCTGGCCCGCGCGGTCGAGGCGTCAGCCGAAGACCCCGAGGCCGGCCAGCTGATGGCCACCGTGGCCTATGTCGCACCGGAGCTGGTGGCCGACGGCTTCGCCGATCCGCGAAGCGACGTCTACAGCGCGGGCGTGATGCTTTTCGAGATGCTCACCGGGCGGGTTCCCTATGACGCCGAGCGTCCCGTCGACGTGGCGTGGCAGCACGTCGATCGCGATGTGCCGCCGCCGTCGCGCTACGCCGCGGCGCTGCCCCCGGCCATCGACGAGCTGGTGGTCAGCGCCACCCGACGCGATCCCGGGTCACGCCCGACCGACGCCGGAGCGCTGCTCAACGCCGTCCAGGCGGCGCGGGAGGGTTTGGCGGGCGGAAACGCGGCGACCCAGCGGCTGCGCCCGATCACCCAGGACACCGTCATCGTGAGCCAGGTCACCGAGCGGCCGTCGTGGGCGCGCCTGCCCGCCGGGGCCGCGGCCCGGCCACGCCAGCAGCAACGGGCCAGGCGACCACGCCGCCCGCGGACGCTCGCGGGTCAGCTGTCAGCGGTCCACCAGCGGATCATCTCCAATCAGCGCGGGCGCACGGCGCTGGCCGCCGCGCTGGCCGGGATTCTGGTGCTGCTCCTGGTCGGTGGCTGGTGGCTAGCCTTCGGGCGTTTCGAGGCCGCACCCGACCTGCAGAAGATGACCCTCGCCGCCGCGCAGGCCAAGGCCCAGGAGGCCGGGCTCAAGGTGGAGCTGGGCCAGGGCGAGTTCCGCGAGGACGTGGCGAAGGACATAGTGCTCGGCCAGGTGCCCGGTCCGGGCGGCCGGGTCGCCAAGGGCGGCACGATCAAGCTGATCCTTTCGCTTGGGGCCGAGCGGTATCCGGTACCGAACGTGGTGGGTAAAACCCTGGAGCTGGCGACCGCCGACCTGTCGGTGGAGCCGATGAAATTCCAGGTGACGCAGGGCGCGCCGGTGTTCAGCGATGCCGCGCCCGCCGGCACGGTGGTGGCAACCGTCCCTGCGGTCGGCGAGGGGGTGAAGCCGGGTGGTGTGGTGCAGGTGATCCTCAGCAAGGGCCGGGCCCCGATCACCATTCCCTCGGTGGTGGGCTTGCAGGTCAATGAGGCCACCTCGATGTTGCAAGGCCTGGGCCTGAAGGTGCTCACCGTTGCGGGCGACGATGCGACCAAACCCAAGGGTGAGGTGCTGGAGCAGAACCCGCCCGGTGGCGGCAGCGCGGAACGCGGCAACGAGGTCACCCTGAAGGTGAACCAGAATGCCTCGGTGGCGGCGATGCCGAGTGTGATCGGCCAGAACTGTCAGGGGGTGGCCGGGCAGTTCCGTGGCGCCGGTTACCAGGTGCGCCTCGACGGCGATCCCGTCTCGGTGGCCATCGGCAACGTCGAGAAGCAGAACCCGCAGCCAGGCAAGCCGCTGACAGCGGGCCAGGAGATTGTGCTTACGTGCAAGTTCGGATAGGCGCGCACGTTCCGGCCAAGACCGCACTGTCCTATGTGGACGAGGTTGGCGCGGACGCGCTTCAGCTCTACGTGGGAAATTCCCGGGGCTGGGCCCGTCCGCCGGGCGACCCGAAGCTGGACGAGGCCTTCGCCGCCGGGTGTGTGGAAAGGGACATTCCTGCCTACATTCACGCCTCGCTGCTGGTGAACCTGGGCTCCCCCACCGCTGCCACGGTGGAGCAGTCGGTTCAGGTGCTCGCGCATGCGCTGCTGAGGGCGCGCCAGATCGGCGCGCGGGCGGTGGTCTTCCACGCCGGCTCGGCCGTCGACCCCACCTACACCGCGGTCGCGATGAAACAGGTAAGCGAGTCGCTGTTGCCCCTGCTCGAGTTGATCGCAGACGACGGGCCCGCGCTGCTGGTCGAGCCGAGCGCGGGTGGTGGGCGCTCGCTCGCGTCGAAGATCGAAGACCTGGGTCCATATCTCGACATGGTCGATAGGCACCCCGGCCTGGGCGTCTGTTTCGACACCTGCCACGCCTGGGCGGCGGGTCACGATCTCGCCACCCCGGGCGGGATGAAGGCCACGCTCGACGAACTGGTCGAGGTCTGCGGCCCGGGCAGGCTGAAGTTGGTGCACGCCAACGATTCCAAGGACACCTGCGGCTCGGCCAGGGATAGACACGAGTCCATCGGGGCGGGCGCCATCGGGGCCGACGCCTTCGCCGAGATGCTCGGACATCCAGCGCTCGAGGGCGTACCAGTGATTATTGAGACACCTGGGGAGCGTCATTCCGACGACATTTCCCTGCTCAGGGGCTTGCGCACCACCTAGGTTTAGGGCACCCTTACTGAGGTAAGGCAACCCTCCCTCACAAAGGTGTCGTCTCTTGTACGTGTGCATCTGCTCCCGCGTCCGCGAGTGCGAGGTCCGCGCCGCGATTCAGCTCGGCGCCCGCTGCGAGGACAGCGTGGGCGAGGCCTGCGGCGCCGGAACCGGCTGCGGAAGCTGCCTGGATCGGATCAGCGACATGATCGAAGAGGTACACGCCGACACGCTCGTGGGTGTTAGCGCCTAATGCGACATTCCGCTTAGATTGCGGTATGCAGGGCGACTCTCGCGTTATCCAATATCTCAATGAGCAGCTAACCGCCGAACTTACGGCGATCAACCAGTACTTCTTGCACTACAAAATGCAGGAGAACTGGGGCTACACGAAGCTGGCCAAATACACCCGGCACGAGTCCATCGATGAGATGAAGCACGCCGAGGTGCTGACGGACCGGATTCTCTTCCTCGAGGGCTTGCCCAACTACCAGAAACTCCTCCCGCTGCGCATAGGCGAGAGCGTCAAGGAGCAGTTCGAGTGCGACATGGAGATCGAGAAAGAGGCGGTGGTGCGCCTTCGCGAGGGCATCAAGTACATGCGCTCGGTCGACGACGTCACCTCGGCCAACATCTTTGAGGAGATCCTCAAGGACGAGGAACACCACCTCGACTACCTGGAAACCCAGCTCGGGCTGATCGAAAAGCTCGGTGAGCCGCTCTATCTCCAGAACGTCACTGAGCACCCAGAATCGTGAGCAGCACGTCGGCGGCGCGGTCCACACCCGCGTCGTCGACGTCGAGGTGGGTGATGAGCCGGACCTCGCGAGGCCCGCTCGCCCCCACCAGCACGCCTTTATCACGCGCCTGCGCCACCAGCGCGGGCGCGTCTACATTGTCCAAATAGATTATGTTGGTACCACCCCACCGGCTCCACGGTTCCAAGGCCTTGGCCAGCCGGGAGGCCCGCACGTGGTCCTCGGCCAGCCGGTCGATGTGGTGATCCAGCGCGTACAACCCGGCCGCCGCAAGCACTCCCACCTGCCGCATGCCGCCGCCCATCCGCTTGCGCAGCAAGCGCGCCCGCTGCATCCGCTCGGCGCTGCCGATGACCAGTGAGCCCACCGGAGCGCCCAGGCCCTTCGACAGACATACCGACATGGTGTCGAAAATCGCGCCGTAGGTCGAAAACGGAATGCCGGTGGCCACATGCGCATGCCAGATGCGGGCGCCGTCGCAATGCAGGGCAACCCCGCGCGCATCGGCCAGCGCCCGCAGTCGCTCCAATGTGGACATCGGGATGACGGTGCCACCACCCGCGTTGTGGGTCTGTTCCACCGCGATCGCCCGGGTGGGCACCACATATCCACCGCCCGCACGGATCATCGCGGGGATCGCGGCGAAGTCGCTGAAGGTGCGGGTGGAGATGCCGCCGATGACCGCGGCGGCACCCACCTCGTGGCCCGGAATGTGGGCGTTGACCTCGCACAGCAGCTCATCGCCCGGCGGGACGAGAAGCTGGATGGCGATCTGGTTGGCCATCGACCCGGTCGGCGTGAACAGCGCGTCCTCATGGCCGAACATGCGCGCCACGCGCTCCTGCAGCGCGAGCACACTCGGATCGTCACCGAACACGTCATCGCCGACCTCGGCCGCCGCCATGGCCGCCCGCATCTGCGGGCCCGGCCGGGTGACCGTGTCGCTGCGAAGATCGATCATCCGCGCAGCATCTCCGCCACGAGGAAGGCAAGCTCAAGCGACTGCTGGGTGTTCAGACGCGGGTCACACGCGGTCTCGTACCGTCCCGGCAGGTCGGAATCCACGATCGCCTGCGCGCCGCCGAGGCACTCGGTGACGTCCTCGCCGGTCAGCTCGATGTGGATGCCGCCGGGGTGGGTGCCGGCCATCTTGTGGACCTCGAAATAGCCGAGCACCTCGTCGACGATCCGGTCGAAGTGGCGCGTCTTGTAGCCGTTGGACGACTCGTGGGTGTTGCCGTGCATGGGATCGCACTGCCACACCACCTTGGCGCCGCTGTCGCGTACCTGCTCGACCAGAGCCGGCAGCTTGTCGCGTACGAGCTGGTTGCCCATCCGGCTGATCAGGGTCAGCTTGCCCGGCACGTTGCCCGGGTTGAGCATCTCGCACAGCTGCTTGACGTAGGCGGGCGTTGTCCCGGCGCCGAGCTTCACGCCGATCGGATTGGCGATGCGGGAGATGAAGTCGATGTGGGCGCCGTCGAGCTCCCGGGTGCGCTCGCCGATCCAGAGGAAGTGCCCGGACAGGCCGTAGGCGCGGCCGTCGGAGACCCGGGTCAGGGCGCGGTCGTATTCAAGCGCGAGCGCCTCGTGTGAGCAGTAGAGCGTGACCGTGCGAAGCGCTTCCTCGTCGGTCATGCCGCACGCCTTGATGAACGCGAGCGCCCGGTCGATCTCGCGGGCGATGGCCTCATAGCGCTCGCCGAACGCCGACGTGCGCACGAAGTCCCTGTTCCAGTCGTGCACCGCGTGCAGATCGCCGAGCCCGCCACCGAGGTAGGCGCGCAGCATGTTCATGGCCGCCGCCGCATTGGCGTAGGCGCGGATCATCCTTTGTGGATCCGCGACGCGCGCTTCGGCGGTCGGCTCCAACGAGTTGATCATGTCGCCGCGGTAGGCCGGCAGGCCGAGCGCGTCGAGAGCCGCCGAACGCGGCTTGGTGTACTGGCCCGCCACCCGCGACACCTTCACCACTGGCAGCGAGGCCCCATAGGTGAGCACGACCGCCATCTGCAGCAGAGTGCGGGCGTTGGCCAGCAGGTGGGTCTCGGTGTTGTCGTCGAAGGTCTCGGCACAGTCGCCGCCCTGCAACAGGAACGCCTTGCCCTCGCACACCTGGGCGAGCCGCTGCTGCAACTGGTCGACCTCGTAGGGCGCCACGATCGACGGGACGCTCTCCAGCACCGCGCAGACCCGCTCCACCTCGGAATAGTCGGGCCACGGCGGCATCTGGGCGCGGGGAAGGTCGCGCCAGTTGTCCAGGCCAAAGGACTCAGCTTCCGACTTGTCCAGGGCAGGACGGCTAGCGGACATTCGCGGTGCCGTCGTCGTGTGCCATTCGCGCATGGTCACTAGGGTACGGTCGTGTTCGCGATCACCTGGCAGCGCATTCCGTACCCTGAGACCCGTGCGCCAAATACCAGACATTTCGGACTATAGGCTTCACCGCGTGGTACACGACATTGACCTCGATGGTGTCGTGGTCCCTGGCTTGACCGGCCGGTTCTATGAACGCGAAGAGGGCAGCCGGATGGCGACCGCCGGTTGCTACAGCCTGGCCGATGAGGAAATCTTCATCGCCTGGGGGTACCGCGACGAAGCCCACTGCGCCTGGACCGCCTACCGGCAAAGGGATGGCTGGAGCACCCCGCACCGCGGCTGCCCCCGGATCCGCGTCGAAAACGGAACGATCGCCCGACCCGGGGCGGAGGAGTCGAGCCGGGTCGGGCGCACCGGGGCCGCGGCCGAACAGCACGCGCAGCCCTACCACGGGGATGAGAAAAGAACAGATCTCGCCTTGCCACGCCAGCCCTGAGGCTTCACACATCCCACAATCGCAGCGCCGCGCCGGTGTC
>NZ_BONY01000015.1 GCF_016862955.1 Rhizocola hellebori | reverse complement strand
GCCCGTGCCGGCGGACTTGCCGAGATCGAGCAGAGAGTCGATGAGGCCGCGGGTGATCTCCCAGGCCTGTACGTTGTCGCGGTAGACAGCCCGCCCCGCATCGGTGATGCGGTAGTACTTGCGGCGCCCACCCTGTGTCTCGTCGCCCCAGTAGCCCTCGACCAGGCCGTCCTTGAGCAGGCGGCGGTAGCTCGCGTAGAGCGTCGCCTCCTTGATTTCGTAGGCGCCGCCGGTGGCCTCCCGGATCGTTTTGAAGATCTCGAAGCCGTAGCTCTCGCCCCGGCTCAGCACCGCCAACACGATCGTGTCGGTATGCCCACGCAAAAGGTCTGCGGCGAACGCGTCGCTCGCCAGAAAGGTATCGCTGTCAAATTTGTCGGGCACGTTCAGTACTGTATCAGATGAAGTACTGGAATCAACAGGACCCGAAACGTGAGGCTCTAGACTGCTCGGGTCCCTCGGAGGTCCCAACATGTCCCCTCGTGTCATGGTCCTGTCGGTCGCGCTCGCCTGTGCGACCGCGCTTGTCGCGTGCACCAAGCCACCCGTGCAGCCACCGCAGGCGCTAAGTCAGTCGCCCACCCGCGCGGAGACGGTCGTCGCGTCACCGACGCCACCGCCGACGAGCGCCGTGCCGTCGCCGAGCCCGTCGCGCAAGCCGAGCCCGAAGCCGAGCACCACGCTGAAGAAGCCGGTGCCGGCCGGCGGCGACATCCCGGCCACTCCCACGACCGCGCCGACCAACGACGGTGTGCCAACGCACGGCGCGGGGACCTTCGCCATCGCGGAGGGTGGCACCGAGGTGGTGGGCACCGGCCTGACCCTGGTCAAGTACCGGGTGGAGGTCGAGGAGGGCATCGATTGGCTCGCCCATACCCCTTGGGCCCCATCGGGTTTCGCCTCCACGGTGGATCAGATCATCGCCAATCCGCGGGGCTGGACCCGCTCGGCCGAGTCGCCGATCACCAACTCCGACGAGCACATGACCGCCGCGTCGTGGGCGTTCCAGCGGGTCAGCGGTGACGACTACAGCGTGCGGGTGCGCCTGGCCACGCCGGACACCGTCGATCGCCTGTGTGGCGCGGCCGGCGTCAGCACCCGCGGCGTCTACTCCTGCCGCTTCGGCACCACCCTAATGATCAACCTGCGGCGCTGGCTGAACGGCGCGACCGGGTTTCCCATCGACGTCCCCGCCTACCGGCACATGGTGATCGACCACGAGATGGGGCACTATCTCGGTTTCGACCACATGCTGTGCCCGGGTTCGGGCCGGCTCGCCCCGGTGATGCAGACGCAGACGATCGCGCTTAATGGCTGCACCCCGAATGCCTATCCGTTCACGGCCGACGGCGTCTTCGTCACCGGCACCTGGACGGCTTCATAGCAGCGCGCGGCATCAGGCAACGCTGAACCATTGACGCAGCGTCGCGCGCTCGTCCTGCTCGCCATCGATCAGGCACCGGCTGGCCATGGCCCGCCACTTGCGCATGCCATCGCCGCCTGCCGTCTTCCTGAACAGCTTCCGCGGCGGCTGGTCCGGCCACCACGGATGGTCCTCGGCAAGCGCCGCCCGCACCTCCGCCACGCATGCGCGCTCCAATCCGGACACCACTTCCGGGTCTCGGTCCACCGGTGCCGACAGATAGGTCAGCAGCACGCCGAGGGTCAGGAACGGCCGGGCGGCAAGGTCGTCGCGCCAGCCGCCGGGCTCATGCAACCTGCACCAGGCCAGGTAGCGCATCGCCTCCTCGGTCGTTTCGGGACCCAGCTCCAGCGCCGATTCCACCAGTGCGGCCGTGGTCGCGGCCGGTTGCTGCGGGTAGTCGGCCCGGATGAGCACCAAGCAGGCGAGGAGCCGAGCGATGTGCTCGGCTTCCGACTCGCAGCGGTGGTAGCTCGCCAGCTCGAGCACCTCGCGCGGCGGCCACGGCAGCTGCTCCGGCAAATGGTGGACCACCAGCAGCTCTTCGATCGCGAACCGGTGCTCCTCCGCCTTCTCGCCATAGTCCAGGCAAGCCATGTCCAGCACGATCTCGGCCGTCATCAGGGAACGCACTGCGTCGCGCAGGGCTAGCTCCGAGGGTCGCAGCTGGTCAAGCAGCGGGGTGAGGTCCACTCGTCGACGATACGACGCCGTTTCAATACCCCGAAGCCCATTAACGGATGGGGATGTCGACCACCGCGCTGCCGCTGTCGGGAATGGACACGGCCTGGCCGTCGGCAAAGCCGGCCGCGTTCGGGTACCACATGACGACGAAGCGATCGCCCGCCGCGGCGATGATGTGTATCTTCACGTCCTGCGGGCCGAGGAGGCCGACGGAGTAGGTGCCGTCGGCTTCGACAGTTGGGCGGCCCATGATGTCGAAGGACTTGGCATTGACCACGCTGAGCTCGGCGAAGCTTGGCGGCTGCCCGGCCGGCCCCGTGATCCGCCCGGTGAGGGTGGTTTTCTTCTGCAGCTTCACGTTGTACGGCGTCGTGGAGTTCTCGCGCACCGGAACCGGAATCGCGGCGAACCGGTTCGCACCCCCGCCGGACCACTGCCCGGCAAAGGACACCACCCACTCGTAGGGCCCAAGTCCAGGCAGCTCATAGCTTCCATCGGGCTCGCTGGTCCCACCGGAGTTACCGGCCAGGATCTCCACGTTGCCAGCCGGCTCGCCGGTGGCCTCGTCGGTGATGACACCCGCGATCGTTCCCTGGCCATCCAGCCGGATCGCGAGGGCGGTCGTTTCGCCCTCGATCGCGGTCACCACCGCCGCCTGGGTCTGGGCGCCTACACCTCCTTGCGGGCCAACCCATTGCGAGCCGTGCTGGCCGTCGAAGGCCGAGGCGAAGAAGACGTAGCGATCGGGCACCACCCGGGTGAGGGTGAGCTTGCCCGAGAAGTCCGCGCAGTCGCCGACGAACCCGCCGTATTCCGTGGCGCGGTCGGCGGGCTTGCCGCTCAGGCAGATCCCGCCCACCGGCTCACCGGTCGCGGCATCGGTCACCGTCACCGCGATCGTCGCGCCCTGGTGCATCCGGGCCGTGACCGTCGCGGCGTTGCCGGCGGTGACCAGCACCCCCGGCGTCGAGGTGTCGAGATGCTCGCCGTCGGTCACCTTCACGGTGTAGGTGCCGGCGCCGAGCTCGGTGAGCTCGGCGACGCCGTTGTCGGTACAGGCGAAGACAATCTTGAAGTCGGTGTGAGCGTCGACGCAGAAGCTCGTGACCGGCGCCCCGGACCGGGCATCCATCCCCCGCACCGACAGCGAACCCGTCTGAGCCAGCTTGTCGTCGACGATCGTGGTCTTGTCGGCCAGGACGGTGATCGGATCGGCCGCCTCGGGGGTTGCCTTGCCGTGAGCCCACTGCGCCTGGTTCGAGGTGTCGAACCGGACCGCGTAGGTGCCCGGTCGCACAGTCTGGAACCATCGGCCGTCCGCGTCCGTGGTGGCCTGGAAGAAGCGGTCAAGGCTCGGATTCTCGATCGCCACCCCGGCGAAAGCGACAGGCCGGCCCGCGGCATCCAGCAGGCGGCCCTCGACGCGGCCGGTGGGCAGCGCCTTCTCCTCCAGCACGACCTCCTTGTCGGCCTCCACCGTGATGACGTCCGCGGCCCACTCCGACTCCTTGCCGGTCGCCCATTGGTCCAGCAGCGTGGGCGGCGGCTGGAACGACACTTTGTACCTGCCCACCGCGGGTCGCAGGGTGAAGCTCCCGGAACGATTGGTCCTGGTGACGACGGAGTCGAACGGGTTGGTCAGCGAGTTGGCCACCACCCTGACGTTGGCCACCATGCCCGCCGGGCCGGCGAACAACCCGGAGATCGTGCCGAATTGCGCCAGCCTCGCCGAGGCCGGAACCGGCAACACCGCCAGCACGACAGCCATAAAGACCACGGCGAGGCGGCGCGGCGACATCGACATGTGACAGACCTCCTGGCGGGAAGAAACGATGGTCATAATGCGCTGTGAGCCCCCGATCGGCGCCGGATGTTGGCCAGCGTTGGACACCGCTGGACAGGCTGCCCCCGCGCCGTCGCCGGGTTCTTGCACCGCCCGATCGAGACTGCAAGAAATGTATATGCATCACTGTCTTTACCGCACAATCGCGACATGAGACGCCTTGTGAGATCCACATTCGCCTCGGTCGCCGTCTGCGTCCTCGCCGGCTCGACCGTCATCTTCGGCAGCGCCGCACCCGCCTCGGCCGGCGGCGCCGACAAGGATGTATGCGCCAATGTCCTTAGGCCCGAACAACTTCAGGCCGGCCGCAACGCCGCGACCGCGACCCTCACCCCCGAGGTCGTGGCGGCGGTGTCGCAGTACAAGTCCACCCACGAGCTTTTCGCCAAGCCCACGGCCGCCGAGCTCGCCGAGTCGGCGGCGCACGCCGCCCGCAAGGAGGAGATGTTCGCCAAAGGGGAGATCAAAGGGCAGCAGGTGAGCTGTGCCGGCCGATCGACCATGGCCTCCGGGCAGATCTCCTGGATGTACCACTACGGGCAGGTCACCAACTACTTCTGCGGACCAGCGGTGGTCTCGATCTTCTCCGCGACCGTGCCCGGCTCCAGCCCCTACAACCTCAACCAGTGGGACGCCGCCAACTACATGGGCACCCCGGCGGCAGGCGGCACCGGGGCAACCGCGCAAACCAACGGCCTCAACCATTTTGTCGGGGTACCAGACTTCGGGTGGAACTTCTACGGCATGGTCTGGATGAGCGACCCACCCAGCGCCGCCCAGCAGCAGGACTTCTACAACCGCCTGGTGGCCGATGTCGGCGTCAGCTCGCCCATCGCGGGCCTCGCCTGGGAGGTGCCCTACGGCCCGCATCTGGTCGGCCACCCGGTGAGCCAGGAGATCGGGCACTGGATCGCCATCGGCGGTTACAACACCAGCCCCAGCCAGGTCTGGTACGCCGACCCGGCCACCACGGTTTGGAGCAGCGTGCCCGCCTACTCGTGGCTTGACATGTGGACCATGGAGGTCATCCTCGGTGGCTACGGCTACATCTGGTAACCCGTTCGCCGCGCTCGTGTGACCCGCGGCGGCACGGCCCACGCCGTGCCGCCGCGTTTGGTTAGATCGGGGGATGCCGATCGCTTCGCCGTTTCCCTTGGACCCGCCCGCTTCCGAGATGCCCTGGATCGCACGTGCCACCGAGCTGGCCGTGGACTTCGCCCAGCACGCAGCCGAGCTGGACGAGACGGCGCAGCTGCCGGTGGACAACCTGCGCCGGCTGCACGAGGCGGGCTTCGACACGGCATGGCTGCCGCAAAGCTATGGCGGACAAGGGCTGTCCTGGCTCAGCTTCGGCCGCGTGCTGACCATCGTGGCCCGAGCTTGCCCGTCCACCGCCACGATCTGGCTGATGCACCTGGGCGCGGCCTACGGGCTGGTGCACCTGAGCGAGGAGGAGAACGCCGGTTTCTTCGCCCGGGAGCTGGCCGCCGGCAAGCGCTTCGCGAACGCGCTGTCGGAGCCGACGGGCGGCAACCTGTTTCTGGTACCGCTTCAAGTGGCCCGTCCGGTGGAGGGCGGTTTCGTGCTCGACGGGGCGAAGAGATTCGTCTCCGGCTGCGAGATCGCGGACTACCTGCTGGTCAACGCGCTCGTCGATGACGTCCCCGCGTTCTTCGGCGTCAGCCCGGACGACACGGTCAAACTGTTGCCGGTCTGGGACAGCGTAGGCCTGCGGGCCACGCGCAGCCAGCTGATCACCTTCGATTCGACGCTGCTACCGCAGGCACGCCGCTGCACCAAACGCTCGGAGGAGCCGAATCCGATTCCGATCGGGTTGCCCTTCCTCTCCATCGGTGTCGCCGAGGCGGCGCTGGAGGCATTGCGGGAGCATGCGTGCGGCCGGGTCATTCCGACCACCGGGCAGCCGCTGGCCGCCATGCAATGGGTGCAGTTCGCGGCCGCCGGCGAACATGTGCGGCTCAGGGCGGCGACCCTGCTGGCGGCGCAGACCGCGTGGCTGGCCGATCAACGGTCGCCGCTGGTCAACCCGAGCTCGCTGGAGGCCAAGCTGCTCGCCAACGAGGTGGCCAAGGACGCGGCGGCGCTGGGAGTCAAGATCGGAGGCGGCTCGGGCTACCTGAAGACCTCCCCGATCCAGCGCCACTTTCGCGATGCCCAGGCGGGAGCGCTCATGGCTTATTCGGCCGAGGTTTGCCAGTCCGAGATCGGCAAGGCTTTGCTGAGCGCCGACGCAGGCGCATAGGGACACAGCGCTGCCCGAGACAATCGTCCCGGGCAGCAACCGTTTTATGCGCCTTGCGGGGAGAACACGTTGACGTCACCTGTGGTGTTCCACAGGAAGGTCCACGTGAATTCGCCCTTGGTTCCGTTGCAGGTGTAACTGACCCTTAGCCTGATCTTCACGGCCACCCCATCTTTCACCTTGGTGTGATCGAAGACCCAGCTGTGGCCCTTGCCCTGCGCCGGATCGGGGTTGTCATTGATGGTGGCGGCATCGGGCTTCTGGCCCACGAGAAACACCCACGTGATCTTGTCGACCTGACAGGTGTTGTTGCGACTGAAGATACGGATGGTCAGCTTCTTGTCCTCCGGGGTGACCGTCGCCTTGAAGCCGTCACTGATGTCGTATTCACTGGCGCACGGCGCCGCTTTGGCAAGGCCCACCAACCGGATCGCGGTGTCGGGTGGCGCCGGACAAGAGGTCTCGGTGGGGGTGGGCACCGGCTCGGTCGGCTCGGCTGACGGAGTCGGAGTCGGCTCGGCCGAAGGGATGGGATCGCTGGAAGGGGTGGGTTCCGGTTCGCCCGACGGCGTTGCCGAGGCCACCCACGCCGGAGCCGCGGTGGGGCCGGTGGCCAAAGCCGATGCGGCAACGGTGATGCCGGCCGTCAACCCGGTCAGCGTCACCACGGCGATCAGTGTGTTGCGTACCCGCAAAAGCATTGTCTCGCCTTTCTTTCCTGCTAGTCGCTCGTCGGGCGGAAGGTGTTGCCGTTCGCGGTGACCACCCAGAAGAACGACCAGGTGAACTGATAATCCGTGTCCTTGCCGTTCTCGTCGGGGCAGGTGTAGGTCACCGTGAGGGTTATCTTGACCGTGAACGTCTTAGGGTTGGCGTTCGCGTGGTCGAAGATGAAGACGCGGCCTTTCCCTCCTCTGTTCGGGTCGGCGTTGTCGGTGGGCTGACTGCCTCGCGGCTGCGCGTCGAAGAGCTCGTCGAACACCCAGCCGATCGACTTCACCGTGCATTTTGGATTGTTGGCCGTGATGTAGACGGTCAGCTTCGTGGGCTCCGGCTGGACTGCGGCGTTGAATCCGCGGAACGGAACGTAGTGCCGCACACAAGGCTTTTCCGCGGCCAGGCGATAGGCGATGGCGCGGAAAGCGCTGGCGCTTTCCACCGGACACACCGTCGGGTCCGGTTCGGGCGACTGTGATGGATCCGGTGACTCTGAAGGATCCGGTGACTCTGAAGGATCCGGTGACTGCGTGGGTTCCGCAGGTGTTGGCGGCGGCGCCGTCACCGGTGGCTCGGGAAACGCGGATCCCGGCATGGCCGAGAAACCTGGGCGGCCCCACGCGGTTGCCGATGCAGCGGCGATTCCTGCCATCGCCGCCACCATCGCCACCAGCGCTACGAGCGCGGGCGGCAACTTTCGGGTGGGATAACTCATGTATCGACTCCCTCCGATCTGAGTTCCGCGACAGATTCGGGGCACGGCGATTTCGGATGGGAGCGCGAGCCGGATCGTGACCGGACTGTTACCCGGTGGCCGGTCCTTGAAAATCTTGCGCGAGCGGGCAATCCGAGTGGGAAGTGCGGCCGAATACCTGCCGCAACCCACGACGAAGGAGTCTGAAATGACTGATGCTCAACACCCGCGCGGCTTCTCCCGCCGGCGGGCCCTCCTGACCGGGGCCGGACTTGTCGCGGCCGGCGCAGCGGGCGCACTGGTCACCACGCAACTCACCGAAGGCGGCCTGCTGAGCGCGCCCGAAGACAACCCGAAGGTGCCGGTGATGGTGCATCTGCGGGACGCGCGTGCCGGTCACTTCGACGTCTTCTTCGGCGACGTCAAGGTCGAGATCGTCGACACCAATTTCGCGGCGAAGCTCGCCACTGCCGCCGCTGTCGCGGCGTGACTCCCAACCCATTCCCAGTGAGGTAGATAGCTAATGTCTTCGCATCGTGAAGCGCCGGAAATCTCGAAGGATCCGGTTGCCGACTCCACCGACGTCTACGCCTTCGTGAGCCCCGACAAGCCGGACACTGTCACGCTCATCGCGAACTATGTTCCGCTGCAGTCTCCGGCTGGCGGCCCGAACTTCTACGAGTTCGGTGACGACGTGCTCTACTCGATCCACATCGACAACGACGGCGATGGCAAGGAGGACGTCCGCTACGACTTCCGGTTCACCACCGACGTGCGCAACCCCAACACCTTCCTCTACAACACCGGCCCGATCCAGTCGCTCGACTCGGCGAATTGGAACCGCCGGCAGTTCTACACGGTGACCCGCGATGTCAAAGGCAAACGCCCGGACACGCTTGGCAAGCGCCTGCCCTGCCCGCCTTGCAACATCGGCCCCCTGTCCACCCCCAACTACGCGTCACTTGCCACGGCGGCCATCAGGGACCTGGGCGGTAACCGGCGGGTGTTCTGCGGCCAGCGGGCCGAGGGCTTCTACGTCGATCTCGGTGCGGTCTTCGACCTGCTGAACCCGCGCCCCTTCGCCGACCTGCACATCAAATTCGGCCTGCCCAGTGCGCCCAAGTCGGGTCCGGGGGTCAACGCGACCAAGGATCTCAACGTGCACACCATCGCGCTGCAGGTGCCGATCGGCGACCTGACCCGCGACGGCTGGACCGGCAGCAACGTCAACGACCCGCGCGCCACCATCGGCGTGTGGACCAGTGCGAGCCGTCAGCGCGTGCGCATGCTCGACAGCCAGCTCCACAACACCTGGAGCACCGGGCCGTTCCGGCAGGTGTCGAGGCTGGCGAACCCACTGTTCAACGAGGTGGTCGTTCCCATGGGGCAGAAGGACTTCTGGAACACCCAGTCCCCGGAAGGCGACTCGCGTTTCGCGAAGTACGTTGCCAAGCCCGAGGTCGCCCAGTTGTTGCCAGTTCTGTTCCCCGGTGTCTTCCCCAATCTGGACGCGCTGAACAAGTCCGGCAAGGATCGGGCTGACCTGCTCGCCATTCTGCTCACCGGAATTCCTTCGGGTCTCATCCCCGGTTTCCAGAACTTCACCGGCAAGGTGCAGGCCGACCTGATGCGGCTCAACACCGCCATCAAGCCGTCGGCCAAGCCCAGCATCTACGGCCTGCTCGGCGGCGACCTCGCCGGTTTCCCGAACGGCCGCAGGGTTTTCGACGACGTGGTCGCCATCGAGCTGCGGGCGATCGCCGGGGCGACCTACGCCCTGGTGGACAAGACGTTCACCCCGGACGGCGCGGCCGCACAGGTCGATGACGGGGTCACCCCCGACGACCTGGATGTGCCCTACCTCAACCGGTTCCCGTACCTCGGCACGCCGAGCGACGGCTTCAGCACGCCATCGAAGTGACCGCCATGGACAGTTTGCTCCTGGACATCGGCGGCACCGTCGGAGCCCTGGTCATCACCACCGGCCCCGAATTCGCCGAGGAAGAAATCGAGATCAGCCCCGGCGTTGACCCGACCGCGCATCGCTCGCACAACGTGGTGCATCCGCGGCGCAACCGAGAGGTGGTGATGGCCTACGCGGCGGTGTTTCCGACCGTACCGGCCGGCGAATACACCGTGTGGAACCATGACGGGTCACCCTACACGGTGATCACCGTCCACGGTGGACAGGTTACCGAGCTGACAATGTCTGAAATCAAAGGGATTCGAGCGCACTCACACAGCCACCACGAAGGCGGCCATCACCACGGTTGAGTCATAGGGCCTCACGCCCAAGCAGCGTAGCGCAGGCGGCATCCACTGAGCCTGCGCTACAAGGCTTGTCTGCCCGAGGTTAGTGGAACAGGTGCGGGAATTGGCGCATAATCCCGGAGCTGAGCAGATCGGCCATCATCAGAATATGCGCGTGGATGGGCTCGTAGTCGGCGACGCTGGCAGCGTGGTCCCCGCCGATTTCATGCGCCGCTTCGGCCAGAGTCTGATCGAGGTGCGCCCGCATGGCCGCTCGCATGGTGTCCCGCGGCCACCACCGGGGATTGGCCGCGGAGAGGAAGTCGGAGATCTCGTTTGCGTTGGCATACCAGCGAATCCGAGCCGCCTCAAACGCCGGGGTGTCCCCGGCCTTGGCCGCCTGGAGCAACTCGACCGCGGTGAGGATGTGTTCGCGCAGCAACGCGGTAAGCTGCTGGCCCGCGGCGCCACCGTAGAATCGCTTGATGGCGTTGCCGATGTCGGCCTGGTTGGCCAGCAGCCGAGCGGCGGTCGCGTCGAATCCGGCCGCGCCGTCCGCGAAAGTCACAATCGCCAAGCGGGTCCAGGTGACGTGGTCCTCCCAGAGCTTGCGCATGTCATCGTGGAAGGCCACCTGCTGCCTGGTCCGCGGCACGAACGTATCCTGGTGCTTGCCCTGGTCGTGAGCGCTGTGCTGCTTCTCGTCGTCCTGGTTGGCGACGGCTGGCACGTCGACGGCAAGCATGGTGACGAGCGCTGCGGCTCCGAGCGCGACCATTGCGCGCGACCACAGGGCTGGATTCGCTTGCATGGCTGATCCTTTCGAGTCTGGTCCCCCCGAATGCATATCCATGATGTTCAGTATCAGATTATAGTGATGTGCATCTATTTCGTCAAAAACCGTTTGGCCTGCCCCTATTTGTGCGGCATCCTCAGCTGATGGTCTCGCTGGGCAAGCGGCTACGGCGGTGGCTACGCGGTGCCACCTCCGTCTCGGTTCGGGATCCGATGAGTCCCGAGGCGCTGCTGGGTGCGCTCAGCGCGGCCCGCCCCACCAGAGCCGCCGCCGAGATCGCCGCCGCACTGCTGTCGGTTTCTCGCGACGGCGACATCAGCCTGCGGGCCGAGGTCGCCGAGGCCCTCGCCGAGCTGGCGGCGAGCCGGTGGCTCGCTATCGACGAGGCCTTGCGAAATCAGCTGTGGGCGGTGCCCGATCTGGCCCACGGCGAGCCGGAGGTGTTGCGGTTACTCGTCGCCGCTTGTCACCCCGACGGGCGGCTGCGCGAGGCCGCGGTCATCCGGATGGCAGGTCCGATACATCCGGCGACAGCGGCCGTGCTGGCGATTCGCGCCTGCGACTGGGTGTCCGAGGTGAGAACGGCGGCGCGTGGCGTGATCGAGGGCTGGCCGTCACCTCCGAGCGGCCCAGCCTTGACCAGCTTGACCGCGATGGCCTTCGCCCTGCAGGCACGGCGTGCGGGCGGCTGGCTGGTCGCCAGGGTCGAACTATTGCTGCAAGATGTGCCAGCCCAGCACCTGGAGCCGCTGTTGACGGCGGCCGACCGCCGGACCAGGCGAGCCGCTTATCGCGCCGCGACAGCAGCCGGCCGGTTGAGCCCCGATCGCCTGATGCGCGCGGCGGTCAACGATGCGGACCTTCCAATTCGCATCATGTGCGCGCGGGCGGCGATGCTGGCTACCCCAGACCTGCCGGTTCTGCGCGCTTTATTTTCCAGCCACAGCGCCGTGGTAAGAGCCGAGGCGCTCACCGCGCTGGCGGCCCGCGGTCACCTGGCCGAGACCGAGGCGGCGTTGGCTGACCGGCATCCCCTGGTTCGCGAGACAGCCCAAGGGGCGCTGCGGCGCGCCGGCGTCGACCTGGCCGCCGCCTACCGGCAGCTCGTGGCCATGTCACCGCCGCGACCGGGGGCGCTCGCGGGGCTCGGCGAGACCGGCGCCGCCGAGGACGCCGACCTGCTGACGCCAAGCCTGGCCGACCCTCGCCCGGCCGCACGGGTGGAGGCCATCCGCGCCATGCGCCGCCTTGGTGTCATTCGGGTGCAAGCATTGGTACCACTGCTGAATGATGAATTTGGAGGAGTGACCCGGCAGGCCGTTTTTGCGCTACGCCAGCATGCGGCAACTCTTGACCCGGCCCTGCTGAACACTATGCTCGACCCCGATAACCCTTGGCACATAAGGTTTGCCGGGTATCGGCTGTTGGTCGCCGGCGACGTATGGCAGCGGCTCATCACCAACCTGCGCCTGATCCAGGATGAAGACGATCGCCTGCGCAACGCCGCGCGTTCAGATATCGGCTTCTGGCTGGACAGCGATGCTGCGACCGCCTACCGCGGTCCGGCACCCCATCAATTCGGAGAGCTGGCGAAGCTCATCGACCAAGCCCTTCCTGTGCTCGGCAGAGACACGACACGTCTGCTGAGGTTCCACATCGGCTGACGATGCTGCATCCTTGTCTCGTGATCGATCACGTGGTGCTTGGTGTTGAGGACATTGCCGCAAGTCGCGCGTTCTATGAGCAGGCGCTGGCGCCGCTGGGGGTAAGGGTCATGCTTGACCTGCCGGGCTACCTCGGATTTGGCGACGGTGACAAGCCGTGGTTCTTTGTGGCGACGCGTGAGCCGTCCCAGCGGGTCCACGTGGCGTTTTCGGCTCAGAGCCGCGCTTTGGTGGACGCGTTCCACGCGGCGGCGGTGGCGGCGGGCGGGAAGGACAACGGCGCGCCCGGGCCGCGGCCCATGTATCACCCGAACTATTACGGTGCGTTCGTTTACGACCCCGACGGCAACAATATTGAGGCGGTCTGCCATCAGCCGAGCGCGGCGTCGCCGGCGAGGTAGCGCGCAATCATGTCGCCGCACATCGTTCGGTAGTAGTGGTGCCGTTCGGGGTCGACCAGATCGCGGCCGAAGATCGCGCCGAAGGTGTGCCGGTTGGAGACACGGAAACAGCAGAAGGCGCTGATCATCATGTGCACGTCGATGGCGTCGATGCCGGAGCGGAACAGCCCGGTGCTGCGGCCTCGGTCGAGTAGTTCCTCGAGGAGCCTGATGACCGGGGTACCGAGATCGACGACGGTCGTCAGCTCCTTGACGTGTTCGGCGTTGTGCACGTTCTCGATGCTGACCAGGCGGATGAATTCCGGATGCGCCTCGTGGTGGTCGAAGGTCACCTCGGCGATGCGGCGCACAGCCGTCATCGGGTCCATGTGGTCGACGTTGACCTGCTGTTCGGCCGTGCGGATGCGCGCATACGCGCGTTCCAGCACCGCGATGTAGAGCTGTTTCTTGCCACCGAAGTAGTAATAGATCATTCGTTTGGTGGTCCGGGTCAAGGCTGCTATCTCGTCGACCTTCGCGCCGTGGTAGCCGTGCGCGGCGAATTCCGCGGTGGCCACATCGAGAATCTCGGTGCGGGTGCGGCCTGCATCCCTAACTCGTTCAGCCGTCGGCTCGACACCGATCGCAGTCATCAAATCCTCCGGACTCCAGATGGTGCGGGCATCTCAAGAGGGTCTCACGACCCTTGACTTCTGACGCCGCCAAGTGGCTAACTAACGTACCAGTTCGTATAACAAATTCGGGAGGTCTGGTGGCGCACCGACGGCGTTTCGTGGTGGGGCTCATCGGTTCCGACCTGGGGCCTTCGCTGAGCCCGCCGCTGCACGAGCAGGAAGCCGACGAGCTGGGAGTGCGCTACCTGTACCAGCTGATCGACCTCGACGTGCTCGGCCTCGGCGCCGAGGATGTCGGCGATCTGGTGTCCCAGGCGCGGCGCTTCGGCTTCGCCGGCCTGAACATCACCCACCCCTGCAAGCAGACCGTCGTGAAGTACCTCGACGAGCTGTCCCCAGAAGCCGCAGAGCTGGGCGCGGTGAACACCGTGGTGTTCGACGGCGAGCGGGCCATCGGGCACAACACCGATTGGTCCGGCTTCCTCACCGGGTTTCAGCGTGGCCTGCCCGATGTCGCCGTCCGTGATGTGGTGCTGCTGGGCGCCGGCGGAGCCGGGACCGCGGTGGCTTTCGCGTTGGTACGACTGGGCGCGCGCCACCTCACGGTGGTGGACGTGATGAGGGAACGAGCCGAACGGCTCGCTGCCGTGGTGCAGAATTCGATCGCCGACGACTCGGCCCGCGTCACGATCGAGGTGGCGCACACGGTCCAGGACGTGCTCGATCGATTGGCGGGGGCCGACGGTCTGGTCAATGCCACGCCGGTCGGAATGAGCGGGGAACGTGTAACGCCCTTGCCCGCCGCCTTGCTGCATCCGCGGATGTGGGTGGCCGACATCGTCTACCGCCCGCTTGAGACGCAGTTGCTTCGGCAGGCGCGCGAGATCGGCTGCCGCACCCTCGACGGGGGCGGGATGGTGGTAGCCCAAGCGGCTGAAGCGTTCCGTCTGATCACCGGACTCGCGCCCGACGCCGAGCGCATGCACCGGCACTTCCACTCCCTGACCAGTCCTTCGACGACTTAGGCGAGGCAGGGATGAGCCGCACGCGTAAATCCAGCGCTAACCTCTCCCCCGGGCTCTCTTGCCTGGTCAGAGCGGTCTTTTACCCAACCGTAACGTTCTGGACTCGACCTATTGCCAGAACGAGCGGACGCCCGTACGTTACAGCCAGTCCATACAGCGGTCTAGTAGTACCACACAGTGGTCCACAGTTAATCGCACCTCCACCCCGTTCCTCCCGACTCCAGAGGTGATGTGTTCATGTTCTCGTCCGTGCGACGGCGTGCCGCCGTCCTGTTCCTGGCGCTCGCCACACCGGTCGTGCTCGTGGCTTGCGCCGCACCTGGCAGCGACAACAACAACAAACAGAACACCGAAGGCCCGATCAAGATCGCGCTCGTGGATGCCCAGAGCGGACAGCTCAGCTCGCTCGGCGCCTGGGAGCTCAAAGGCGTTCGGCTGGCGATGGATGAATGGAATGCGGCTGGGGGCATCAACGGCCGGCAGATCGAGCTCGGCATCTTCGACGACCAGGGCGACCCGACGGTCGGCACCAACCTGGCGCGCAAGATTGCCGCCGAAGGTTACATCGCCATGCTCGGCACTGCCGAAAGCGCGGTAACCATTGCCATGGCGCCGATCCTGAAAGAGAGCAAGATCCCGAACATCACGTCCGGCCAGTCCCCCGGTCTGGTCGCGGTGAAGAGCCCCTTCCTGTTCCTCAACGGCCCCACCAGTACCACCTATGACGAGACCCTGGCCAAGTACATTGTGGACACCAAGGGAATCAAGAGCATTGCCATGATTACCAACAATGGTGGGTACGGAAAAGGCGAGCACGACGCCTTCCTCAAGGCGCTCTCCAGCCGAGGCGTGACACCGCTCGACGACCAGGTCGTGACCACGGATCAAAAGGACTTCAGCGCAGCGCTGACCACGATTCGCCAGAAGAACCCTCAGGTGGTCTTCATCGGAGCTGAAGAGGTGCAATCCGGTCTGATCGTCAAGCAGGCCCGCGACCTCGGCCTGACAGTTCCGTTCGCCGGGGCGGCACCGCAGGGCACCCCGGTCTTCGTCGACACGGCCGGCGTGGCCAACGCCGAGGGCAGCATCGTCAGCTCGCCCTATCTGAGCAACGACATCAACGACGCCACGAAGAAGTTCGCCGCCGCATACAAAGCCAAGTTCAACGAGGACGCCGAACTGCACGGGGCGAAGGCCTACGACGGCGCGCAGATCCTCTTCACAGCTCTGAAGAACAACAAAGGCGCGACCGGTGAGGCATTGGCCACCGCGATCCGGGGCACTAAGCACGCCGGGCTGCTGGGCAACTTTGCCTTCGACGACACCGGCGTGGGTATCTTTGCCACCACGATCGGGCTGATCAAGAACGGGAAATTGGTGTCGGCCTAGCCGACAGGAAAAGGCGGTCATCGCGGGCCAAGCACCTGGCCTGCGATGGCCGTTTCGGTCCACGACTTTGTCTGCACAGGGAGCGCCATGCAGGTATTCCTTCAAACGTTCATCGGCGGGGTGAGCCTCGGCGCCATCTACGCGCTCGTGGCCATGGGGTTCTCGCTCGTGTTCCGCACGATGGGCCTGGTCAACTTCTCACACGGAAACGTGGTGATGATCGGGGCATACATCGCGTCGACGTTCTACCTCTCCGTCAAGCTGCCCTTCGCGGTGGCGATGGTCATCGCGCTCGGCCTGACCGGGCTCATCGGCGTGTTCATCGAGCGCGTGCTGCGGCCGTTGGAGAACAAGGACTTCGACCTGATGCTGATCGGCACGATCGGCTTTGGCATCGTGCTCGAAGCGGTGGCGATCATCATCTGGGGCGCGACAGGGCGCGCGGTTCCCAACCCGGTCGCGGTCGCGCCCGTGCAAATATTCGGGCTGCGGATCCGGACCTACGACCTGGTGGTGCTCGCTATTACCACGGCTGCCACCCTGCTTCTGGTCTATTTCCTGCAGCGAACCAAGCGCGGCGCGGCGATGCAGGCGGTCGCCATGGACCACGAGGCGGCCACCGCCGTGGGCATCCACGTGGGTCGCAGCAACGCGATCGCCTTCATGCTCGGCGCGGCCCTGGCCGCCCTGGCCGGTGGACTGGTCGGCCCGCTCCTCTACGTGAACCCGTCCATGGGCGGAATGCTTGGCATCAAAGGTTTCGCCGGCGCCATCCTGGGCGGGTTCGGCAGCATCCCCGGGGCGATCGTCGGCGGCATCGCGATCGGGGTGCTGGACTCCTTCGCCGGAGGGTGGTTCCAGGGCTACTCCGATCTGGTCACCTTCCTGGTCTTCACGATGATCATCATGATCCGGCCGACCGGCATCTTTGGCGAAAGGACGGTGAACCGGGCATGAAATACCGCATCGCTGGCATTGCGGCGCTCGTGGCGTTTGCCTGGTACCTGCCCTACCAACTCGACTCGTACATGATCCACGTCGCGAACGTCATCATCGTGTTCGCCATTCTCGCGATCGGCCTCGGTCTGGTGATGGGGGTCGCCGGACAGATCAACCTGGCGCAGATCGCGTTTTTCGGCGCAGCCGCCTACGGAACGGCCATCCTGACCACCCGGGCCGGTTTCGGGTTCTGGACCGCCGCCGCGCTGGCCATGCTCATCGCGGCCACGATCGGCCTGCTGGTCGGCACTCCGGCGCTGCGCATGCAATCGCACTATCTCGGCATCGTCACGCTCGGCCTGGCGCTCGCCCTGACCAACTGGGTCACCAACGCCCACATCGCCGGTGGGGCCGAGGGCATTTCCGGCATCCCCGCCCCGGAGCTGCCCGGCATCGACCTTCACAACGCCTATTTCTTCTACTATCTCGAGCTCGTGGTGTTCCTGCTCGCGCTGGCCTTCGGCCTGTTCGTGGTGCACACGCCGCTGGGGCGCAAGATGCGGGCGATGCGTGACGACTCACTCGCCGCAGGCGCGGTGGGGGTCGAGGTGCCGCAACTGCGGATGACCGCGTTCTTCCTCTCCAGCATCTACGGCGGCCTCGCCGGGGTGCTCTACGCCGGGCTGATCCGTTATGTGGCACCCGAATCGTTCAGCATCGCCAACATGTTCCTGTTGCTCGCCATGGTGATCATCGGTGGGCGGCAGAGCCTGATCGGCTGCGTGGTCGGAGCGGTGGCGCTGTCCCTGCTGCGGGAGGTTCTGGTCGACTACCCCACCTACGCACAGGTGGCCTACGGGTCGGTGGTGGTGCTGACCGTGGTGTTCGCCCCCACCGGCCTGGCCGGGCTGCCCAAGCGAATACGGGGACTGTTGCGCCGGGTCGGCTGGCTGCCCGGCGATACCGGGCCCGTGCCCAAGCTGGGTCCGTTCCTGCCCTATGCCGAGACGCCGCGGCCGGCCGCAGAGCCCATCCTGCGGATCGACGAGGTGAGCATGCACTTCCGCGGTCTCAAGGCGCTGCAGGAAATCTCGATGACCGTCAACGCCGGAGAGATCAGGGGAATCGTCGGCCCGAACGGCTCGGGCAAGACCACACTGTTCAATGTGGTCAGTGGCCTGTATAGGCCCACGGCCGGCCGGGTCTACCTGGCGGACAAGGACATGACCGCGGCCAGCCCGCATGTGCTGGCCCGCAAGGGTATTGCCCGCACGTTCCAGAATCTGCGGCTCTTCGCACTGCTCTCTGTCCGCGACAACCTTCTGGTGGCGCTCGACCAGACCTCGATTCTGAGCAACTGGCGTTACGTGCTGTGGCAGGCCGGGGTCTGGCGTCACGACCAGAGCCTGCGTGCCGAGGCCGACGAGCTGCTGCAACGATTTGGGCTGACGGACTTCGCCGACTCGGCGCCCGGCGAGTTGCCCTACGGCACGCAGCGCCGGGTCGAGATCGCGCGGGCCATGGCGCGGCGGCCGTCCCTGCTGCTGCTGGACGAACCCGCGGCCGGCCTCAACGGCGAGGAGGTGAGGCAGCTCAGTGAGATCGTGCGATCGATCCGGGCGAGCGGAGTCACCGTCGTCATCATCGAACACAACATGGGGCTCGTGATGTCGCTTTGCGAACGGGTGACCGTCCTCGCCAGCGGGCGGGTCATCGCCGACGGCACCCCGGCCGAGGTTGCCCGCGCGCCACAGGTGGTGGAGGCGTACCTGGGCGACTCGGCCATGTCCGAGGACGTACCCGAGATCGTCGAGACGGAGGCGGCACGATGACGCAAGGACTCGAGTTCAGCGTCAGCGACCTGACTGTCCACTATGGAGGCGTCTGCGCCGTCAACGGCATCGGGTTCACCGTGCCCGCCGGGGAGTCGGTCGGGGTGATCGGCGCCAACGGCGCGGGCAAGTCCTCCGCGCTGAAGGCGTTGATGGGACTCGTCCCCCGGCGGGTGTCGTCGATGCGCTTCGGTGACGTGGACCTCAGCCGGGTCAAGGCCAGGGATATGGTGCGCCACGGCATTGGCTACGTACCCGAGGGAAGGCATGTATTCTCCGGGCTGTCGGTGGAGAAGAACCTGCTGTTGGGCGCGTATGCGCGGCCCTGGGACGCCAAGACCAGAGCTGGCCTGGCCGATGTGTACGAGCTGTTCCCGGTGCTGGGTGAGATGAAGGACCGGCTGGCGGGCGCACTTTCCGGCGGCCAGCAGCAGATGCTGGCCATCGGGCGCGCGCTCATGTCTCAGCCCAAACTGCTGTTGCTCGACGAACCGTCGATGGGCCTTTCCCCGATCTTGGTGGAGACGATTCTCGGTGTCCTGCAACGGCTCAAGGGCCAGGGGTTGAGCATGCTGCTGGTCGAGCAGAACGCCAAACTCACCTTCGAGGCGACCAGCACCTGTCTGGTCATGGAGAACGGTCAGGTGGCGATGTCCGGGCGGTCGGCGGACCTGACCCACGATGCCCGGGTGCGGAAGATCTATCTCGGCCTGTGAGGTCAGGGATAGATGATCTGGTCGTGGGCGCGCCGCGGGACCGGCGGCGGCTCGCCCGCCGGGGCATGGCCGATGCGCACGGCCAGCTGCGGCACGCCGATGTCGGAAAGCAGGTGCCGCAGCCGTTCCCGGGTGACGGTCAGCTCGGTGACATCGCTCATCGGCGCGGTGCCCAGCCCGTGGGCGGTCGCGGTGAGCAGGGCCGCGGAGAGCGCTTCGCCGGAGCGCAGCCAGCTCGCCGGTGAGTCTTCGTCGGTGAACACCACCGCGTAGAGGGCCCCGTTGTCGGTCTGCGGCCCGGCTGACATCGACGGACCGCCGAAGGGTGCGAAGTCACGGACAGGCACCGCGCGCGGCGCGGCCTGCACCGCGGTCGCGGTCGGCACACCGTCACCGCTCCACGTCGGCCGGTGTGTCCAGCGGATGAGCTCCTTGCGATAGTCCGAATCCGCCAGCTGAAGCGCTGCGGCCTGGGCGGCGGCGAAGGCCAGCCGGGCGATGTCGGCGCGCCGCACCAAGTGCAGGTGGGCTCCTTGGGCTTCGGCCGCGTCAACCAATTCGTGAGCGATCTCCGCCGGCACCGGTTCGGGGCCGAAGGCCCGCCGGTCGGTACGGCGGCGGGCGATCGCAGCGTGCAGCCGGAGCTGCTGCGCCGTGGGCTGGTGGGCGCCGGCCAGCTCGATGGTGGCGAGCAGATCGGGATCGGCCGGGTCGGGCAGCCGCTTTGCCGACACCTCATGACCGGACGCGGCAAGCGCCAGGCGCGCGTGGTGCAGGGCGACCCCGCAGCTGATGGTGAGCAGCCGCCCATCCGGGTCGGCGACCATCAGCTGGCGCTCGCGGTCGGCCCACAGCCGCAACGTGGTGCCGTCGGCCTGCCAGCGCCAAGGCTGGGTGTTGAATATCGATGGCGCCGCGGTCGCGGCGACCGCCGCATCCCGCAACACCTGCTTGATGGACTTCTCCTGTGCTGGCATAGGTCCACGATCCGCCGCCAGGGCATCGCCGGTCAGTGCCGGATGTCGGCAACGCCACGGGCCGTCCGGCCCTTCAAATCAGGGTCCAAAGACCCTAGCCGGAGGTCGCCGGGGAGCTTGTCGCGGCGCTCCACGCCACCTTCGTCCCGCTCGGTTCCACTTCGGAGACGCTGAACCGGCCGCCCAAAAGCTCGGCCCGGCCGCGCAGATTGCGCAGCCCGCCGCGTTCGGCGGCACCGCCCCGGCCGTTGTCGGTCACCTCCACGGCCACCTGACCGCCGTGGATCCTGATCAAGACGTCGACCCTGCTCGCGTGGGCATGACGGACCACATTGGACAGTGCTTCCCGGACCACCGCCAGCAGATCGCCCTTCACCTCGTCGGGCACCGCGCTGTCCACCGGGCCGTCCATCACCACGGTGGGCTTGAATCCCAGCGGCTCGGCAGCGGCGTCCACCAGCGCCCGGATCTCGCCGCGCAGCGACTGCTCGACCGGAGCCCGCAGCTGGAAGATGGCAGCGCGGATGTCACGGATGGTGCTGTCGAGCTCGTCCACCGCGGCGTTGACCCGCGTGGCCACTTCCGGCTTGCCCGCCATCGCCGCCACCATCTGCAACTGAAGCCCGGTGGCGAACAGGCGCTGGATCACCACGTCGTGCAGATCGCGCGCGATGCGCTCACGGTCGGAGAGCACCAGCAGCTGCTCGCGATCGTCGCGGGCCCGAGCCTGCTCCATCGCCAAACCGGCCTGCGCCGCAAACGAGCTGATCAGCAGCAGCTCATCCTCGCCCGGCGCCTCGCCCGGCCAGGCCACCAGCAGCACGCCCTGCCGCCCGGCGAAGGGCGCCACCACCGCTCGCAGCGCGGGCAACGGCACCGGCCACGGCGCGGCCTTGCCGACATGCTCGAGCACCGTTGGCGCGTTTCCGGACAGCACCGCCTCAAACGCGGTGCCCGCGACCGGAAAGGTCAACCCGACCAGGCCCTGCATCATCTCCGGCCCGGCCTCGGCCGCTTCCACGGTCATCGTGCCGGTGGCTTCGTCGCGCAGCAGGATCGCCACCATGGCCGCCTGGCCCACCTCCCGGGTGCGGCGCACCAGCAGGCCGAGCGACTCGTCACGGCTGACCGCGCCCGACATGGTGGTGATGATCTCCGCGGTGGCCGACAGCCAGTCCTGGCGACGCTGGGCCAGCTCATAGAGGCGCGCGTTTTCGATCGCGGCACCGGCCGCCGCGGCCAGCGCGACCATCATCTCCTCGTCGTCGTCGGAGAACTCGGCAGCGCCCTGTTTCTCCGCCAGGTACAGGTTGCCGAACACCTTGTCGCGGATGCGCACCGGGACGCCCAGAAAGCTGTGCATCGGGGGGTGATTGGGCGGAAATCCGGCCGATTGTTCGTGCTTGGTGATGTCCGGCATGCGCACCGGACGCGGATCGGCGATCAGCATGCCGAGAACGCCCTTGCCGGTGGGCAGATCGCCGATGGCCGCATGGGTGCGCGGATCCACCCCGTGCGTGATGAACTCGACAAGCTTGCGGTCGCTGCCCACCACGCCCAGCGCGCCGTACTTGGCCCCGGCCAGATGGCACGCGGAAACGACGATGCGCTCCAGCGTCGACCGCAGGTCCAGGTCGGTGCCGATGCCCACCACCGCGTCGAGCAGGCTGCTGAGCCTTTCCCGGCTGGTCATCACCTCGGCGACCCGGTCAAGCAGCTCCTGCAAGAGCTCGTCGAGCCGCACTCTGGACAAGGGGGTCAGCCCGAGCGACGCCCACTGTTGTTGCTCCGCCACGCTGACGATGCTATGCCTTCCCGCCTTCGCCCAATACCGTGCCGGATATGTGAGAAAATTGATCCTCGAAGGGAGAACCGCCATGAAGGCAAGAACTGGCGACCGTCTCGTCGTCGAGGGAATCCACGTGGGTGACACCCGGCGCGTCGGCGTCATCCTGGCCGTGTCCCACCCTGACGGAAGCCCTCCCTACACCGTGCGCTGGCTTGACGACGGCCACGAAACGCTGGTTGTTCCCGGCTCGGAGGCACGGATCGAGCCGGCCTCCGACCAGAGTGCTGACTAAGCAGGCAAGGGCCGAAGGTCCTGCTCCGAATTGATGTCCTAGGTCCTATCCGGACAGGACCTGTACTCCTGACGTGACCTGTGCTGTGGGCTGCAAGCTGTTCTCAGCCAACAAAAGCGCAGTCGTCACCCAGGGAGCACACCATGAAGCGCAGAACCCTCGACATCCTGTTCAGCGTGGGCGGTGTCGCCATCGCGGCTCTGCTGCTCATCGCCGGAATCGTCTTGTCCGCCAACGCGAACTTCGCCACCACCTATGTCGCAGACCAGCTTGCCCAGCAGAACATCACGTTCAAGACGGCTGACACTCTGACCCAGGAGGAGAAGCAGTTCCCCTGCTTGGTGGAAAACGCCGGCCAGAAACTGACCACCGGAAAACAGGCTGAGTGCTATGCGAACAACTTCATCGGTCTGCACCTCAAGTCGACCGCGGGCGGCAAGACCTACGCCGACCTTGGCGTGCCGCAAGCCGAGCTGCGCACGAGGATCGCCGAGGCGCAGAAGACGAATCCCGCTGCCGTGCCCGACCTGCAAAAGCAGCTCACCGACATCACGGCCCAGCGCGAGACCGTGTTCAAGGGCGAAACCCTGCGCGGGCTGCTGCTGACCACCTACGGCTTCAGCGAGTTCGGCACCAAAGCGGGCCAGGCCGCCACCGTCGCCTATCTGGCCGCCGCAGTCATGCTCCTGCTCGCCCTCGCCGGGCTGGTGCACGCCTTCCTCACCCCCAGGACAGTCCCCTTCGCCGCGGTCGAGCCGCAACCACGGCGCGAGACCGTGAACGCCTGACCTGAAAGTACGCAGTGGCCGGATCCGGTTCGGATCCGGCCACCAGCCTGTTCAGGGGCGCTCAAGGAGCTCGATGCCCGCCCGCTCGCGCAGGACGCGAACTACGCGGTAAGCGACCGCCACGAGCGGCACGGCCATGATGGCGCCCGCTACCCCGGCGAGGAGCGCGCCCGCGAAGACGGCGATGACCACGGCGACCGGGTGGAGGCGGACCTGGTACCCGACAATGAATGGTTCTAATAAATTGCCCTCGATCTGTTGCACGGCGAGCACCGCGATCAGCACGAGCAGGGCGTCCACCGGGCCATTCGCGGCCAGGGCCACCAGGACGGCGACACCGCCGCTCACGGTCGCCCCGATGTAGGGCACGAAGCCGCCCACGAGAACCAGCAGCGCCAAAGCAATCGTGAATGGCACTCCGATGAGCGCCAGCGCTATACCTATTCCGACCGCGTCGATGACCGCGACAATCAGAATGCCTCTCAGATAGCGGGTCAGCGTGTCCCAGCTGGGCGGCCCGAGATCCTCCAACAGAGGCCGCGTGCGGCGTGGCAGCTGATCGAGCAACCACCGCCACATGGCAGGGCCGTCCTTGAGGAGGAAGAACGCGACGAATAACGTGACGATGGCCGCGGTCACTATCTCCGCCACCGTCAGCGCGCCGGAAAGCACACCAGAAAGCAAACCGGCCTGGAAGCGCAGTTGCATTTCGTTGAGCGCTTGGTCGATGCGTGAGTCGGTGAGCGGCAACACCCGGCTGGCGCCCGCGCGCAACTGCTCGGCGCCATCTCGAAACCGTTGCGCCAGCTCGGAATATTGGCTCGAGGCCAGGCTCCACAGCAGCACCACCGGAGCCACGAACGCCGCCATCAACAGCAGCACAGACACCAGGGCGCTCAGCCCCCGGCCGAGTCTGGCCCGCTGCAGCAGTTGCACCACCGGTTCCAGCAACGCGGCGATGAGCAACGCGGCCGCAAGCGCGATCACCAAGGACGCCAGCCGCGCGGCCACCGACGCCAGGACATAGACCGCGGCCGCCAAAAGCAGGAAGCTTCCCGCGCCCACCGCCACCCGCACCAGCATCGGGCTTCTTTCCCAGCCGGTGCGCGGCCGGTCCTCGGTGACCTCGTCCATGTGCAGAGTGTGCCAGGTCAGCGTTCACCCGCCCGGCGTCTCGAATCGCGTCATGTCGCGCCGATTTTCTACGAGCCCGCGATCGCGTTGAAGACAGCGTCGGTGATGGTCTGCCCCTGCCCGGGGACAACCTTCTTGTCATTGACGAAGACGGTCGGTGTCCCGGTCACCCCGCGCCGGCTCGACTCCTCGGTGGCAAAACCCGGCCAGCCCGAATAGGTCCCATCGCGAACACAACTGGCGAACGGGTCCCCCAGCCCCGCTGAGCGACCCACATTCACCAGCTCTTCATCTGTGTACCCGGCACCGCCCTCGGCCGGTTGCTTGTCGTAAAGCGCATCGGAGAACTGCGCGAACTTGCCGGAGTCGGCTGCGCACCCGGCGGCCGCCGCGCTGCGCGTGGAATAGCGGTTGGTGGACAGCCGGTCGAGAATGGCGATGGGATAGGTGGTGAGCGTGATCTTGTTTTCCCGCACCATCGCCTGCAGCCTCTCCTCCGCCGCGGCGTGAAACGCTCTACACGACGGGCACAGGTAGTCCTGATAGACCTCCACCTTGATCGGCCCACTACCCGCGACGATCCCTGTCCCGGCCGCATTGGCCTGCTGCGGAACGTTATGCGTGGTGTCTGCGGTGTTCGTGTAGACCACATAGGCGCCGACGCTCACCAGCATCAGGACGCCCGCCGCGATGGCTGAAATCCGAATACTTCGCTTGCGCTTGGCCTCCTGCAACTGCTGTTGTCTGATCAGCCTGTTGGCCTCACGCCGGCCATGCTTGCTCACGCCATCCTCCTGTCGAGCGAATACCGGCTTGCCGGAAACACGATGAGATAGATCGCCAGCGCCAACAGCGCGGCATCGCGCGCAATGTCCCACGCATAGTTCGGGTTCTGGCCCACCGGCAGGGCGCCGCCGCGGCTGAAGCACCCGCAGTCGATGGTCAGGCCGCGCGCCCATGCCGACGCGATGCCGACGATGAACACCGTCATGGCGCCCGCCGCCAGCGCGGCGGCGAGCCGGGTGGCCAAACCAGCCAGCAGGAGCAGGCCAACCCCGATCTCCAGGACCGGCTGGACCACGCCGACGAACCGCGCCAACTCCCATGGCAGCAGCTGATAGGCGTTCACCGCCCGTGCCGACGCATCGAGATCGGTCACCTTAATCGCGCCCGCGATCAGGAATGCCGCGGCCAGCACCGCCCTTGCCCCGGTGGAGAGCCACGGCTGCCACGTCCTCATTGACCTTTCCCTTCGCCATCGGTGGTTGACGCTGAGACGCGGGCCCGGCGTGGGCCGGATCCATTAGCCACCGGCGACGAAGGATGCGGTGTTGCTATAGATTGATCAACAATATATATTTCCCGAGTGACCGAGATGCGTGAGCCGACCTTCCTCATACTGACCGCGCTCGCCGAAAACCCTATGCACGGCTACGGGATCATTCGCGAGGTCGCCGCTCTGTCCGACGGCCGGGTGGCTTTGCTGCCGGGCACGATGTACACGGCTTTGGATCGGCTTGCCGCACAGGGCCTGGTGCAACGCGACCGAGAGGAGATCACGGACGGCCGGCTGCGCCGCTACTACCGGTTGACCGGTGACGGCATCGAGGTCTTGGCAGTGGAAACGGCTCGCCTGCGGCAATTGGCCACCGTGGCGGAAGCGCGGTTGCGGGTCGCCCGGCCGAAGGTGGCGTGACCGTGATGACTGGCCGCTATCGCCTCCTGCTCTGGGCCTACCCGCGCGACTATCGGCGTGAGCGAGGCGTGGAGATGGTGAGCACGCTGCTGGACGCCGGGCATGCCCGGCCGGGGTGGCGGGTGACGTTCAATCTGGTGGTGCATGGAATGCGTTGCCGGTTGGGACGTCCGGCGAGCCGCAGCGTGGCGCTGTGGGCAGTGCTCATGTCTGTCGTTTGTGGACTGTATGGGTCGGCCCTGGGAGCCCGCGTCGGCTGGGAAACCGCCCGCCCGCTGCCGGAACGAGCCGAAGCCGCGGCCATTTTCACCTCAATCTTTCCCGAGCATGGGGTCACCGGGGAGATCTATCGCAGCAAGGCGATGTTCACCATCTATGGTGAGCCGCTCAGCCTGGACAACCTCGACACGCTGCTTTCCTTCGACGGCGGCGAGTACGGACTTGGCGACACCAACACGAGCACCTCGCTTCCCGCCTCCACCGGCCAACGCGCGATCATCGCCAGCGCCCTGGAACGGTTGCCTGCCAACGGCTGGGAGGCCAGTGAGCCGGTGACGAGCAACGCGGCCGAGTGCGCGACAGCCGCCTGCGATCCCACCACACTTCCCACCCAGACGCTGCTGACCGCTCGGCGCGGGGACAACATCCTCGAAATCCACACGGTCTCCGACCCGCGGCTCGGTCAGCTGCGTCTGGCCATGAGCCTGAGCCGGGCCACGCCCTGGCCGGTGCACCCGGCCGCGATCCTGGGATTCGTGATTGGCGCCTTGGCGACCTGGCTGATCTTCGGCTGGGCCAGCCGCCGCAACGAATACCGGCCGTGGCAACGTTCGCTGTCGACAGTCCTGTTTGGATTTTCGATGTTCATGACGGCGATGCCGATTGTCTTCACCGTGCCATACCAGATCGACCATCATCTGAGTGAGACGCATTTCCGGTGGCATCCCCTGTGGGAGTGGCTCGGCCAGCCGGCGTTCAGCCTGATCGTCCTGGTCGGTCTGGGCGCAGCCCTGCCCACGCTCGCGCTAGCTCTGCTTCCCCGACCCGCCCTGGCGCAGAGCCACGGCGCGGTCGATCGTGGGCATTAGCTCCCGCTGGTGGACAGGCGGAAATCGACGTCCTCGCCGGAGAAGACCCCGATCACCCCCGGCTGGTAAGGGACGAAGAGGTTCACTTCCCGCTGTGCCGCAAGCGTTCGCGCTGTCTCGACCAGGGCCAGATCGTGCTGCAGCACGGCGACGAGTTTCGCCTCGGCGTTGTCCCTGTCCTGGCGCAGCAGGGTGAGCGCGCTGTAGATGGACGAGACCACCTCTTCCACGTTGCCACCCTGGATGATCGCCTCGCTCGGGGTGGGCGTCTCGCCCGCCACCGCTCCGGCGACGCTGAGACCGCCGCCGAGCATGGCCAGACCTCCGGCGATCAGAGCGCCGCTGACCCCGATGATCGTCGCGGGCGCGGTGGCCACGGCCGCCACCACCCCGACGAAGGCCGCCGCCACCGAGAGCACAACAGGCAACGGCGTGCCGATCGAGTTGAGCGCGGCGCAACCCTGATTGGCGATCGCGACGACTTTGGCCCGGGTCTCCTCGACTATGGCCTGATATCCCTCTATCGCTAGCGCAAGCTCACGTACCAAAGCAATCTGATTCTGGCGTATCTCGGGATACGGGTTGAGGAAGTTGATTCGGAAGGCCTCCGCGGCGGTGCCGTACCAGTCGGTGATGTACGAGGCGACATCGTCGATGTAACCGCGGGCCGGGTCGGCCAGGGGATTGCCGAAGCTGCCGCCGAAGATGTTGCGCAGGCTGCCCAGCATCCCATCGGCGTCGGTGGCGTTCAGGACCGTGTAGACGACTATCGCGTTACGCGCCGACGTCGCCGTGGACTCGATCCGGCTCCACAGGTGCTCCTGATAAACGATGTAGGTGTGGTAGAACTCCTCGTTCATCTTGTTCCGAATGGTTTCCGCCAAGTCGTCGGCCGCCGCCGTGATCTGCTCATTCGTCGTCATCGCGCACCGGCACCTCTGTCCCGTCGGGACCTGTCGTGGTCTGTACCGGGTCTCCCGGATTCTCCAGCTCCAGCGGCCCCGGCGGCTGCGGAAGCTCGTCGCTGGCGCGATAATCGGCGATGAGACTGTTCATGGTCTCGGCCGCCTCCGCGTCGTTGTTGGCGTAGTTCTGCGCGATCGCGACCAGCGCGTGCCCGGCGAGATCGGTGTTGATCGCCGAGGTGGAAAAGACCCGCTGCACGCTGTCGCGAAGCGCCCGCCACGGCGCGGCCACATCGCTTTCCTGCCCCCATTCGTTGCGAAAAGCGGTGCCTTCCCAGAACGCCGTGTTGTGCACGTCCTGGTTGTTGTCCTCGCACACCTCAGCGGTGCGAGGCAGGTGGATGGAACCGGCCACCCACAGCATGTAAAGATCGACGCCGACCTCATCGTCCGATTGCCCCACGGCCGTGCAGCATAGGCGCATCTGCATACCTAGTCACCAGGCTCGATGGAACACTTGACCGGCCACAGATCCCGCCGAGGCGCTGGTCAGGCGGCCTGGCTCAGGCACCTTCCCCGCAGTTGAACAGCCACCCCCAACCGCATCCGGGTCTGATCTCTTGGCCCGCCCCGCGATGAACCTCCAGGTGCAAGCCGAGTGCCGAGAGGACCGCGACGACCTTGTCCAGATGGACAGTCCGCGCGATCGTGCGGATGGATCGAGGGACACCGGGGTTGGGTTTGTGTGGGAAGATCTGAGCCCATGATCGATGACTTCGCGAAAGAGTATCTGCACAATGAACTGCGCGTGCGTCGCGAGGTCATGGTCTGGAAGCTCGACGGGCTCTCCGAGTACGACATCCGCCGCCCGCTGACCTTGACGGGAACCAACCTTCTTGGCCTGATCAAGCACCTGTCGCTGTCGGAATCCAGGTACTTCGGTGAGGTGTTCCATCGACCGTTCCCGGAGCCGATGCCCCGGTGGGACGACCTCGAGGCGCGTGGCGCCGACATGTGGGCGACCGAGGAGGAGACGCGTGACGAGATTGTCGACCGCTACCGTCGCGTGGCGGCGCACTCGGACGCGACGATCACCGCGCTCGCCATTGACTCTCCCGGTTACGTGCCCTGGTGGCCACGGCCGAACGTGATGCTGTTCAACATCCTGGTCCACACGGTCAGCGAGACCAGCCGGCACGCCGGACACGCGGACATCCTGCGCGAACAGCTCGACGGCTCGACCGGCACCACAGCCGAGTACGCGAGCTCGCAGCGCGACCCGGCCATCTGGGAAGCACTCCGCACGAAGATCGAGCAGGCCGCCAAATTGGCCACTGGCAAAGCTTAGGGGCTCTTTCAGATCAGGACGGTTTCGGTCAGCGACGGCTTTATGACCCGGCGGGCTGGAACAGCTCGATGGGGTTGCCGGAGGGGTCGTCCAGAACGATCTGCTTCCCGCCGGGGCCGGAGATGATGTCGTTACGGAATTTCACCCCGGCCGCGGCCAGCCGGTCCACCTCTGCGGCGATGTCGTCGACGATGAAGTGGAGACGATTCCAGCCGCCCGGCTCGGGCACGCGACCGTCGGGCATCGCCCGGCCTGCGGAACTGCGTGGGCCGGCCAGCAGCAGGCGCAGGTTGCCGAGGGTGACATCGGCGAACGCCGGAAACGCGGTGGTGTTGACGGCGAAGCCGAATTGGGTGGTGTAGAAGTCGACGGCGGCCTGCACGTCGGTGACCATGTATCGAACGTTCACGGTGCCGCTGGAAACGATGCTCATGATTCCTCCCGAGTGGTGTGGTCTAAGGCGATGTCGTGCAGCAGGAACCCGATCCGGCTGGCCAGCTCGGATGCTGTGCGCTGAAAAGCCGGGTAGCGCCCGTCTTGAGCGGGGTCGGGGATGCTCCAGTGGATCGGCCGCGGGTGGCCGGGGAACTCCGGGCAGACCTCCCGGACCCGGTCGCACACGGTGATGATGTAGTCGAACCGATGGTTGACGAACCTGTCGAGATGCTTGGACTCGGCCGCGGTCAGGTCGATGCCGTGCTCGGCCATAGCCGCCACCGCATGGTGGTGCACCGGTTTCGGCCGGCTGCCCGCGCTGAACACCGTCACGGCATCGCCTGCTGACCGCCGCAGCAACGCCTCGGCCATCTGCGAGCGGGAGCTGTTGCCGGTACACAGAAATAGCACTGCAGCCTGGCGTGGCACCGGCATTGCGGGTGCGGTCAGCGACAGCGCGGGGTGCAGCTGGCCACCGGCAGCGGCCAGCAAGGTCGTGCACAGGGACAGATCGAGGCTGTAGTAGGTGTCGCGGCCGTCCGCGGCGCTGCGCCGGGCGGCGACGAGCTGCGCCTTACGCAGCCGCCCGAGATGGTAGGAGACGAGGTTCTGCGGCTGATTCACCAGTGCGGTCAGCTCGTGCACCTGCCGATCGCTGCGCGCCAGCTCGCCCAGCAACCGCCAGCGCACCGGGTGGCCGGCCAGGCCAAAGATTGCAGGTGGTACGGAGTCATGCCGGCCCATGCCGCCAGAATACATCAAACCAGTTTGATGCAACAAACGGCCGTAAGTTCGCTGCGCGAACTGACGGCAACCTCGGTTACCCTGGCCTGGTGGGTAAGCACGACGATGGCCAGATCGGGGTGGTGGCCGCTTTGGTACGTTCCACGTTCTTGGTGAATGCCGTGTACGCCGAGTCGGCACAGAAGCACGGCCTCACCTCGCAACAGGGACAGCTGCTGTGTGTGCTGATGGCGCAGCCCTATGGAATGGGCGAGCTGAGCACCATGCTGGGTCTGGCGAAATCGAGCCTTACCGGTCTGGTGGATCGCGTCGAGCGCAGCGGTCTGGTGCGACGCGAATCAGACCCCCAGGACCTGCGGACCGTGCGGATCGCGCTGACACCGCAGGGAAGCAGGCTCGCCGAGGGGTTCTACGAGGAGACCTGCCGGCGCATCGCGCAGTTGCCGAGCGAGCTCAGCGCCCGTGACCGCGACACGCTCGCCGATCTGCTGGGCCGGGTGGTGACAGACAACAAGGTTCCGGTGGTCTTCATCGATCACGACTAGGAGGGCCGCGCCACACCTTCGGCGGCGGGGTTGTAGTTCGTTCCGCGAACTAATATAGTTCGTTCAACGAACTTATCCCTGCTGTTTCGGAGGTGCGCAATGGGTCGCAGAGTCGTGATCGTCGGCGGGGGTTACGGGGGTTCAGCACTGGCCAAAGCGCTGGTTGCCGAGGCCGACGTCACCCTCATCGATCCACGGGAGGCGTTCATCAATACGGCCGGGTCGCTGCGGGCACTCACCCAGCCGGATTGGGCGCGCAACATGTTCTTTCCTTACCCTGACTGGCTTCCGCAGGGCACGGTCATTCGCGACCGCGCGGTCTCGGTGGATCCCGGCGGCGTGACGCTGGCGTCGGGCCGACGGGTGGAGGCCGACTATCTGGTCCTGGCCACCGGCTCCAGTTACACCTACCCGGCCAAACCCAACGCGGACAACACCGATGCGGTTCTGGACGATCTGCGCCTTACCCACAAGGAGCTGGCCGATGCCAACCGGGTGCTGATCCTCGGTGCGGGGCCGGTCGGGCTGGAGCTGGCCGGTGAGGTCAAAGAGGTCTGGCCCGAAAAACACGTGACCGTCATCGATCCCGCCGGGGAACTCCTGCCCGGTTTCCGGGCCGAGCTACGCGAGGACTTGCACCGCCAGCTCGACGATCTGGGCATCCGCGTGCGGCTGGACACGGGCTTGAAGTCGCCGCCGTCAACTCCGCCCGGGCGGGCCGGGACATTCACCGTCACCACCGCCGGCGGGGAGGACATCACTGCCGATATCTGGTTTCGCGCCTACGGCGGTCAGATCAACGGGGACTATCTCGACGATGGGCGGCTCACTTCCCTTACCCAGAAAGGAGTCTGCGTCAATGAGAACCTCAACGTGGTGGGCTACCACCATGTCTACGCGCTCGGCGACATCACCGATCTGGGCGAGGCCAAGATGGCCGGCTACGCCATGCAGCATGCCGAAGTCATCGCCAAAAACATTGTCGCCCAGCTCAACGGCGAGGAACCCAGCGCCACCTACCGACCCGCTCCGGACCCCATGATTCTGCTCCCCCTTGGGCCTTCGGGTGGTGTCGGTCAGCTGCCGACACCCGACGGCCCCATCGTCGTCCCGGCCGCGACAGTGTCGGAATACAAGGGCGCCGACCTGTTCACCGCCCACTTCGCCCGCATCTTCAGCGCAGACGCTGAACCGCAATGAGAGGCAGCGCATTGTCTGAATCGCCAGTGGTCTTCGGCTTCGGCGCGCACAGCACCATCACCGACGGGCCCCAGCTGTTGCGCCTGACCCAACAGGCCGACCGGGATGGGCTCGACCTCTTCTCCCTGTCGGATCACCCCTACCTCGGCGCGCGGCTGGACGCCTATGCGGCGCTTGGGTTCGTGCTCGGCCGCACCGAGCGTCTCGCCGGCTTCGCCAACGTCACCAATCTGCCGACCCGGCCGGCCCCGATGCTGGCGCGAGCGGTGACGTCCCTGTCGGCGCTGTCCGGCGGCCGCGTCGTGCTCGGCATGGGCGCGGGCGGGTTGTGGGACAGGATTTCCGACATGGGGGTGGCCCGGCTGTCACCGGCCGATGCTGTGGCCGCCTTCGAAGAGGCGATCGTGGTGGTCAAGATGCTCGCCGGGGGCGGCCCGCCGGTCAGCTACCAGGGCCGCCACTATCAGCTGAACCAGATCGAGCCCGCTGAGGTGGCCGCGCCAAAGGTGTGGACGGGATCGGTCGGCCCCAAATCCCTTGCCGCCACCGGCCGCGTCGCGGACGGCTGGATCCCCGGCCACGCGGCGGACTGGCTGAGCGCGCGGTACCGCGAGTCGCGCCCCATCATCGACGAAGCCGCGGCCGAGGTGGGCCGCGACCCGAGCGAGATCGGCACGTTCTACAACCTCCCCGGACGGATCACCAGCGAGCCGTTGCCCGCAATGCGGGACGGTCAAGGCCGCTGGATCGGTGGCTCTCCCGCGCAATGGGTCGAGGAACTCACCGGAGCCGTTCTGCAGCACCACGCGTCGGGCTTCATGCTCTTCTCGTCCAGGGGCGGCACCCCAGACCCCGAGTCGCTCAGCCGCTGGGCCAACGAGATCGTGCCCGCTGTCCGAGAGGCGATCGGCTGACTGGATTAGCGATGCGGTCTTGGCACCGCTTTTAGTCATCGCGTCTCATCTATTGCGAGCCTCCGCTGACGGCATAGCTTCGCGTTGTCGTTCCACAGCTTGGAGGTGTAATCGTGAAGATTTCCAGGATAGTCGCCGCAACCGCGGTAGCTCTCGCACTGGTGCTCGGCGCGGCCGGACCGTCCTATGCGGCCGGCAGCGAGACACTGGTCATGCAGATCAAGACGAAAAGCGGCAAGATGCTGGCGAACGAGACCGCGGCGATGCCCGCGGACTACGCCGGCCCGCAAACCATTACCTGTTACGTCGACGATGTGACGCCGCCGTTCCGGATCTTCTACAACGTCGCGTACAGGTCGATCATCGGGTGCGACGCGCCCGTGGTGGCCGCTCACTACGGCGAGGGTCTGGTCCGCCGCAACGGGCCGGAGGAGTACAAGACCATGGGCGACTTGGCCGGGCCGCTTACCACGTGGACACCCTTCAACCCCGTGGTGGGGCCCTGCATCGAGGACTGGTGGATCGCCGCGTTCGTCATCAGAGTCGACTTCACGCCGCACGAGTCGTTGAGCAAGTTCTTCTTCCCGCCCGAGGCCTACATCACCTGTCTGTGAAGGAAACGGGCCGGCGCGACAGCCGGCCCGCTTTCATTCGTGGGACCGCTTGGCTTTCTGGACCTGGGCGTAGACGTGACCGCGCAGCTCGATGAAACGCGGATCGGCCCGGGTGGTTAGCTGGTCGCGGGCGGCAGGCAGGTCGATCGCGAGGTCCTCCACCACCACGGTCGGCGAGGACGAGAGGATGATGACGCGCTCGGCGAGGTAGACCGACTCGTCGATGTCGTGGGTGACGAAAAGCAGGGTCACGCCGAACCGTTGCCACACCGACCTGACCAGGTCCTCCAGATCGGCTCGCGTCTGGGCGTCGACGGCCGCGAACGGCTCGTCGAGCAACAGCACGCGGGGCTGGAACGCCAAGGCTCGCGCGATCGCCACTCGTTGTTGCATGCCGCCGGAAAGCTGCCACGGATAGGCGCCCGCCGCGTCGGCTAGCCCGACCGCGGCCAGCGACTCGCCGACTATGGCGGCCCGCTGCGCCTTGCCGAGGCCCTTGCTTTTCAGCGGCAGCGCCACATTCTCGGCCACCCGCAGCCACGGGAACAGGCTGCGGCCATATTCCTGAAAGACTATGGCCAGCCCGTCCGGTGGACCGGCGACCGGCGCCCCCGCCACCGTCACCTCGCCCGAGGTAGGTGGGAGCAGCCCACCCAGACAGCGCAGCAAAGTCGTTTTGCCGCAACCCGACGGGCCGACCACACAGACGAATTCGCCGGCGCGCACCGAAAAAGTGATGTTGTGCAACGCCTCCACCTGACGACCGTGTCCCTCGTAAACCTTGCGCAGAGCCCGGATCTCGAGCACCAATCCTCCAAGCGATTCAACAGTGGGGTCAGCGGGAGACGCGAGCGGCCGCGCGCTGACCGTGGTACCAGACAAGGACACGGTTCTCGGCGACCCGGAAAAGCAGCGACAGCACCACCCCGATCAGGCCGAGCAGCAGCACCCCGCTCCACATCTGCGGAAACTGGTACCCGGTCTGGAATTCACGGATGGTGAAGCCGAGACCCTCGCTCGCCGCCTTCATCTCACTGATCACCATGAGGATGATGCCGATGGAGAGCGCCTGCCGGGCGCCGGTGACGATCTGGGGGCTCGCCGAGCGCAGCACGAACATGCGCAGGCGCAGCATTTCGCCGATGCGATAGCTGCGGCAGGTTTCGGCGAGCACCGGGTCCGCGCCGCGTACGCCCTCGACCGTGTTGAGCACGATCGGCCAGACGCAGCCGGAGATGATGACCAGCACCTTCATCACGTTGTCGATCCCGGCGACGAGAATGAAGATCGGCACGAGGGCCGGTGGCGGGATGGCGCGCAGGAACTCCAGTACCGGCTCGGCGAAAAGACGCACCACGCGGCTGGAGCCAATCACCACACCCGCACCGATCCCGATCAGCAGCGCGCCGGCGAAGCCGACAGCGAGGCGGATCAGGCTCGGCGCCACGTCGTGGGTCAGCCGGTGCCGGGACCACGTCTCCGGGAAGACCTCCAGGATCTTCGCCAGCGGGGGCATCAGGAAGTCGGTGCTGCCCGCGCTGGCGAACCACCAGATCGCCAATAGCGTTATAGGCAGGGCGAAGAAGACGGCGGCCCGGCGCAGCGCGGAGGTCATGCCGGACTCTCCCCGCGCACCGAGGGGTGCCAGACCAGCGCCCAGCGCTCAGCCCGCCGGGTGACCACATTGGCGAGGACCCCGATGAGACCGGTGACCGCGATCAATGCGTACATCGACGGCACGTCGCCGCTGGAGTAGGCGACATCTATCTTCTTTCCCAATCCCGGGGTACCGATGACCAGCTCGCCGGTGATGGTGAGGATCAGGGCCACGGCTGCGGCGAGCCGGATCCCAGTCATCACATAGGGAAGCGTGGTCGGCCACACCACATAGCGGATTCGGTGTCTGGCTTTCAGCCGATACGAGTGCGCCGTTTCGCGCGCTACGGGATCGACATCGGCGACGCCGTAGAGCACCTGTACGAGCACCTGCCAGAACGAGGCGTAGACGGCAATCACCAGAGTGGACTCCATCCCCGTACCCAGCAAAACGATGAGCCCTGGAATCAAGGCCACTGACGGAATGGGGCGCAGGAACTCGATGGTCGACGCGGTGAGGTCGCGCACCAGGGGTGTCGAGCCGATCGCGACGCCGACTGCTATGCCCGCGCCGACCGCGATCGCGAGACTGGTGACCCAGGTCAAGAGGGTGTCGCCGAGCGCTTCCCGGAAGGCGGGCTGCCCGAACTCGTCCAGCAACGCCAGGGCGATCCGGCTCGCGGGTGGGAAGTAATCGGCGGGCAGCACTCCGGCGCGCGGGAGAACCTCGAGCAGCAGGGCGAAGGTGGCGAGCCCGCCCAACCCGAGCAGGGCCGCCGGGCATCCGGCCCCGCTCGGGAGGTGACGTGACCGGGTCACGAGACCACTGCCGCCACGTCAGGCTTCTTGCTGGTCAGACCGTTGGCCACGATCAGGTCGGCGAGCTTGTCCAGCGACGCCCGGTTGATGTCGGCCGGCCACTTCGGCAGGGTCATGCCCTGGCGGACGTTTTCGGCGATCTGGGTGTAGCTGCCGAGGATGGCGCGGACCTCGTCGGGGTGGGATTCCGCGTAGGCCAACGACTTCTTCATCGCGGTGGTGAAACGCGCCACGAGATCGGGATTGCTTTGCGCGAGGGCCTGCGAGGTCACGTAGAGCGCCACGCACATCGCCGGGTCCAGCGCGGCGAAGGAGCCGATCACCTTCCAGCCCTTGGCCTTCGCCGCCGACAGGAACGGCTCGACCACGAAGATCGCGTCAACCTTGTTGGTGTCAAGCGCGCCCACCATGTCCGGGAACGCCAGCTCGACCAGGCTTACCGCCGCGGGATCGCCGCCGTCGCGCTTGACCAGCTCCTTGATCGAAGTGTCGACGATGTTCTTCAAGGTGTTGGTGGCGACCTTTTTACCCACCAGCGCTTTCGGGCTGGTGATGGCCGGATCCTTCACCACCAGCCCGCTGAAGTCCGCGGTGGCGTTGCCGGTGGTGCCGTTGCCACTGGCGATCGCCTTGATGGGCACGCCGTTGGTGTGCGCCACCAGGACCGAGATGGAGTTGCTGAAGCCGAATTGGTAGGTGCCCGCGGCCACGGCCGGTACCACCGCGGCCCCGCCCTGAGCGGTCTGCAGAGTCAGGTCGATGTTCTGCTCGGTGAAGAAACCTTTTTGCTTGCCAAGGTAAATCGGTGCGACGTCGACGATCGCCACCACACCCGCCGTCACCTTGTCCGGTGTGCCCGGCGTGCTGGGCGGGGTTTCCTTTGCGCCACAGGCGGCTGCGGACAACAGCATTGCGGCGCCGGCGAGGACGGCCGTGAACCTTCTGATCATGAGGGACTCCATCGGGGTAGGTCAACCAGCGGTGATCGGCGGCGTGCCGTGGGTGTGGAAGGTATCGATGGTTTTCAGACCCCAGGCCTGACCCTTGGCGCGTTCGGCCTGGGTCCAGGTGACGACCTGGTGGTCGGGGGCGAGCAGCAGGCGCGCCCCGGCGTTGCACAGCTCGATGCGGTTGCCGCCGGGTTCCCACACGTAGAGGAAGAAGGTCTGCTGGATCGCGTGTTTGTGCGGTCCGGTCTCGATGTGAATTCCGGCTTCTAGGAAGACATCCGCGGCTCGCAGAATGTCTTCGCGGGTGTCGGTGGCGAAGGCGATGTGGTGCAGCCGTCCCCGCGTCTTGGTCCAGTCCTGGGTGTAGACGAGGTCGTAGGACTTGTCGGTCACGGTGCACCAGATGGCGGCGAGGGAGCCGTCATCCAACATGATTTGTTCGCTCTTGCGGGCGCCGAGGATCTCGGCCATGAAATGGTCGTGCGAGGGGATTTCCGAGGCGAGAAAGTTGACGTGGTCCAGCCGCCGCACGTTGGATCCCCGCCCCGGAAAGCGGGAAGCCTGGTTCTTCAGCGACGGCTTCATCTTCGGCGTGGGCTGGTATCGCCTTGTTTCCCAATAGATCCCGAAGGGATGGCCGTCGGGGTCGGTGAAGTGGAAAACCGGGCCGTAGTTGGGTTCCTCCTCGCTCCAGCCCGCCCCGAGACCCGCCTGCTCGATGAGCCGAACCCGTCGCTGCAGCGCTTCAGGACTGCTTGCGCGCAGCCAGGTGCGGCCGATGCCCGAGGTGTGGTGCCCGGTCACTTTGACGGTGAAGCGCTCGTAGTCGTCCCAGGAGTGCAGGTACACGCTGTCGCCGCTGCGGGCGACCACCTCCATCGCCATGAGGTCGGCGAAGAATTGGACGCTTTCGCCTGGTACCGGGGAGAAAAGCTCCACCGCGGAAAGGTGGGCGATGTCTCGTGTCATTGGGCTTCCTCTCGCGCGAAGACGACGCCGTCCAGCAGCAGCCGTGCGGTACTGACCACGGCCGCCCCGCCCGGCGAGACCACCGTGTCGAACCAGCCCGTCGGGTGTTCCAGCCGGATGACATCGGGTGGTACGGCAGCCGCCGTCACCGGTTGGCAGATCCGCGCCGCGACACTGCCCGGCAGGGCGGCCGCGGTGGCGACGGTGACGGCGGCCAGCACCCCGATCGCCGTGTGCACGCGATGCGGGATGAACATTCGCGTGGCAAGACTGCCGCCGGCAGCAGGCGTTGCCACCAAGCACACCTTCGGCACCGTGGTCGCGGCCACGTCGCCCAGCCCCATCCGCCGGCCCGCCTCCAGCCGCAGCGCCTCGACCCGTTGCCGCAGCACGGTTTGCGACTCCAGCTCGGCCGGCGACTCGTGCCCTGACACGTCCAGGCGGGCGGCTTCGACGATGGCGACAGGCATGCCGTTGTCGATGAGGGTCACCGGCAGCCCGCACACCTCATCGGTGGCGTTGCCGGTCGGAAGCAGCGCAGCCGCAACGGATCCGGCCGTCTCCTGGAAGTCGATGACCTGCCGGGCCGCGGTGCCGGGAACACCCGCCAACGCTGTCCTGCCCGCGTAGTTGACCCGCCCCTGCGGGGTGGGAACGTGGGCGATCGCCAGCGCCCCGGTGTTGACCATCCGGATCCGTACCGGCGTCACCGGATCCTGCGCCGCCACCAGACCGCGTTCGATGGCGAACGGCCCGACTCCGGCCAGAATGTTCCCGCAGGGCTGTTCCGCGCTGACCACTGCGGCGTCGACCTGAACCTGAAGGAACAGATAGTCCACATCGGAGCTAGCCTCGCCCGATCGCCGGATCACGGCCACCTTGCTGGTCAGCGGATGGCCGCCGCCGATGCCGTCGATCTGCCGGGGGTCGGGCGACCCCATCACCGACAGCAGCAGCGCGTCGCGCTCGCCGGGGTCGGCGGGGAGATCGTCGGCGAGGAAGTAGGCGCCCTTCGACGTTCCTCCCCGCAGCACCATGACCGGAATGCCCCGCCGCGGGCTCATGACGGTGGCCGATCGAGGTAGACCACACCGAGCTGGGCCAGCAGCGGGCGCAGGCCGTACATGTCGACGCCCAGCTCCCCACTGGCCAGCCGCTCACGTTTGGCTGCTTCGGCCGATTCCCGTGCCCGGCCGGCCTGCAGCACGGCCGCCGCGCGGGTGCGGGGTACCACGACCACCCCATCGTCATCGGCGACGATCACGTCTCCCGGGCTGACCGGCTGCCCGCCGCAGATCACGGGAACGTTCACCGACCCCGGGCTGGCCTTGACCGTCCCCTGTGGACTGATCGCGCGCGCCCAGACCGGGAAGGCCATCGCCCGCAGCTCAGCGACATCGCGGACTCCGGCGTCCAGCACCACGCCCACCACGCCATGCGCGCGCAGCGAGGTGGCCAGCAGCTCGCCGAGCATGCCGTCGGTCGAGGGCGAGGTCGTGGTGACGACGAGAATGTCACCTGCCCGGCACGTCTGCACCGCGGCATGGATCATCAGGTTGTCCCCCGGTGGGCAGGAGACCGTAACCGCTGTCCCGGCGATCCGTGCCCCGGACTGGATCGGCCGGATCTGTGGTGCCAGCGCACCGCGCCTGTGGTCGGCCTCGTGCGCGGTCGAGACACCAAGACCGGCAAGGCCGTCCACAATGGAGCTTTCCACCCGGTCAAAGTCGCGAACCACCACGTGAGCAGTCATGTCAGCTCCTGCGTGACCTGGGGATAGATCCGCTGGTAGGCCTCGGCGAAGACCTCGGTGGGCAGGCCGAGGTTGGGTCCCGAGTTGCGTGCCGCCTGGGTGCCGCGGCGGTGACCCAGCTCGGTGTAATAGGTGACCAGGTGGGCCTGCGCGGCGAGAATCCGCATGGCTTCGAGCTTTCGGTCCCACACCGGCGTGATGTCGAGCAGGACGTTGGGCAGGAAGCCGCACTGTTCGGGCTGATGTGGCTCGAAGCAGAACACCGGCGGGGCGCCGATCACCTCGCCCGGTGCCTGCACCCCCGCGGCCTGCGCGAAGACTCGGGCTCGCAGGGCGATGGCGTGGGCCACCGCGTGGTCGTCGTTGTACGGATCCTGGGCGGCGTGGGTCAGTACCACCGAAGGCTGCAGCTCGCGATAAAGCGCGATCAGCTGTTGACGCAGCTCAGGCGTTTCCTGCAGCGGATAGTCGCCGGCATCGTAGAAGCGGATCTCCGCACCCAGCACAGCGGCGGCCTGCTCCGCCTCGGCACGGCGCTGCGCCTTGACCTGGTCGAGGTCGAAACCCTTGCGCCACAACGATGCCGACTCGCCGCGCTCGCCGTAGCTCAAGCACCCGATGACGACCCGTTCGCCGCGCGACACGGCAAGCGCGATCGCGCCCGAGCAGCGCCAGACGAAATCACCAGGATGCGCGGTGAGCACGAGCAACGTGCGATCAGACACGGTTACCTCCCGATCGGCTCTATCGGGAGCCGATTGTCAACAATTTCGCTAACGAGAACCAGTGAGACGGCAACTTACGCGCAACATGGCAGTCACACAAGTGTTGACAATCGCTCGACACCCATGATCTGCTGTGGTGACATTTGGCCTGCCAACAGCTCTGACCGCGAGAGAGAAGATGCCCGCCGAGAAACAGGAGATGTCTCCACAGTCGGCCCGAGAGTCCGCGACAGCACGTGATGTCCTGCGCGCGGCGATTCTCGATGGCGCCTATCTGCCCGGCGAAAGACTGGTGGAGGCCTCGCTGTGTGAGCGGCTTGGGGTCAGCCGGTTCATTGTCCGCACGGCGTTGCAGGATCTCGCCGCCGAAGGGCTCGTCGAGGTTCAGCGCAACAAAGGCGCCCACGTGCGAAAGATCTCGCTGGCCGAGGCGGTCGAGATCACCGAGGTGCGCATGGTCCTGGAGGGTCTGGTCGCGGCCAAGGCGGCCGCCCGGGTCACCGAGGACCAGGCGATCGAGCTCGACGAGATCGGGCTGCTGATGCGCAGAGCCGTGACCGCGGGCGAGTTCCGCCGCTACAGCGATCTCAACCAGCGTTTGCACGCGCTGATCCGCGCCATCGCTGGCCATCGCACCGCGGACACCCTCATCGAGACCATGCGGGGGCAGCTGGTGCGCCGGCAGTTCGCGCTGTCGCTGCTGCCGGGCCGGCCCGCCATCTCGTTGCCCCAGCACGAGCGCATCATCGAAGCGATCCGGGCACGCGATGCCGCGGAGGCCGAGCTGGCCATGCGCGAGCACATCGCCAGCGTCATCGAGGCTTTGCACAACCTGGACGAGATCGGGCTGGCGTGACCACCGTCGCCGTGCTGGGTCTCGGCGAGGCCGGCAGCCTCATCGCCGCCGGGCTCGCCCAGGCCGGTGCCGTGGTCAACGGCTACGACCCGCGGGTCACGGCGACCGGCGCGGTTCGTGACGCCGCCGACGCCGCACAGGCCTGCCGGGGCGCGGATCTCGTGCTCAGCGTCAACAGCGCGGCCGACGCCCTGGACGCCCTCGCCCAGGGCCTGCCCGGCTGCGCCCCGGGCACCATCTGGGCCGACCTCAACACCGCCGCGCCCGCGGTGAAACAGGCCGTCCAGGACGCCGCCGGTCACCTGCTCGTCGCCGACGTCGCGTTGATGGCGCCGGTGCCGCCGCGCGGGCTGCACACCCCGATGACGGTCAGCGGCCCTGCGGCGCAACGATTCGCGCTCACCATGCGGCAGCTGGGCGGCAATGTGGAGGTCATCGAGGGCCCGGTGGGCGCGGCCGCCACCCACAAACTGTTGCGCAGCGTCTTCTTCAAGGGTCTCGCAGCGGCCGTCGTCGAGGCGCTCGAAGCGGCACAGGCGGCGGGCCTGCATGACTGGCTCAGCGCCAACATCGCTGAGGAGCTGACCCGCGCCAATGCCGCCACCGTCGAGCGGCTGGTCACCGGCTCCCATGTCCACGCCGTGCGCCGATCGCACGAGATGGAGGCGGCGGCGCAACTGCTTGACTCCCTTGGGGTACCGGCCCGGGTCAGCCGCGCCAGCCGCGACTGGCTGGACGATCTCGCCCAGCGGCGTTAAACCCGGGCTCCAGCCGCGCTCGACTCGCGCTCCGGTTCACCTTCGTGTAGCCGGGATTAGCCTGCGCAGGTGTCGATGCTTCAGATAGCCGACCTCGAGGTCCACTATGGAACTCATCCAGCGCTGCTCGGGGTGTCCCTGGTAGTCGGCCGGGGCCAGGTGGTCGGGCTGCTGGGCCGCAACGGCGCCGGAAAGTCCACTTTGGTCAATGCCGTGGCCGGTCTCGTCAAACCGAGCCGGGGCAGCATTCTGGTCGGTGGCCTCGACGTGCGGGGCAACGCCAGGGCCACCAGCGCGATGATGGGGGTATCCCCGCAGGAGCTTGCCATCTATCCCCCACTGACGGTCACCGAGAACCTGGTGGGCTGGGCCGCTTTGGCCGGGGTCGGTGGGCGGCAGCGCCGCCTGGCCGTGCGAGAGGTGCTGGAGGCGATGGGGCTGGATCGGCTTGCCGATCGCCCGGCCCACTTGCTGTCCGGCGGCGAGCAGCGACGGTTGCACTGCGCGATGGCCATGGTCGGCCGCCCTCCCCTGCTGATGCTCGACGAGCCGACGGTGGGCGTGGATCCGCCGAGCCGCCGAGCTCTGCTGGATTACGTTGGCACGCTTGCCTCGGCCGGCACCGCTGTGCTCTATTCCACCCACTATCTGACCGAGATCGAGCAACTGGGCGCCTACACCGTGATCCTCCATCGTGGGCGGGTGGCCGCATGCGGTGACATCGATTCGCTCGTTCGAGATTTCAGTGGTACCACGGTGGAGATTGCCTTCAGCGATGGCTCACCGCCGAGCGTGCGGATACCGGTCGCCGATCCCGACGGCGAGCTGCCCGGCATCATCGCCGGTCTGCACGGGCAGGGGCGCGCCCTCGCCGGGATCACGGTTCATCGGTCCAGTTTGGAGGATGTCTTCTTCCGGGTGACCGCGGAGAAGGAGCTGGTTCGTGGCTGAGACATTCGGCACGCTCGGCTGCGTGGTCCGCCACGAGTGGCGGCTGCAGCGGCGCGATCTGGTGCGGGCCTTCATGCTCACCGTCATGCCGGTGGTGCTGGTGCTCGTGCTCACGCCGACCTACCGGCAGATCCTGCAGCTGACCGGCCTTTACGGCGGCAACGGCTCGGAGCAGGCTGTGCCCGGCTTTGCCATCATGTTCGCGATGTTCATGGGCGGCGAGTTCGGGTTGCCGTTCTTCCGCGACTTCGGCTGGCGCACCTGGCAGCGCACGCGCACCCTGCCGATTCCGGTGCCCATTCTGGTGGCGGGCAAGCTGCTGGTACCGCTACTGCTCGTCCTCACCCAGCTGGCCGCGATATTCGCGGTGGGCGTCGCCGTCTTCGGCATGCACGTGGCTGGATCGGTCGTGGCGCTGGCAGCGGTGCTCGCGGTCTTCGGGGCCAATGTGGTCGCCGTCAGCCTGCTGGTGACAGCGCTGTGTCCGACCGTCGCGCAGTTCAACGCCGTCAACAACATTCTGACCCTGGTCTTCGCCGGGCTGGGCGGAGCCCTTGTCCCGGTGGCGCTTCTGCCCACCTGGCTGCAGCCGCTGGCCCCGGCGGCACCGTCCTACTGGGCGGTGCTGGGTTGCCAGAAGGTCATCGTGGAGGGAAGCGGCCTGAGTCAGGTGTGGCCCAGCGTCGCCGTCCTTGGCGGCGTGGCGCTCGCCGCGGGGACAGCGGGTGCGCTGCTGCTGCGGCCGGATCGCGGCAAGGAGTCGTGGGGATGACAGCGGACATTGTCCTGGGTGTTGAGGCGGAACAGGTCTTCCGGCAGATGCGCAGGCATCTGCCACCCTCGCTGGCGATGGCCGCGAAGCTGGCCGGGCGCGGCGCGGTGGAGGTGGCCGCGGATGGCGTGTGGATAAGCCTTTCCGACGGCCGCCGCCTGCTCGACTTCGGTTCGTACGCGGTCGCGCTCATTGGTCACCGGCATCCGCTGGTGCTCCAGGCGGTGCGGGCGCAACTGGACGTGCAGCCGACCGCCACCCGATCGCTAGGGAACCCGACGCTGTCGTCGGCGGCGGCGCGCCTTTCCGGCTACTTTGACGATGCGCTGCCCCGGGTCTACTTCGGCCTCAACGGCACCGACGCCGTGGAGGCGGCGACCAAGCTGGCCCGGCTGGGCACCGGACGTCCGCGCATCATCGCGGTGGAGGGCGGCTACCACGGCAAGTCGCTGGGCGCGCTGGCGCTGACCCACAGCGAGCAGTTCCGCCACGGGTCGGCGCAGGCGCTGTCGGCCGTTTCGCACATCCGGCCGGACGATCCCGGCGCGGTGGCCAAGGAGGCCGCCGCAGGCGATGTGGCCGCGGTGGTTTTCGAACCGATCCAGGGCGAGCACGGAATCAGGCCGATCGACGCACAGGTGCTGGCGCAATGGTGCACCGACGCTCGCCGGCACGGCGCGATGGTGATTGCCGACGAGATCCAGACCGGGTTGCGCCGGTGCGGGCCGCGTTCGGTGGCCCTCGACGCCGGTCTGCCGATCGACGCTTTGCTTGTGGGCAAGGCGCTCGGCGGCGGCGTGGTACCGCTGTCGGCGATGCTGTGCACAGATGACTTCTATCGGCCGCTGGCAGAGAACCCCTTCCTGCACACGGCCACCTTCGCCGGTCATCCGCTGTGTGTGGCGGCGGTGGAGGCGACTCTGTCGGCTCTGGAGGAGCTGAGCGAGTCCGGCATCAGGATCGGGCGGCAGCTGGAACAAGGCCTGCGCGAGATTCAGGCCACCCGGCCCGGCCTGGTGACCGAGGTTCGCGGCCGGGGGTTGTTGTGGGGCATCGATTTCGTCTCCGCCCAGGTGGCGGGCGAGGTGATGGTGAACCTGCTGCAACGGGGATTGCTGATCTCGCCGTGCCTGAGCCGGCCCACGACCCTGCGCCTGCTGCCTTCGCTCATCACCACCCCCACCCAGGTCGTTCTGGCATTGGACCTGCTGGCCAGCGCGATAGCCGAGGCCGCCGCGGCGGTCGGTCAAGGATTGCCGGGTTAAGCCGATGGGCATCATGAAACCAGCACTGATCTCCGACGACACGCGGCCGCGTGTCGAGCCGGCCGGTCTGAGCGCCTGTTTCGAGGCCATCTGGCCCGACGTGAGCGGTCTGCTGCCACCCGAAGCCGTGGCCGCGGTCGCGGCGGGCGCGGCCACGGCCGACAGCGAGGGCCGCCCCTGCCGCGACAGCCTCGAGGTGTTGCGCGCGCTCGGCTGGCCGGGACTGCCCGTCCCGGTCAAGCTTCTGGGCGGCGGAGCGTCGCTGGCCCAGTGCTGCGCGGCGCAGCGGGCCCTGGGCGCGGCCGATCCCGCGCTGGCGATCGCGCTCAACATGCACCTGTTCTCGGTAGGCCTGATGGTCGAGCACTGGAAGCGCCGCGCGGACGTGTCGTGGCTGCTGCTGGAGGCGATCGCGAGCCAGGGCCGGATAGTGGCGTCAGCGTTCGCCGAGCCCCATCTGGGCGGCTCGGTGAGCCGGTCCACCCTGCGGGCACGCCGATCCCCTGGCGGTTTCCGGCTCTCCGGGCTGAAGCGGCCGTGTTCGCTGGCCGCGGAGGCGGATCTGGTGTGCTTTCAAATGCAGGTCGAGGGCGAGGATGAGGTTCTGGTGGCGCTGCTGCCGACCGATGCGCCCGGGCTGACCGTGCAACGCTCCTGGGACGCCATGGGAATGCGCGGATCCGGGTCGGAAACCGTGCGGTTCGACGATTGTCTGGTGCCCGACGAGCTTATCTACTACCGCGCGCCAGCCGGCCAGGACGACGACGAGATCCTCGCCGCCGGGGTCATCTGGTTCAGCCTCACCAGCACCGCCTGCTATCTCGGCGTGGCTCAGGCCGCCATGGACTCCGCGCGGGCAACCCTGGCCGGCAGCCGCATCAACCACCTTGCGGCGACCCGCGACCGGCTGCCCAGCTATCAGGGGGCGATCGGCGACCACACCGGGGCGCTGCTGACGCTGGAGTCGGCTTGCGCCAGCCTGGCCGCACTGATGGGCCAGGGCGGGTCGCCGCAGGCGCTGCTCCCGATGTGCCTGGCGGTCAAACAGCAGGCGATGGAGGTCGTCCCCAACGCGATCGCGGCCGCCATCGAGGCGTGTGGCGGGATGGCCTATTCCCGTTCCCTGCCACTGGAACGGTTGTGGCGCGACGCGCAGGCCATCCGCTTCCACCCGCCGACCCGCGCCAGCACCCGGCAATACCTGGGCCGTGTCGCGCTTGGCCTGCCGGCCCAGCTCGATCTCGACGAGGCCGCACCACAGCTGGAAAAGCTGGACGAGTCAGGCCGGTGAACCAGCCCGGGTATCGATGCGCGACAGTATCTTCTGCGCGTTCTCTTCCAGCGCCCGCGCGGCCACCGGGTTGAGCATGTCGGCGAGCAACGGGATGCCGATGTCGAACTCGACATGCATCTGAGTGGACACGCCCCGATCGGTCTGCCTGACGTGCCACCAGCCGGTGAAGTAAGCGAGGTCGCCTTCGATCTGGTGGAAGGTGATTTTACGATTCTCGGTGTCGATCCTTTCCTCCTCCTCCCACTCCAGGATCGACCCTTTGAGCAGGATCGACCACCGGCTTCGGCGCACGTCCTGCTCCTGGTGCAGGATCTCCACTTCGCGCACTTCGTCCATGTAGGACGGGAACGAGGCGATGTCGAGCACCTCCTGCCAGACCCGGTCGATGGGCTGGCTGCTCAGACTGACCGTAGAAACAGTTGGCATGCTGGCTACTCCTCTGCTGGCGGCTTCCCGGTGGCCGTCCAGGATTTTGGCAGTACCTGGGGCAGGCCGGCGGTTTCCATGACGTGAAACAGATCCCGGGCCACTCGCAGCGCCGGGAACATTCCCTGGGGGGTACGGATGGAAGCCGGCGAGGCCGAAAACCCAAGCAGGCGTTCGGTCTCGCCGACGAAGTCCACCAATCCCCGATAGGCGAGGTCGACTTCCGCGTCGTCACCGGCCCGGGTCAGGCCGCCCACTATCTGCGACAGCAACGCGTGCTCCGCCTCGCCACAGTCGCTGAACGGATCGTAGAACGGGTCCTGATCCTCCATCCACAGCTCGCCGCGGGTGGCCAGCGATCGCACGGCGAGGCAGCACACCACCGCGTCCCGGGCACAGTAAGCGGCGACCCGGGGCTGCCCCTGCAAGATCATGCCGTGGGTGTCCTCCACCGCCGCGTGAATCTCCATCAGCAGCTGATAGGTGCCCACCCCGTGAAACGCGGCCCAGCGGCGCGAGTCGTCAATCACCCGGCTTGTCATGTCCACCCCAATCAGCGATGCCCAGCCACGCCATGTCGGCCACCAGCAGAGCCCGTAGCCAGGACGGCAGCTCGGTCAGCCTTCCCGCCCAGATCGGGCCGCCGGCCGACATCGCCGCCTGCGGAAGCGGGCCCGCAAACTCCACGCCGCGCATCATCCAGCGGCTGACCAGTGTCCTGCCGTTGGCCCGGAACACGTTGACACCCGGCGCATATGAGGCCACCAGATGCACCTGCGGCGATTCCGGCCCGATCGCGGAGAGGCTCTCCAGCAGCTCTTCGCATCTGTCCACATAGGATGGAAGCGCGGCGCCGTCGCCCGGGACGGCCAGGAGGCGCTCGTAGACCGCCAAGCCCGCCTGATCGTCGAGCCGTGCCAGCTTCGCGGCCACCCACTTGGGCCCGAAATACGCCTCGCCCGCCGCGGTCACCCGGGCGTTGAGCAGCGCCAGGCCCGCGTCGCAATAGCGGTGTGCGGCCAGCCAGGGTTTGTCGGCCCCGAAGATGCGGGCCGCTGTCCAGGCGCGAAGCGCCCGAAGCAGCCACCAGCGCCGCAGGATGCGCCCGAGCGCCGGCCCCCGCATCCGCGAGACCCAGGCGTTCCACTCCGGCTCGGCCTCGATGACGAAACCGAGCGGCAGACGCGAAAACTGGACCAGGGTTTCATGTGTCTTCGCGCATCCCGCCGGCTCGTGGACGCAAGCCAGCGCCGACCCGTCGCCGATCTGCTCACCGACCTCGCGGGCCCAGGCGGTGTCCAGATACGTCACGTCGAAGGCCTGCTGACCGTCGTACGAGGACAGTGGGAAATTTGTGACGCCGGGGTTGTCCACCAGGACGAGGACATCGACGTCGCTGCCGGGGTTACCGAAGCCGTGGATGACCGATCCGGCCGCGACCACCAATCTGGGGACGCCGAAGACCTCCTCGACATGATCGGTGAGCCGTGTCATCGGTATGTCGCGATCGGCGAGGAAGCGCTCGAGATGGCTGTGCATCTCCACGGCGGTGATCATGCCGTGCTCCCGCTAGAGATCGTGGCGATGATGTCCGAGACCGTGTTTATCGTCCTCGCCTCGTCCACCTCGCATCGCCGGCCGGTTCGCTTCTCCAGCACCAGCATGATCTCGGCGGCGTCGATCGAGTCCAGGCCGAGGTCGTCGCGCACATACAGCGACGGCGTGATCTCTTCCGGCGCCAGGCCGGTATGGCGTGCCAGGATCTCGATGACCACATCAGAGATAGTGTCCTGCACCATTTTGCACCCTCCCGTTTTCGTGCGCGACCTTGGCGGGCGTTCACCCGAAATGCATGGCCAGCTCGAGCGCCGCATCGGGCAACGCGACCTGGGCGGCCAGCCGCCTGCGCTGGGGCTTGCCGCTGGGGGTGCGCGGGAACGACCCCCGCGCGATGACGATCACTGCCGCGGGACCGATGCCGATCCGCTTGGCCACTTCCAAACGCACGGCCCGGCACAGTCGCTTGAGCTCCTCCTCCGCGACGAGTTTGCCGGGCCGTTCCAGGACTATCGCGTAGTCGGACGGACCGTAAGCGACGGCAGCGGTGCAATGCCGTCGCACACCACCGACCCGCGCCGCGGCCTCCTCCACGTCGTGCGGGTAAAGGTTGCGGCCCGCGACCAGGAGCACCTCGTCGGCGCGCCCGGTGACATAGAGCTCGCCGTCTCGCAGCATCCCCAGATCCCTGGTCGGGAACCAGCGATCGGCTCCTCGGGGGTCAGCGCCGCCCAGGTACCCGTCAAACATGGAAGAGCCGCGAACCAAAACCTCGCCCACCGCGGCCGGCTCCCCACCGACCGCGACCTCGATGCCGGGCAGCGGTGCCCCCAGCCCCACCAGCTCCGTCGTGCCCTCGCCCGGCCCGCTTTCCTGCCAGCGGCCCATTTCGAGCGCAGAGGTGTCGACATGGCAGCTGTTCCAAGGCTTGCCCGGCGGCTTGGCGCTCACGGCCAGGCTCGCCTCGGCCATCCCGTAGGCAGGACAGAGGGCGTCGCTGTCGAACCGCAACGGCGCAAGCTCCTTGGCGAAGCGCCGCAACGTTTCCGCCCTCACCGGCTCGGCTCCGACAATGCATACGCGCAGCGCGGACAGGTCAAGCGAGGCGCAGCCGGCCAGGTCGCGCAAAGCCAGCTCCAGCCCGAAATTCGGGGCGGCGGTCACCGTCGCACCGAACTGCGCACAGGCCGAAAGCCAGGTGCTGGGGCGGCGCAGAAACCGCTCCGGCCGGATCAGGACCAGCCCGCCGGGCGAGACGTGCCGCTGCCCGGCCCACGCGGCGAGGAACATGCCCACCAGGCCCATGTCGTGCGACAGCGGCAGCCAGGAACACGACACCAAGGGATCGGGGCTGGCCACACCATCGAGGAGCGCGCGGACGTTTTCGCCGATGGCTTCCATACTCAGCCGCACGCCCTTCGGCGTCGACGTGCTGCCGGAGGTGAACTGAACAAACGAACCGGCCTCGTCGGCCGTCTTTGCTCCCCAGCCGGAAAGGGTTTGCGAGAACGTCACCACCGGCACGGGCAACTCCGGGATGGCCGAGGCGACTTCGTCGTCGACGACCAGCAGCTTCGCTTCCATCAACCGCAGCACAGCCCCGATCTGTTGCGCATATTCGGGCATCGGGACAGCACGCGCCGGCGTTGGCAGCGAGGCGATGCAGAGCCCGGCCCGCCATCCGCCGATCAGCGCGGTGACACAGTCGGCCGAGGTGGTCAGCATCATGGCGACAGCCGAGCCGCGACCGGCCCGGTGCGCCAGATAGCGGCCCGCATCCGCGCTGCGCCGCCACACCTGCGCCAGGGTCACCGGCTCGGCCGGCCCGGGGATGGTCCGCAGCGTGGCCCGCTCGGTGGCGGCGTCGGCCAGAAGATCGAGGATGCCCGGCATAGTCCACTCACGACCAAGCTTGCGGAATAGCGCTTGCCGCGGCTGGGTTTCGCTGTGCCCAGCAGGCCACCGTGCGCCGGATCACCGAGCTCACCTCTCCCACGACCTCGCTGGCCGGCAACGGCTCGGTCATCGCCAGGTAGGGGCGGAACTCGCTGAACACGTCGATGACCCGTTGCTGCGCCGGGGAAAGGTGCTGGCGCGCGAAAGGCAGGAAGAATCTGTCCCACCTGTCCGGGTGCAGCAGCGGCGGCCGGGCCAGCTCGGCGACTCCGCGCCCGGCGCGCCAGCTGTTGATGACGGAGAAAAGCAACTCGAATACGTGGTCGACGGTAGGCGCCCGCTCGGCCCGGCCGAGCACCATCGTCAGATCGGTGCGAGACTCGGTGACTATCCGGGTGACGGCTCGCGCCACGTCGTCGACCGAAACCATCTCCAGGTAGGCATGGGGAAGACCGACGATGGCCGGCATCATCCCCGACGCAATCGCCTTGAGCAGCTTGAAGAATCCGGTGAAGCGAGCGATCTCGCCGTCGCGCCGGCGACCCAGCACAATGGGAAAGCGAAGGATGACCGTGCCCGGGAAGTGGCCGCGCACAAAGCGCTCGGCCGCGGCCTTCGACCACTCATAGGAGTTGTGATAGTCGGCCAGCCGAGGCGACTCGACACTGCCGCGCAGCCCTATGACATGCGTGGTCGAAAGATGCACCAGCAAACCGGGCCTCGGGTCCAGCCGGTGCAGTGCTTCCACACTGCGCACATTCGCGGTCAGCGCCTCCTGCTCGGTCATGCTCCAGCGCGTGCTGGCGGCAGCGTTCACGACGACATCCCAATGCCGGCACAGACTCTCAGGTGGCTCGTCGACACCCATTCTCCAGGCCAGCACGCCATCTTCGGCCGAGCCGCGCGCGCTTACCGCGGTGACCGCCAGCTCGGGTCGCTCGCGCAGCCACCGGCAAACCTCCGACCCGACGATTCCGGTAGCGCCGGTGACGAGAACGCTGCGCTGCACCCGCGGCGATAGCATCCCCGAATCCTAATTGGGTGGTGCAGGTCTTGGAATCGAATGGACTACGGCTATACCTCGTCAAATAGCGACTTGCGACTGAGAATGTAGTGGCACTCCAGTCACCCGCGAGGTTTGTGGCGCGGTGTCATTGGCAGGTGACTCGGCTTGAGGGTCGAGCTGGAGTCGATGCGCACCGGTGGCCCGGAAACCCTTTCCAGGCGCCAGTTCTGAGCGATCGTGGCGAGGGCGACGGTCAGCTCGGTCATGGCGAAGACATCGCCGATGCATTGCCGCCGGCCCCCACCGAAGGGGACGAAGGAAGGGCGCTGGGTCAGCGTGGAACGATCGTCGGCCCAGCGGTCGGGGTCGAACCGGTCCGGGTTCGGGTAGATAGCCGGATCCCGTTGCAGCGCATAGGGCGAGAAGTAGATCGAGGCGCCGGTGGGCAGCTCGATGTCGCCCAGCCGCACCGGGGCGAGGGCTCGCCGGGTGAGGATCCACGCTTGCGGGTAGAGCCGCAACGCTTCCATGACGATGGCGTGCAGGTAGCGCAGGCTCGCTAAGTCCTCGGCGGTCACCGCGCGGTCGCCGAGCACCGCTTCCACCTCGGCGTGCAGGCGGGCCTCGACCTCGGGGCGCTCGGCGAGATGGTGCATCGCCCAGGCGAGAATGTTCGCGGTGGTTTCTGTGCCCGCGGTGAGCAGGGTCAGTACCTCATCGGAAATCTCTTGATTTGACAGCCCTTCGCCGGTCTCCTCGTCGTGGGCGAGCAGCAGCATGGACGCCACATCGCCGTGGTCGTCGCCGCCGGCGCGATACTCCGCGATGATCCGGTCGACGACCTTGCGCAGGCGGCGGATGGCCGAGTCGAATTCGCGGTTGGCCGGGGTGGGCAGCTTGCCCCGCAGCCCGATCGGATCGCGGATGCGACGGCCGACCCCGCGCAGCATCAACGGGATCGATCGCACCACCTCGTCGACGAGATCACCGGCAAGATGGGTGGAGAAGAGGGTCTTGCCGACCACCCGCAAAGTCAGCTCGGCGAACTCCCGGTCGGCCTCGATCCGCTCGCCGTCACGCCATCGCTGCGTCATCTCCGTGGTCAGCTCACGCATGGTTTCGACGTAGCCCGCGATGCGCGCTCGGTGGAAAGCCGGCTGCATCAGCCGCCGGTGCCGCCGGTGCAAATCGCCATCGATGGTGACCAACCCGCTGCCGATCACGATGCGCAGTTTGTCGCCCTGGGCACCACGGGTGAACGAGCCCGAGGCCAGCACCTGCCGCACCAGATCCGGATTGTTCACCCAATGCACCGGCTGCGGGCCGAGCCGGATCCGGACCACATCGCCATGGGAGCGCAGGGTTTCCACGAACCGCAGCGGCGACCTCATCAGATGAATCGCATGTCCCAGGACAGGAAAGGGCCGTGGCAGGCGTGCGGGCGCCGGAACACCAACCGTCATGCGTCGCACGATGGATCAAGATCGATACAACCGAAAGCGGCCGGGCGGTTACAAACGTGGTAACTAGGCGCGGCGCGGTGGGGCGGTGGAGGCCCGGATCACCAGCGACGGCCGGAATCTGATCTCCCGGTGGGCGTGGTCGGGCCGCGCCTCGTCCAGCAGCAGATCGGCGGCGGCCCGGCCCAGCTGATACTTCGGCTGGTTCACGGTGGTCAGCGCGGGCGCCAGCCCGGCCGCGAAGGCCAGGTTGTCGTAGCCGACGACAGAGATGTCCTGCGGCACCTTCACGCCCGCCACACCCAGCCCGTGCAGAACGCCGAGGGCCGCGGTGTCGTTGAGACACAACACGGCCGTGGGCAGCGGCCGCTCGGCGAGGATCTGCTGCACCCCGGCGGCCGCGGCCTCCACCAGCGGCGGCGGATGGATCGGCAACCGCAGGTCGATCAGGAGGTCATCGGGATCGAGCCCGGCCGCCCGCATCGCCTGACGCACCCCCTCGCGGCGGCGGATGACCGTCCCGGTCTCAAAAGTCCCACCCAGGTAGACGATCCGGCGATGGCCCAGGGAGAGGAGGTGTTCCGCGGCGAGCCTGCCGCCCAGCACGTCGTCCACCCCCACCGCGCACAGGTCGAGCCCGTCGCGCGGGCGATCGACCAGGACCACCGGCGTGCCGCGCCGGCTCATCTCCAGCAGGACAGCCGGATCCGGCCCGATCGGGGCGATGATGACGCCCCGCACCGCCTGCTCCTCCAACAGATCCAGGACCTGTCGCTCCTTGGCCGGCTGAAGATCGGTGCTGCAGGCCAGGACCAGGCAGCCCGCTTCGGCCAGCCGGTCCTCGATGCCCCGGTTGAGCTCGGCGAAGAACGGGTTGGCCAGATCGAGGATGACGCTGCCGACGATCGGGCTGGGCAGCCCGCGCAGCTGGCGGGCGGGACCGTGGCGCACGTAGCCCATGTGGCGGATGGCCTGCTCGACCCGGCGGCGGGTTTCCGGCGCGACGATCGCCGGCCGGCTGAGCACATTGGCCACCGTCGACACCGACACGCCCGCCGCCCGCGCCACTTCCCGCATGCTGCTGCGACGCACACCCGCGTCATTGGCCATCCGCGCTCCTCCCGACCGGTCGACGTGCATCGATTGCGCTGGACGATGGTGAAGCGTACCGTGCCACCAGGAGCCGGAATTGCAAACGTAACAACGCCAATGGACTGCGCCCATCCCACGAGATCAGGGCAGTGATCGTCGCAGCTTCACGCCTGGGGTGAGTCCGTCGTGCCCCCAATTCCGGGGCCCTTCCCGAGGTAGGTCATGAAAAGTCGTCCCAGCATTCTTGGCGTCGCGTTAGCGGCCGCCGCCCTTGCCGCCGTGTCCATCCTGGTGAATGTCCAGCCCGCGGCCGCGGCCGTCGGGCTGCATATCAGCGGCCGCAACATTGTCGAGGCCAACGGCCAGAACTTCATCATGCGAGGGGTCAACCACCCCCACATCTGGTTCACCAACCAGACCAGCTCCTTCGCCAACATCAAAGCGCTCGGCGCCAACACCGTGCGGGTGGTGCTGGGCAGCGGCAAGCGGTGGGGCCCGTCCACCGACGTCGCCGCCGTCATCACGATGTGCAAGCAGAACCGGCTGATCTGTGTGCTGGAAGTGCATGACACCACCGGTTTCGGCGAGGACGGCGCGGCTGCCAGCCTCGACGAGGCGGTCACCTACTGGATCAGCCAGAAGGCCGCGCTGGTCGGTCAGGAGAATTACGTCGTCATCAACATCGGCAACGAGCCGATCGGCAACAACAATGCCGCCCAGTGGACCGCCGCCACCACCGCGGCTATCCAGCGGATGCGCACCAACGGCTTCGAGCACCTGCTCATGGTCGACGCGCCGAACTGGGGCCAGGACTGGCAGTTCACCATGCGCGACAACGCACAGACGATTCTGAACGCCGACACCAGGCGCAACACCGTGCTGTCGATCCACATGTACGCCGTGTTCAACACCGCGGCCAGCATCACTGACTACCTCAACCGGTTCCAGACCGCGGGATGGCCGCTGGTCATCGGCGAGTTCGGGTGGAGGTTCAACACCGGCGAAGTGGATCATGAGACGATTCTGTCCGAGGCGCAGGCCCGCGGGCTCGGCTACCTCGGCTGGTCCTGGAGCGGGAACACCGATCCGATCCTGGACATGGCGACCAGCTTCAACCCCAGCCAGCTCACCACCTGGGGTCAGCGGATCTTCAACGGCACCAACGGCATCCGGGCCACCGCCCGGGAGGCCAGCGTCTACAACTGCCCGACCTGCTCGCCGTCACCCAGCCCCAGCGTGTCGCCGAGCCCCCGCCCGTCGCCCAGCCCCAGCGTGTCGCCAAGCCCGAGCCCCAGCCCGAGCGGCGGCACCCGTAGCTGCACCGCCACCTACACCCGGATCGGTCAGTGGCCGAGCGGCTTCCAGGGCGAAATAAAGGTCACCGCCGGATCGCAGAACATCACCGGCTGGCGGGTCACCTGGACCTGGGCCAACGGCCAGGCCATCACCCAGGTCTGGGGCGCCAACGCGCCGCAGACCGGTGCCAGCGTGACCGCGACGAACGTGAATTACAACGGCACCATCAACGCGGGGCAGAACATCACCTTCGGCTTCCTCGCCAGCTGGAACAACAGCACCAACACCAACCCGACCCCAACCTGCACCGCCAGCTGAAAATCGACCAGAGTACGGGCCGGGCGCGGCGAGCGCCCGGCCCGTACCCGTCGAAAAGAATCGATCGGAAGCGATAGCATAAGGCATAGACGATGATGCAGGAGCCACGATCGACCTCCGGTTGCTCGGGCCGGTGGAGTTCGCAGACCCCACCGGCACGATGCGCATCGGCGGCCCACGGCTGCGCACCCTGTTGGGACTGCTGGGGTTGCGAGCTCCCGCCGTGGTGTCGCGCGAAGCCCTGATCGATGGCATCTGGGACGCCAATCCGCCCACCGCCGCCGCCCTGACCTTGCGCACCTACGTCGCCCACCTTCGACGCCGGCTCACCGCGTCGAGCTTGGACGGTCTGATCACGACGCGCGCCTCGGGTTACGCGCTAAACGTTCCGCCGGAATGGGTTGACGTGCGCCGCTTCGAGGAACGCGTCCGGCTCGCCGGAACAGCCCTGGCGGCGGAGGCGATCCCGCAAGCCGTCGCGCACCTCAAGGCCGGCCTTCGCCTATGGCGTGGCGACGTGCTCGCCGACTGCACCACCGGCGCATGGGCACGAGCCGAGGCGACCCGGCTGCGGGAGCTGTGGCACTTCGCGACCGAGGACCTGCTGACCGCACAGCTGAAGCTGGGCGACTACGCGGCGGTCACTTCGGAGCTGGAATCCCTTGTGGCCCGCCATCCGCTGCGGGAACGGCTGTGGGAGCTGCTGATGCTCGCCCTTTCCCAGGCCGGCCGGCGGGGCGAGGCGTTGAACGCCTATCGGCGAGCGCGGGCCCGGCTCGTCGACGAGCTGGGTGTGGAACCGGGCCCCGGCCTGCGCCGATTGGAGGCGACGATTTTGGCGGACGACAGCCGGCAGCAGCAGAAACCGGCCGCCTCGGCCACCAGGCGGGCGCAGCCGGCGCTGCCCAGCCCGCTGACCCGGCTGGTGGGGCGGCACGCCGAGCTGGCCGAGGTGCGCGCGCAGCTGACCCAGCATCGCCTGGTCACCCTGACCGGTGTCGGCGGCTGCGGCAAGACCCGCATGGCGATCGCGGTCGCTCGCGAGCTGGCGCCGGGCTTCGCGCACGGGGCGTGGTTCATCGATCTCGCCCCGGTCACCGAACACGCGCAGGTACAGGCTGTGGTGGCGGCCGCGTTGGGCATCTCGGAAGGCCCCTACCTCGGCCCGCTGGAAGCCCTGACCGAAAACCTGCGCTCGTGGCAATGCCTGCTCGTGCTGGACAACTGTGAGCATCTGCTCGACGCCTGCGCCGCGCTCACCGCCACCCTGCTGTCGTCGTGCCCCGCGCTGCGGGTGCTGACCACCAGCCGAGAGGCGCTGGGGCTGCCCGGCGAGGTGACCTTCCCGGTGCCGCTGCTGGCGGTGCCGCCGCTGGGCGAGGGCGGCGCGGTACCGATGCGGCTGGACGAGGTGAAGCGATACGACGCGGTGTGCCTGCTGCTGGAACGGTCCACCGCGCAGACCGTGCGCTATCTGACCGATGCCGACGCGCCCGCGCTCGCGGCGGTGTGCGCGGCCGTGGACGGGCTGCCGCTGGCTCTTGAGCTGGTCGCCACCCGGACAGAGGTGCTCACCGTGAAGGAGATCGCCGCCCGGCTCAACGAACCCAGCCTGCTGCGCGTGCGACGGTACGCCGAGCATCCGCACCATCGGGTGCTCGACGCGTCGATCGAGTGGAGTCACGACCTGCTCGATATGCCGACGCAGGCCCGTTTTCGGCAGCTCGCGGTTTTCGCCGGAGGGTTCTCCCTTGCCGCCGCCGAGGCGGTGTGGCACCCGCAACCGGGTGAGCGTCCCGCCGTCGATGCCCTGTCCGACCTCGTCGCCAAGTCGTTGGTGGTGGTGGAGCGGCAGCCCACCGGTACCAGATATCGGCTGCTGGAAACGATTCGGCGGTGGGCTTGGGATCGGCTTGCTGAGTGCCCGCCGGAGAGGACGGCCGCGCGGGAAAGGCATGCTGCCCACGTCCTGCACGAAGCGGAGCAAGCCGATCAGGGCCTGTGTGGCCCGTCGATGGCCGATGGGCTGGAGCGGCTGGCGGCCGACCACGACAACGTCCGCACGGCCATGGCCTGGTATGCCGAAACACCAAACCCGTTGCCACAGCTAAGATTGGCCGTCGCGTTGGCCCGCTATTGCCAGCTGCGCGGGCAGTATCGCCAGGGTCAGCTCTGGATCAGGCAGGCGCTGGCCCGCCAGCACGAGCTGCCGGCCGCCGAAACGGTGACGGTCGGCGCGGCATGGGCCAGCGACGCCATGTTCTCGTTCCTTGTCAGCAATTACGGCGAGGCGCAGGCCTCCGCCGAACGCGCCCTGGAGATTCACCGTCGCCACGACGACCACGCCGGGGCCTGCCGGGCCTTGCGCCTGCTCGGCTCGGTGGCTCGGGAACGCGGCGAGTACGAGGCCTCCCTGGCCTGTCTGCAGCAGGCCGCAGCCCTGCCCTGTGACGACTTCGCGGCCGCCGGGGTGCTCATGCTCAGCGGCTTCACCGCCTGGCTCGCCGGCGATCTCGACCAGGCGGAACAGTTGCTGGACAAGGCATACCGCCGATACCAGAGCTCCGGCGACAGCGAATGCCTTGCCTCGGCGCAGATCCACCTCGCCGCTGTCGCCTACTATCGCGGGCGCAACGAACAGGCACGGGAGCTGGTCGATGACGCGCTGACCACCTTCTCCAAGCTGGAGGTCAAGGAGGGCATCTCGTGGGCGCTCGACCTGCTCGGTCTGGTCGAGCTGCGCCAGGGCAAGGTCTCCAGCGCCATCGGCACCCTGCGGGCAAGCCTGGATCTGCATCTGGCCCTGGGCGATCGATGGCGGCAGTCCAGCCTGCTCGACGCGCTGGCCCAGGCCTTCGTCGCGCGCGGCGAGGTGAGCCGGGCCGCCGAGCTGCTTGCGCTGGCGGCCGCCTTGCGGGAGACGATCGGCACCGTGGTGCCGGCCATCGAACTGCCTGCCTGGCAAGCGACCTGGGACGCCGTCCAGGAACGACTGTCCGAACAGGACTTGCGAACGGCTCGGATCCGGGGCGGGACAGCCACCGTCGCCGGGATGCTCGCCAAGATCAGTTAGTGCGGTGGTGCGGGCCCTTCGCCGCACCACCGCGTCCTCACCCGACTGAGGTCACATCGGGATCATTCCCATGAACAGCAAGAGGTTCGGCGAGCCCACACCAGGATTGATCACCACGCCCGGGGTGGCGTTGGCGGCCAGAGCGGCCGCCACCTGGTCGGCGTTGTCGGCCGGGAACCGCTGACGCCACAGCGCTGCGGTGCCGGCGGCATGCGGCGAGGCCATCGAAGTCCCGCTGATCGTGTTGTACGCGTTGTCGGCCGTCGCCCAGGCCGAGTAGATGTTCACGCCGGGGGCGAACAGGTCCAGGCAGGTTCCTATGTTGGAGAAACCGGCCCGGGTGTCGGTGATGTCGGTGGCGCCCACGGTGGTGGCGCGCGGGGTGCGGGCCGGGGTGAAGTTACACGCGTCGGCGCCGAAGCTGTTGCCCGCGGCGAGGGAGTAGTGCACGTTGGCGGCGATGGAGTTGGTCACGGCCGTCTCCATGGCCGCGCTGGTGCCAGGCGCGCCCAGACTCATGTTGGCCACGCCCAGCACGTGGGTCGTCAGCGCCTGAGTGGTCACCCAGTCGACGCCCGCGATGACGCCGGCGAAACTGCCCGAGCCGGTGCAGTCGAGCACCCGGACTGCGACCAGCTTCACCTGCTTGGCGATGCCGACCGACCGGCCGCCGACGGTCCCGGCGACGTGGGTGCCGTGCCCGTGGCAGTCGTTGCCGTTCTGGCCATCGCCGACGGTGTCGATGCCGAGCACCGCACGACCGCCGAACTCCTGATGGGTAAAGCGAATCCCGGTGTCGATGATGAAGGCGGTGATCCGCTGGGCGGTGTTCGGATAGTGGTACTTCATGTCCAGCGGCAGCGACCTTTCATCGATCCGGTCCAACCCCCATGAGGGCGGATTGGGCTGCACGAACACCTGGGTGGTGACGATCTGGTCCTGCTCGACATAGGCCACGGCCGGATCGGCGGCGATGCGGCGGGCTTGGGCCAGCGTGGTCTGCGTCGCGAAACCCTTGAGCGCCGAGGTGTAGGTGAACCGCGGTGACACGCCATGCTTGGCCGCGATTCCGGCCGCCTGGATCCCCACCCCTGCACTGTCCTTGAGAACGACGATAAAGCTGTCGGGCAGAGCCTTGGCAGGGTCGGCCATCCGGACCTCGCCGACGCCGCCGGCATCCGGCGCGGCCGCGGCCGAGGGCACGCCGGCCAGGCCACCGATGACCGTGGCCACACTCACCGCGATGGCCAGGCGGCGGGACAGATATGTCAACATGGATCCTCCGTCAGGTCGTTACGAGCACGCCACACGTTGCGGCCTGCGCCCGTCATCCGACCTGCCGGCGGTTGGAGTTATGTTGCAATCCTGTTGGACCGCGGCTGGCTCAGCGCACGACGCGCCAAAGCAAGCTGCTGCCCGAGTCGGTGATCCAGACCGAGCCATGACCGATCTCGATCCGGGCGGGAATGGTGATGTCGCGCGATTCTGCCAGCACCCGGCCGGTTCCGAGGTCGATCCGCTGCACGGCCCCTATTCGCCCGGGGTGGCGAATGCCCGCCCACAGCGTGTTGCCGTCGACCGCGAGCGCCATCACCTCCGCCGAATCGGTCAGCGCAACACGTTGCACCACTTTGGCTGTCGCCGGGTCGAGGGCCCAAACCGCTGTCGCGTCAGCACCCCACAGCCGCGCGCCGCGAGCAAAGAAGGGCACGCCACCGCCGACGTCGACCTGGGTGGAGTTTCCGGTCTTTGGATCGATTTGCAGCATTGGCCCACCATCGCTGGCGACCCATACCGAGTTGCCCGCAAAGACAACATTTGAATGGGCATTTCTATTGACGGGTACCGGATACCGCTTCGCTACCACAGCGGTCACCGGATCCACCCCGAGCAGAAAGCCCGCCGGATTGAGCGCCCACACCAGGCCGCCGCCGAAGCTGAGGTCGCAGCAGATCTCCCCGACTTCGGGCACGTCCGCGGTCACCGATCCGGCGGCGGCGTCGAGGCGATACAGGTGACCGCCGTAAGCGGCGACCCAGAGGCTTCCCGCGGCGGACAGCAGCGACGCCGGCTGCCCGGCCAGCGGAATCGTTGCCACCACCGCGCCGTCGTCCACGTTCACCCGCACCAGCGTGCCGGCCTGATAGGACACCGCCCAGACCGTGTCCTCGGTCACGGCCAGGCCATACGCCTCTGCCCCACCGAGGTCGGTTTTGGACTGCACGCGCCAACCACTGTCAGCGGCACTGGCAGCCGGCCCCGGCGCCGGAGCAGACGACGCCACGGCCCCACGCTCGGTGGCGGGCGTGCAACCGCCGACCACCGCACCGGCACACAAAAGCGCTAGGAGAATTCGCACACTGCTAACACCGCCTGGCCCGCCGATCCGGTTGGCAGCGCAGCGGCTGACCGCGCCTGGCACCGTGCGGCAGGCTGCCCCGCGGAGCGGATGAAGCCGTCGTCGCCGTTGGCTTGCCGCGCCTGTTACCGGGCAGCGGGCTACTCCGCGGAGCGGATTACGCGGTCGGTCACGCCGTCGCCGTCGTCGTCGTAGAGCGCCATGTCGATTTCGCCATCGCCGTCGACGTCGACCAGGAAGCTGTCGGGTTGCCCATCGCCGTCGATGTCGCGCTCCACGACGTTGGCCGCAGCGTCACGGATGCCCTGCGCGTCGAGGCCCTGCATCGGATCTTGGGTCATGCTCGGTCTCCCGGGTCCAAAGTCGACTGGATGATGGCATGCTAGACCCGCCCGGTCGGTTGGGCCACTCGGCCACCGGAAGCCGACAAGCTGGCCGTGCGCGGTTTGAGCAAACGCCAAGCGGTGTCGAAAAGGTGGCGGCGCAGCTCTTCATCGCTGAGGCCGTCGAGGGCCGGGTCGATGCCGGCCATCACCAGGCCACCGCTGACCATCGCGGCGCTGACCAGAGCCGAGGCATCCGGATCGGCGCCGGTGAACATGCCGCGGATCCGCTCGATCGAGGTGCGCGACGGGTGGGCGCGGACCAGCTCGGCGACCATGGGATCGAACTGGACGATGGCGGTCAGCCGGCGATTCTTGATGATCAGATCGACGATGCCGTTGAGCGCGGACTCCAGGCGCCGCCGGTGGGCGCGCTGCCGGTCGGCCGCGTCAGCGACCTTGGTCAGCGTCTCCAGCGCCGGGCCGATCACCGCCAGGACGATGTCTTCCTTGGTGTGGAATTGGTGGTACACAGCGGCTTTGGTGACGCCCATGTGGTCGGCGATCATCTGCAGTGAGGTGCCGGTGACGCCGTGCGCGGCGAACAGGTCCAACGCCGCCTCCATCACGCGCTCCCGGGCCGGACGATCGGGCCGCGTGCCCGGATCCGCCATCACACACCCCCGTCGCTTCAGTGGGCTCTGCCCCCGGTTGATGATACGAGCCCTTGCGCCAGGGTAGCCGATCGGCTAGCTTTTCGAATAGCCGATCGGCTACCCATGCCGACGGTAAACCTACTGGTGGAGGCGCTGTGAACGGCACGTGGGATCGCGAAGTTGACGTGCTTGTCGTGGGCACAGGGGCGGCCGGGTTGACCGCTGCCATCGCCGCGGCCGACACCGGCCGCCGGGTGCTGGTCGTGGAAAGCACCTCGAAATGGGGCGGCACCACCGCGCTCAGCGGTGGCGGACTGTGGATGCCGACCAACCCGCTCATCCGCAAGATGGGCCGCGACGACTCGGTGGCCAAGGCCCTGACCTACCTGGAAGCCAGCATCGGCGACGCTGGTCCGGCCAGTTCTCCCGCGCGCAGGCGCGCCTTCGTCGAAACGGTGCCACAGGTTTTCTCCTTCCTCGAACGGCTCGGTGTGCGGTGGGCGGCCGCGCCCGACTACCCCGACTACTACCCCGACCGGCCCGGTGGCATGACCGGCCGCGGCATCGAAGCGGAACCCTTCGACGTACGCCAGCTTGGCCCCTGGCTGGCAAGCGCCCGGTTCGTCGGCGCGACCCCACCCGTGCCGCTGAATACCGACGACGTCTGGCTGTTGAGCCGCGCTTGGTCGACGTTCTCGGGTTTCCGGCGGGGCGCACGTTTTGTGTTCCGCGCGCTGTGGGGCGTTGCCCGCGGCAAGCGCCTTTACGGCATCGGCGCCGGGCTGAGCGCCAACCTCATGGCCATCGTGGTGCGCCAGGGCACCGAAGTGTTGCTCAATACGCCGCTGACCGAGCTCGTCGTGCAAGGGCGCACCGTCACCGGGGCGATCGTGGCCGGGGCTGACGGCAAACCCGTACGGGTCCGGGCCAAGGGCGGTGTCGTGATCGCGGCCGGTGGCTTCGCCCGCAATGCTGAATGGCGGCAGAAATACCACGGTGTGCCGGGCTACACCTCCGCCGCCGAGGGAGACCTCGGCGATCCCATCCGCATCGCCGGGGACATCGGCGCGCAACTGTCGCTTATGGACGATGCGTGGTGGGGGCCATCGGTGCCGATGCCCGACGGATCCCACGGGTTCGTGGTGTCGGAACGCTCGATGCCATTCAGCATCGTCGTCGACTCGAGCGGGCAGCGCTACACCAACGAGTCGGCGAGCTACGTGGATTTCGGCCACGCCATGCTGCACCGCGACGAGACCGTGCCGGCGATCCCGAGCTGGCTGATCGTCGACGCGCGGCACCGCCGCCGGTACCTGTTCTCCTCGCTCGCCCAGGGCACCAAGAAGCTGCGCGCGGCCGGCACCGTCCGGTCGGCCGAAACCGTTGAGGCGCTGGCGATCGAGCTGGGCATGGAGCCGGCCAAGCTGCGCGCGACGGTGGACCGGTTCAACGGCTTCGCCCGCCGCGGCGTGGATGAGGACTTCGGCCGCGGCCGCACCGTCTACGACAACTATTACGGCGACCCCGGGGTCAAGCCGAACCCGAACCTTGGGCCGCTGGAGAAGGGGCCGTTCACCGCGGTGCAACTGGTGCCGGGCGACCTCGGCACCAAGGGCGGCCTGCTCACCGACGAGCATTCGCGGTGCCTGGACGCCGACGGCGAACCGATCGGCGGCCTCTACGGCGCGGGCAACAGCACCGCATCCGTTATGGGACATACCTATCCGGGGCCTGGGTCGACCATCGCGCCGGCCGCCGTCTTCGGCTTCCTCGCCGGGCGTCACGCCTCCGCCCGCAGTGCCACGGGCTGAATCGCCGTTATGCCGTCGGCGGCCGGGCTTACCTGGTACCCAATAAGAAGGAGGCAGATCGAAAATGCAGATCGAGGATAAGGTCTTCGTCGTCACCGGAGGCGGAAACGGCATCGGCCGCGAGGTCGTGCTCGGGCTCATCGCCCGTGGCGCGCGCGTCGCCGCCGTCGACCTGAGCGACACGGGTCTGGCCGAAACCGCCCGCCTCGCCGGAGCGGGCCAGGCCCGGATGAGCGCCCATGCCCTGAGCATCACCGACCGGGACGCGGTGGAGGCCCTGCCCGAGGAGGTCATCTCCACCCACGGCCGGGTCGACGGCGTCATCAATGTGGCGGGCATCGTGCAGCGCTTCGCGCGCGTGCAAGACCTGAAGTTCGACGAGATCGAACGCGTGATGGAAGTCAATTTCTGGGGCGTCCTGAACATGACCAAGGCCTTCCTGCCCGAGCTTCTTCACCGCCACGAGGCGAGCCTGGTGAACGTCTCGAGCATGGGCGCGCTGGTTCCTGTACCGGGCCAAAGCGCTTACGGCGCAAGCAAGGCAGCGGTGAAGCTGCTGACCGAGGGGCTCTACGCGGAGCTGCGCGGCACCTCGGTGGCGGTGACCGTCGTCTTTCCCGGCGGCGTCGCCACCAACATCCTGGGCAACTCCGGGGTCAGCATGCGCGGCATGGACATGGAATCAAGTGCCGCCAAGACCAAGCTGACCACGCCCGCCGATGCCGGAAGGCAGATCATCGAGGCGGTCGAGAAGGGCAGCTTCCGGGTGCGCATCGGCGGCGACGCCCGTCTGCTCGATCGGCTTTCCCGGCTGATGCCGCAGCGGGCCACCGCGCTGGTGGCGAGCAAGATGAAATCACTTCTCGACTAAGCAGGTATGTACGCGGCGTATACACCCGGTGTATGGTCCTCCGGGTGAGCGTTCCTCTTACCCTCCTCGGCCTGCTTGAGCGGGAGCCTAGCCACGGCTACGACCTCAAACGCGACTACGACACCTTCTTCGGCCGCGGCAAGCCGCTGCCCTTCGGCCAGGTCTACTCGACCCTCGCCCGGCTCGCCCGCGACGGCAAGGTGGTCATGGGCGATGTCCGGCCCGGCGAGGGTCCGGAGCGGAAACGCTACGTGATCACCGATCTGGGCGCGACCGAGGTCGACACCTGGCTGACCGAGCCCGTTGAGCCCGAGCCCCACCTGCAGACGGTGCTTTTCGCCAAGGTGGTGCTCGCGTTGATGCTGGGCCGGCCGGCCGAGGAGTACCTCGACACCCAACGCCGCGCCCATCTGCGGCGCATGCGTGAGCTCAACGAGATCAAACGGGGCGAAAACCTCGTCGACATGCTCCTTGCCGACCACGGGCTGTTCCACCTCGACGCGGATCTGCGCTGGATCGATCTGACCGTGGCCCGGCTCGACGCCCTGGCCAAGGCGGTGCGGCCATGACCCTCATCGCGGCCAAGGATGTCGTGGTGTCGTTCGGCTCGACACCGGCTCTGCGCGGCGCGGACCTCTCCGCGTCGCGTGGCGAGATCGTCGCCATCATGGGCCCGAGCGGGTCGGGAAAGTCGACTCTGCTGCACAGCCTGGCCGGGATCCTGGCCCCCGACTCGGGAGAGATCTGGTTCGACGGCCGCCGGGTCGACACCATGGGCGAGCCCGAGCGCAGCACGTTGCGCCGGGAACGATTCGGGTTCGTCTTCCAGTTCGGTCAGCTCGTGCCCGAGCTGACCGCGGAGGAAAACGTTGCCCTGCCACTGTTGCTCGGCGGCCAGCGCAGAGCGGCGGCGCTGCGCCAGGCCCGAGCCTGGTTCGAACGCCTTGACCTGGAAGGGCTGGAGCAGCGCAGGTCCGGCGAGTTGTCGGGAGGCCAGGCGCAACGCGTCGCGCTGGCCCGGGGGCTGGTCTGCGGGCCTGAGATCCTTTTCGCCGACGAGCCGACGGGCGCGCTCGATTCGCTTACCGGCGAACGGGTTATGGAGCTGCTCGTCGCCTCCGCCCGCGAGCACGGCACGACCGTCATCCTCGTCACCCATGAGCCCAGGGTGGCCGTCTACGCCGATCGCGAGGTCATCATGCGCGACGGCCTGGTGAACACCCTGACCCCCGATCGGATCGGCTCATGATCCGCCTGGGTCTTCGCCTGGCCGTGACCAGCGGGCGGGAAGCGGTCATCCGCCTTGTCATCATCGCCGTGGCCGTGGCGCTCGGCGTCGGCATGCTGCTGGCCACCGTGGCCACCGTCAACGCTGTCAACGCTCAGTTCGGAAGGTCCGCGTGGATGAACGCGGCACCCGCGAGCACGGCGGCGGCTTCGGTGGATCCGGTGTGGTGGCTGCATCGCGGCGACTACTTCGACGGCCGGTCCATCGACCGGATCGATGTCGCCGCAACGGGATCCCGCGCCCCGGTCCCGCCCGGCATCCCGCGGCTGCCCGGCCCGGGCGAGTTCTACGCTTCGCCTGCCCTTGCCGCCCTGCTGGCCACCACCCCGGCCGCCCAGCTCGGGGCCCGCTTTCCCGCGCACCAGGTTGGGGTGATCGGCTCGTCGGCGCTGCCCTCGCCGCAATCGCTGGTCATCGTCGTCGGCCATCCGCCCGAAGAGCTGTCGCATCTGCGCGGAGCGGTTCAGGTCACCGAAATCCTCACCACCGCACCGAGTGTGCCCGTCGCTGCCGTGGACCTCATCCTCTCCGTCGTGGCCGGCGGCCTGCTGTTTCCCGTGCTCATCTTCATCACCACGGCGACCCGGCTCACCGCTGTCCGCCGGGAGCAGCGCTTCGCCGCGATGCGCCTGATCGGCGCGACCCCCCGCCAGGTCTCAGTCATCTCGGCCGTCGAGTCGACCGCCGCCGCCGTAATCGGCACCGCGGGCGGCTTCGCGCTGTTCTTCTTGTTACGTGGGGCTGTCGCCTCGATTCCCTTCACCGGCGAGCCCTTCTTTCCCAGCGACATGAGCGTCGGTGCGCTATCGGCGTTGCTGGTCGCGCTCGGCGTCCCGGCCGCGGCGGCGACGGCGGCCCGCATCGCGCTGCGACGGGTGCGGATCTCCCCGCTTGGCGTGGTGCGCAGGGTTACCCCTCGCCCACCTCGGGTCTACCGGCTGATTCCGCTGGCCATCGGCATCGGCCTGCTGACATTCTTCATCGGCCGGGTACCAGATACGTCCACCGGACAGGTAGCGGCATTCCTCCCGCCGTTCCTCCTGATCATGGTGGGCCTGATCATCGCCGGCCCTTGGCTGACCATGGTTGGCGCCCGAGCGCTTGCCCACCGCTCCAGCCGCCCGGCCACGCTCATCGCGGCACGCCGGCTCGCGGACAACCCCCACGCCGGGTTCCGTGCCGTCAGCGGTGTGGTGCTTGGGCTTTTCGTCACCAGCGTCGCCGTCGGCGTCATCACCACCATCGTCGCCAACCGTGGCAACGTCGGCTACGGCCCCACCGCCACCACACTGTCCAAGCAGTTCGACACCGAACAGGCCTCGATTTCCGAGGATGTCATCGCCGGCCTGCGCTCGGTGCCGGGCGTACAGAGCGTGACCGTGGTGCGGATCAACCCGGGGAAAGACGGCCTGCCCGGCCTGGCCTCCTGCGCCGACCTGGCCTTGGCCCAGTCCTACGGCCGCTGCGAGGAGGGCGCCGTCGTCGCGCAGGTCTGGGCGGACCTCATCGGCTACCGCAGATCCCAAGGCGCCGCAACGGTTTTGCAGGCCGCGCCGGTGTCCCTCGAGGAGCTGCAGCGATTGCCGGTGCAGTCGATTGTGACCGGCACCGACGGCTCGATCGCCGCCGTCGAACAGGCGCGCACAATTATGGAAGTCGCCTTTCCCGACTTCTGGATCGCACCGTCCAGAGAGGACGATTTCAACGCCGCCTTCGCCTCGCAGCTGGCCGGGTACCAGCAACTGGCCAACGTCGTCATCCTGGCCAGCCTGCCCATCGCCGGATGCAGCCTCGCCGTGGCCGTGGCCGGTGGGCTCAGCGATCGCAAGCGCCCGTTCAGCTTGCTGCGCCTCAGCGGCGTGCAGCTGCGCGTGCTGCGCCGCGTCGTAGCCCTGGAAAGCGCGGTGCCGCTGCTGGCCGTCGCCGCGGTCGCGATCGGCACCGGATTCCTTGCCGCCCAGCTGTTCCTCAAAGCACAGATGGGTTACACGCTCAAGCCGCCGGACAGCGCCTACTACCTCATCGTGCTCGGTGGGCTGGCCGCCTCACTCGGCATCATCGGCTCCACCTTCCCCCTGCTGAACCGGATCACCGGACCCGAAACCGCCCGCAACGACTGATCCCGCTCACCGGCTGGCGCACGTCCTGGAGCAGTTGGGCCGTCCCGGCGGCCGCGATGCAGCCCTGGAGAAGACGGCAAGGCTCACCCGCCCAGCACGCGTTGGCGCACGTCCGCGTCCTCACGCAGCTGTGCCGTCGTCCCGGCGGCGGCGATGCGGCCCTCGAGAAGCAGGTAACCCCGGCTGCACGCGGACATCGCCCGCTCGACGTCCTGCTCCACCAACAGGACGCCGACGCCGGTCGCGGCAATCACGGCGATGGCGTGGAAAACCTCGTCCAGGATCACCGGCGCCAGCCCGAGCGAGGGCTCGTCGAGCAGCAGCAGCCGGGGGCGCGCCATGAGCGCGCGGCCGATGGCCAGCATCTGCTGCTCGCCTCCGGACAGGCTGCCCGCGGGCTGCCTGGCCCGCTCCTGCAACCGTGGAAACAGCTGGTATACCTCGGCTTCGGTTTGCCTGTACCGGGAGCGGGCCCGCCGCCGGTAGGCGCCGAGGAGCAGGTTGTCGCGCACGGTCATGTGGCCGAAGACCCGCCGCCCCTCCGGTACGGTAGCCACACCGTGGTCGCCCACCCGGTGGCCGGGAAGCCGCGCGATATCGACCCCGCCGATGGTGATGGTGCCCGCCGCGCACGGATGCAGCCCGGCGATGGTGTGCACGAGGGTGGTCTTGCCCGCGCCGTTGGGGCCGACGATGCACACCATCTCGCCGTCGGCCACGTCGATCGCCACGCCCCACAGGGCCTGCGCGTCGCCGTAACGCGCGTCGACTCCGCGGACTTCAAGCACGTTGCCTCCCAAGGTACGCCCGCACCACCGCCGGGTCGGAGAGCACCTGCGCCGGGTCGCCGTCGGCGATGACTGCGCCGCGGTCCAGGACGACGATTCTGGTGGAGAGCTGATTCAGTACCCGCAAAAGATGCTCGACGACCACAATGGAGATGCCCGTAGCGTGGATGCGCCGGATCACCGCGACCGCGTCGTCGATCTCGGCCGGGTTGAGCCCGGCTAGCGCCTCGTCGAGCAGCAACACGACCGGCTCGGCCGCTATCGCGCGGGCCATCTCCAGCAGCTGCCGCTGATGCAGGTTGAGCGAGCCCGGCCGGACATCGGCCAAGTGTCCAAGGTGGACGGTGGCCAGGTGTTGCTGCGCCTTGCTTCTCGCCTGGCTCAGCGAGGCACCGGTCCGGCCGAACATGACGGCCATCGCCACATTGTCGCGCACCGTCATGGACTCAAACGGCCGTGGAATCTGATAGGTGCGCGCGACCCCGGTGTGCGCCACCCGATGCGGCGCCAGCCCGCCGATGGGCCGCCCGCCGATGGCCACCGTGCCGCGGGTGGGCTGCAACGCCCCGCAGAGCAGGTTCACCAGCGTCGTCTTGCCGGAGCCGTTCGGCCCGACCAGCCCCACGATCTCCGCCGGAAACACCTGCAGCGAAACGCCATCCAGCGCCCGCACACCCCCAAAGTCCCGCGTCACCCCCACACACGAAACCAACGCCCGCCCCCGCGCCGCCGCTTCGCCAAGACCCACCACCGCCTCGGCCGCCCGCGCCTCCCCAGCCTGCGGCGCCGCTTCGCCAAGACCCACCACCGCCTCGGCCGCCCGCGCCTCCCCCGCTTGCGGCGCCGCTTCGGCAAGGCCCGGCAACGCCTCAGCCGCGTGCAGTAACGGCAATTGGGCCACCTCGGTCGCCCCCGCATCGGCCGCACCAGCGGCGCGGGCGGCGGGCTGCGGTGTTCGGCCGGACCTATCGGCCGCGACTCGCGTTGGAGAGAAGGTGGCGTCGGGCGATTTGGGGGTTGGCTGGGCGAGGAAGCGGTCGGCGAGGGTGGCGACGATGGCTGCGGCGAACATGGCGTAGAGCAGGGCGTCGAGCTCGGCCCAGTAGCCGGTTAGCGACATGCCGATCAGCACCACCGCGAACGCGCCGAGAGCCAGCCATGGGCGTGCCCGCAGCCGGCCGTAGAGGCCGTCGGGGGCCACGATGACCAGGCCGACGAGGAGCGCCCCCATGACAATGTTCTCCAGCGACTCCAGTCCCCCGGCGGAAAGCCTGTCCTGCAACACCACCACAAGCACCGCCCCTATCACCGGCCCAAGCCAGTGCCGACGCCCGCCGAGCACGCTGATGACGATGACGAAGAGCGGAATGGTCAGCCCGAACACGCTCTCCACCGCTACGAAGCCGATCTGCATGGCGAAGACCGCGCCACCCATGCCGCCCAGCACGCCGCCGAGGACGATGGCCACCATCTTGTAGCGAAACGTGGGCACGCCCAGCACCTCCGCCGCGTCCTCGGCATCGTGCACCGCTGCCAGGCCGTGGCCATAGCGCGATCCGTGCACGGCTAGCGCCACCGCGACGGCGAGGGCGGCCACCGCCAGACTCAGGTAGAACAGCATGTGCTGCGCGTCGCCAACCCATTGCGGGTAGGCGGGAAGCGCGATGACGGTGCCCTGCCCACCGTCGATGTCCATGTTGATGCGCGCGAATGTGGCGAGCAGGAACGGCACAGCCAGCGTAAGCAAGGCGAAGATCTCGCCGCGCAGTGACCCGAGGCGGAAGGCGACCGCGCCTACGGCCAGGGCGAGAACGCCACCGAGCAAGCCGCCAATCGGAATGCTCCACAGAAAGCCAACGTCATGGCGTCCCGTCAGCACCGCCATCGAATAGGCGCCGACACCCACATACGCGCCCTGGCCGAAACTGAAGTAGCCGGCGTATCCCGACAGCAGGTTCCAGCTGGTGGCCTGTGCGATCCAGAACAGCACGGTGGTGGTCAGCACGATGCTGTAAGGCGCTATTCCGACCGACGAGTGAAAGTGGGCCAGCACCGCGAGCAAGGCGGTCACCGCGGCCAAATACGACAGTCCTTTTCGGATGGTCATGCCACACCTCGGCGGTGGAACAGGCCGTGCGGCCGCCACAGCAGCGCGAGAATGATGGCGAGGAAGAGCACGAAGGGCTCGGTGGAGGGTGACCAGATGACCGACACCAGCCCGGAGAGCAGGCCGACGCCGACGCCGGCGACCAGCGTCCCGAGCAGGTTACCGACTCCGCCGAGAATGACCACCGCGAAAACGATGCCGAACCATTCGTAGGCCACCGCCGGGGTCAGGCTATTGGTCAACGTGAAGATCATTCCGGCCACCGCGGCGCTCGCCCCGGCCGCACCGCCTACCAGCAGCCCGAGCCTGCGGTGGTCGATGCCGAACGCCGCCGCGACGGTGCGATCCTGGGCGAAGGCGCGCATGCCCCGGCCCAGAAAGGTGTGACGCAGCAGGAGATGGCCACCACCGATGAACACCGCAGCGATGACGAAAGCGAGCAGCGTCGTGGTGGGCAGGATCAGCCTGCCCAGCTCCAGCGAGCTTGTCGCGTAAGGGTTTTCGGTCGCGGCCAGGCGGCGGAAGTCGGCAGTCCAGGTGTTGGTGGCGAGCTGGATGGTCACCATCAGCAACCCGAAACTGACCAGCAGCGAGTTGAACTCCACCATGTTCATTCGCTCATAGGCCCACTGCAGGCAGGCGCCCACGCCGAACAGCACCGGTGCGGTCACCACCACGGTGAGGATCGGGTCGAGGCCCCAGCCCGTCACCAACTCGTAGGTCAGGTATGCGCCGGCCAGGATCAGCCCGAAGTGGGCCAGGTTGATGACCCGCAGCACGCCCCAGGTGACCGACAGGCCGGCCGCCATCAAGGCGTAGAGGCCGCCGATCAGAGCCCCGGTAAGCGCCGCCTGAACGGCGATCATGCGCTCTCCCCTCGGTATCCGCCGGTGGGACGCCGCCGGTGCCGCGGGCCACGGCACCGGCAACGCCCCACGTTCGGTTGCTGCGGGCTAGGGGCTCGCCGGACCCTGAATCGGCGCGGCAGCACGGCTGGCGGGCCAGACCATGACCCACTGTCCATTTTGGATCTGCTTCAGGCCGAGGTTCGTCGGCCAGAAGTTGTTCATGTTGACGTCAAACGCCAGGTGACCGCTGAACGTGGTGTCCGCGCCGCGGCTGTGCAGCGAGTCGCAGATCGCCTTCTGATCTATCCGGCCGGCGCCTTTGACCCCGGCGACCAGAATCTCCCAGGCATTCCAGCTCGCCGCGGCCTGGGTCTCGAAGACCGGGAACTGCACGCTCGCCGCGGTGGCCTTCGTCTTGAACTCGTCCACAATGGCCTGTGCATCGGCACCTGCCTTGTCTATCAGCGCCTTGTTCGGCTCGAAAATCGACACCGACAGCACGCCCACGCCGTCGGCGCCCAGGCCCAGCAGCGGGCCGGGTGCCGGAAACAGGCTGAAGGTCAGCGGCGGGCGGTAGCCCAGCTGCTTCATCGCGGTAAGCGCGTTGACCGTGTCGACGCCAAGGCTGTTGCTGATAAGCAGATCCGGCTTGGCGTCACGCACCTGAGCCGCGATCGACCCCCAGCTCGACGGGTTCGGCGCGTAATGCGCGTCCACCACGACCTCCAGACCACGCTCCTTGGCGATCGTGATCATTCCGGTCTTGTCGTCGCCGAGCCCGTCCGTGACGAAAGCTGCCGAACCGCTCTGGCTGGTCAAAACGGCGATGCGCTTGGGCGGGCGGGGCAGGGTCGCCACCGCGTCGAGAAGCAGATTGGGCACGAACCGGTTGGGCGTGGTCCCGATCGACCAGGCCGGGAACTGGCAGTCGTAGGTCAGCTGCGGCGCGAGCACCGCAGTATGTTGCGGCATAACGAAGTTGTGCCGTTCCGCCACCGCCATCGCGGAGAGAATGTTCGGGGTGGCGTAGGGCCCCATTATGAGATCGACCTTGTCCTGGCTGATCAGCTGCTCATAGAGCTGGCCCACCTTGGCCTGATCGGACTGGTCGTCCAGCACCTTCCACTGGACCTGACGGCCCAGCAGACCGCCACGCGCATTAAGCCTTTCCAGGAACTGCTCGCCTGCGATCTTGTGGATGAGACCGGTGGCGGCCAAGGAACCCGTCAGCGACAGGGTCGAGCCGACCACGATCGGATTCTGGTTGGTGGTGCTGGGTTCTTTTTTGGTGGTACACGCCGCGACTGCGACGATCGTCAATGTCGCTACGAGCGCAGGCAGAAGACGTCTGTGCACGGAAACTCCCTCCCTGGTTCTGGGCGCTCGTGCGGCATCGCCGACCGCGCGGATCCAACTCCTCAGGGCGGTCGCAGCGCAGACCCACCAGCAGCCCGCAAGGTGACTCGGGACCAGGTGCTGAGGTGAGAGTGTATGGTGCCAGCAGACAGTGTGCAATAGCACTACGCATCGATCGCCGGAACTACCGTTCCGCGACGAACCAGACGCCCATCGCCGGCTCTGTGCCGTGGTTGGCATAGGAATGCGGCGTGGAGCAGTCGAACGACACCGAGTCGCCGGGATTGAGCACATAGGTGTCGAAGCCGAGGGTCAGCGTCAGCTGGCCGGAGAGCACGTGGCCGAACTCCGTTCCAGAGTGGCGCATCAGCACGCCCGCGCCGGAGGAACTCCCGCCGGGCGCGTAGGTGATGCGCAGGAAGTCGATATGGGCGTCGGGCAGCTGGCCCAGCAATTCCCAGGTCACCCCCGAGTCCAGCTGCAACACCTCGCGCTCCCCCGCCGCGACCACCGGCCCGACCCGCCGTTTGCGCTGAAGCTGGCGCAGCCCTTGATTCGCCGCCGAATTCGCCGACCTGTCCGCGGCAGCCAGCGCCCCCGCGGCCGCGGGCAAAGCCGCGATCACCGCCGGATCCAACCCGCCACCCGGCCCAGCCCCCGCCGCTACACCCCTTGCCGCTTCAGCGTTTCCAGCGTTCCCCGCCACGCCGGGCGCACCAGTGTCAAGGCCACCACGGGCCGCGACGTTCCCAGCACCGGCCCCTGCTTGGCCAGACGCACCAACGGCAAGGTCACCCTGGGCGGCAGCGTTCACCCCACCGGCCATCGCTGCGCCAGGCCCACCAGCGTCATGGCCACCATGGGCCGCAATGTTCACCCCACCGGCTCCAGCCGCACCGGGGCGAACGGCGCCACCGGCGGCTGTGTTCACCCCGCCGGCTCCGGCCGGGGCACCACCGGTTGCCGTGTTCACCCCGCCGGCTTCCGCCGCTGCGTGGCCGGGTGCACCGGGGCGAAGGCCGCCGGCCGCGGTGGCGCCGGCGTTCGGGGCACCGATGGCGGCCCGATCGGTGGGCGAAGCGGTTGCTGGGGTTGAGCCGGTGGGCTCGGCAGTGCCGTTGGCGGGGTCGGTGGTGGAACGGCGGGGAGTGCCGGCGCTGAAGACGTCTTCGATGGAGATGTCGAGCGCGGCGGTGAGGGCGTAGAGCGTGCTGACCGAGGGGCTGCTGCGGCCCGTCTCGATCTGGGAGATCAGGCTCGCCGACAGGTCGACCATCCTGGCCAGCCCGCGCACGGTCATGCCGCGCTCCATGCGCGCCTGGCGCAGCCGCTCCCCGATCGGAGGCAATGCCGGTCCGGTCACGGTCGGTGCCGCCCCTCTTCCCACGCTGGTAACTGGCTAACGGTGCACTGTCCGGTACACGGTACCTGTCCGCTGTTACCGCCCGTGTCAGCGTCTTGACGCTCGACTGAACGAAAGACTAGCGTTTTGGTAACCAATACTGAACAGCTCGAACAGTAGCAGAGGGGTGCTGACAGTGGCGATCGGCACATATGGCATGAACGCTGTTGACTGGGAAGAGCGCATCGATCTGGACAGGCTGCGCTCGCAACGGCTTGCCCGCCTCAGCGACGCGCTTGAGCGCTCCGAGCTGGGCGCTGTCCTGGCCTTCGATTTCGCCAACATCCGCTACATGACGGCGACGCATATCGGTACCTGGGCAATGGATAAGTTCATCCGCTTTTCCTTGCTGTGCCGGGGCAGCGAGCCGATCGTGTGGGACTTCGGCTCGGCAGCACGTCATCACCAGCTCTACAACCCTTGGCTCGACGGGCCGAAGCGGGCGCGGGCCGGGATCTCGGTGCTGCGTGGTGCTTTCCATCCCGACGCCGGCATCGCCGAGGAGCTGGCCCGCAAGATCGCCGCCGAGCTGGCCGAGCGCGGCCTGCTCGGAGCGCCGCTCGGCATCGACATCGCGGAGATGCCGGTGCTCTTGGCGCTGCAGCGGGCCGGAATAGAGGTCGTCGACGGACAGCAGCTGTTCCTGGAAGCCAGGCGCATCAAGACCGGTGACGAAATCTCGCTGCTCACCCAGGCCTGCTCCATGGTGGACGCCGCCTATGAGGAGCTCTACGAGTTCCTGCGCCCCGGGGTCAAGGAGAACGAGTGCGTGGCCCTCGTCGCCAAAAAGCTTTACGACCTCGGCAGCGAGTACGTGGAAGGGGTCAACGCCATCTCCGGCGAACGCTGCTCCCCCCACCCACACGTGTACAGCGACCGCCTGATCCGCCCCGGCGACCCGGCGTTCTTCGACATCCTGCACAGCCACATGGGATACCGCACCTGCTACTACCGCTGCTTCGCGGTCGGCAGCGCGTCCCCGGCCATGCGCGACGCCTACGTGCGCTGCCGCGAGTACATGGATCGCGCGATCGCCGCGGTGCGCCCCGGCGCGACGACCGCCGACATCGTCTCGCTGTGGCCGCGGGCCGAGGAGTTCGGCTTCGCCAACGAGGAGGCCGCGTTCGCGCTCCAGTACGGCCACGGCGTGGGCCTGTCCATCTGGGAGAAGCCCATCTTCAGCCGCCTGGTGTCGCTGGACCACCCAGAGGTGCTGGAGGAAGGCATGGTTTTCGCGCTGGAGACCTACTGGCCGGCCAAGGACGGCTTCTCCGCGGCGCGAATCGAGGAGGAGGTCGTCGTGACCGCCGATGGATGCCAGGTGATCACCAAGTTCCCGGCGGAGGAGCTGCTCGTCGCGGGCCGTCGCTATTGGACGGTCGGTGGCCCGCTGCCGCTGAATCGGGAGGCACAGTCCCATCTCAACACCGCGGCAGGGCGCGGTGAGTAGCGCGCCCGCGATCGAGGCGGCCCGGCTGCTCGATCTCTACGAACAGATGGCGGTGATCCGGCGTACCGAGAAAGCCGTCTACGATCTTTTCCTCGCCGGATTGGTGAAGGGCACCACCCATCTGGCCTCCGGCCAGGAGGCGATCGCGGTTGGGGCAAGCGCCGCGCTGCGCCCCGACGACTACGTGTTCGCCACCTATCGCGGCCACCACCATGCGATGGCCCGCGGCGCGAGCCCGCAGGCGTGTCTGGCCGAGCTGATGCAGAAGGCCACCGGCCTGTGCAAGGCCAAGGGCGGCTCGATGCACCTGACCTACGCGGCCGGAAACATGCTCGGCTCCTACGCCATTGTCGGCGCGCACCTGCCGATGGCGGTCGGCACCGCCTGGTCGGCGCGGCTGCGCGGCACCGAGCAGGTGTCGGTCGCGTTCTTCGGTGACGGCGCGACCAACATCGGCGCCTTCCACGAAGCGCTCAACCTGGCGGCGGTGTGGAAGCTGCCGGTCATCTTCGTGTGCGAGAACAACCTCTACATGGAGTACACGCCGATCGGCGCGGTCACCGCCGCTGATCATCCCGCCGCCGATCGCGCGCCGGCGTACAGACTCCCGGCACAGGTCGTCGACGGCAACGATGTGGTTGCCGTGCACGACGCCATGGCCGCGGCGGCGCTGCGCGCGCGGGAAGGCGAAGGCCCCACGGTCATCGAGGCGGAAACCTATCGCCACTACGGTCACAGCCGCACCGATCCGGCCACCTACCGCCCGGCCGAGGAGGTCGAGCGCTGGCTCAAGCACGACCCGCTCGATGTTGCCCGTGCCCGGCTGGAAGCGCTCGGCGTCACTCCCGACGCCATAGGCAAGGTCGACGACCGCGCCAGCGCACAGGTCGCTGAAGCGGTGGCGGAGGCGAAGGCCGCCCCACCGGCCGACATCGCCGAGGCCTTCACCGACGTGTGGGCCGACGGAGGCTCCGCATGGCGCACCTGACAAACCCTTGGCGACACCCGACGGGCAGGCGGCCGAGGCGCCGCACGGCCGCACCCGACAAACCACCGCGACGCCAGATGGGCGGCGGCGGAACTGCCTCGCGGCCGCAGCTGAGAACGGGAGGGATGGCATGGCGAGTGTGAAGGCCGACGCTGGCACGATCAGCTATCGCGAGGCGGTCGCGGAGGGGATTGCCCGCGAGATGCGCCGCGATCCGGCGGTGGTGTGCCTCGGTGAGGACATCGGCGCGGCCGGAGGCGTGTTCAAGACGACGGCTGGGTTGTTCGCCGAATTCGGGCCACAGCGCATCTGGGACACCCCCATCTCCGAGCAGGCCATCGTGGGCGCGGCGATGGGCGCGGCCATGACCGGCATCCGCCCGGTCGCCGAAATCATGTTCTCCGACTTCCTGGCCTGCTGCTGGGATTACCTCGCCAACGAGATCCCGAAGGTGCGGTACATGACCGGCGGCCAGGTCACCGTCCCGCTGGTGATCCGCACGGCCAACGGTGGCGGGCTCGGTTTCGGCGCGCAGCACTCGCAGGCGGTGGAGAACTGGGCGCTGACCATTCCCGGGCTCAAAATCGCCGCGCCCTCCACGCCCGCCGATGTGATTGGGTTGATGGCATCCGCCATCCGCAGCGACGATCCGGTGGTGTTCTTTGAACACAAGGGATTGTTCGCCAGCAAGGGCCTGCTGCCGCCCGAGGGCCACCTCGTCGAGCTGGGCAAGGCGGCCGTGGTCCGGGAGGGCACCGACGTCACCCTGGTCGCGCTCGCCTACACCGTGCCCATCGCCCTTGCCGCCGCGGAAAGGCTTGCCGCCAAAGGAATCTCCACCGAGGTGGTGGACCTGCGCTGCCTCATTCCGATGGACATGACCACCGTGTTGGCCTCGGTGGCCAAGACTTCGCGCCTGGTGACCGTGGAGGAGAACCCGCATCAGGCCGGCTGGGGCGCGACGGTCGTTTCGGTGGTGGTCGACGAGGGCTTCCAGCTGCTCGACGCCCCCGTACGCCGGGTCGCCTCGGCCAATGTCCCGCTGCCCTTCGCCGACGCGCTGGAGGACGAGGTGATGCCCACCGTCGACAAGGTGGTGGCCGCAGCCGAGTCGGTCGCGAACTTCTAGGAGGACTTCATGACACGGCACGTCGTCAAGCGTGCAGCCGAGGCGCAATACTCGCCGCCCGCGGAAGCGCGCGGCGGCGAGGGCCTGACCCGGTGGAGTATCGCGGACGAAACCACCCCTGGCGCGGTACACACGGAATTCTCCATATGCGCCTTGGCTTCCGGCGGTTACGCAGCCACCGCGGTGCAGTCCTACGAGGAATGCTTCTACGTGCTTGAAGGCAATCCTGTCGTGCAGACCCCCGAAGGCGCGACCCGCCTTGGGCCCGGCGATTACGGCCTGCTGCACACCGGTGTGCCACACGAGTGGCGGAACGACGCGGGCGCGGAGCCGGCCCGCTGGGCGCAGATGCGGGCGCCGCAGCCGCGGGCCGCCTACGCATACGACGTCTATAGCGTGCCCACGCTGGCCCGCACCGAGCCGGCCGCCGTCGATCCGCGCGACCCGCGGACCCGTTCGTTCGGGCACATCGAGGCGGTCAACATGGAGGTCGACAAGCAGCGTCAGGAGCTGCTGGCGATGTCCGCGAGCATGCGCACGGCGCTGCTGGTCTACAGCGGCATCACGGTGAAGATGATGGTGGACAGCGATCTCGGGGCCGAGCTGACCACCATGTTCATGGTGCAGTACGAGCCCGCCGGAGTGGCCGGGCCGCACGACCATCCGTTCGAGGAGACCTACCTGTTCCTCGAAGGCGAGGCGGAGGCGGTCTTCGATGGGCAGACCTACCGCCTGGGCGTGGGCGACGTTGCGTTCGCGGGTGTCGGCTGCGTGCACGGTTTCCGCAACGTCGGCGACGGCCCGGTGCGCTGGCTGGAAACCCAGGCACCGCAGCCGCCGGGCCGGCACTCCTACAGGTTCGTCCGCGATTGGGACTACCTTCGTTCTATGACGGAAGGACATTGACATGGCCGATTCGGTGCTCATCGTCGGCGGCACCTCGGGGATCGGCCGGGAGCTGGCCACCCACTACGCCGACCGGGGCTGCAATGTGGTGCTCACCAGCCGCGACGCCGGGCGCGCGGCAAAAGCGGCCGAGGAAATCGGCGGCGCGGTGCAGGGCATCGCGCTCGACCTTTCCCAGCCCCACGACATCGCCGCCAACCTGGCCGGAGTCGGGCCGGTGGATTTCCTCGTGCTCGCCGCGATCGACCGGGACGCCAACACCGTCACGGATTACAGCATCACCGATGCGCTGCATCTGGTGACACTGAAGCTGGTCGGCTACACCGAGGTGGTGCACGCGCTCACCGATCGGCTCACCGGAATGGGTTCGGTTCTGCTCTTCGGTGGCATGGCCCGGGTCCGCCCCTATCCCGGCTCGACCACGGTCAGCTCGATCAACGCCGGGGTACTGGGCATGGTCCGCACCCTGTCGGTCGAGCTGGCGCCCATCCGGGTCAACTCCATCCATCCCGGCATCGTGGGCGACAGCCCGTTCTGGGTCGGCAAGACGCTCGACGCGGTGGTGGCCAACACTCTCACCGGCAAGCTCACCACGATGGCCGAAGTGGTTGGCGCATCGGTCTTCCTGCTGGAGAACGGCAGCGCCAACGGCGTGGACCTGATCCTGGACGGTGGCTGGCGGTGACGGCCGAGTCCGTCGCCGTCGTCGGCACGGGCAGGATGGGGGCGGCGATGGCGGGCCGCCTGCTCGGCGCGGGGCACCGCGTCACCCTCTACAACCGGAGCCCGCAAAGGGCTGCGGCCCTTGGCGCCCCGGTCGCGGCGACCGCGCGTGAGGCCGTGGCGCAGGCTCGGTTTGTGGTCGTGTCGCTGGCCGACGATGACGCTGTCCGCGCTGTCTACTCCGGTGCCGAGGGCATCGTCGCCGGGCTGGGTCAAGGTGCGGTGGTGATGGAGACCAGCACGATTCATCCCGCGACCGTGCGCGAGCTCGCCGCCGCGGTGACCGGCCGGGGCGCCCATCTGCTTGACACGCCGGTCTCGGGCAGCGTCGCGCTGGTGCAGCGCGGTGAGCTGACCGTGCTCGCCGGGGGCGACGGCGACGCTTTAGAGCGGGCTCGGCCGATCCTGGGCGCCTTCGGCAGCCGCATCGCCCACTTAGGAGGGCAGGGCTCCGGCGCCACGATGAAGCTCGTCGTCAACTCGGTGGTGCACGGGCTCAACCAGGCGGTGGCCGAGGCGCTCGTGCTCGCCGAGCGGGCGGGAGTGGATCGGGCCGCGGCGTATGACGTTTTCGCCTCCAGCGCGGTCGCAGCGCCGTTCGTTCAGTACAAACGAGAGGCTTATCTAAATCCCGACACGGCTGCTGTCGCCTTCGCTTTGGAGCTGGTGGCCAAGGACCTTCGGTTGATCGGCGACCTCGCCGGAAGCGTTGGCGCACGCATGCCCCAGCTGGCTGCCAACGCGAGTGTCGTCGAGGAGGCGCTCACGCGCGGCTATGGCGACCGCGACATGAGCGCCCTGGCGAAGCTGCTGCGCGGCGGCTAGGCCGATTCCGGCTGCCAATCAGCCGTGTACTGGTATGGGTTGTGCAGCATCTTCTGCTCGGGAATCTCCGGGTTCATTCCCTGCTGCCACTGCTCCTCGCCCATCTGGCTCACCAGATAGTCGATCGTGCTCGCGACGCCCGCCTTGGCCGCGGCCAGGTCCACGCCGATCAGCTTGTGCTCGTGTTTGGCCAGACGCCCGTTGATGACGACGGTGTGGACGTCGCCACGCTGGGCCTGGTACACGACATGGCCATAGGAATTGATGATGGGTGTCATCGCCGGTGACTGATCGTTCTTGATCAGCACCACGTCGGCTTTCTTGCCCGGCTCCAGGCTGCCCACGATGCCGTCCATCCCCAGCGCCTTGCTGCCGCCGCGGGTGGCCCACTCCACGACCTGCTGTGCCCGCAACGGATGGTGCGTCACGGTTTCGGCTTTGCCATGTGCCTCAAGGTGTTCCCGGGAGCGGTCGGCGCTGAGCGTGGTGCGCATGGCGGTGAACAGGTCGCCGCTCCACCAGACGCTGGTGTCCATGGACAGCGAGATCGGGATGTCGTAGCGGCGCAGCTGCCAGGTGGGTGGGTAACCCTGGCCCGCGCTCTGCTCGCTCTCGGTCGAGATCGAGACCGAGCCGCCGCTGGCCGCTATGCGCTGGTACGAGTCGGCACTCAGCGTCGCAGCATGAACGTAAACGTTGCGAGGTGTCATAAATCCGTGCTCGTGGATGAGACGAATGCTCTCATCGTTGGTAGCGCCCCAAACCCCGGCGTGGGTGGTGACCGCGACGTCCAGCTCCCGCGCCACCTCGAAGGCGGCCTTCTCCGGGAACTCCGGCGTGGCGGGCACGTCGAAGGCCATCTGGAAGCCGAGCATGTCGTTGCCCCCGGACATCCGGCGGCTGACGAAGTCACGGAATTCGGGGGAAGCCGACCACTCCCACGGCCCCTGCTGAATGTTGCCGTAGGCCAGCACGAAACGGCCGAGCGTGGCCTGCAACGCGTCCACCGCGGCATCGGCGTGCTGCACCGTCTGCAGCCCATGCGACCAGTCGACGGTCGTGGTCACCCCGGCATCGATGGCTTCGAGCGCGCCAAGGTAGTTACCCGCGTAGATGTCCTCGGGCCGGAAAAGCTTGCCGTGCTCCAGGTAGTACCAGACGAAATATTGGGTGAGGGTCCAGTCCGCGCCGTAGCCGCGCATGGCGGTCTGCCACATGTGCCGGTGCGTGTCGATCATTCCAGGCATGACGATGCCACCGGAGGCGTCGATCTCGACGGTGCCCTCGGGGACGGACAGGTTCGGGCCCACTTCGGCGATCCGCTCGCCGACCACCAGCACGTCGCCCCGGTTGTGCACGGTGCGGCGGTCATCCATGGTGAGGACGAGTCCGTTACGGAAGACGATCGCGGAGCCAGCCGGACTTGCGGGTTCGCTCATCTGTGCTCCTCATGGAGTCTGTTGTTCAACAGGACGGAACGCTGTGCGCAGTAGCTGAACAGCTCAGATTCTCGACCGGTGTCCAGCAGGTGTCAACAGTGAACAGACTGCTTCCAGAGGTAGGTGTTACTCCGCTTCGGCGGCTTTGGCGGCCTTGACCTCGGCCCACTGCAGCAGCATGCTCGGCATGTTCTCCTGCACCCAGTTGTAGAAGTCGGCCATGCCGGCAAGCCGTGCCCCCGCAATGGTTTTCGGCCCGCCCGCCGCGGCGGCGCCCTGATCGGCGGCGTCGGCGAGGGTCTTGAGGAGCGTCATCTTGGCGATGGTCACTTCGTACCAGGAGTCGTCGACCAGCCGGTAACGGTCACGGCGCGAGCCTGGCACCGGCTCCCGCATCACCATCTGCAGGTGGGTGAGATAGCGGACCGCCCCGGAGATGGCGGCCGGGCTGACGCCCAGCCGGTCGGCGAGCTCACCCGCGCTCAGCGACCGTTCATCGGCGGCCATCAGGGTGAACACCACCCGCCCCGCCATCCGCGGGAAGCCCCAGTCGGCGAGGAGCGCGGCCATGTTCTCCACGAAGCTGCGCAGCGCGACGTCGTCGCGATCGGGTCGCTGTGACATGGCTGGCTCCCTCGTCAAAATTTCGTATGGAACTTTCACAAGTTTGTGAAGTAAGTGTAGCGTCTGAAACATGGAAAATGCCATTTCGGTCTCCGGCCTGACCAAGCGTTTTGGCCAGACCAAAGCGCTTGACGGCCTTGACCTGGCGGTCGCGCAGGGTGAAGTACACGGGTTCCTCGGCCCCAACGGGTCAGGGAAGACCACCACCATCCGTATTCTGCTGGGTCTGCTGCGCGCCGACGGCGGCACGGCCACTCTGCTCGGCGGCGACCCCTGGCGCGACGCGGTCGCCCTGCACCGCCGCCTCGCCTACGTGCCGGGTGATGTCACCCTGTGGCCCAACCTGTCCGGCGGCGAGGTCATCGACCTGCTCGGGCGGCTGCGCGGCGGGCTGAATCCGAAGCGCCGCAAGGAACTGCTGGAGCGCTTCGACCTCGACCCGAAGAAGAAGGGCCGCGCCTACTCCAAGGGCAACCGCCAGAAGGTCGGGCTCATCGCCGCGCTCGCCTCCGACGTGGAGCTGCTGCTGCTCGACGAGCCGACCTCCGGTCTCGACCCGCTGATGGAAGAAGTGTTCCGGCAGGTCATCGCCGAGGAGACGAAGAACAACGGGCGCACGGTGCTGCTCTCCAGCCACATCCTGGCCGAGGTGGAGGCGCTGTGTGACCGGGTGAGCATCATCCGGCTGGGCAAGACGGTGGAAACCGGCACGCTGACCCAGCTGCGCCACCTGACCCGCACCTTCATCTCCGCCGAGCTGGCCACCCCGCCCAACGGTCTGGGCAGCATGGCCGGTGTTCACGATCTGCACGTCTCCGACAACCACGTCAAGCTCCAGGTCGACTCCGCTCAGCTTGACCCGGTGCTGCGCCAGCTCACCTCCCACGGCGTACGCAGTCTGGTCAGCCAGCCGCCAACGCTTGAGGAGCTCTTCCTTCGTCACTACGAGACGGAGCCGGTGAAATGACTGCCTTCACAGGCACCGGCTCGCTGGTGAGACTGATCCTGCGCCGCGACCGCGTGCTCATGCCGATCTGGATGCTGTTCATGGCTGTGCTGCCGTTGAGCCTGGCGTCGGGAACGGCGGCAATCTACAAGACCGATGCCGAGCGCCAGGGTTACATCGACGATCTCGGCAGCAGCCCGATGCTCATCCTGTTCTACGGCCAGAAGCCGAGCGACCCAAACCTCGGCGCGCTCATCTTCTGGCGCTCGGCGACCGGGATCGTCATCATGGCGCTCATCGCCGTGCTGTTCGTCATCCGGCACACCCGGCTGGAAGAGGAGGCCGGCCGCCGCGAGCTGCTCGGCTCGGCGGTGGTCGGCAGGCATGCCGGCCTCACCGCCGCCCTCGTCGCCATCTCGGGCGCCAGCCTCGGCGTCGGAGTGCTTGTGGCGCTTGGCATGATGAGCCAGCAGACACCGGCTTCCGGTGCCTTCGCGATGGGGATGGCGTGGGCGTTCGCCGGCATCATGTTCGGCGCGATCGCCGCGGTGACCGCACAGCTGACCGAGGGTGCGGGCGCGGCCCGGGGCATCGGCATCGGGCTGCTCGGCCTGGCCTTCGCCGTGCGCGGCGTCGGCGACGTGGTCGCGGGCGGATGGGCCTGGCTCTCCTGGATCTCCCCGCTGGGCTGGGTGAACCAGGTCCACGCCTTCACCGACAACCGGTGGTGGGTGTTCGCTCTGGCCATCGTGGCCACGGTTGCTCTGGCCGCCTTGGCTTTGCGCCTGTCGGCTCGCCGTGATGTGGGCGCGGGGCTGTTGCCACCACGCCTCGGCCCAGCCACGGCTGCGCCCAGCCTGAGCAGCCCGCTGGCCCTGGCTTGGCGGCTGCACAAAGGTTCGCTCTACGGCTGGCTGGTCGGTCTGGGCGTGGTCGGCGGGGTGCTCTTTGGCGGGGTGGCCGAAACCTCGACCAAACTTCTGGAGGACAACGAACAGCTCACCGAGATTCTCGCGCGCATCGGCGGCAAGTCCGGCGCGGCCGACATCTTCCTCGCGGGAACCCTCGGCATGGGCGCCACCGCCATCGCCGCCTACGGAATAGCGGCCGCCCTGCGCATGCGCACCGAGGAGGCGAGCCTGCGCAGTGAGCCGCTGCTGGCCGCCAGCGTCAGCCGGATGCGATGGGCCGCAAGCCATCTCGTGTTCGCGTTCCTCGGCCCGACCGTGGTCATGGCGGTGACCGGGCTGTTCGCCGGGCTGGTCTACGGCGCCAGCGTCGACAACATCGGCCGCGAGGTGCCGCGGGTGGTGGGCGGAGCGCTCGTGCAGCTGCCCGCGATCTGGGTGCTGGGCGCGCTCGCGGTGGCCATGTTCGGGCTGCGGCCACGCCTGGCCCCCGCGATCGGCTGGGGTGCGCTGTCGCTGTGCATCGTGCTCGGGCAGATCGGGGCGGCACTGCAGCTGAGCCAGTCGCTGTTGGACGTCTCTCCGTTCACCCACATTCCTCGGGTACCGGGAGGGTCCGTCGCGTTCACCCCGTTGCTCATCCTGACCGCGCTCGCGGTGGCGCTGGCCGCCGTCGGCCTGGCGACCTTCCGCAGGCGCGACATCCCAGTCACCTAGGCGCAGTGGTGAAAGTGGCCGGCCCGAGAACGGGCCGGCCACTTCGCGCTTCAGGCCCCCACGGTAGGCCAATTAGTGACGACACGTGGCTAGATAGTCCGTTTTGGGTGTCCTCATTGTTATTTGTGGCAGCATGCGTTATGTGACGGTGCAGCAGAGTGCGCGGACCGTGGCAGCCGACCTTCTGGCCCGCAGGGACGCGGCTGGAACTTCGCTGGTGGCTGACGCCGCAGCTGTCGCCGAAGCCGGTTACGCGATGGCGCAACGGTTTCACTCCGGCGGCAAGCTGCTGGTCTTCGGCAACGGCAGCGCGAGCACAGACGCGGCCCATCTTGCGGTCGAGTTCATGCATCCGGTGATCGTGGGCAAGCCGGCGCTTCCGGCGATCGCGCTCAACAACGACATCGCCACCGTCACCGGCGTCGCCGGCCGGCGCGGATTCGCCGATGTCTACGCCGACCAGCTGCGGACGCTGGCGTGCCCGTCCGACATCGCGCTCGCGATCTCCGCGGACGGCACCTGTCCCAACGTTTACGCCGGCGTCATCGCCGCCCGCGAGCGCGGTCTGCTGACCGTGCTGCTGACCGGAAACTCAGGCGCCGACGGCAGGCTCGCCGACCACCTGCTGGTCGCCCACGACACCGACCCGGCGGTGGTGAAAGAGGTCCACGTGACCATCTATCACCTGCTGTGGGAGCTGGTCCACCTGCTGCTCGCCGAGCCGGCCGTGCTGCTGCTGGCCAAGCAGGACACCGCGGCGGTGCCGGCATGACCGCCGCCGACTGCCCCGACGACGTCTGCGTGACCTGTTCGGACTATGCCGCGCCCGCCGAGGTGCTGCGGCTGGACGACGCGGAAATGGCCCTGGTGCGCCTTGCCGGCACCGTGCAGCAGGTCAGCGTGGCGCTGGTGGACGCCCGGGTCGGCGACACGGTTCTGGTCCACGCCGGGGAAGCCATCGGGATGGTGGGCGGGCACGATGTCTGAGGTTCAGCGAGCCGGTTTGCAAGCGCTCTATCCGTTCCTGGCCGACGATGGCACACCTGCGGGTTCGCCCGCAGAACGGCATGAAGTGCTTGCCGCCCTGACCGAATCCGTGGCGCGCAAGGCGACAGAAATCGTCGATCTGCGGCGGGAGATGGTGGAGTCCTGCGGCGATCAGCTGGCGGCCTGCGCGCAGGCGATCGCCACCGCGGCCGGGCGGGGCGGGCGGCTGTTCACGTTCGGCAACGGTGGCAGCAGTTGCGACGCCCAGCAGGTCGCCACGATCTTCCTGCACCCGGCGCGCGGCTGGCCCGTACCGGCCATATCGCTGACCAACGACATAGCGCTGGTCACCGCGCTCAGCAACGACGTCGGCTTCGACCTGGTCTTCGCGCGGCAGCTGGCCGCCCTCGCCAAGGCGGGCGATGTCGCTTTCGGGCTGTCCGCCAGCGGCGGCTCCGCCAACGTGGTGCGCGCCTTCGGTGAGGCCCGGCGGCTGGGCATGCTCACGGTCGGTCTGGCCGGTTACGACGGCGGCGCGATGGCCACCGCCGGGCTGGTCGACTTCCTGTTCGTAGTCCCTTCCTCCTCGATTCACCGCATCCAGGAAGTCCAGACGACCCTCTACCACCTGCTCTGGGAACTGACCCAGCGGCAGCTCGTGGCATCAGAGTCTGAAGTTGGAGGTTGCACATCATGACGACGACCACCGATGAAGGTGTGGTGCATCTGCTTTGGATCAACGCGGGGCTCAGCTGTGACGGCGACTCGGTCTCGCTGACCGCCGCCACCCAGCCCAGCATCGAGGAGATCGTCCTCGGGGCGCTGCCCGGGTTGCCCAAGCTCGCCGTGCACTGGCCACTGATCGACTTCGAGTGCGGCCCGGAACAGGGCGCCGACACCTTCATCGAATGGTTCCACAAAGCCGATCGCGGTGAGCTGGGCCAGTTCGTGCTGGTGGTCGAGGGCTCGATCCCGAACGAGTCGATAAAGTCGGCGGGCTATTGGTGCGGGTTCGGCAACAACCCCGAGACCGGCCAGCCGATGACCACCAGCGAGTGGCTGGATCGGTTGGCGCGCAAGGCTTTGGTCGTCGTCGCGGCCGGCACGTGCGCCACCTACGGCGGCATCCACGCGATGGCCGGCAACCCGACCGGCGCGATGGGCGTGCTCGACTATCTCGGCTGGGACTTCACCACCCGGGCCGGTATTCCGGTGGTGTGCGTGCCGGGCTGCCCGGTGCAGCCGGACAACATGTCAGAAACGTTGCTGTATCTGCTTTATCAGGCCACCGGTCAGGCGCCGATGATCCCACTGGATGACGCGCACCGCCCGATGTGGCTGTTCGGCCAGACCGTCCACGAGGGCTGCGACCGGGCGGGCTACTACGAGCAGGGTGACTTCACCCACGAATACGGGTCGCCGAAGTGCCTCGTCAAGATCGGCTGCTGGGGGCCGGTCGTGAAGTGCAACGTCCCCAAGCGAGGCTGGATGAACGGCCTAGGCGGGTGCCCGAACGTCGGCGGCATCTGCATCGGCTGCACCATGCCCGGGTTCCCGGACAAGTTCATGCCCTTCATGGATGAGCCACCCGGAGCGAAGATTTCCACGGCTGCCAGCAGCGTCTATGGCGGTGCGATCCGCAAGCTGCGCAGCGTGACCGCCAAGACCGTTGACCAGGAGCCGAAGTGGCGCCGCCGCGGCACCGAACTGCTCACCGGATATCTCCCTCGGTGGTGATCCGCGCTTTCGAAACTCGGCAATGGTCTCTAGGAGGAACATAAGCATGGCAAAAACCAAATCAGACCGGCCTGGTGACGGTCTGATCGAGATGGCCTGGGATCCGATCACCCGGATCGTCGGAAGCCTTGGCATCTATACGAAAATCGACTTCACCGAGAAGAGGGTGGCGGAGTGCTACAGCACCTCCTCCATCTTCCGCGGCTACAGCATCTTCATGAAGGGCAAGGATCCGCGCGACGCGCATTTCATCACCAGCCGGATCTGCGGCATCTGCGGCGACAATCACGCCACCTGCTCGGTTTACAACCAGAACATGGCCTATGGGGTACGCCCGCCCGCGCTCGGTGAGTGGATCATCAATCTCGGCGAGGCCGCCGAATACATGTTCGACCACAACATCTTCCAGGAGAACCTGGTCGGGGTCGACTACTGCGAGCGGATGGTGCGCGAGACCAACCCGGGCGTGCTCGACCTCGCCGACCGCACCGCGAGCCCGGGCGCGGAAGCCCACGGCTACAAGACAATCGGCGAGATCATGCGCGCGCTCAACCCGCTCAGCGGCGAGTTCTATCGCGAAGCGCTGCAGGTGAGCCGGTACACCAGAGAAATGTTCTGTCTCATGGAGGGACGCCACGTGCACCCCTCCACGCTCTACCCGGGCGGCGTCGGCACGGTCGCGACCATTCAGCTTTTCACCGACTACATGACCCGGCTGATGAAGTACGTCGAGTTCATGAAGCGGGTCGTGCCCATGCACGACGACCTGTTCAACTTCTTCTACGAGGCGCTGCCCGGCTACGAAGAGGTGGGCCGGCGCCGGGTTCTGTTGGGGTGCTGGGGAAGTTTCAACGACCCGGAGTATTGCGACTTCCGCTACGAGAACATGGCCAACTGGGGCCGCAAGATGTTCGTGACCCCGGGCGTGGTCGTCGACGGAAAGCTGGTCACCACAAGCCTCGTCGACATCAACGTCGGCATGCGCATCCTGCTCGGCAGTTCCTATTACGACGACTGGGCCGGCAAGGAAAAGTTCGTCACCCACGACGCGCTCGGCAACGCGATCGACGAGCGGCACCCGTGGAACCAGCACACCATCCCGCAGCCACAGCGCCGCGACTTCGACGACAAGTACAGCTGGGTGATGTCGCCGCGCTGGTTCGACGGCAAGGACCACCTGGCCCTGGACACCGGCGGCGGTCCCATCGCCCGGCTGTGGGCGACCGCGCTGGCCGGTCTGGTCAACAATGACTACGTCCAGGCCACCGGGCACAGCGTCGTCATCAACCTGCCGCGCACCATGCTCAAGCCGGAAGCCAGGTTCGAGTGGACGCCGCCCAAAGACAAGCAGGGCAACTGGCTCAGCAACGCCATCGAGCGCAACCGGGCCCGCACCTACTTCCAGGCCTACGCCGCGGCGAGCGCGCTGCATTTCGCCGAGCAGGCGCTGGCCGAGGTGCGCGCGGGCAAGACCAAAACGTGGGAGACGTTCAAGGTGCCCCAGGAGGCGGCCAGCGTCGGCTTCACCGAGGCGGTGCGCGGCGTGCTGTCGCACCATATGGTGATCCGCGACGGGAAGATCGCCAACTATCACCCCTACCCGCCGACGCCTTGGAACGCAAGCGTTCGCGACTCCTACGGAACACCCGGCCCCTACGAGGACGCGGTGCAGAACACGCCGATCTTCGAGGAGAACCCGCCGGAAACCTTCAAAGGCATCGACATCATGCGGGCGGTACGAAGTTTCGACCCCTGCCTGCCGTGTGGCGTCCACATGTATCTGGGCGGCGGCAAGACCCTGCAGAAGCTGCACACACCAACCGCGTTCACCGGCAATGGCTGAGCGGGCGGTAATACCGGCGGCCCCGGACATCCGGGAAACGGGCCGGCGGGTCGAGCAGCTGCTCGACTCGCTGGCCTCCACCGCCGAGCCGCAGCTGCGCATGCACGCCGAAGAGCTGGTGGGTCTGCTCGTCGAGCTCTACGGCGAAGGTCTGAACCGCATCGTTTCGATCGTCGGCGAACAGTCCCCCGCCGAAGCCGCCCGCATCACCGGCCTGATGATTTCCGACGAGCTCGTGTCAGGACTGCTGGTGCTGCATGGGCTGCACCCGCTTGATCTGCGCACCAGGGTGCAAGCGGTCCTCGATCGCGTCGTGCCCTCGCTCGCCCAGCCCGCACCAAAGGTCGAGCTGCTCGCGGTCAGCGATGCCGGCGCGGTCCGGTTGCGGTGGACCGCCGCCGCCTCCGGTTGCGGCTCGGGCGGCTGCGGCTCGGGCGGATCCGGTGACCGGCAACGGCTGGAGGAAGCCATCCTCGACGCGGTCGCCGACGTGACCGCGGTGGAGGTCGAGCAGATCGAGTCTCCGAAAGCGCCCACCCTCATCCCGGTGGAGTCACTATTTCGCGATCGGGCGTCGGTGGTGAACCGGTGACGCAGACCGGACTGCGCCGGTTCGTGCGGCCCGTGCCCGTTGGGGAAGTCGGCACGGCCACCGCACCCGCCCTCGCGGAAGGCGGCTCGGCCACCGCTCACGCCACCGCGGAAGGCGGCTCGGCCACCGCTCACGCCACCGCGGCAGGCGGCACAGCCACTGCTCACGCCACCGCGGCAGGCGGCACAGCCACCGCCCACGCCGCCAGGGAAAGCGGCTCGGAGGCGCAGGGCGCTGCCGCGGAAAGCCTTTCCGCTGACTACCGCGCAAGCCCGGCGCGGGTGGGTGAGCGGTGCGAGATGTGCGCACAGCGCCTGCCCGACCGGCACACCCACCTGGTGGACATGACTTCGCGTTCGCTGATGTGCTGCTGCCGCGCCTGCTTCTTCCTCTTCGAGCCCGAAGGCGCGGCCGCCGGCCGGTACCGGCCCGTGCCCGAGCGGTATCTGCACGACCCCGCCTTCCAGCTCACCCAGGCGCAATGGGACGAGCTGGCGATTCCGGTGGGGGTGGTGTTCGTGTTCGCCCAATCAAACTCGACCGAGCCGGTCGCGTTCTACCCCAGCCCCGCCGGCGCCACCGAATCCCTGCTGCCGCTTGGCATCTGGGATCAGGTGATGCAAGCCAACCCGGGGTTCGCGGAGGTGCGGCCCGACGTCGAGGCGGTGCTGCTGCGCCGCGACGGCGAACGTTTCGACGGATACCTGATCCCCATCGACGCCTGCTATGACCTGGTGGGCCGAGTTCGGTTGAAGTGGAAGGGATTCGGCGGTGGCGAGGAGCTCTGGCAGGCCGTGGCGGACTTCTTTGGCGAGCTGGCCGAGCGCGCCGCCCCGGTCACCCGCGGGCGGCACTGATGGGTGAGCTGAGCTTCGAATGTGTGGGGGCGCGGGCGACCCCGCACGCGGCTGTGCCCACGCTGACGCTGCGCCTGCGGGTGACCGAGCGCACCGGGGTGAGGGTGGGCGCGATCGCGCTGCGCTGCCAGATCCAGATCCTGCCCGCCCAGCGGCGCTACTCGGCCAAGGAGGGGCAGCGGCTGCACGACTTGTTCGGCGACCCCTCCCGCTGGGGCGAGACCCTCAAACCCTTGCACCTCACCACGTTGACGGTCATGGTGCCGACGTTCAGCGACAGCATCGAGATCGACATTCCGATCCCCTGCTCCTACGACCTCGAGGTCGCCGGGAGCCGCTATTTCGCCTCGCTGGACGACGGGCTGGTGCCCATGCTGCTTCTGTTCAGTGGCACGGTCTTTCACCAGGGGCCGACCGGCCTGCTGATCGAACAGGTGCCGTGGCACTGCGAATGCGCGTATCGGCTGCCGGTGGCGGTCTGGCGGGAGATCATGGACATGTACTTCCCCGACGCAGGATGGTTGCGGCTGCGCCGGGACACCTTGGATGCGCTGGCCGCGTTCAAGTCAAGCCGCGCTTTGGTGACGTGGAACGAAGCCGTGCAAGCGCTGTTGGCGGAGAGGATCTGAGGCGGATGTTCAAGAAGCTCGTCATCTCGGCGGTGGTCATCGGGGTCGCGGCGGTGGTCTACACCTCGCTGCCGGACATCCGCCGGTATTTGCGAATGCGCAATATGTGAGCGACGCCCGGCCGTCCGCGCGTCGCCGTCCCATTTGCCAGTTCGCTGACAATATGTCGGTATCGTGTCGGTCGTGAGCACCGAGCTGGCTCAGCAGGTGGCGGACACGATCCTCCTTGAGGGATACGTGCTCTACCCGTACCGCGCGTCGGCGCAGAAGAACCAGATCCGCTGGCAGTTCGGCGTGATCTTCCCATCCGGCCATGACGAGCCGCACCGTCAGGTGACCGAGTGCCTGATCGAGCTCGGCGACAAGGCGGAGCTCGACCTGGTGCTGCGTTTCCTTCAGCTACAACGCCGCTGGAGCGAGCCGGTCTGGGACGAGGGCGTGCTGCGCGAGGTGCCCGCCTGGGTGGCGCTGGACCCGGCCGGGGTGGACGTGACCATTCCGTTCACCATCGACGCCGGGGTCGACTCCGATGGCACGACCACCCGGCAGCGGTGGCCGCTGTCCGGCGAGGTGCATGTCACCGGCTACCCGCTGGAGGGCCCCTATGGCTTGATGCGGCTACGCATCGAGGTGACCAACACGTCCGGCTGCGATCCGGCCCCGCTGGATCGCCCAGACCTGTTGCGGCACAGCCTGATCACCGCCCACTCTCTGCTCGCGGTGACCGGCGCGACCTTCGTCTCGCTGCTGGAGCCGCCCGAGTGGGCCAAGCCCGCCGTCGCCTCCTGCGTCAACGAGCACACCTTTCCTGTCTTGGTGGGTGAGGGACGCACGGACGTGATGCTCTCCTCGCCCATCATCCTGTACGACTACCCGCAGATCGCCCCCGAAAGTCCCGGGGACCTGTGCGACGCCACCGAGATGGACGAGATGCTGGTGCTGCGCACGCTGACGCTCACCGATGACGAGAAGCACGAGGCGCGGGCCACCGACGCGCGCTCGGCCGAAATCATCGACCGCGTCGAGTCGATGCCGCCGGAGTTGCTCGACCGTCTGCACGGCGCCATCCGCTATCTGCGCCGCGTCGGCGAACCGGAGGCCGCCACCGTCCCGGTCCCCTGGTGGGACCCGGGCGCGGACAGCTCGGTGTCACCGGAAACCGATCGGATCGCCGTGCCCGGCGGTGAGGCCGGCCGTGGCAGCCGGGTGCGGCTGCGCCCACGCGAAAGCGGTACAGATGCCCAGGACATGTTCCTGCGCGACCGCACCGCGCTTGTCGAAGCCGTTCTGTCCGATGTAGACGGTGCCACCCATCTCGCCGTGACGCTGGAGGACGATCCCGCCGGTGACCTGCTCCAGTGGCAAGGCCGCTACCTGTATTTCAGCCCGGAAGAGGTAGAGCTTCTGGGAGACAACGCGTGAACGGCATTCTGGTGGCCGGGGTCGGCAACATCTTCCTGGGCGACGACGGCTTCGGGGTGGAGGTGGCCAGCCGGCTTTCCACGCATCCGGGCTCGCCGCTGCCGGAAGGCATCAAGGTGCGCGACTTCGGAATCCGCGGCATGCACCTGGCCTACGAGCTGCTCGACGGCTACGACGGGCTGATCCTCGTCGACGCCGTGCAGCGCGGCGGCGAGCCCGGGGAGGTCTACCTGATCGAGCCGGACCTGGACGATCTGCCGGCCTCCGAAGCCCCGGCCATGGACGCCCATTCGATGTCGCCGGACACGGTCTTCGCCCTCCTCAAAGCGCTGGGCGGCACCGTAAAACACCTCTATGTCGTCGGTTGCGAGCCGGCCGACCTCGGCGAGCGGATGGGCTTGAGCCCCGCGGTCGCCGCGGCCGTCGACGGCGCGGTTCTCCTGGTTCGCGACCTCGCCCTGCAGCTTCACGCCCGGCGTGAAGACCCAATCATCGCTTGAAACAGAAAGGCACCACACACCATGCATGAGTTCGGGCTGTGTCAGTCGATTCTCGAAGCGGTCCAGCGCCGGGCGGCCGGGCGGCCGGTGACCGAGGTGCGGCTGCGCATCGGCGCGTTGCACCGGGTACAGGACGAGGCCATGAACCAGGCTTTCGCCTTCGCCGCCACGGGCACGGTGGCCCAGAACGCCCGCGTCGCCATCACCACCATGCCGGTGCGGATGAACTGCGACAGCTGTGCGGCGCAGGCACAGGGAACCGAGCTGCTGCCCGCGTGCCCGCAGTGCGCGGGGACGTCGCTCACCCTCGTCGGCGGCGATGAGCTGATGCTGGAATCGATCCGGCTCGCGGCCGGGGTGCACCAGCCCGCCAACGACCCGATTCACGAGTCCGGCGACGGCCACACCCATGTCCCCTCCCCGATCGGCGCGTGAAACACAGATGTGCCTTGGCATCCCCGGTCAGGTCCTCGAGCTCATGACCGAACATCCAGACCTGGCCCGGGTTGACGTCAGCGGTGTGCGCCGCGTCATCAACATCGGCCTGCTCGACGAGGAAAATATCCAGATCGGTGACTGGATTCTGATCCACGTCGGGTTCGCGCTTTCCAAGATTGACGAGACCGAGGCCAAGGCGGCGCTTCAGTTCCTGGAGGACATCGGCGACGCCTATGCCGATGAGCTGATGGCGCTGCAATCGTCGGCCATCCTCGACGAGCAGCAGGCGGAGGTGCCCGATGCGGTACGTGGATGAGTACCGCGACGCCGACAAGGCGCGGGCATTGGCCGCCCGGATAGCGCAGCTGTGTGAGCCGGGACGGCAATACAAGTTCATGGAGGTGTGCGGCGGCCACACCCACACCATCTACAAGCACGGCATCGAGGACTATTTGCCGGAAGCCATCACCCTGGTCCACGGACCGGGCTGCCCGGTGTGCGTCATCCCGATGGGCCGCGTGGACGATGCCATCCACCTCGCCGAGCAATCCAGCGTCATCATGGCTTCCTTCGGAGACATGATGCGGGTACCGGGTGGGAGTCGCTCCTTTTTGGACGCCAAGGCGGCCGGCTGCGACATCCGCATGGTCTACTCGCCGCTGGACGCCCTCAAACTCGCCCGCCAGAACCCCGACCGGCGGGTGGTTTTCATGGCGATCGGCTTCGAGACCACTGCCCCGTCCACGGCCATGACCGTGCTGCGAGCTGCGCGCGATGGGCTGACGAACTTCTCCGTCTTCAGCAACCACGTCACGATCATCCCCGCCATCAAAGCCATCCTCGACTCCCCCGACCTGCGGCTGGACGGATTCCTCGGCCCCGGTCACGTGTCGACGGTCATCGGCTGCACGCCTTACGACTTCATCGCTGCCCAGCACGCCAAACCGTTGGTGGTGGCCGGATTCGAGCCGCTGGACATCCTGCAGTCGATCTACCAGCTGATGGTGCAGCTCAGCGAGGGCCGCAGCGAAATCGAGAACCAGTATTCGCGGGTGGTGGCCTGGGCGGGCAACGCCAAGGCGCTGTCGGTGCTGACCGAGGTGTTCGAGCTGCGACCCCAGTTCGAGTGGCGTGGGCTCGGCTTCATCTCGCACTCCGCGCTGCAGGTGCGGGAAAAGTACGCCGCCTTCGATGCCGAACGGCTCTTCGAACTGCCCGGGGTCCGGGTGGCCGATCCCAAGGCGTGCCAATGCGGGGAGGTGCTCAAGGGGGTGCTCAAACCTTGGGAGTGCAAGGTGTTCGGCACCGCGTGCACCCCGGAGACGCCGATCGGCACCTGTATGGTCTCGCCCGAGGGCGCCTGCGCCGCCTACTACAACTTCGGCCGGTTCAGCCGCGAACGCCTACAGCAGGCGGGTTCGCCGCTGGCGGTGATCTCACGATGACCACCACCGGCGAGCTGGAGTTGCGTGTCCTGGACCGGATAGACAAGGCACGCCGTCGCAAGGCGAAGATCACCGATGAGCGGGTGACCCTCGCCCACGGCGCGGGTGGCAAAGCCAGCCAGACCCTCACCGACGCCGTCTTTCTTGAGGCCTTCCGCAACCCGCTGCTCGAGCCCCTGTCCGATCAGGCCGTCTTCGGTATTGGCAACGCGCGGCTGGCCTTCAGCACGGACTCCTACGTGGTGCGCCCGCTGTTCTTCCCGGGCGGCGACATCGGCGACCTCGCTGTCAACGGCACCGTCAACGATCTCGCCATGGCCGGGGCCCGTCCGCTTTACCTGTCAGCCGGTTTCATCCTCGAGGAGGGCTTTCCGCTCGAGTCGCTGACACGCGTCGTCGCCTCGATGGCCCGCGCCGCGAACGCCGCCGGCGTCCAGATCGTCACCGGCGACACCAAGGTCGTCGAGCGCGGCAAGGCCGATGGCTGCTATCTCAATACCGCCGGCATCGGCGTCATCGAGCACCCGTTCGCGCTTACGGCCGACGCGGTCAAGCCGGGCGACGCCGTCCTCATCTCCGGCCCGATCGGCGAACACGGCGTCACCGTCATGCTCGCCCGTGGCGAGCTCGACATCGACAGTGACCTTTGCTCAGATACCGCCCCACTGCACGGGATCGTCGCCGATCTGCTCACGGCCGTCGATGGGGTGCGCTGCCTGCGCGACGCCACCCGCGGCGGCGTGGCCACCATCGTCAACGAAATCGCCCGCGCGGCCGACGTCGCTGTCGTTTTCGACGAACGCGCCATCCCCATGCGAGCCGAGGTTCGGGGCGCGGCGGAACTGCTCGGCATCGACCCGCTTTACCTCGCCTGCGAAGGCCGCTTCGTCGCCTTCGTCGAAGGCGCTCAAGCCGATGCGGCCCTTGCCTCCCTGCGGGCACACCCCCTGGGCACCGGCGCCGCGATCATCGGCCGCGTAGTAGCCGACCCGCCCGGCCTCGTCCTGCTGAAGACCGAATTCGGCGGCACCCGCATCGTCGACGTCCTCATCGGCGACCCCCTACCTCGCATCTGCTGACCCCGCGTCGCGGGTGGCGGCGATGGCGGCTTGGCCGATGCTGATGCCGCCGTCGTTGGCTGGGATGCGGCGGTGGGTCAGCACTTTGAACCCCCGCCGCTCCAGGTGCGCCACAGCCAGCTCAAGCAGCAGCACGTTCTGGAACACGCCACCCGACAGCGCGACCGTGCCCAGCCCGGACGTTTCCCGGATCAGCTGGCAACCGTCGGCAATGGACAGTGCCAGCCCGCGATGGAAGCGCATCGCGATGTCCGCGGCCGGCACATTGCGCTCCAGGTCCGCGAGGACCGCGGCGACCAGATCGGCCCCACGAATCTGAAACGGCATCTCTCCGAATTCTCTTATTTCTGACTGGTACCAGCCACGAGCCGCCTGGTTGGCCAGCTGCTCCAGCTCCACCGCCGCCTGTCCCTCATAGCTGACCTCGTCGCGTACTCCCACCAGGCAGGCCACCGCGTCGAAGAGCCGGCCCGCGCTCGAGGTGGGCGGGGCCGCGAACCCGGATCCGGCCAGCCTGGTCACCGCCTCCCACTCCCGCGGATACCGTTGCGCCACAGCGGGTGTCGCCGCCAGCTGGGCGCAATAGGCGGCCGCCATCCGCCACGGCTGCCGCACCGCCGACTCGCCGCCCGGCATCGGCACCGCGGCCAGATGCCCGGCTCGGCGCGCTTGAACGAGGTCCGCCACGAGGAACTCGCCGCCCCACAGCGTGCCATCGGTGCCATAGCCGGTGCCGTCGAAGGCCACCCCGATGACCGGGCCGGGCGACCCGTTGTCGACCAGGCAGGAGGCGATGTGGGCGTGGTGGTGCTGAACGCCGGCCAGCTCCAGCCCGCTCTCGGCCAGCTCCTGCGCGTGCTTTGTGGACAGGTAGTCGGGGTGCAGATCGTGCGCCACCACCACCGGGCTGATCCCGACGAGCCGGCTTAGATGCGTTATCCCGTCGGCATAGGACCGGAACGTCTCGTAGTTCTTCAGGTCGCCGAGGTGAGGCGATAGCGTCGCGCTGTCGCCCTGCGCGAGGCAAAAGGTGCTCTTCAGTTCCGCCCCGCAGCCCAGCACCGGCCGCGCCGCGGTGACCGGAAGCCGGATCGCCCGGGGCGCATAGCCCCGGGACCGCCGGATCAGCATCGGCTCGCCGCGGAAGCTGCGCGCCACCGAATCGTCGACGCGAAGATGGATCGGCCGGTCGTGGGTGAGGAAGGCGTCAGCGATGCCGCCGAGACGCTGCCGCGCATCCCCGTCAAGAAAAGCAATAGGCTCCTCCGAAACGTTGCCACTGGTCAGCACGAGCGGCCCGGCAAACTCCCGCATCAGCAACACATGCAGCGGCGTGTAAGGCAGCATCAACCCCAACTGCCGCTGCCCCGGCGCAACCGCCGCCGCCACCAACCCAGCTGGCTCTCGCCGGGGCACCAGCACGATCGGCCGCGCTGGGCTGGTCAGCAAAAGCTCGTCCGCCGGGGCGATCTCGGCCAGGCTACGCGCCATTTCCAGGTCGCTCACCATGACCGCGAAGGCCTTCTCGTCGCGATGTTTACGCTGGCGCAAGGTCCGGGTGCCCCGGTCCGAGGTGGCGTCCACGGCGAGGTGGTACCCGCCCAGTCCTTTCACCGCCACGATCTGACCCTCACGCAACAGCTGCGCCACCTTCGCTATGACCTCACCCGGCCCGCCCTCGAAGCCGGAAAGCCGCAGCCGTGGCCCGCAATCGGCGCAACAGACCGGCTGCGCGTGGAATCGCCGGTCGCCCGGATCGTCGTACTCCCGCCGGCACGGCTCGCACATCGGGAATCCCGCCATCGTCGTGCGCGGCCGATCGTAGGGCACGTCCTGCACGATGGTGAGCCGTGGCCCGCAGTTGGTGCAGTTGATGAACGGGTAGCCATAGCGGCGGTCATCCGGATCGGTCAGCTCACGCAGGCAGTCGGCACAGGTGGCGCAGTCCGGGGCGATCTGCGTCTGGCCGAGCCTGGCCAGCTGGCTGCCCGCGATCCGAAACCCGGTCTGCAGCCCGGTCGGGGTGACCTCCCGCGCCGTGACCCGATCGATCACCGCGAGCGGCGGCGCTTGCAGGCGCAGGTCGCGCTGAAACCCGGCCACCGCGTCTTCGCTGCCCTCAAGCTCCACGAACGCGCCCAGCGAGTTGTTGCCAACTACCCCCGAGAGCTGCCAGGACTTCGCCAGCGAGTAAACGAAGGGCCGGAACCCGACGCCCTGCACGACGCCCTCCACCTGAAGGTGCAGCCGTATGGTTCGCTCGGCCATGCTCATCGCCGCATCCCGCTTCCCACCGCGAAAGGTGAGGGGAGACTGTCAGTATCGCCGAACGCGATGACCGGCGAGCGCGCGCCGCGCCCACTAGAGCCGATTACGATCGATAGTCCAAAGTAGAATGCGGCAAGGGCCCGACCACGCTGTCAGGCCCTTGCGCAAGCCACTACAGATCTGTGGCGATGATTTGCTCGATGTTGCGCTCGGCGAGCGCGGTGATGGTGACGAACGGGTTGACGCTGGTGTTACCCGGAATCAGCGAGCCGTCGATGACGTAGAGACCCGGATACCCGTGCAGGCGACCATAGTTGTCGGTGGCCTTGTTCAGCACCGCCCCGCCCAGCGGATGGTAGGTCAGATGATCGCCCCAGATTTTGTACGTCCCGAAAAGATCGGTGCGATAAATCGTCCCCTCCTTGGCGTTGATCTTGTCGAAGATCGTCTTCGCCATGTTGATGGACGGCTGCTTCCACGCGGTCTGCCAGTTCAGATCGACCTTTCCCGCGGCGGCGTTCCAGGAGAACTGGGCACGATTCGGGTTCTTGGTGATGGACAGGTAGAACGAGGCGTAGGTTTCGATCCCGGTCGGCAGCGGTGCGACTTCGGCGAAAGCACCGCCCGCGGCCCAGTTGTCGATGCCGCTGCACGGAATCGATGACTGAAGGCTTCCGGTCGGATCCCACAGGTGGTTGGCACGGCCACACATGACGTTGCCGTTGTCACCCCAGCCCTGGCCCACCTCGGCGTTCAGGTTGGGCAGCGCGCCGGTGGCCTTCAGCTTGACCAGCAGCTTGCTCGTGCCCACGCTTCCCGCCGCGAAGAACACCTTGGCCGCCACCACGTTCTTGGTGGCCACCGTGTCTCCGCTGGTGCTGATCTGCTCGATGACGACGTTGTAGCCCCCGCCCGCCGCCGGGGCGACCGAGGTCACCCTGTGCTGCGGGAAGATCGTTACTCGGCCTGTCGCCTTGGCCTGAGCGATGTAGGTGCGCTGCAACGACTTCTTGCCGTAGTTGTTGCCGTACAGGATCTCACCGGCCAACGCCGACTTAGGAACGGTGCCGGCTGCCTCCTGCTTCATGTAGTCCCAGTCGTACACGTCGGGCACGAAGACGAATGGGAAACCTGAGCGCTGAGCGTGCTTACGGCCGACCCGGGCGTACTGGTAGGCAGCAGTGGTCTCGAACCACGCCGGGTCGATGGTGTTCACCCCGAGCGCCGCGTTGGCCCGGGGGTAGTAGGTGTTGTACATCTCGTCAGCGTTCACCGAGGGCAGGATCGCGCTGAAGTTCTCCCGCTTGGGGGTGACCGCCATACCGCCGTTGACGAGCGAGCCGCCACCGACCCCGCGGCCCTGGTACACGATAATGCCGCCCATCTCCTCGGCATCCAGGATCCCGGTGTAGCGCGGGATGTTCTTGTCGATGGGGAACCCCAGGAAGTTGCTCAGCGGCTGCTTGGTCTTCGTCCGCAGCCAATACGAGCGCTGGTCGGGGCTGGTCGTGTTGCAGAAGATCTTGCCGTCGGAACCCGGCGTGTCCCAGGCCATCCCCATCTCGTACATCTGCACGTTGACGCCTGCCTGGGCCAATCGGAGCGCGGCGACCGAGCCGCCGTAGCCGGTGCCGATGACCAGGACCGGGATGGTGGCCTCGGCGCCGACCCCCGCGGCGGCGGGGGCGGCGCTTGCCTGGGCCGTGACTACTGCTTGCCCGCCAAGCGTCACGGCTCCAAGAATAGAACCTGTTCTCACAATGAAACCGCGGCGCGACACGCGGTCGGTTTCATTGTTGTGCATGGTAGCGTCTGACATTGGACGCTCCTCACTCTGGACGGAATGAGAACAAGTTACAACTTCACCCCGGGGTCAAGTCAACACGTATCCATGCCCACCTTTGCTGCGGGCAGTCCGAAGTGGACGATGACGGGCCAGGCGGTCCAGGGGCGCACCGATCCGCCGGCGGGCAGCACGAGGGCAGCGCCGGGCGGGGAACCTGCGATGTCTTCCGCGGGGCGATCAGCTTTGCGCGGCGGCCCCGCTGCGGGGCAGGAAGCACACCGTGTCGAGCCCGAGCACGTGGTTGAGCCGGCCGAACGCCAGCCACGAGCCGATGCTCATGCTCAGCTCCACGATTTCCAGCTGGCTGTAGTGCTCGCCCATGCGGGCCCAGAACTCGTCGTCGAGGCCGTGGTGGTCGAGCGCGTAGCGTTCGGCGTACTCGGCGGCCATTCGGGTGCGCTCGTCGAACCTGTCGGTGGTGCGCCAGTCGGTCACCGCGTCGGCGAACTCCTCCTCGACCATCTGCCCGTCGCGTTCCGTGCGCCAGTCCAAGCAGAACAGGCAGCCGTTGATCTGCGCTATCCGCAGGCGCGCGGCTTCGAACTCACGCAGCCCGAGGGTCGAGTACTCGTACACCGACAGGGAGAAGGCGGCCGCGGCGACTCCGATGCCGGGGACCATCTCGCCCCACACATAGGCGATAGCGTCCTTGCCTTCGGGAATGTCGATGTTCATGGTTGGGTCCTTCCTAGTTTGCCGACCGCGGGGCGAAGCGGGACATCGAGCGCGTCATAGAACCCGGGCGCTGCCTCCACCAGCCAGTCGATGGCGTTCACCAGCCGGGCGGCCGCGGTGGCGTTGCCTCCCGCGGAGCGGTTGCCGCCCTCATCGGTCGCCTCCACCGTGACCTCGATGCGTGGGCGGCCCTCGATGATCACGCGATGGGCGCCGTCGCCGGTGGGAGGTGTGGGCCAGTCGGGCGCGCACGAGGCGTGGATGCGGGTGACGTGCTCGATGACGATGCGGGGCCGGCCATCCACGATGCCTAGCACCTCGAAGCGCAGCGCCCCCTGGGTGCCGGCCTCGAACTCGCCCATCGACGTGGTGCTCACGCTGGTCTCCAGCGGACGGCGGTCAACGGTCTCGACCACGTCGTCGAGCTCGACGCCGAGCGCCCTGGCCATCAGCCGGATCTGCCCGCCCCACACCATGGTCGGCACGGTGGGGGCCAGCATCGGCGGCTCGTATTCCATCGGCTGGCCCATCCCGACCAGATATCGGACCGAGTTCTCCTGGTCGTAGGTGGAATAGTCGAAGATCTCCTGGCAGCGAATCACGTCCACGGTGGAGCCCAGCCCGCTGATGAGCAGCGGGAGCACATCGTTGCCCCAGCCCGGATCGACACCGGAGACGAACAGCGAGCCGCCCGCTTCGCCGATCGCGGCGAGCACCGGCTCTCGCAGGTAGTCGGGCGCGTTGCGCTGGTCATAGAGCGCATAGATGGAGGGGGTGACCACCACGGCTCCGGCTCGGATGGCCCTGACGATGTCGTCGAGGGCTTCATCGGGGCGGATCTCCCCCGACGCCGCGTAGACCACGGCCTGCGGGCCGGCGGCCAACACCGCGTCGATATCATCGGTGGCCGCGATTCCCAGTGGGTGGCCGAGGTCGCCAAGGTCGCCCCCGTCTCGGCCCACCTTTTCGGCGTCGTGGACCAGTATTGCAACGAGTTTCAACATTGGATGTGCCTCGACGGCGCGAATGGCCGCGCGACCTACGTTGCCGGTTCCCCAGACAACTGTGGAAATCATGCGGTGGAGATTAGCAAGAGCCGATACCGCTACACCAGAGCATCCACCGACAAAATTAGAACACGTTACAAAATCAACTACCGGCGGCTGGCATCCCGATAGGACGCTGTTGACGGAAATACAGGTAATCTGTCGGGTTTGGAGGCTTACCTCCCATCGGGACGCCGTATTCAGGGACGCCGCCTACACTCGGCAAGGTGCGCCAGGGATTCTGTTCAGACGAGGATGGGCGAGCCGCCCATGGCTGACTCATTCCCCGTGCTCAGCGAGCACGCTTTGGAGCCGGTGGGGCTCGGCTGGTCCAGGCTTCGCCAGCGCGAGGTGACCCTCCCGCCCACCCAGCCGGGCACGGTGCGGGTTTTCGCCGTGAAAGGGCGCTATCTTCCCGAACCGGGCCAGGCCAAGGTGCGCGCCGCGACCTCCGTTTCGATCGTCGACATGAGCCCGCGCCTGGTCCAGGTCAGCATCGAGATGACCCCGCCACCGGGCGCCATCGCCTGCCAGGTGCGGGTCAGCTTCCGCTGTCAGGTCGTCGAGCCGGCCGCCGTGGCCCAGCTGCACCTGCACGATCTGCAGAGCGCGCTTGACGGCTACCTTGCCCAGAGTTCACGGCTTCGCCGGCTTGCCGCGCCCAGCAGCCCCGACCGGCTGCACGAGACCTACCTGCTGATCCAGCAACGCATTAGCGCCCAATTCAGTGTTCAGCCGCCGGAGATCCCGGGGATGCGCATCGAGCTGGGTTTCGTCAAGGTCGACGTCAGCTAGCCACCGCCGAAATCCGAGGACGGAAACCATGCCCTCCCCGCACCGAGTGGACCCCGACGATTACCAACCGGAGCCGCACCAGCCCGCGGCCGCCGAGACAGAGCCTGGCCTTTTCCGGTACCCACAAGAAATCTTCAGCAAAATCTCAGGGCAGCCGGAACCGGATCCGCTGCCGGGCAAATGGAATGTTGGCCGGCTATTGCGCCGCTTCGCCGGCTCCGACGAAAGGCTGCTGGCCTGGGTGCCGCAGGAACGCCCCCGCTACACCGGTTTGGGGGGAACGGTTCTGTTCACCGCGTTGATGGCCTTCGTCTCGATGGGCATCGCGCTCAGCCTCGCCTTCGGCACCCGCTCCCCCTTGGTGTGGCTGCTGGCCGCGCTCTGGTTCCTGCTGATCCTCAACTTCGACCGCTGGATCGTGTCGGCGCCGGTGCCCGAGCATCGCTGGCAGAAGGTGCCCACCATCGTGGTCCGGATGGGCATGGCCTTCGTCTTCGGCATCGTCATCGCCGAACCCTTGGTGCTGGCCGTCTTCAACACCGCGGTGGAACAGAAGGTGCATGAGGTTCGCGCCGAGGAGCTCAAGGCCTACCGCGGCAACTGGATGGCCTGCAACCCCGATCTGGGCAGCATCGCGGGGCTCGGTGCGGGTGTCGCCCCGATTCCGGGCGCATCGGCTGGGCCATCGGCCGCCCCGACCGCCGCTCCGACGCCGGCGCCGACGAAGGCGCCGGTGGTGAACGGGGTGGACTGTGCCCTGTACCCGATCCCGCTGCCGGACCGGGTCAGATCCCTTGCCACCGAACGCGATCAGAAGAAGACGCAACTAACGGTCATGGAAGCCGAGCTGGCCACCAACACCGCCGAACACACCAAACTGGTGGACGCGGCCAAGAATGACTGCAACGGATCAACCGGACACTACGGGTTCGGGCCGGTTTGCCGCCAGCTCTACGCCACCGCCGACGCCTACTGGGCCAGCCATCACATGGATCAGCTCCTCGCCGACGTGACCGCCCGCCGTGGCGAGGTGCAAAAGCTCTCCGACGAGATCCAAGCGGAAAGCGCGGCGTGGGCGGCCAAACGCGACCAGTACGTGGACGAGCAGGTGCAGCGGTGGAGTCAAGGACGCGGCGACGTCGGGCTGCTGGAACGCATCGAGGCACTGAACCTGTTGTCGGCCAAGCATCTTGCCCTGGCTCTGGGCATCTGGGCGGTGCGCGCGCTGTTCATTCTGGTCGATCTGGCACCGGCCCTGGCGAAGTTCACCTCCTCGACGACCACCTACGACCGGCTGGTCAGCGCCAACCTCAAACTCGGCGAGCTGCGCTACGGCGCCCGCCGCGCCGAGGACGCGGCCGACGCCGAAGGCTGGGCCGAGGACGCCAAGGCGAACCTGGCCGTGGGCAGGGCGCGGCTCAAAGCGCAGCGCACGGCCGAGTACGAGACCATCATGGACGATCTGGAAAAGCACTGGGCGCGGGTGCCCGATCACATGGGCCGGGAGGGCCGGCGCAGACGCGGCTCAGCGTGAACTTAGCGTCAGCTCATCGCGCCCGGTTACGGTCGCCGCACGGAGCCCGTCCTAGTACTGGGTGGACGGGCTCCCCAATGCGGCACGCTCAGGTGGGCAGGCCGAACCAGATCGGCAACGGCTGCGGGATGTCGGGGCTGACGGAGTTGCGCACCCGCAGGCGGTTCTCCCCGGGCGAGACATCTGTGCGCAGCCGGACACGGGCCATCTCCAGGCCGTTGCTGTTGCGTTCGAGCCGTAGCAAGGTTTGCGGCACATAGGCTCCGATCACCCCGTTGGCGACGGGCGCAAGCTCGAAGATGAGGCCCTCGGGCGGGCAGGAACCGCACAGGTACCACTCCGACCCGGTGAGGTAGAGGATCAGTTCGGCGGGTACGCCGCCGGTGCGGGTCCGGCACAGGGCTGGATTGGCCGGAACGAGGTTGCTGCAGTCGATCAGATCCTTCTCCGCGCCCGCGGCGACATGCTTGCCGCTGGGCGCTGGGCCGGCCGAGAAGATGCCTGGGTGGGTGGCGACGGTGACGAGGTTGCTCACCAGATAAGTCCCGTAACCGGCGGCTGGCTGCAGCACGAAGGTGGCCGGACCGGAGTAGGCGCAGGTGCCCCACGGCTCAGGGCCCATCGCGTTGGGGATGTAGGCGTTGACCTGAAAGCGTCCTATGTAGAGGATCGGCAGCTTCATGAAGTGTTCCTCGTCGGCACAGTTCGCCAGCACGTAGATGCCGCCGGGGCCATCGGTCACCCACGGATCGAAATATTTGTCCGGGGCACCGGTTAGCGGCTGGCTGGTGAACAGGCTGACCAGGGATCCCATCGAGACGGTGTTGCGGAAGTAGGAGGCCGAACTCACCACGGTCAACGTGTTGGGTTCGGCCGCGGCCGGCGTCGAGACCCACAATGACGCCGACAGCAACATGATCATCGTGGTGACAGCCGTAATCCAGCGACGCATTTTCCCTCCTTATGGAGCGGGTTGCCTAATAGTGAGCAAAGTAGAGCGACGCTCTAAGCTGGCTCTTAGTTGACGGCTGTATCGGTTGGCGTCGGACTTGCTTAGGTCGGTGTCATGCGGTTCCGTGTACTTGGCTCAATGCGCGTCTGGGACGGGGTTACCTGGTCGCCGATACAGGCGGCGCAGCAGCGAGCCGTCCTGGCCATTCTGTTGATCGAGGCAGGTCAGGTGGTCTCGACCGACCGGCTCATCGACGAGATCTGGGGCGAACAGCCGCCGTCGACGGCATTGGCAACGGTGCACGGATACGTGTTCCGGCTGCGCAAGCTGCTGTCCGACACCGAGCGCGACCTCCTGGTCACCCGGGGACGCGGCTACCAGCTGGTGATCGCCGCCGACGATCTCGACGTGAGAACGTTCGAGGCGGTGACCGAGCGGGGCAGGCGGAGCCTGGCCAGCGGAGACCTGGAGTCGGCCGACGCCGAGCTGACCGAGGGACTCGCGCTGTGGCGCGGGCTGCCCTACGCCGATGTCCCGGCGTGCCCGACGGTGGCGGCCGAATCCACCCGGCTCAACCAGACCCGGCTGTCCGTGCTGGAAGATCTTCTGGGTGCCCAGATCGAGCTGGGCAGGCACGCCGAAGTGGTCGACGAGGTGGCCGGGCTCGCCCGCGAAAATCCGCTCCGGGAACGGCTGTGGGCCCACCTGATGCTTGCTCTGCACCGGTGCGGGCGGCGGGCCGAGGCGCTCGACGCCTACAAGAACGCGCGCAGAATGCTGGTCGACGAGCTCGGCATCGAGCCCGATCTCCCCCTGCGCGAGCTGCACTCGGCGATCCTCACCGAGGACCCGCGGCTGGTCCCGCCGCCGCGGCGGCCGCGCGTCTCCTCCAGCGCCCCCGCGGTGCCGGCGCAGCTGCCCGCAGATGTTTCCGGCTTCACCGGACGAGCGGATTACCTGGGCCAGCTCAACGATTTACTGCCCTCGGAACGCCCGGCGAAGGTGGTCATCGCGGGCACGGCGGGGGTGGGCAAGACCGCGCTTGCGGTGCACTGGGGACATCGGGTGCGCAATCACTTCCCGGACGGTCAGCTCTATGCCAACCTTTGCGGCTACGCGCCCGGAACACCGCTTGAGCCGGCCGAGACGCTTGGCCGATTCCTGCGCGCGCTGGGGGTTCCGGCCACCCAGATCCCGTCTGATGTGGACGAAGCCGCGGCCCTCTATCGCAGCCTGCTCTCCGAACGCAAGCTGTTGGTGTTGCTGGACAACGCCAGCAGCCCGGCGCAGGTGCGGCCGCTGGTGCCCAACAGTCCCGGCTGCCTGGTGCTGGTGACCAGCCGCGACCGCCTCGACGGCCTGGTCGCCCTCGACGGCGCGGTGCGGCTGAACCTGGGTGTGCTGGCGGCCGTCGAGGCGCAGGGCCTGCTGGCATTGCTGATGGGGCGACAGCGGGTGGTCGCGTCTGAGCCGGTCGCGACCCGGCTCGCCGAGCTTTGCGGGCACCTGCCGCTGGCGCTGCGCATCGCCGCCGCCAACGTGATGGGCCAGCGCGGGATGACTATTGCCGACTATGTAGACCTTCTCTCGCAGGGCGGCCGCCTCGCCGCACTGCAGGTCGACGGGGATCCGGAGGCTACCGTGCGAGCGGCCTTCGACCTTTCCTACGCAAGCCTTCCCGTCCCTTCCCGGCACCTGTTCCGGCTCCTCGGCCTGATTCCAGGGCCTCAGTTCACGGTGGAGGTGGCGGCCACTCTGGCCCAGCTTCCGGTCGCCGAGGCGCAGAAGCTGCTCACCAGCCTGGTCGCGGCGCACCTGGTGGAAGAGCCCGACCGCGGCCGGTACGGGTTGCACGATCTGCTCAGCGAATACGCGGCCGCGCAAGCCGGGCAGGCCGAAACCGAGGACGAGCGGCGGGCCGCGACCGAGCGGCTCTACGACCACTATCAGGTAACCGCGGTCGCGGCCGCCGACCGCATGTACCCCTACGTGTTGCGGCTGCCCGCCGCGCAAAACCCGGCCGAAAGCCCGTTTGCCGACGCCGACGACGCCGCGGCCTGGCTGGACGCCGAACGGGCCAACCTGGTGGCGGTGGTGACCCACGCGGCAGTCCACGGATCGCCCACGGTGGCCTGGCGGCTGGCCGACACCCTGCGCGGATACCTGTATCTACGGATGCACATCCTCGAGTGGCGCACGATCGCCGAAGCCGGGCTCGCCGCCGCCAAAGCGGATGAGGACCTTTCCGGACAGGCGGCCGCGCACACCGGGCTGGCCACCCTGCACTGGGTTCAGGGAAAGCACCCGGAGGCGATCGACGAGTTCACCTCGGCGCTGCGGCTGGCCCGCCAGGTCGGCTGGGCGGCCGGCGAATCGGCGGCGCTGGGAAACCTGGGCAACCTGCACTGGGCGCTGGGCAGGCTGGATCAGGCTGTCGCCCACTATCGCGATGCGCTGGCGCGCCACGAGGAGATGGGGATGCCGGCGAGCCAGGCCACCGCGCTGGGCAACCTGGGCCTGGCCTATTTCGGGCAGGGCAAGCTGGATCTGGCCGAGAAGCACTACACGTTGGCCCTCAACCTGCACCGCAAGGTCGAATCACCAAGCGGCGAAGCGAGAACCCTCACCTATCTCGGCGAGGTGTACCGGGCACAGGGTCGGCTGGACGAGTCGGTGGCGGCGCTCGAAGAGGCGCTCACGAAGATCCGCTCGATCGGCGATCGCAACTCCGAAGGCGACACTCTGCGCGCCCTGGCCGGCACCTATCGGGAGACCGGACGGCACACCCACGGCTTCGATCTGGCCGCGACCGCTGTCGACCTGGCCCGGGTCAACAGTGACCGGCGGCTCGAGTCCGGCGCCCTGGCCACCCGCGCCAGCCTGCACCACCGCATGGGCCAGTACTCGCTGGCCGTCGACGGCTACCAGGGCGCGTTGCGAATAGCGCACCTGGTGGGCAACGAATACCTGCAGACCGAGGCGCTCATTGGGCTGGCTGCGGCCCAGTTGCGCACCGGGCAGGCTGGACCTGGGAACCGAAACATAGAAATGGCATTGGCAACGGCTCGCCGCAACGGCTACGAATTGCTGGCCACCTTCGCGGAGAGTGTTCAGCGGGAGGCGACGCTGGTCGCCTCGGCTAAGGACTGACACAGAACAGGCTAATCGACGGCTCCTACGGTGCCCACATGAAGAGAATCGCAGTCGCTCTCGCCACGATCGCGGGCCTGATGGCCTCGGTGGCATTCGGTTATTCGCCCGCGCAGGCAGCGGACGTGCAGCGGCCAGACTTCGCCACCACCGCGATCGACGGCCCGCGCTTTGTCATCAACGTTCGGTACAACGAGTGCCTGGCGCTCGTGGGCGGCGGATCGGCCAACGGCACGCCGATCGGCCACTACCCCTGCAACGCCGGGCCTGAGCCGTGGTTCCGGTGGACCTTCGAGTTCCAGGGCAACAAACTCATCTGTGACTATGAGGACTTCCTCGGCAACTGCAACCGCTATGTCGAGGTCGCCCTCTACCGCCTGCACAGCGAGCAGAACGGCAAGTGCTTCGAGCCCAAGGGCGGCGGCACCAGCAGTGGCACCACCCTGGAGCAGTGGGACTGCCGCACCGGAACGCTGCGCCAGTCCTGGATTCTGAGCAACGGGCCCAACGGGGGCTACTTCTTCTTCAACGCCAAGGCTTACGACGAGGGGCAGCACAAGAGGGCAATCGACGCTCCCCCGTTCGCCCAGGATTATCGGGTACGACTATGGACCGAAAACGGTTCCACCGCGCAGGAATGGTGGGTGGTGTAGCACCACTCCGGTTCCCCGCCTGGATCAGGCGGGGAACCGGGTTTCGTTGGCTACCAGCCGGTGCGGCCGGCGCCGTAGGCGTAGAGCGGGTTGCCGTAGGTCGTCGCCACGGTCTGACCCGCGTCGATGCGAGCGCGGATCTCGTTGCGCTGCGCCGCCGTGGCGCCCAGATCGTATGGCAGGTCCCAGAATTCGACAGCGTCAGCGGGGGTGTCCGTGCCGCCGGGACGCAGCACATCGGCCAGGCTGCGCGGAAGCTGCCAGGGCAGCTTGCCGCTGGGCGTGTAGTCGCCGAAGAGCAGACTGGCCAGGGCCGGACCCATCTCCTCGCCGCCGCGATAGGTCACGACGATCGCCTGAACGAGGTCGTGCCACTCGGTGATGACATAGGGCCGCGGCATCACCAGCACGACCACCACCGGAATCCCTTGGTTGCGGAAGTTCTGAATGATGGAAAGCTGGTCCGGCGGAAGATAGGGCTGTTCCTTCACCCAGTTGGTGCCATGGGTGTAGGAGGCTTCGCCCACGGCCACGATGGCGAGCTTGGGCGCGGGGCCGCTGTCCTGGTAAACGTTGACCCCCGCGGTTGTCGCCCGCGCTCTGATCGCCTCGATTATGTTGCGCGATCCGTGTTCGGAGTGGAAATAGCTGGTCCACATGCAACACGCGTTGCCGTCGGCCGCGCGCGGGCCGGCTACCACGATGTTGTCACCCGGGTTGAGCCGGATCGGGAGCACCGTGGTGTTCTTCAGCAACGTCATCGCCCCGCGGGCTGCCTGGTTGGCCAGCGCGGTGTAGGCGGGGGTGTGGAACCTGTACGGGCCGTTGACCGGGTCGCCGTATGGGTTTTCGAAGATGCCGAGCTGGAACTTCAGCCGCAGCACCCGCCGCACGGCATCGTCGATGCGAGCCGCGCCAACGGTGTTGGCGAAGGTGGTGATGGAGAACCCGGCCGCGCCAGGGTCAGCGCCGCCCATCACGTCCGAGCCGGCGCGGGCCGCGCCGACCCAGGCCCCCGAGGGAAGCCAGTCGGTGGTGATGAGCCCGGTGTAGCCCATGTTCTGGCGCAGGTAGGCCAGAATCGGCGCGCTGTCACCGGCGCCGGGTCCGCCTGGGTCCAAATAGGAGCTTCCGGCGTAGCCCGGCATGATGTTGACCGCTCCGGCTTCCATCGCCGCCCGGAAGGGAATCATGTGGTACTTGATGGTGACCGCGTCATACACGATGAGCGCCTCACCGCCCGCGCCCTCGCCCGGCCAGTGCTTGACCGTGGCCAGCACCGACTGCGGGTTCAGCTCGGGCCCGCCCTGCAGCCCGGCGACGAGCGCACGGACCTGCGCGGCGGCCACATCGGCGTTCTCCCCGTTGCCCTCCTGGATCCGCGGATACAGCACCTTCGTGCCGACCTCGGCCAGCGGTCCCAGCAGCCCGCGCGTGCCCACCTCGAGCTGCTCGCGGCGTTGCATGTCACCGAGCTTGTAGTCCAGCGGGTAGTTGCGGGCCGCCGCCAGCGCGCTCTGCGCCGGGTAGGTGGTCTGGTACCCGGTGATGGTGTCCCCGGCCGAGATGAACGGGATGCCGAGGCGGGTGGTCGCCGTGGTGAGCATGGTGTTGTGCAGATCCTGCGCCTGGGCCGGACCGAAGTGCCACCCCGACCGGTTGAAGGCCTGGGCGTTGTAGAACATCTGGTAGGCCTTCTCCTCCAGCGTCATCCGGCCCAGCAGGTCGCTGACCCGCGTCTCGACCGGCTGCCGCCAGTCTTCGTAGGGCTCGATCGCGCCGTTGCGGCTCAGATCGCGGCTGCCGTTGACGATGTTCACCCCATCGGCGACGGTCTCCAGCGTGGGCACGTAGACACTGAACCTGCGGATGTTCGAGGTGGTCGTCGCACCTGAGCCGGAAACCGAGGTGACGTACCACTTGTAGGTCCACCGGTCGGGCAGATCCCAGCTGGGCGTGTAGCCGGTGCCGGTGGGTTCGGCGACCTTGGTGTAGAAGTCGAGCAGGTTGCCCGACTGGGTGAAGTCGTAATCGGTGCGGCTGATGTTGATCCAGACCTGATAGCGCACCGCGCCCGAAACGGCTGCCCAGGACAGGGCCGGCCGCCGGGTGGTGGTCACCATCGCCCCGTCGCCGGGCGCGGAGAGGGCGAACTGCCCGGTGGTGCCGGGCGGACGGGTCGGGCCGGAGAGCATCGGCGGCGTAGAGGCGGCGGTGTCGACGCTGCCCTGCACCTGAAGCTCCCACAGCGAATAGCCATAACCGGTCGCCCGAGCGGTGCCGTAGAAGCGCAGATATCGACCGGTGCCGCTGACATTGAGGGTCTCCACCCCACCCGGGCCGGTGGTGGTGGAATAGATCGTGGTCCAGGTGTTGGCGTCGTTGGACGTTTCGAGCCGGTAGCCGCGCGCGAAGGCGCCCTCCCAATTGAGCACCACGCGGTTGATGGTGGCGGTGCCACCGAAGTCGATCCGCAGCCACTGCGGATCGCTGAACAGGCTCGACCAGCGGGTGTTGAGCCGGCCGTCGAGCGCCGCGGCGGGTGCGTTGCCGCCCTCCCAGGAGGAGGCCGCGACCTGTTTGAACTCGGAGATGACCGGCCCGCCCGGACCCGTACTCGGGGTGGGGCTCGGGGTGGGACCGCCGCCGATGGTGCCGAAGACCTGGAACTCCCACAGCGAGTAGCCCCAGCCGGTCGAGCGGGCGGTGCCGTTCATGCGCACGTAGCGGCCGCTGCCGGTGACGGCGAGGGTTTGCGTGCCACCTGTGCTGGTCGTCGTGGAATAGATGGTGGTCCAGGGGGCGGCGCCGTTGGGCGAGGTCTGGATCTGGAAGGCCGTGGCGTAGGCGGCTTCCCAGATGAGGATGACCTGATCGATCGCGGCCGTGGCGCCGAGGTCGACCTGGAGCCACTGCGGGTCGCTGAACGCGCTCGACCATCGGGTACCGGTATTGCCGTCGAAGGCGTTCGCGGCCGGGCTGCCTCCGTTCTCGACCGACGAGGCGGTAGCGGGTTTGCCTTGGGAGATAAGGGGGCCGGCGGCCTGGGCGAGCGGTGCCAGCACCACTGTGTAGGTGGCGATCGAAACGACGGCGACCGCGATGACCGCGCCGATCGATCTCCGGACTGGGAACATAACAGCTCCTAAAGGGACGGAAACCACGCCCGAGCCGCCATCGGGCCTCTTGGATAACACTTGGAGAGCGCTCTCCAACAGCCAGAATCATTCAAATGATTTGATTCGTCAAGAGGTCGCTGTTCAGGACTTATGCTCCAGCCAAGATCCCCGGCTAGCCCGAATGAGTCTGAATTGGAGAGCGCTCTCCCTAACGTTCCGCAGTTGAACGCTGCCGAAATCGTGACATCGATGGAATCCTTCGTGGCTGTGAGTGACACCGAACTCGGCGTAGACCTGTTCCGGCTCTGGCGTTCGGGCAAGGTCCTGCTACCCCGGATAGCCACTGTCTATGAGCAAGACAATCAGGACCTTCACAACACCGGATTCCAGGAATCCCAGGCATTCAACCGGTTTGGCGTGGCCAGCCCGGTAGCCGCGCCCTGGCAGGCGCTGCGCGACAGCCTGGTCACCCTCTTTGCGGACATGGCGACCACCATCGATATGGCCGGGGACGCGCTGTGCTCGATCGCCAACGCTTACGCGGAAGTCGATCAGGAGGCCTCCACCCTCATGCAGGAACAGATCACCAGCTACCAGGCCGACCCCGAGCTGCCACAGGACCCAGGCCCGGTCGAGGTCGAGCAGCCCGGCGACCCGATCGTGACCCAGGTCGGCCCGGACGGAATCGAGGTGCCGGTCCGATGACGACCAACGCGGAAATTCTCGCCAAGGCCGATGAGGTGGCCGCGCTCGTGCGCCAGAAGTACTTCGACGAGCTGTACCAGCCGGTCAGCATGCCCTACATCCAGCCGATGCCGGGCGACCCCATACCTGTCCAGATCGCTATAGACCCGGAACCGCTCGCCGCCCTCGCCGACGTGGTCGCGTCGACCATTCGGCCCGAGTTCGTGTGGTTCACCGAGCCGGATCCGGAGCGGGTCGCGGCTATGCGCGACAGCCTTCGGTACATCACCGGAAGCTTCCAGACCAACACCGAAGACCCCGCCCTCGGCTACATCGACGAGATCCACTCCAATACGGCGGAGTGGTACGGCTCGGCCGCCGAGGCGTTCCGGCTCAACTTCCTCGGCCCGCTGACCCAGATCCGGCACAACCAGGTGGCGCTCGTCGCCGAGTTCGCCACGGTGCTGGAGGGGTACGAGAAGATCCTCACCGAGAGCCGGGCGAAGATCATCGAGATCGGTGACCGCATGATCGTGGCGCTCAACGCGCTGCCCGGCGGCGGAACCCCCGCGGCCGTAATGTTCAGCATCGCCGCCCTGGTCGTCGGGATCCTGGCCGCAATGTACGGTGGCGGACCCGTCCTCACCGTGCCGCTGGCCGTGCTGGGCAACGCGATGAGCCTGGGCGCGGATTCGGCCGGGGTCGAGGTCGGCGGCGGCAACGTGCAAGGCGTACTGGACTCGATGAATGCGGCGATCACCCAGCTGAAGCAGGACATGGCCGACGCCGAGACGATCCTCGTCGACGTGCTCACCTACGATGCCGGCCTGCTGGCCACGGCGCAGAACCAGGCCGACAATCGCCAGCTGAATCCGCTCGTTTCGTTGCGGCCCAACGTCATCGACGTCATCGGCGGCACCGATGTCGACTTTGAGCACACGGTCGGGAACTGATCGGCTGGTCAAGTTCGCGACGATATTGGGGCGGTGGGGAGGCTGCGGCCCTACCCTCGGCGCATGACCCGCCGCCTCGCGCTCGCTGCTGCCGCCACCCTGCTCGCCCTCACCGGCTGCACCTCCAAGACCCCTTCGGCCACGCCCACCCTGGACACGGTGCTGACGCCGACGGCAGCACCGACCGGCGCGGCCACCGCCACGGCGACCAACTCGCCGACCTCGACGCCGAAGAGCAGCCCGGCCACCACCGCCCCGCCGACCGGGCCGACAATCCTTTACTTCCGGGTCAAGACCAAGCCGTCGTGCCCCAGCAGCGGGCCGGGTGGGACTTTCGGGGGCAACGACGCGGTGCTCGAATGGGAAGCGGTCAACGTCAACCAGGTCTTCGTGTCCATCGATGGGCCGGGACTGTTCGGCACCTATGACAAGAAGTCCAGCCAATCATTCCCGTTCGCCTGCAGCAGCTCCGCCGGAACCTACAAGCACAAATACATTCTGCACACGGTGGGCGGCGGGGCGGAGAAGACGCAGACAATCGAGCTGGAGGCGAAGGTCAACTAAGCATCATCCACGTCACTTGCCGGTGATGATGCTGACCGCGACGGCTAGCACGACCGCGTTGTAGAAGAAGCTGATGACCGAGTGCACCATCACGTGCCAGCGCAACGTGCGGTTCTGTACCTCCACATCCGACGCGGCGAAGGAGACGCCGACGGTGAAGGCGAAGTAGAGGAACTCGGTGGGCCCGGGATGCGGGCACGCCGGGAACTTCCACTCGGACCAATAGCTGTAGAAGCGGGCGTATCCGGAATGCAGCAGCACCCAGGCGCTGACCATCGCCAGCACCCCGAGACCCGGTACCACCGCCCCGATGGCCTCATCCTCATGGTCGGCGAGGGCGCTGAGCGCGGCGTTCATTCCGGTGAGGCTGGCGGCAACGGTGAGCAGGAAGCCGAGCCGCCGGGTGAAGACACTGCCCGCCCAGCCCGCGGTGGGCGGCATCGGCTTGCCGGGATCGGTCTTGCTCCATCGGCGCACCACCAACGTACCCACACAGATATAGGTGAAGGCGACAAAGCTCCACGCGGCGAGGAAGGCCACCTCCCACTTGGCGTCCTCGTCGCTGAGGATGAAGTAGCTCAGGCCGGATACGCCCAGTATCAGCTCGATGCCCCGAGCGATGACGATGCCGAGCTTCCTCACGACCGTGTAACGAACGAGAATGGGTTAATGGAAGGCGAATTGAGGATCCTGCACGGGCCGTGGCCCGGCGAGCGCCCGGTGCCGCCGCTGGGCCCGTTTCGCAAAGTAGCGGTGATCTCCGATGTCCACGGCAACATTCCTGCGCTGGAAGCGGTGCTGGCCGAGATCGACGCCTCGGGTGCGGAGCTCATTGTCCACTGTGGAGACCTGACGTGGGGGCCGCAGCCGGAGCGCACCATCAAGCTGATGCATGACCTGACGGCGGTCTTCGTACGCGGCAACGCCGACCGGATGGTCGTGCAGCTGGTGCGCGACGGCCGGCCACCCGAGCCGAACAGGCCACGCGACGGGTGGATGCCCTCCCAGCATTCGCCGGAGGCGGTCGAATTCCTTGCCGCAATGCCCTTCACGTTGGTCGTCGAAGTGACCGGGCTGGGCGCGGTGCGGTTCTGCCACGGCTCCCCCCGAAGCGACACCGAATGCGTCACCCCGGCGACCTCGGCGCAGCGCTTCGCCGAGCTGGCCGAGGGCATCGATGAGCGGGTCATCGTCACCGGCCACACCCATCTTCAGTTCGACCGGCGGGTGGGTGACTGGCGAAGCGTCAACCCCGGCAGCGTGGGCCTTGCCTACCATGAAAGCGAGCCGGGAACGGCATTCTGGGCCTTGCTCGGCCCGGATGTGCAGCTGCGCCAGACCCGCTACGACCTGGCCGAAGCGGTGGCGCAGGCCCGGCAGGTGGGCGACCCGAGCGTGGAGGTGCAGGTGCGGCTGATGACCCAGCCACCGACCCCGGCCGAAATCATCGCTGACGCGGAGGCGAGAGTCTTCTCCGACTGAGACGTCGGTGGGTTCGTGCGCAGCCGCACCCGCTGCACACGACCCGCTCGTAAGCGGCCTTGCCGGACTACAGGAAGCCGCGCGCGTGGAACGCGGCCTGAACAGTGCTGGCTGCGCCGGCGCCGTAGAGGCGCTGGGCGGCCGCGACGGTGTGCAGCGCGGCGTCGTGGAACGAGGTGTCCACGGCGAAGTCGAACTGCGCGTCGATGATCAGAGTGCTGGCCCGGGTGTCCCCGAGCGCGTTACGGATGTCCCAGAGCGCGCGCGACCAGATCTCGCCGTCGGCGTGTACCTCGCCGATCACGTCCTCGGGGTAGTGCTTGTTCTCGTCGACACGGCGAAGGCAATGCGGGGCAAGGGTGTAGGAAACCGAATCCCAATCGGCGACGCAGGCCTCGTCGGTCAGGGTCGGTGTGCCCGCGGCCCAGCTGGTGACCACGACCGCGAGGTAGTCGCTGAAAGCCTCGCCGATCGAGCCGGACTCCAGGTTGGTGCCGAAGCCGGCCACCTGTCCGTCTTGGACAGAGTGCCCGTACTCGTGAACGATCACCTCGGCGTCCTCGGCGTCGTCCACACCTCCTTTGCCAAGCGTGATGTTCGCCTTGTCATCACGGAAGAAGGAGTTGTCGCCACCGAACTGGTCGATGCGCAACTGAATCTGCCGCTGGTTCACCGGGCGCAGGGCACCGCCGAAACCCAGGTGTTGCAGGTAGTGCTGTGCGGTGGTCACCCAGTAGTAGCCCATGACCTGCTCGAACTGGTCCGCGTCGCGGTGCCAGACCGGGAACGCGCCGTTGACCGCCGCGGCCGGCTTGCCGGTCTTGCTTTTGACCGTTACATAGGCGCCGGTAAGCGTGCCGGAGCCGTCCAGGTCGGAGAGCACGACCCGGCGATAGGCCGGGCCGAACGCCGCGCTGTCGGCGTCCTTGTTGTCGGCCAGGTTCTGCAAACCCAACTGCTGCACCGGGTTTGGCAGGAATACGGTCGCCTCTGCCGTCGATGACGGCGTGGCGCCGCTGGCCGGAATAGCGAGCAAGCCGGTCATCGCGACCGCGGTGGCGGCCACTATGGCCCGGCTTGGAGCGAAAGGCATCTTCAGCTCCTTTCTATTGACGATTCGCCGAGCCTACCTCTGCCTCCAAGCTCACGATGCCGACGTGAAATCAGGCCGGGCTGCCGATGGGGGTGTTCACCGATTGGCGGGCCGGGGCGACGTCGGCGAAACGGCTCAGGCCCAGCGAGCCGAGCTTGCGGGCCAGGCGCGGCGGGCCGGCGACGCTGATCACCTGGCGGCGCTGCGCGGCCGACAGGGAGATCCAACCCATGTGCCACTTGGCGAGCCACTCCGACGTGGTACTGACCACGAGATCCTCCGCGTAGCCGGGCGGGATCTGGCACACCTCGGCGTTGGCGGTCTCCAGTACCAGCCAATAGCGATTGGGGCGCTCGACGTCGGTGATGTCGAAGCGAATCACCAGCCGCGGCTGCGGCAGGTCGCTGCGGTCGGCCAGCCGTGCCATGGTCCAGAGCACCACGTGCGGCCCGAGATGCTCCGGCGCGACCTCGAGCCAGCGGGCGCCCCAGTTGCCCAGGGCCATGCAGACATCGACCAGCTCGACCCCGGACGGGGTCAGATGATAGGTGGAGCCGCGGCCGCTGGGCCGCTGCCGGCGCTCCACCACCTCGTAGCGCTCCATCGCCCGCAGCCGCTCGGTCAGCAGCGTTTTGGACATGCCCGGCGCGCCTTCGAGGATCTCGGTGAACGTCCGGCAACCCAGATAGAGGTTGCGGATAATCAACGGTGTCCACCGCTCGGCGAAGATCTCGGCGCCGCGCGCGATTGGACAGTACTGCCGATAGGAGGTCACCAGGACAGTATTTGGCCGTCACACGTCCGGGGCTAGTCCAGAAATCGGGCGTCGTTGCTCCGATCTGCGGCCTTACTCTCCAACTCTGGGCGGGAGAGGCTTACGCCAAGAGTGAGTTTGACCAATTGGGAGACCGAGATGAAAGCTCTTCAGGATGCCGTGCGGGGACAGGTTTTCCTGCCCGGGCATGAGGGCTACGACCAGGCGCGGCGGGTGTGGAACGGCGCCATCGACCGGCACCCCGCGATGGTGGTGCGGTGTGCGGGCGTGGCCGACGTCCTGGCATCGGTACGCTACGCCCGCGAGCACGACCTGCTCATGGCCGTGCGCGGGGGTGGCCACAACGTCGCAGGCAGCGGCACGTGTGACGACGGCTTGGTCATCGACCTGTCGGCGATGAAAGGGGTGCGGGTGGACCCGTCCGCCGGGACGGCCTGGGCCCAGCCGGGGCTGCTCTGGCGCGACCTGGACGCGGAAACGCAGGCGTTCGGGCTCGCGGTGACCGGCGGAATCGTTTCCACCACAGGGATAGCGGGTTTCACGCTGGGCGGCGGGATCGGCTGGCTGCATCGCCCGTACGGGTTCACTGTCGACAATCTGACCGGGGCCGACCTGGTGACCGCCGCGGGCGAGCTGGTCCGGGTGAGCGAGACCGAAAATCCCGAGCTGCTGTGGGGGCTGCGCGGCGGTGGAGGCAACTTCGGCATCGTCACCACCTTTGAGTACCAACAACATCCGGTCGGACCGGAGCTGATGGCCGGCCTGGTCTTCTACCACGGCAAGGATCTGCCCCAGGTGGTCAGCGGCTTCCGCGACCTCATGCTGGCCGCGCCCGACGAGCTGACCCTGTTCCTGGTGATGCGGCGCGCCCCCGCCGCGCCGTTCCTGCCCACCGAGGTGCACGGGCAGCCGGTGGTGGCCGTGGTCGGCTGTTACGTGGGCTCGCTTGAGGAGGGTGCTCGCGCGCTGGCTCCGCTTTCCGGCTTCGCCAAACCGATCGTCAACCTGATGCAGCCGCGGCAGTACACCCAATTCCAGTCGATGCTGGACGGCTCGTGGGCGGAGGGCTTCGGGAACTATTGGAAGGCCGAATATCTCACCGGGATCCCGGATGAGGCGCTGCCCATCCTTTCCGAGCACCTCGACGAAATCACCTCACCGCTTTCGGACTTCAAGTTCGCCTCGCTCGGCGGCGCGGCCGGCCGGGTGCCCGCAGACGCCACCGCTTTCGGCCACCGCAGCGCACCATTCGTGCTTAACATCAATGCCCGCTGGGCGCTGCCCGGCGACGACGGGCCGCACGTGGCGTGGACACGGAAGCTGTGGGACGCCATGCAGCCCTACTCGGACGGTGGCTCCTATGTCAACTTCATGGGAGAGGAAGGCGCTGACCGCGTCCGGGCCGCCTACGGCGACACCACCTACAAACGGCTGGTGGCGCTGAAGAACACCTACGATCCCGACAACGCGTTCCGGCTCAACCAGAACATCGCACCCGACGGCCGGTAAGCCAAAGATGCCCAGACCCATGGTCTGGGCATCTTTTCAGCCCTTGACGCAGACCACCTGCTTGAGCCGCGCCACGATCTCGACCAGGTCCGACTGCTGTGCCATCACCTCGTCGATGTCCTTGTACGCGGCCGGGATCTCGTCCACGACACCGCTGTCCTTACGGCATTCGACCCCTTGCGTCTGCTCGGCCAGATCGGCCGCCTTGAACTGCTTACGGGCCTGGGCCCGGCTCATCCGCCGGCCCGCGCCGTGCGAAGCCGACTCCAGCGCCGCCGGCGACCCTAGCCCGCGCACGACGAACGACGAAGCGCCCATCGAACCCGGGATGATGCCCAGGTCGCCCGCACCCGCCCGGATCGCGCCCTTGCGAGTCACCAGCACATCGTGGCCCTCGTGCACCTCCTCCGCCACGTAGTTGTGGTGGCAGGAGATCTCGGTCTCGAAACAAACCTTACGGAACTGGCGAAGCATCACGTCACGAAGCAGCGCCATCATCACCGCACGGTTGCGCCGGGCGTAGTCCTGCGCCCAGAACAGGTCCCGCCGGTAGGCCTCCATCGCCGGGGATCCGGTGACGAAAACCGCGAGGTTCGGGTCCGGCAGATCCATGTTGTGTGGCAGCTCCTTGGCCCGTTCGATGTGGAACTGCGCCAATTCGTTGCCCACGGCCCGCGAGCCCGAGTGCAGCATCAGCCACACCCGGCCTTCGGTGTCCAGACACACCTCGATGAAGTGGTTACCGCCGCCCAGCGTGCCCAGCTGCTGCATGGCCCGGCCCTTACGCCGCAACACATGTGGTGCGGCCAGGTCATCGAAGTCGCTCCAGAACCCGTGCCATCCGCGCAGGCCGGTCTTGAGGTGGTCCACATCGACCGAGTGCTTGTGCATCCCGAAGCCGACCGGCACCGCCTTTTCGATGGCGCTGCGCAGCCGGGACAGATCGTCGGGCAGGTCTTCGGCGCGCAGAGAGGTCAGCTGCGCGGTCATGCCGCACCCGATGTCCACGCCCACGGCCGCGGGTGAGACCGCGCCGTGCATCGCAATCACCGAGCCGACCGTGGCGCCGATGCCCACGTGCACATCGGGCATCACCGCGACCGCGTGCACCCACGGCAGGTTGGCGACGTTGCGCAGCTGGTCGAGCGCGCGCTCGTCGACCGTGGCCGGATCGGCCCACAGGCGGAGCGGTGCCCCCGTTCCAAGGACATTAAATGGCATAACACCTCTCCTTCCGTGCGTGGTGTGTGCCGTCGCAAGAGTGTGCCGTGATCACCGACTCACAGGCCACCGGTTTTAGGGGTGTCGCTTCAGGACCGACGTCACTACAGTGTTTCCGGCGGAGCGGGGGAACCATCGGATGATCGCTGTGCGCAGCGATCGGGAGGAATCCGGATATGTCACGTAGGCCTGGCACTCGCGCGAAGCTGCGCTATTGGTTCGACAACACGATGTCCAGAGGCACCTGGGGGCTGATCGGCTGGCTCGCCGTGGCCTCCTTCGCCCTTGTGGGCGTCGTCACCTTGGCCATCGAAGTCGTCGCCCCAACCACGCCCGCCCCGGGCGAAGAGGTGCCACCGCCGTTGGTGCTGCTCTGGCAGACCTTCATCACCACCTTCAGCCTCTCCGCACCCGGCACCGGCGCGTGGCAGGTGCTGGTGCTGTGGTTCGTGCTCGCCATCGGCGGGATCTTCTTCGCCAGCGCTCTGATCGGTCTGCTCACCACCGGTTTGCACCGGCGCATGGAGCAGCTGCGCAAGGGCCGCTCCCAGGTGCTGGAGAAGAACCACACCGTCATTCTCGGCTGGTCAGACCAGATCTATACGGTTATCTCGGAACTGCTCGACGCCAACGAAAGCCGCGGCCGCACAGCCATCGCCGTCCTCGCCGACCAGGACAAGGTCGTGATGGAGGACAAGGTAGCCCATCGCCTGCCCAAGACCGGAAAGACCAAGCTCGTCTTCCGTACCGGCAGCCCGCTTGACCTGACCGACCTGGAGATGGTGAACCTCAACGAGGCGCGGTCCATCATCGTGCTCTCGCCCGACGGCGTCTCGGCCGAGGACGCCGATGCGTTCGTGCTCAAGGTGCTGCTGGCCATCAACAAAGGCCCGGCCTTCCGGGGACGCCCGCATCACGTGGTGGCCTCGGTGCGCGACAGCCGTAACCGCGCCGTGGCCAAGCTCGCTGGCGGTGACGCAACGGTTCTCGACGGTGACGACATCAGCGCTCGCCTGCTGGTGCAGACCGCTCGTCAATCCAAGCTTTCCGTGGTGTACACCGACCTGTTCGACTTCGGCGGCGACGAGCTCTACATGGTGACCGAGAAGGGCCTCGTCGGCCAGACCTTCGGTGTGGCGCTGCTGGCCTATCGCAAGTGTTGCCCGATCGGCATTCTCACCGGCGACGGCAAGACCGTCCTCAACCCGCCGATGGAAACCCCCATCACCGCGCAGGACAAGCTGGTGCTGCTCGCCGAGGACGACTCGAAGATCAAGCTCGCCAGCCGTACCTTCCCCATCGATGACACGGCGATTCTTCATGGGGTACGAGGTCCGGCCGCGCCCGAGAGCACCCTGCTCCTCGGCTGGAACGGCCGGGCCACCCGGATCATCGAGCAGCTGGACGTCTACGTGGCCAACGGCTCGACGGTCGACATCGTCACCGACCGCGCCGACGCGGACACGGTCGCCTCCAACCTCGCGCAGCGACTGCACCACGTCATGATCCGCTCCAAGCACGGCGACATCCGCAACCGCAGCGTGCTCGCCTCGCTTGACGTCGCCTCGTACAGCAACGTCATCCTGCTCTCCGACGACCAGGAAGACCCGCTGACCGCCGACTCACGGGTGCTGGTAACCCTGCTGCACCTTCGCGACCTGCTGGCCACCGCGGGCCGATCCGCATCGATCGTCAGCGAGATGCGCGACGAGCGGGACAGGGCGCTGGCCCAGCTGACCAAGGCCGACGACTTCGTGGTCAGCGAGCAGCTGGTGAGCCTGCTGATGACGCAGATCTCGGAGGACCGAAACCTGGTGTCGGTCTTCGACGACCTCTTCGACCCGGAGGGCGCCGAGATCTACATCCGCCCGTCCACCTACTACCTGCGCCAGACGCCGGGCTACACCTTCGCCACCGCGGTGGAGGCCGCTCGCCGGCGCGGCGAGGTCGCCATCGGGTACAGGGTCGCCGAGCCCGGAGATGGGCACGGGATCGTGCTCAACCCGGACAAGGAGCTGCCGATGCCCGCCATCGATCGGCTAATTGTCCTGTCCACCAGCTGATCCGGCGAGTTCAACCGAAGCCAGGAAGGAGCGCAGCCGGCTCTCGGTCTCCGGGAGCAGGCTGCGCCCATCCGGAGCGGCCAGGCTGTGCGGCGATTCGAGACGCGCGACAATCGCGCCCGGCATCAGCACTGTGCCCAGCCGGGGCGCCGCCGTGATCGCGACATCGGCCGCAACGCTTTGCGTGGCAACGGATCGGACGATGCCCTGCGGTCCGGTCCAGCGCACGAGCAGATGGCTTCCGCCGACCGCGACGGGCTCCGGCCCGGGGTCGGCCAGCGGCTGGCCCAGCAGGGCTTGCACGTGCTGTTCGAGGCAGGGCTTGCGGCGCAGCTCGCGCTGGGCCCGGCTCAGGAGCCAGGACGAACCCTGGATCCGCGGGTTCACCTCGAGGAAGGCGAGATGGTCGCCGCTGACGGCGATGTCGGCGCCGAACAGTCCCAGATGGCCCTCCTCGCGCAGCCACTGCCCGATCTGCCCGGCATGGTGGTGTGCCTGCTGCAGAACCGCCGCCGCAATGGTGGTGGCCGCGCCGAAATCGCTGCCGCAGTAGGCCCCGAAGCCGGAGCCTACCGACGCGATCCCGCTGGACTGCACCGAGGCTGGAAAGAGCTGGACGCCGTCGCGGTGGACCACCCCGGCCACGTTGATGGTGATGTCACCGCAATAGCGTGAGGCGAGCCAGCGCTCGACGTGGGGATGGCGCGTGATGGCCTCGTAGAGGTCCTCCTTGGCGTGGATCAGGTAGGTGCCCTGACCGCCCGCGCCCTCGGGCGCCTGCAGGACGAAAGGCAGATCCAGCAGCCGGGCGTGCTCGCGGAAGTCGATCTGATCGGCGGCCACCACCACCGCCTGTGGCACGGGAACACCAAGCCGCTCAAGCTGTTCGCGCACATACACCTTGTCCTCGGCGATGGCCCGCACCCGCGGCCGGTCGGTGCCGACCACCTGGACACGTCCCGGCCAGGCCAGGGCGGCAGCCTGCCACGCCGCGCTGGAACGCGGTGGCACCAACAGCATCGGCCGGTCGTCCGGTGCCGACCCGGCAAGCACCTTCGGCACGAAGTCGGCCAGGCGTGCCACGTCCCCGAAACGCCATCTGCGGCGCACGCCGTCGAGTTCCTCAAGAGACAGCGTCGGTGCCGCCACGGAGCCCCCGCCGCTGTCGCCGGAAAGCACACAGACACACGACGGGTGGTCTGTCAGCGGCGCCATCATCCCGGGATAGGCGCTCGCGGTGACCAGCCGGTAGTCCTCCAGTTGCCAGCTCATGGCCTGCACTGTGCGGGATGGACGGAATAGGAGGCTACAGGCCTGCACTTATGTCCGGCCAACAATAGGTGAAGCTTTGGCGCTGCATGGGTTGGCACCGCGATCTCGCTTGTAGCCTGCAGCCATGCATCCTGCGGTGCTGAGATTCGCCGCGCTAGGCGATTCGGTCACCCTCGGCATTGGAGACCGGGGCGCGGACCGCCGTTGGCGGGGGTGGAGCGCGTTGCTCGCCACCGCCCTGACCGAACCGGGCCCGGTCGACTTTCGCAACCTCGCCGACTCCGGGGCGCTGCTGCGCGACGTGCACGCGCGCCAGCTCCCGCAGGCGCTGCACTGGCGTCCACACCTGGCGTCGGTGCTCGTGGGCATCAACGACACCCTTCGCGGCGCTTTCGACCTCACCGCGATGACCGTGCAGTTCCACGAAACGGTCGCCAGCCTGACCGCCCAGGGCACCCGCGTGCTGACGGTCTGCCTGCCCGATCCGGGCCGGATGCTGGGCGTGCCAGGGCTTCTGGCCCGACCGCTGGCGCGCCGGGTGCTGGCGCTAAACGAGATCATCCACACCGTGGGCGGGCGTCATCGCGCCCTGCATGTGCATCTGTGCGACTCGGAGGTGCTCAACGACCGTCGCATGTGGAGCGTCGACCGGTTGCATCCCAGTGAGCGGGGGCATCGCTGGCTGGCCCGGCAATCGTTCGAAGCGCTGCGCGAGGGCGGATGCCCGGTAAACGAACCGCCGAGCGAAGAACCGGACTCCGTGGAGCCGAGCCGGATGTCGCAGGCTTGGTGGATGGCCACCCAGGGCGTGCAGTGGATGCTACGGCGCTCCACCGACCTGCTTCCCCATCTGCTGCACCTGGCCACGCAGGAGTGGCGACTGGCCCAGGCCGGCCGGTCGGACCTGCTGGACCTGAGGGTCACCCAGGATCTGGAGATGGCGCTTGCCGCGCTGGAGGCCTGAATCGGCGGATGCTTTGCGCGGGTTCGCCTTCCGTTAACGGCCTGGCCCAGCGACGCTCGCCGGGCGGCCCGATGCTGCTGACCATGGTGGCCAGCATCTGTCTCGCTTTGCTAGCGGCGTTCAGCTTCGCCGCGGCGGGCGCCGCACAACATCGCGCCAGTCACGCGCTCGCCGCAGCCGGCCAGCCCGCCACCACGTCCAGCTGGCTGCCTGTGCTGGGAGTGCTGATTCCGTTGCTGCGGCACCCGATCTGGCTGCTCGGTCTCCTGCTCAACGTCGTCGGCTTCGTCCTGCACTCCACCGCCCTGCATCTGGGATCCATCACCATCGTGCAAGCTCTGCTCTGCGCGCAGCTGCTGTTCACCCTCCCACTCGCGGCGGCACAGACCAGAGTGATGCCCACAGCGCGTGATTGGCTTGCCGCGGCAGCGGTGGGGACAGGCGTTGTGGCCATCATCTCGACCAGAGGGCAGACACCGCAGACGATGCACCGGCTCGGGCTGCTTCCGGCGGTGCTGCTGATCGGTGTCAGCCTGCTCGTCCTGCTCCTGCTGGCCGCCCGCAACCTGGCCGCCCCCGCGCGCACGCCGCTGATAGGGACGGCCGCCGGGATCGGCTTCAGCCTGACCGCCGTGCTCATCGTCGTGATCACCCATCAGCTGGCACAGGTCGGTGTGCTCGGGCTGTTCAGCCACTGGCCCATCTATCTGCTGCCGGTCTCCGGCCTGGTGGCCGCGATCCTGGCCCAGGACGCCTTCGCGAGCGGATCGCTGCCAGCGGCCGTGACCGCGATGACGATCGCCGATCCGATGGCCAGCTGGCTGTGGGGGGCCGTGCTGTTCGACCAGACCCCACCGCTCACCCCCGCGGCCCTCGGCGGCATGACCGCCGCCGCCATCCTCATCTCCGCCGGAATCGCGCTACATGCAGCAACAATGGCGCGCGCTAAAGCAACGCGCGGGCAGATCGCCCCTGAAGGCGGTCTGTAATTCTGGCGCGCGCTAAAGCAACGCGCGGGCAGATCGCCCCTCAAGGCGGTGCGATCCAAGCCCGATCTTGAGGCCTTCGGCCGTCAAAGATCGTCAGGATCGCACCGCCGGCGATCTGCGGAGAGCGGGAAGGTTAGTTGTGGAGGTCTCGGGCGAGGACGCCGATGTCGGCTTGGTCGGTGAACAGGCCGTCGATGCCGGTGGCCAGGAAGGCGAGCTGCTCGTCGATGGCCTTGCCGTAGCCGGTCAGGTCGGTGCCTACGCGCAGATTCGTTGGCAGGAATTGGTTTTCGGCCCGGAAGGTCCACGGATGCACGACCAGGCCCGCCTCGTGGGCGTCGGCCACCAGCGCGGTGGGTGTGCCCAGCGTGCCATCGGCGAGCAGGGGTATCACCCGGTTCTTGAACGGCCCGACGCCTGAGACGAAGGTAGACAGTTCGGCCAGCCCGGCCGGGGTCATGTAGTCGTCATAGCTGCGCGGGTCGCCGAAGGGGGTTCCGGCCGAGTTGGCCAGGAAGACCAGCGGCACCCGGATCTGCTCGCTGAGGTCGCGCAGGTTGGCCGCCTCGAAGGACTGCACGAAGACGGGCGCCCGGCCGTGGTCGAGACCGTGCCGGCGCAGGGTTCGCACCAGCGGCGCCTCCAGGTTCTTGCCGATCGAGCGGAAGTAGCTGGGGTGCTTGGTTTCCGGGTACACCCCGATCTCTCGGTGCAGCTCACGACTGAGCCGCTCGCGCAGCTGGAGCACCTCGTCGAGGGTGGGGATGGGGAAGTATCCGTTGTAGAGGGTGTTGCGCTGCCGGGTCGCCGGGATGCGTTCGACAGCGCGCAGCGTCTTCAGCTCGGCCAGCGTGAAGTCCTCGGTGAACCAGCCGGTGACGGCGACACCATCGATGGTCTTGGTGACCCGGCGGCCGGCGAACTCCGTTCGGGTGGCCACATCGGTCGTCCCGGAGATGTCGTTCTCGTGGCGGGCCACCAACACCCCATCGGCCGTGATGACCAGATCGGGCTCGATGAAGTCGGCGCCCATCCGGGCGGCCAGCTCGTAGGAGGCCAGCGTGTGCTCGGGCCGGTACCCCGAAGCGCCGCGATGCCCGATCACCAAGGAACGCCGCGGACCTGGGCGCTGACCCGCCCACGCCGCCGTCCCGGCCGCAAAGGGGGCGGACCCAACCGCTACCGCGCTGATCCGCATGATTTGCCGTCGACTGAACATCCCTGTAGTTCAGAGCAAACCGGCAAACTCCAGGCAACCAGCGCTCATCCGGAAGTCAACGTTGCGCCAAAGCGAGGAAGCGGTCCGCCGCATCGTCGTAGTAGGTCAAGCGCCAGCCGGAAGCGGTGAGGTGCCGGGTGAGCGGTCCTTCACTGAGCGGCTCGTCCGGGCTCACGATGCGTCCGTGGCGGGCGGCGAGGGCGGCCCGGCCCGACGGATGGAACAGAATCAGCCGGCCCCCACCGGCGATGATCCGCCCCAGCTCGGCCAGACCGGCGACGACATCGGGCAGATGGGTGATGAGCCCCGCGGCGAAGATGGCGTGCACGCTTGCGTCCCGCAGCGGCAGATGCTGCGCGTCGGCCAGCAGCAGATGCGCTGATTCGGCGCGGCCGCTGGAGCGCGCCACGTCGAGCATCTGCCGCGTGTGATCGATGCCGATCACCCTTCCGGCCGGCCCGACGGCTTCGCGCAGCGCGGGCAGCGCCCGGCCTGTCCCGCAGCCGAGGTCGATGGCCGTCTCGCCGGGCGATATGCCGGCCTGCTGGACCGCGCGGGCGTAGACGGGCATGTCATCGCCGAACTTCGCATCCCAGGTGGCGGCGCGCACGCCGAAGAACGCCTGGCTTTCAATCCTGTACCAAAGCTGGTGCGGGGCAAGGGCTGCGTCAATGTGGCGGATCACCGGCCACCCGCCGTCGTGCAGGTCGATGACGATGCTCGCGCCCTGCTCCGCCTGATCGGCGGGAAACCCGTGCGCGCGTTCGGTGCGCAGCCAGATGACGGTTTCCAGATCCCCGCTTCTCCGCCACCGGCCGCTGTCGGCGAGCGCGATCGTCATCGGTGTTCGCCGATCGCTGAACCACCCGTCCACATCGGCCGCCGGTGCCGCGCCGGTCAGCCGGATGGTGTGCCGGCCCTGCGCGTGCAGGGTTGCCGCCAGCCGATCGGCGAACACCTTGGTGGCTTGGGGACGATGGCCGTCGACCACCACATCGGCGCTGTCGGGCAGCACTGCGGCGAGGGTGGCCAGGACCACGTCCCAGCGGCGGGCCTGCTCGTCGGTCATGGCAGGCCACGCCGGAATCACCAGATCAGCGGACATCCTCCTATCATGCATACGCAATCGGGTCCAAGCATTCCTAGGCGCTCGCCCTTCGGGTCGCGGCGAAGGTGAGTAGCTTTAGGATCTGACGGTATGACGCGTCCTCCCGCCATCGAGCTGGCACCCGGAGTGTTCCGAATCCCCACGATTGGCAAGGCAGCGGTCAACTCCTTCGCCTTCGTCGACGGCGACGGCTCGGTGACGCTGGTGGACTGCGGCGTCGCCAAGGCCCCGGCTCGGATAGTGGCCGGCCTGGCCGCGATCGGTAAGCATCCCGCCGACGTGACCCGGATAGTGCTGACCCACGTGCACAGCGATCACGCGGGCGGTGCCGCCGAGATGGCGCAGCGCACCGGGGCGCCCGTGCTCACGCATGCCGCTGACGCCGAGTTTGCCGAGGCCGGACGCCTGCCCAAGGCCGACAGCTCGTTCCTCAGTGGACGGATATTCAACCGCGTCAACAGGGGAAAGTTCGCCAAGTTCGCGGTGGCCAGCCCGCTGGCCGACGGCGATCTGCTCGACGTCGGCGGCGGCCTGCGGGTGCTGCACACCCCGGGCCACTCCCCCGGCCACGTTTCGCTGCTGCACGAACCCACCAAGCTGTTGATCACCGGTGACGCGATCTTCAATTTTCTGGGTCTGCGCTGGCCCATGCGTTTCATCTGTTCCGACTTCCTGATGACCCAAGCCACCGCCCAGGTGCTGGGGGAGGTCGACTACGACCTGGTCGCCTTCACCCATGGCGAGGAGATCCGGGAGCAGGCCCGAGAGAAGGTCCGGGGCTTCCTGAGCCGCCCGGCCTGAGTCAGCTCCAGGCAAAGCTGAGGCGATGGTCGGCGTGCTCGACCGTGCGCAGGGCGGGCCCGCTCGGCGCGTCGCCATAGGTCACCTCGACGGTCATTCTGTCCATGGACGGCGAACCACTGTCGATCCAGCGCTGCAGATGTGCCAGCAGCTCGTCGACGCCGGTCGGATCGGGGCCGAAGGTGTCTATGCCCACCAGTTCTATGCGGCCGCCCACCCGTTGCGCCGCGAACGTGGAAAACGCCCCCGAGCCGAGGTCGGCCAGACCGAACCGGATCCCGCGAAAATCGAGGTACGCGGCGATATGGCGCTTCGGGTCGCTGGTCAGCGCGGTGTGCCAGATCACGGGCATGCCGTCGTAGGCCGCGACGCTGGTCCTCGCCGCGTCGAGGACCAGGTGGCCCAGGAGTCGCCGCAAGGCCAGCGGCGACAGCCGCGCCAAGGCCGGGCCAACCGCCGACAGGTACTCGGACGGCCGGCCGGGCAGTGAGGTCCTGACCGACACCGTGGGGGTGGCCTCGGCCGGGGCGGAGCCATCCGAGCTCTCCGGGTCGCGAAGCGGCATGAAGCCACCGGGAATGAGCGACCTGCTGCGAAACCCGCTCCCGACCCGCTCGAACACCGCGATGATCTGCATCGCGTCCACGCGCAGCGGCACCACCAGCACACCGCCGGGCGCCAGCTGCTCCCACCATGCCCGCGGCACGGCGTCGCTGGAGGCGGTAACGATGATCCGGTCGTAGGGCGCACCTCCCGGGTAGCCCCCACGCCCGTCGGCCACCGCCGTGGTGACCTGAAAGCCGTTGCTGCGCAAGACTCCCTGCGCACGGCCCACGACGCCTTCGTCAATGTCGATGGAGGTGATACCGCCGTCGCGGCCGGCGAGCTGGGTCAGCAGCGCGGCGTTGTAGCCGGTCCCCAATCCAATCTCGAGAACGCGGTCTCCCTCCCCCACACCGAGCGCTTCTAACATGAGGGCCATCACCATTGGCTGGCTCGACGAACTCGTCGGAACCCCATGGCGCTCCTGGGTCACCAGCGCCCTGTCCTCGTAGACATGGGCGAGGCCATGGCTTTGGGCAATCTCGGGCACGAACAGCTCGCGTGGCACGTCTGCGAACGCCGCCCGCACCCGAGGCGAACCCAGCTCTCCTGCCGCGACAAGCCCCTCAACCATCACCTGCCGCAACCGCGCGGAATCCGTCATAGTCTGCGATGCTACAAGGATCGATGGATTCGTCAGGCCACAGCAAGCAGACGGGCGCCTTCGGCGGAGGCGTTGAAGATCGTCTGGTCCTGGCTCGGCGCGCCCTCCCAGCCGTGGTCGCAGACCACCGACACCTGGTCACCAAGGCGCACCACGATCACGCGGAAGGTCCGCACCTGCGGCATGCCTTCCACCGGCTTGAGATAGCGATACTCGACCTTCATCGACACGACCTCGTCGCCCGCGCTCGGCCCATCGGCACGCGAGTACGTGATCTTCATTCCGGCGCGGGTGCTCGAAGGGCACGAGCTCAATGTTGTTCTTAGCCGGCCGAGGTAGTGGGCGGCTTTGCCCGGCTTGAAAACCAGCAGGGTCTGGCTGAAGACGGTCGGCGCCTCTCCCGAGCTGAGTTTCTCGGAAACCGTGTGCCGCAACGTCCTCATGTCGGCCACCGCAAGGTCGCCGTCGGTCAGACACAGCCTGGGTATCACGTCAGGATCGTCGTTCTCGATCACGCAGATGTCCGAGCCGCCAGGAATCATCCGGCTGGCCGGGAGCTGCCGGGGGTAGCCGTCGACACATTGTGGACTTTGCGCGACCGGCGGATCAGCAGTCGGTGCAGCACTGGGCGCAGGCGAGTCGACGGTAGCGGTGGCCGGGACGGCGGGAGCTGAAGTTGGTCGGCCCGCTGGAGAACAGGCGGCCAGCGGGCCGAGAACGGCGATCAGGACAAGGGCGCAGCGGCGTCTCATAGCCCAATCACGCACGACAGGCGTGCGGCGTTGCACCTCATTCGCTAGCCACCCAGGCGATGGCCTCGCACCAGAATCGGGCCAGGAACGCGCCCGGCTCTTCGCCCCAAGCCAGCCAGGCTTCGCTCATTTCTGCCATTTCCTGGGTACTGGCCCAGCCGTGCGAAACCGCACGCTCGACAATCGCGGGATAGCTGAGCACCGAGGCCTGGAGCGCGGCCACCTCGCTGACCTCGGCCGCCATGCCGTGATGGATGACGCGCGCAAATCCGTCGGCCCGGACGAAGCCCGCCTCCACCAGCAGATGGCGCAGTTGCTTGCCCACAAACGGACTCGTGCCCTCCCGGAGCTTGCGCGCCAGCTCGTTGGAGCGCCGCAACGTGTCGTTGGTGGGGTAGAGCAGCTCGCCATCCCAGTCGGCATCGACAATGCCGATGACCGCGCCGGGCCGGGCCACCCGACGGGCTTCCCGAAGCGCGCCAAGCGGATCGGCCAGGTGTTGCAGGAGCGCGCTGGAAAAGATGGCGTCGAAGCTGGCGTCCGGAAACGGAAGCCGCATCACGTCTCCGGCCACGACGGTGACCCCGTCGATCGGATCGGGGTCGAGGTCGATGCCGGTGGTCTGGCCCGGAGCGACCGCGGCGGCCAGGCCGACCGTGATCGAGCCGGGGCCGCAGCCAAGGTCCAGAAGGGACATTCCGGGCCGCAGGTGGGGCAGGAGGAAGGAGGCGTGGCTTTGCGCGGTGCGTTCGGCGTGGTACTGACGGCGACGCCGGGTCGCCTCCTGTTGAGCAGCAGGCAGGGTCATTGCGGATTCCTTTGGGTAAAGGCGCTCCGCTCAGGCCCGCGGCAACGCCGGAGCGGGCTGGGAGCGCAGAACATCGGACATTTGTTCTGACCTCCCTTCACTCGACGGCGTGCCGACCATGCTAGGGCATCGGCCATGCTTCGCGTAGCCAACTGGCAAGCTTGTCGTCTATGGGACGCAAGCAGGTCGCGGGATGGATCGCCGCATATGAGAAGGCGTGGCGCACGCCCGGTACCCAAATACTAAAAACGATCTTCACGGAGGACGCCACCTACCTGCAGGGGCCTTACCACCGCCCGGTGGTGGGGCTCGCGGCCATCGCGAGGATGTGGGAAAGGGAGCGCTCCGGCCCGGACGAGGTGTTCACGATGACCAGCGAGCTGGTGGCGGTCGACAAGGAAGCCTCGGTCGCCCGCATCGAGGTGAAGTACGGCAGCGGGGAAAAGTTTCGGGACCTATGGATCATCAAGCTGGCGCCCGACGGGCGATGCCGCTCCTTCGAGGAGTGGTACATCGCGCCGCCGAAAAGAACGCGCTAGGCGCGCTTGGCGCGGGCCCGGCGCTTGCCCTCGTGCATCGCCTGCACCCGCGCGATCGGAATGGTGTGGCCCTCGGCGATCAGGTCGTCGGGCAGGCGCTGCGGCTTGGGCATCTGCTCGGCCCACGGATCGCGCTCGCCGAGCAGTGCGGCGGCCGTGTGCACGGTGAAGTCGCCGGGGGTCACGCTGTCCAGGTCGTCCCAGCCCACCGGGAAGGAGACCGGCACGCCGGGCCGCAGCCGCGGGCTGTAGACGGCCGCCACTGTCGCTCCCCCGGCCCGGGTCGAGTCGAGAAACACCTTGCCGCCGCGGTCCTGGACGATGAAGGCGGTGGTGGCCAGCTCGGGATCGATCCGCTCGGCGCGCGCGGCGAGCGCCCGGGTGGCCGCGGCGACGTCCTCGATCGAAGCGTGCTCATCGATCGGGACGAACACGTGCACTCCCTTGGCCCCGCTCGTTTTTACCGCACCGGCCAGCCCCGTTTCCGCCAGCGCCCGGCGCACAAGTTTCGCCGCCGCAACGGCTTTGGCGAAGGCGTTCTCCTCCGGCGGGTCGAGGTCGAGAATCAGGTGCGTGGGGTGGGTCCACTTCTCCGCGAGCACCAGCGCCGGGTGATATTCGACCGCACGCTGGTTGGCGAACCACAGCAGGGTCCGGCGGTCGTTGCACAGGGCGTAGGAGACCTCCCGATGCGAGCTCTCCGCCCACACCTGCACCGTGGCGACCCACTCCGGCGTGTACTTGGGGACATTCTTTTGCATGAATGGCTTCTGCCCGCGCAGCACCCGCATCACCGACAGCGGCCTGTCCGCGAGCTGCGGGATGATCCGGTCACGGACGCTGTCGAGATAGTCGACAAGATCACGCTTGCTCGCTCCGGCCTCTTCGAACAGCGGCTGGTCAAGGTTGGTCAGCGAGACCCCGTCGCGCTCCTCACCACTGGGCATAGCCCTAACCTTCGCACATCACCTCAGCCTTTGACAGCGCCTGCAGCAATTCCGCGGACAAAGAAGCGTTGCAGCACAACGAAGACAATCGCGAGCGGGATGATGGTGAGCATGGAACCGGCCAGCATCACCGGATAGTCGAAGCTTTGGCCTCCCGCGCCGCCCCGGCCCAGCGTGGACAGGCCGAACGGCAGCGTCCACAGGTCCGGATCGCCGCGCACCACGATGAGCGGCAGCAGAAACTCATTCCAGGTGCCCTGGAAGGAGAGGATCGTCAAGGTGATCAAGCCGGGCCGGGCCAGCGGCAGCACGATGCGCCAGAAGGTCTGGAAGATGTTCGCGCCATCGATGCGGGCCGCCTCCTCCAGCTCGGGCGGCAGGCTTTCGAAGAACTGCTTCATGATGAAGATGCCGACTGCGTCAACGGCCAGCGGCAACACCAGCCCCGCATAAGAATTCAATAAACCCATTTCTTTGAGTACCAGAAACCGCGGGATGGTCAGCACGATCGGCGGCACGGCCAGCACGCCGAGCACAAACGTGAAGACCAGCCCGCGCCCACGCCACCGCAGCCTCGCCAGCGAGTAGCCGGCCAGCGAGTCGAGGAACAGGCGCAGCAGCGTCGCCGCCACCGTCACCAGGATCGAGTTGATCGTCCACAGTGGAAAGTCGCTGTGCACGAGAATGTTCTCCCAGGCCCGGCTCGACGGGTCGAGCGGCCACGGCAGCACCGGATGCGCCACCACCTCGGCGCGCGACTTGAACGTGCTCGCCAGCGAAAGCACGAACGGGTACAGGAACATCAGCGCGAAAGCGGTCAGCACCAGGTAGCCGGTGGCTTTGCGGGCGGCCGTCATCGGAATCACCCGTTCCTGCGCAGGGCAAGCCGCTGCAGCCCGGTGAAGAGGAGGATCACGACGAAGAGGATGAAGGCGATGGCGGCGGCCCGGCCCATCGCGGAGTTCTCAAACCCTTCGCGGTAGATGAGATAGGACGGTGTCAGGGTCGTCTTCTGCGGGCCGCCCGCGGTCATCGCGTAGATCTGATCGAAGACCTGCCACGTGCCGATGATGCCGAGCGTCAGTACCAGGAAAAGCGTCGGCCGCATCAAAGGCAGCGTCACCTTGAAGAAGCGCTGCCGCCCAGTGGCCCCATCGATGAGCGCGGCCTCGTCCAGCTCCTCCGGGATGTTCTGCAGGCCCGCGAGGAACATGAGCATGAAGGTTCCGGTGGTAGTCCAGATAGCGAGGATCATCACGGTGCTCATCGCGACGCTGGGGCCGGACAGCCAGTCCCATAAGGACAGTCCCATCACCTTGCCGCCCATCCAGCCGGGCGCGGAGTCGACCCCGACCCAGCCCAACGCGAGATGGATGAGCCCGTCGGCCTCGTTGAGCCACACCGTTTCCACGACGCCGGGCAGCAGAGCCGACAGCAGCACGTTGACGACGCCGCTGGGGCTGAAGAGGAAAACGAAGATGAATGCCACCGCGATCGAGCTTGTCACCGAAGGGAAGTAGAACGCGGTGCGGAAGAACGCCTTTCCCTTCAACAGTTTCGAGTTCACCACCACGGCCAGGAAGAAGGCCAGCGCGGTCTGTGCCGGGACCACCCCGAGCACGTAGTAGAGGTTGTTGCGCAGGCTGCGGGCGAAGTCGGTCTGCACGATCCCGGAGCGGATCAGCAGATCGTGATAGTTCTTGACTCCGATCGGGGTCGAGGTGTCAAGCGGCGCAAGGGCACTCCACTCCCGGAAGCTTACCCAGAAGGCCATCAGGATCGGGGCGAGCAGGAACACACCGAGCCCCGCCAGGGCCGGCAAGACGAATAGCCATCCGGCGAGGCTCTGATGTCCGTGGATGCGGGACCTTTTTCGAAACAGGGCCACCGCGGGCTACTTGAGGACGTCCTGGCCGGCCTGCTGCGTGGCCATCACCACCTGATCAACGGTGCGGTCACCGGCGGCCAGGCCCTGGATCCCATCGTTCATGGAATCCACCACCGGCGCGAAGCCGGGGATGAAAACGGCCTTCTTGGCGTAGGCCGCGCCGTTGACGAAGGCCCGCAGCTCGGGCTTGCTCGCCAGCCACTGCTCCGAAAGCGACTTGCGCGAGGGCATCACCGGGAAATCCTTGGTAAACGCCAGCTGCTGCTCCGAAGAGGTCAGGAACTTCACGAAGTCGATGGCGGCGGCCTTGTTCTTCGAGGCTTTGGCCACGCCGTAGCAGACCGAGAACGCCATGGTGGCCTTGCCGCTCGGGCCCGCGGGCAGCTCGGCGACCGCGTACTTGAGGTTCGGGAAGTCGGCCTTCATCGCCCCGACGATCCAGTTGCCCTCGATGGTCATGGCCGCCTTGCCCTTGCCGAGCGCCTCGCCGCCCCACCCCGTCCCGACCGCGGCCGCGGTTGCCGCCGACCCGCTCTTGTGCAGGTCAGCCACGTATTGCAGGGCCTGCCGCACCTGAGCTGTGTCCATGGTCATCTTGGTGACGTCGCTGTTGGTCGGCCAGCCTCCCGCCTGGGCCAGGAAGACCCCCCACCGGTAGAACTCGGGGTTGATGGCGAGCCCCGGCCGGCCGGGCTTGGTCAGCTTCTGGGCCGCCGCGGTCAGCTCCTCCCACGTCTTGGGTGGCTGCACACCGGCCGCCGCCAGCTCGTCGACGTTGTAGATCAGTTGCAGGGTGGAGAAGTCCTTCGGCGGGCAGTAGTACGCGCCTTCGAAGGTGAACGATTGCCGCAGGCTCTCGTAAAAGTCGTCCGGGTTGTCCACCTTGTCGCCGATCGGTTCCAGCGCACCGGCGCGGGCCAGATCGGGCAGCTTGTTGTCGTTGACATAGAAGACGTCCGGCGGCTGACCGCCCGCCAGGGCCGTCTGCAGCGCCGTGTCATATTCGGGAAGGATGTTGAGCCGCACCGTGTTGCGGCCGAGCTTGTTATAGGCGGCGATGGCGGCGTTGAGCGCCGCGTCCTCGGCCGCGGACGAGGAGAACGCGTACATCTGCAGGTTGGCACCGGTCTGATTACCTTGGTTGTCGTCCCCGCCGCAGGCGGACGCGCCGAGCAGGATCAGCGCCGCGAGGGCCGCGGGGAGACGCCATTGTCTGGTACCCATGCCACCTGGAATGCCCAGGTAGAGCCGATCTACACCGGTCAATGGTGGCCGATATCAATTTGTTACCCGCTCGCGTTTTGCATACGCCCGCCGGCCCGCGCTCGATTATGCTCGCGCGAGTGATTCACGAGCTGGTAGCCAAGGCCGCGGCCGATAGCGAGCAGGCCGAGCATCTGGAGATCCATCTGCTGTCCAGCCAGGCCAGCGACGCCGACCGCCAGCTCGCCACGGCCCTGCTGATCTCCTGCGCGGCCGATCCCGGTGCCGATCTGCCCGCGGCTCTGCTCGACGTGGTGATCGAGCTGGCGCGGCAAGAGGCACCCGCCGCGGTCCAGCATGAGATCAGCCGGCACACCGCCACCCTGCTCAAGCTCACCCGTTCGCCCGAGCCCGACCTTCAGGTCGCCGCGCTGCAGGTGCTCGGGCACGGGACGGGAGACCCGGAGCTGGCCGCGCGGCTGGCCGACCTCGAGGACGAAACCGCCAAGATCGCGGCCGCCCGGCTCCACCCCACCTTCCTCCTCACCATCACCTCGCCGGTCACCGCCCTGGTCGCGGCGCGCGAGCTGGGCCACGCCGCCACCGCCGAGAGCGCACAGCAGCTGGCGGCCGCGCTGGTTCGCGATCCCGACGCGCTCTACGAATTGGCCTGGCGCGACGCCGATCTGGCCGACCTGCTCGCCTATCTCGGCGACCACCGGGTCGCGGCCCTGGATGTGATCGCGGCACCGGCTTCGCCGGTTGAGCTTCGCCGCGAGGCGGCACGAGCCGTTCGACGGCTCTACCCCGCAGGCGATCTGAGCGTCTTCATTGGACACATGCTCGCCGACGACGACGAGCTGGTAAGGCGCGACGCCTTGCGCACCATCTGCCCGTCGCCCTACCTGGCGCTCCCGTTCGCCGATCGGATAGCGGCTCTGCTCGACGACACCCCGAAGAACAGGCGGCTTGCCACCGGCGGCCTCCTGCTGATGGGCGACCCGCGCTGGAAACCCTATGCGGCACAGGTGATCCGCGACGGTATGACTGCCAAACAGCTCATCCAGGCGCTCGAAGAGGAGCAGGAGGAGCCGTCGGCGGAGCTGAAAGCGGCCGTCTCCGAACGCGTCGCGGAGCTTCTTCAGGCAGGTCAACGCCTGTCCAGGGATGTCCAGGAGATCAACGGCCTGCTCCGGCTGGCCCGCCGCTGGGCAGACAGCTCGCTTGTCCCGGTTCTGGCTCAGGCCCTGCCCACGGCCGACCCCCGCTGGCGAATCTCGGTGGCGCAGGCGCTGGCCGACCTCGGCGAGGACGACGACATCGCCATCCAAGCGCTGCAAGCACTTGCCGGCGATGACCTGTACTTCGGTTACCTCGCCCACCATGCGGGCGCCGACCCGCAATTCATGCGTGAGGCCCTCCTCGCCGCTGACGCGTCGAACGTCAAAGCCACCCTGTTCGCGGCGGAACTGTTCGGCGACGCCTTCCCCGGGATCATCGAGCGTCTCGAAGCGCTGCGCGACGACCCGGCCAGCCTGAAGCACCGCGTCTACGGAGCAAGTGGCCTGTTCCACCTCAGAGGCGAAAACCCACCGGCCGATCTCCTCGACCAGGCCCTGGCCACCCTGACCGGCCGCAGCGCGCAAACCGCCCGCTGGCTGGCCGAACAAACCGGCTACCCCCGCCCGTCGCGATCCTGATCGCGTGACGGGCGAGGCCGGTGCCGCCGGACGGGGGAACCGGCGGCACCGACTCGACTAGTGGCGGGCCAGCTCCTCTTCGCGCTCTTCGGCGGCGCGATGCTGAGCTTCCCGCTCCTGCTCGGCCGCAGCTTTGCGCTCGGCTCGGGCGGCGGTCTTTTCGGCCCTGGCGCGCTCGGCCACGTCAGCCTCCTCGCGGCGCTGGGTGTCGCGCACCTCGGCGTCCTGCCGGCGCAACTCGCGGCGGGCGGCGATGCGGCGGCGGGCGCCACGGCCGAACCCGCCAATGATCATGGCTAGGCCGAGCAGGGCCACCGCCCCGGCGATCGCGCCGACCAGGAAGACCTGGCCGACACTGGCCTCGATGCTGTAACCGAACAGTCCCACGACCCCGGCCGAGTCATCGAACACGCTGCGGTTGGCCTGGATCGCGGCGAGCGAAAGGCCAGTTGCAGCAAGCAAAAGCAGCAGTCCCAGAATTATCATCTTGTGCCTCCCGCGCACGGTCGTGAAGATACGTCGCCTTTGGTACCCCAGTCGCGCGCGCGGGAAACCGCGGATGCTTCTACATCTCCACACCCGACTCGCCCATGATCGGGCGGACCTCCATCGCCCAGTAGTGCGAGTCCGGCCAGCGGGCGGCGATCTCCTCGGCGCGCTCCGGGGTCTCACAATCGACCGTCAGGTAACCGGCGAACTGCTCCTTGGCCTCGGCGAACGGCCCGTCGGTGACGGCGGGGACGCCGTCGCGGACCCGCACCGTCCTGGTCCGCGAGGCGTCGGCGAGGGCAGCGCCCCCGACCAGCTCGCCGGACTCGGTCAGCTCCTTCATGACGATGTCCACCTCGCCCATGAACGCCGTCAGCTCGGGCTCGGGCAGGGCCTGCAGAACGGCCGGGTTGTTGTAGATCAGCAGCATGTACTTCATGGTGGGCTCCCTATTCGTCCAATGCAGACACCGATTCGCGGTGTCCTCCGGCGGTGCTTTCGTAGGTGGGTCGGAGCCGCCAACGGCTTCTCTACATCTCCCTGGAAAAGATTTTGCTATGACGCAACGACAGCGCTGCTCGCCTGGGCGGCGGAGCAGCGCTTGTCGTTTTATTTCACCCGGACACCTGCCGGGGATTAGCGGTTGCGCAGGCTTTCGGCCGCGTCTTCAGCCGCATCCTTGATGTTTTCGCCGGCCTGCTTGGCCTTCGCCTTCGCCTGGTCGGAGAGGCCCTCGGCCTGAAGGCTCTCGTTGTCGGTCCAGTCGCCAACCTTTTCCTTGGCCTTGCCCTTTAACTCTTCGGCTTTGTTACGAGCGTCGTTGGTATCCATGACAACAGAGTTCCCAGGCTGCGGCTTTCGCAAACCGAAGATCTAGGCTCTATCGCGTGGAGCAACTGTTCGTCATCGTCGGGCTGGTCGCTGTCGTCATCGCGGTCTCCGCCCTCGCCCGCAAGATCGGTTTGCTCAGCCCGATCCTTCTGGTGGTATGCGGCCTAGCACTGGCGTTCGTGCCCGGGTTTCCGGTTCCGGCCCTGGACCCAGAGGTCATCCTGATCGGGGTGCTGCCGCCGCTGCTCTACGTGGCGGCGGTGGAAACCAGCGTCCCAGCTTTCCGCTACAACCTGCGCTCCATTCTGCTGCTCGCGGTCGGCCTGGTCATCTTCACCGCGGCCGCGGTCGGGTTCGTGGTGCACGCGCTGGTACCGGGTGTCCCGCTGGCCATCTGCATGGCGCTGGGCGCCGCAGTGGCGCCGACCGATGCGGTTGCGGCGACCGCGATCGCCCGCCGGATCGGCCTTCCGTCGCAAACCGTCACGCTCCTCGAAGGGGAGAGCCTGGTCAACGATGCCACCGCGCTCGTCATCTTCCGCGTTGCCATCGCCGCGACGCTGGGCCACGCGGTGAGCGCAGCGGAGATTGGCGTCGAAGTCTTGCTCGCGGCCGGCGGCGGCATCCTGGTCGGCGTCCTGGGCGCCGTCGTGTTTGGATTGCTGCACCGCAGGACCACCGATCCCTTGCTGGACAACACTCTTTCCCTGATCACCCCGTTCGCCGTGATGCTGGTCGCCGAGTGGATCGAAGCCTCCGGGTTCGTGGCGGTGGTGGTCACCGGGCTCGCGCTGGGGCACCGCTGGCCCACACTGATGTCGGCCGCGTCGCGGCTGCAGATGGGCGCCTTCTGGAAGATGGTGAGATTCCTTCTCGAAGGACTGGTCTTCCTGCTGCTGGGCCTCCAGCTCCGATCGGTGATCTCCGACCTGAACACGCCCTGGCTCGAGGTCGTCGCGATCACCGCTGCCGTTCTGGGCACCGTGGTGCTCACTCGGTTCGGGTGGGTGCTTCCGTCGTTCTATCTGACCAAAACGCCAATGTCCGTGGCCGCTGTCACCTCGTGGGCCGGAATGCGAGGTGTCATCACCTTGGCCACGGCTTTGGCTCTTCCGCTGACTTTGCAGGGCGGTGTCGAGTACCCACGAGAATTGTTTATCTGGCTTGCTTTTGCGGTGATCGTGGGCACACTCGTGGGCCAGGGCCTGACGATGCCCGCCTTCGCCCGGTGGGTGAAACCGCCGATGGACGACCCGACCAAGGAGGTGCTCGCCGAGGCGGCGGTGCAGCACCAGGCCAGCGCCGCGGCCCGAGCCAAACTTGACGAGCTTGCCGAAACCGCCCCGGCAGACGTGGTGGAGCGTTTGCGAAGCCTGACCCAATATCGGGCCAACAAGGCCTGGGAGCGCCTTGGCAGCCATCGCGAAACCCCAACCCAGGCCTACGTGCGCCTGCGGCAGGAGATGCTTGACGCGGAGCGCGAAGTCTTCCGCGCCGCCCGTGACGAGGGTCGCATCACCGAAGCGGTTCTGGTGCGTGCGCAAAGGGACATGGATCTGGAAGAGTCGCTCCTGGAAAGGAGTGAGGAATGAGTTGCGTGCACATTCTCGAATCAGCCGAGGTCCAGCCACAGACCACCGCTGGCTGTCAGGACTGCCTGGCGATTGGTTTCACCGCCTGGGTACACCTGCGGCTGTGCCTGACCTGCGGCAAGGTCAGCTGCTGCGACTCCTCGCCCTACCAGCACGCCACCGCCCACTTCAAGGACTCCGGGCACCCGGTGGTCCGTTCCTTTGAGCAGGGCGAGTTTTGGCGTTGGTGTTATGTCGACGAGACGATCGGCTGAGCCGGCTATCGAGTGCGCCCGCGCGGCACCAGCGTGGTCGCGGGCATCGGCGGGGCCGGCAGCGGTGCGCCGTCAAATCCGGTGACGGTGCCGAAACGGTCGCCCGTAGCCCACTCCTCGCGCATCTGCACGATGTCATCGTGGCTGCGGCCCACAAAGTTCCACCACATCACGATCTCCTCCGGGAAGGGCACCCCACCCAGCAGCAGCCATCGACTGTCCCTCTCCGCGGTCAGCTCCAGCCGGTCTCGGCCGGAGCCAAGGTATTCCAGCACCTTCCCGTCATCGAGGTCGAGCAGCCCGTGCTCGAATTCCGGGTCGAGCGGCACCGTGGCCGTGGTGCCGGCCGGCGCGCTCAGCTGGGCGCCCACGATCGGGGTGTAGGCCTTGGCGGGCGAGGCAAGCTCCCCCAACTGTCCCATGAGGACAGTGATGGTCAGCCCGTCGTAGGTGCCGGACGGCAGCTCGGCGTGATGCTCGAAATGCGCGCCGACCTCACGATCCGAGGCGGGCAGAGCCACCCACAGCTGGACACCGTGCAGGATCGCCGAGCGCTGCGCCGGCGACTGCTCGGCGTGGGAGATGCCGTGCCCGGAAGTCATCAGGTTGAGCTGTCCGGGCACGATCAGCTGTTCGTTGCCGAGGCTGTCGTGGTGCAGCACCTCCCCGGCCACCAGCCAGCTGACCGTTTGCAGCCCGCTATGCGGATGCGGGGCGACGCTCATGCCGGGTTTGCCGGTGATATCGGTCGGGCCGTAGTGATCGATGAAACACCACGCACCGATCATCCGGCGTTCCTTGTTGGGCAACGTGCGCAGCACGGCGGTGCCGTCGCGGGTGCCGATGACCACTTCACGCGCGTAGAGCAGCTCGTTTGCCGGACCGTCGGTGGCCTTCGCGGCGCAGAGCGACTCCTGTGGGTTCGCCTCGAGATTGCTCACCCTTGCCAGCCTACTTAGGCTCGGACCACCTCGGCCCCGGACACCTTGACGGCGACCTGGCGCAGACCGCCCAGGCCCAAAGCCGGTCCGTCGATGACCGTGCCGTCGGCCGCCCGGAAATGCGACATGTGGCCCATGCAGGTGATGGTGCCGCTGCTGTCGGGCGGCTGTACCCGGAAGTTCTGATGCGGGCAGGTGGCATCGAAGGCGGTGAACTCCCCCGCTTTCAGCTGCAACACCAGCACCCCGTCCGCGGAAACCACCCCGCCCCCAACCGGTACGTCGGCCGTGCGCACCAGCCCGCCGTTGGGCGCGGGCCCGGCCTGGGCCGGCGGCGACGGGGCCGGGTCTGAACCGCACGCGCCAAGCAATCCCAGGGCGGCGCATCCGGCCGATATCAGTAGGGCCCGGCGGCCCAGCTCCTCTTGCTGCATGCCACCAACGAGTCGTGACCCGGCCGGGAGGTTCCGTGGCCTAAAGCGGCCAAACGCATCGATGCACTCCAAAGTGCACCTCCACCCGTCTCAGCTGAATTTAATTCAGCTGTCATGGCTTTGTTAGCAGGGATGGGGAAGAATCACCCCCCGTGGACGTGCACCTTGGCACCACTCTGGCGGGTCGATACGTGCTGACCAAGCAGATCGCCCGCGGCGGAGTGTCCACCGTCTACAAGGCGGTTGACACCGGCATGGGCCGGCTCTTGGCGGTGAAAGTTGTCGATGAAGACTATGCCGGTCTGATTCGCCATGAGGCGGAGATGACCCGCCTGCTACGGCATCCGCACGTCCCGAAGATCTTCGATGTCGGGATAGAGAGCGTGCCGAGCGGTCCGAAGGTCGGCTATCTCGCCCTTGAGTTGCTCGACGGCGCAGCCCTCGCCCGCACCATCAACCGTGGCCCGATGCCTTGGCGCAGAGCCCTGCGGATCGCCGGCACAGCCGCCGACGTGCTCGCGGTGGCCCATCGCCGCGGCGTCGTTCACCGCGATCTGAGCCCGGCCAACGTCATGCTGACCCCGCACGGCGCCAAGGTCGTCGACTTCGGCCTGGCCGAGGTGATCGGCACGCAGACGCGGCCGACCGACGACGTCTACGCCCTGGGCGCCCTGCTCTATCACATGCTGACCGGGCAGTCCCGTCCGTCGCGAAGCCTTGGCCCGGCCCCGGTGCTCGCCTTGCCTGGCTTGCCTCCAGGCGTCGCCGAGCTGTGCCGCTCATGTCTGGCCAAGAACGCGGACGGACGGCCCACCGCACGTGACGCCGCGCTGCACCTATGGTCGCTGGTGGGCAGCAGGTAGCCAGTGACGGCGGCTGAGCCTGCGATCAGCCGCCAAGCTCGCCCGCGGCGACGGCGGCACAGAAGGCCCGCCATTCGTCAGCGGAGAAGGTAAGCATGGGCCCATGCCGGTCACGTGATCCGCGTACGAAGACCACATCGCCCTCGAAGCAAACCTCTACACATTCACCAGCTTCACCGCACGCGCTGAGCCACTTTCGCGTGTATCCCTTGTCTGCCATGGCACCCGCCCTGCTCTAGTCGTTCTTTTCCAGGGTGCCACAGCTAGACAAGGTGTTCGCGAGAGTGAATATGAATGGATTTCAGGCGTCGAGTTCGCCGTTTTTGATCCTGGTCACCAGGTCTTGGAAGGCGGGCCGTGAAATCTGGATCGTCTCATTTGGACTCGTCGAGTTGCGTATCCCCACCGTATGGCCAAAATCAGCAATCTCCACGCAGTGGCTTGCTTCACCGCAGCGGGTGCTCTTGTGCCATGATCCGGCAACCCGAAATGTCATCCGTGCTCCAAAAGATCAACTGATACTTGTTGGGTCAACGCCCTGTTGTACACTACGTGTCTGAACCGGAGCAAGAAGCCCGCTGGCAACTAGAGAGGGCGTGTCAGGTCCCCATGTCCAGCCAGGCAAAAGGGCCGACCGTCGCAAGAAGACGGCTCCGGATCGCCCTGCGCGCCGCACGTGAAGGCGCGAGCCTGACTCAGGAACACGCGGCGGAGCTGCTGGAGTGGTCACTGTCCAAAGTGATCCGCATAGAGGCCGGCACGGTGGGCATCTCTTCGACCGATCTTCGAGCCTCGCTCCAGCTCTACAACGTGACCAATCCGGCTGAGGTGCACCGGCTGCTGGCGCTGGCCCGCATAGCCCGGCAACGCGACTGGCTCGCGCCCTACAAAGAGCACCTGCCGACCGCCTACTCCGCCTACATCGGCCTGGAAAGGGAGGCGAGCGCGCTCTACTTCTACCAGCCGCTCGTCATTCCCGGCATCATGCAGACCGAGGCCTATGCGACGGCGGTCATTCCGAGCACCGCGCCGACCGTGCCGCCGGAGGAGAAACGCGTCATCAGCAAACGCGTTCGCTTCGAGCGCCAGCGCAACCTTCTCAACGGCGCCGACGGCCCGGTGATAGACGCGATCCTCGACGAGTCCGTGCTGCACCGAATCTTCGGCGGGGCGGCCATCATGCGTGAGCAGCTGCTCCACCTTGTCACGCTCGGGAATTCGCCCCGGATCAGCTTGCGGGTGCTTGCCTTCAACGCCGGCATCAACACCTTGAGCGGGCCGTTCGTGGTGCTCGAGTTCCCCGATCAGGCCGACGCCGACGCCGTCTATTTGGAGAGTGCCGTCAGCACCTCGCATGTGCTCGATCGCGCCGACGGCATCACCAAACATCGCCAGGTTTTCGACCGCCTCTCGGCGGCGTCGATGTCTCCGGCCGATTCGCTGGAATACATCGCTCTTTTCGCCGCCCGTTACGGCGACCAGATCGCCCAGTAGCGGCCCGCACCCGATCAGCTGGTGGGTGCCATGCCGCCCGGGCTCATCCGGGATGGATGCACCATCGATGGGTGGGGCACGGCGGGTCTTGGCCCGCGCGGGGGCCGTGATCGGTATCCGAGCATGTTGTCGGTGAGCGCTTTGCGCAGATGACGTTCGACGGAGGTGAAAAGCCACCAGTCGTCGCTGACGAAAAGGCGGGTCGGGCGACCCCGGTGGCGTGCCCACAGCTCCATGCGCCGGGGACGGCGATGGGCGCTGCTCAGCGACAGCACCACGAGGCCGAGCAGGACAGCGCAGCTGGCCAGCAGGCCGGGCGCGTGCAGGAAGCGGGCGGACGGCACGAGCACGACCAGGCCACCGACCGCGAGCAGGGCTGAATGCCGGGTAAGGGGATCGTGGGAGGACTGGCGCGTCTGCAGATCGTGAAGGGACTTGAACTCGAAGTGCCTGGCGCCGACCCGGAAACAACTCTGCGTAATGTGCAGGCCGGGCCGGATGGTCACGATAGTCAACTCGGGCTGGCTGTGGTCGGGGTCTTCATGATTCATGAGATCTCCCATGGGCACCCTGTCGGCGCCCGGTGGCACCCGGACGCCGACCTATGTTGGGGCTTTCAGTGAACCGGGCTAACCCCGGCTGCCACCCGTAGCAGCTGTCACCGCGGGACTCGCCAAGTTCGATACACGAGAGCGTGCGTACTCAGTGTTACTCCACCGTGCCTCGTTTGGAAAGGCGTCGAAACGCCACCTGTCAGATTGGCACATTTCTTCAAACGATTGGTGGAATCTTTATGCGCAAGTCACCGTAAAAACGGATATCTGCCCCAGTCGTCACTTGGTTGTCTTGATCCTCGTGGCTACGTTGTCTGCACTGGTCAGGTCCCCCGCTGCCACCCCAGGACAGCACCTACCCAGGGCCGCTCGCCTTCCCCCAGAGCGGCATGAGGAAGGGCTCACCCCAACATGCGCACGGCCTTACGGCTCCTCATTCCCGTTGGAGCACTCTGTATAGGCATTCTCGCCGCCACCTCGACCGCCTACGCCGAACCCACCGTCGCTCAACTCGAGCAGCAGATCACCGAGAAGTCGACCGAGCTGGAGAAGATCGTCGAGCAGTACAACCAGCTTAACGAGCAACTCAAAGCCACCCAGGCGGAGATCACCACCCTGCAGGCCGCGATCGGGCCGCTGGAGCAGCGAGCCAGTCAGGCCCAGGATCGGGTCGCCGATCTGGCCGACACCGCATACAAGACCACCGGCGTGAACGGATTGAGCATCCTGCTCTCCGGCGTCGACGGACGCCAGATGCTGGAACGCCTAGGCACTTTGCAGCACCTGGCCAACGGCCAGCAAGCTCTGATCGCCGAAGCGCACCAGACGAGCGCCAAGCACACCGCGGCCACCAAGGCACTTGAGCAGCGGCAGGCCGAGGAGGATGCGCGTGTCAAGATCAGTGCCGATCAGCGCAAGGCGATCGAAGGCGAGCTGGACAAGCTCAACGCGCTGAAGATGAAGGCTCGTGGTACCACCACATCAGGCTCGTCAGCGGCCTACACCGGCCCTATCCCGCAGATCGCCGGTGCTGCCGGGGCAGCGGTGACCTTTGCCTACCAAGCCATCGGCAAGCCCTATGTGTTCGCGGCAGACGGCCCGGACAGCTATGACTGCTCGGGTCTGACCATGGCCGCGTGGGCCGCCGCCGGCAAGAGCCTGGCCCACTACACCGTGACACAGTGGGAGCAAACCGCCCGCCTCAACCGCTCTCAGCTCGAACCGGGTGATCTGGTCTTCTACTCCGATCTCGGACATGTGGCGATCTACGTCGGTGACAACAAGGTCATCCACGCGCCCACGCCCGGCGACCACGTCAAGATCTCAAGTATCGACATGATGACCCCATACGGATATGGACGGGTGAAGTAAGACAAATATGGCCGCGTCTGCTTGGACGCGGCCATATTTTGCGGAGCTATTGGGTTAGGCGGCTGCCTGGAGCCCTTCGGCCCGGGCGAGCTCGCGGAGCCGCCCCAGCGCCTGGATTTCCAGCTGCCGGATCCGCTCGCGGGAAAGTGAGAAGCGGGAAGCGACCTCGGTCAGCGAGTGCTCGCGACCGTCCTCGAGGCCGTAACGGGCGCGCATGATGCCCGCGGAACGATCATCGAGGTGGTTGAGCAGGCTCTCGATCCGCTGCCGCTCCAACGCCGAGAGGACGATCTCCTCCGGGCTCGGGGCGTCACCATCGGCGACAAGGTCACCGAGGTTGGTGTCGCCGTCGTCGCCCACCGGGGTGTCGAGCGAAACGGTGTCCTGCGACCAGCGAATCAGCTCGGTGACCCGCTCAAGCGGGACGCCCAGGGCTGCCGCGATCTGCTCCGGCTCGGGCTCGGCGCCCAGCTCACGGGTGAGCTGACGGGCAACGTTGCGCATCCGGTTGACGTCTTCGACCAGATGAACCGGCAGCCGGACCGTGCGCTCCTGCTGGGCTATCGCACGGCTGATGGCCTGACGGATCCACCATGTGGCATATGTTGAGAATTTGAATCCCTTGACATAGTCGAATTTCTCCACCGCACGCACCAGACCGGTGTTGCCCTCCTGGATCAGGTCCAGCATGGGCATCCCGGATCGCACGTAGCGGCGGGCGATTGACACGACCAGACGAAGGTTCGCCCTGATGAACAGGTCCTTCGCCTGAGTGCCCTCGGTCATCAGCAACTCGAGCTCTTGGCGGGTGACACCCTTTGGAAGTTTTTCTTCCTCGAGGAGGCTTTCCGCGTAGAGGCCCGCTTCGATAGCCTTGGCAAGGTCGACCTCGTGAGCGGCGTCCAGCAATGGCGTCCGAGAGATTTCGTGCAGGTAGACGCCAACGAGGTCGCGCTCCTCGGCCACCTGGTCCGTGCGCAGCATGGTCATGTTCTCCACGTTCGGGTCCTCCCCCGTAATCGCCGCAGGGGCCTGCGGTGCTGACACCTGCACAACAGATGACGCTTGGAGATGATTCCGCGTTGCCCCTGAAAGTGTCACGAAGAGCTGTGAACTTCCTGATATGGGAATGACAAGGCCCTTAAGATGCCCGTTTTATGACACCAGTAAGCGCCTAGTGATCACAGCGATGCAGGTCACGATGGCCGTGTGAGCTGCATCGCTATCAGTGGCGACAGAGTCGGAAACCCGCTATGACTTCCTTTTCGCGGAAGCCACCCTTCCGTGGGATCCGTCGTTCGCGGCGAGCGCCCGCCCGGCCTTGCCGCGGGTGCGGGCGGCCAGCGCGACGAAAATGCAATCCAGAACGGTCAGCTGAGCGAGCCGGCTGGCGAGCGCTCCGGACCGGTAGGTGGTCTCCCGGGCCGCGGTAGTTACCACGAAGTCGGCGGCCTCGCTGATCGTCGAACGCGGGAAGTTGGTCAACGCGACGGTGGTGGCCCCGGCCTGGCGCGCCCGGGTGAGCATCTCGATGGTGTCCCAGGTGGTGCCGGTGTGGGAGATGCCGAAGGCCACGTCGCCCACGCCGAGCATGGCCGCCGAGGCGAGCGCGCCGTGCACATCGGGCCAGTAGTAGGCGACCCGGCCGAGTCTGTGCAGCTTGGCCTGGAAGTCGGCGGCTACGAAGCCACTCGCCCCGGCGCCGAAGACCTCGATGCGAGTGGCTTTGAGCATCACGTGGACGATCTGCTCGCAGACGACGGGGTCGAGCTGCTGAGCGGTCTCCTCGACCGCACGCGCGTCGTTGAAGGCCACCGTCGCGATGATCTGAGAAAGGTCGGCCCCGGGATGGATCGCCCCTCCCGCCACCCGCGCATCGACCGGCTCCACTCGGCGAGCGGCCTCCTCGGCGAGCCTGATGCGCAGCTGCGGATAGCCGGTCAACCCGATCGACCGGCAGAACCGGACCACGCTGGCCTCTGAAGTCTGGGCGGCAGCAGCAAGATCGGTGATGGTGCGGCGCGCCGCGTCCGCCGGATCTGCCAGCACAATCCGGGCCACACGCTGCTCAGCCGGCGACAATGCCGGCAGCAGCCCGTTGATCTGAACGATGAGACCGGCAGGTCCTTCGTCGGCTCCAGCAGAAACCCGCGCCATCCTTGCCACGACGAGACTTTACCCGGTATCGACGTCGCTTTGCGTAAGCAATAGCTTCCAGACCGCTTGCGCCACCTCGTCCTCGGTCAGCCCGCCGTCGATGTGGACGGCGTTTTCCGCCAGCTCCCGATAGGCCGCACCGGTCGCACGCAGGTAAGAAAGCTCTTCGTGATCAGTTCCGCGGTGCTCTATACGTTGGTACGCGACCTGCGGATCGATGTCCAAAAGGATGAGGAGGTCGGGCGCGGGGAACATCGAGTACGCCAAATGCACGAGACGGGACAACAGGCGGCCACCGCCGTGCACCCGAACGCTCACCCGCTGACAGACCGAGTATCGGTCCATGACGGATATCCGACCGGTGAGGTTGGCGGCCAGCAGGGAGCGAGCGATAGCGAGCCAGCGCAGCGTCGACTCGACCGCAAGCAGCCCACGCCGGCCGAGCAGGCGAACCGGGTCGGTGCCGGCGAGCCGCCGCGACGCGCGCGCCAGCCAGCGCCGCCCACCGGGGTTGGGCCCGTAACGGACCCGATGCCCGGAAGCGCGCAGCGCCTCGGTCAGGCGCACCGCCTGTGTGGTCTTGCCGGAGCCGTCTATCCCGACAAGCGCGATCACCCTCATCGGTTTGCCAGCCACCTCAGCAAACTATCCCGCCGCATCAAACTGGTCGCCGCCAAGGACCTCACCCGGCGGTCCGCCAACACCGCGGAACCGCCAAGGGAGAGCTCCATGGCGTCTATGGGCTATAAAGATTGCCATGACGGGACCGGGGTACCTGCGCACGATGCCCTTGCACGCGATAACCGAAGTCTATGGCGAAGAGGGCCTGCGTGACCGGTTCGCATTGGAAATCAAGGAGCTGCCGGAGCCCGATCGGGAGCAGCTGAGCGCGGTGCTGGACTATGTCCGCGTCCTGCACGAGGGCCAGCGCCGGGTGCGTGAGCCCTATCTCAACCATCTGCTGCGGGTCACCCTGCGGATTCTTTGCTATTACCGCATCACCGATGTCGAGGTGCTCACGGCCGCCCTGCTGCACGACGCGGTCGAGGACCAGCCGTGGCGCATCACCGGGCGTCCGGAGACCGACGACCCTCCACCCACGACAGAGGCGCTGCTGACCCTGGCCCAGCGCTACGGGCATCGGGTGGCCCGGCTGGTCGACGCGGTGACCAACCCCGACTATGACCCGCACCGCGACCGCAACGAGCAGTATCGCAACCATGTCGCTGAGGCGCTCGAGTTCGAGCCGTGGGCCAGAGTGATCAAGATCTCGGACTTCACCGACAACGGGGTGGGCATCATTCACACCACCGGACCGAAGCTGGTGAAGGCCGCCACCAAGTACGCGCCGCTGGTGCCGATCCTGCGCGACCTGCTGTCCAGATCGGACACCCCGCTCGACGACGAGGCCAAACAGCACATACGCGAGCAGTTTGACCTCGCCGAAGAGCGGTTCAAGGCGATCTTAGGAAACTAGCTAGAAGTCCTCGTCGAGCGAGACGCTGCCGCCGACCGCGACCTGGTAGGCGGTGACCCGGCGTTCGAAGAAGTTGGCCAGCTCCTGAACGTCCTGCAACGCCATGAACGGGAACGGGTTGCGAGAGCCGTAGTGAGCGGGCAGCCCCAGCCGCGCCAGGCGCTGATCTGCCACGTATTGCAGATATTCCCGCATGTCGGCGGTGGTCATGCCGGGCAGCCCGGCACCGCACAGGTCCTCGGCGAAGGCCAGCTCCGCCTCCACCGCCTCTTCCAGCATCACGGTCACCGCCTTGCCCATCTGCTCATCGAACAGCGACGGCTCCTCCGCGCGCACGATGTCCACGACGGCGAAGGCGAATTCCATATGCATCGACTCGTCGCGGAACACCCAGTTGGTGCCCGTGGCGAGGCCGTCCAGCAGACCGCGCGAGCGCAGCCAGTACACATAGGCAAAGGCTCCATAGAAGAAGAGCCCCTCAATGCACGCGGCGAAGCAGATCAGGTTGAGCAGGAACCGGCGACGATCCTCTACATCGGACAGAGCGGTCATTTCGAAGACCGAGTCGATCCAGCGGAAGCAGAACTGCGCCTTGCGCGCGATCGACGGGATGTTCTCGACCGCGGCGAAGGCCTCGGCCCGGCTCGCATCGTCGGGCAGATAGGTGTCCAGCAGGGTCAGGTAAAACTGGACGTGCACCGCCTCCTCGAAAAGCTGGCGGCTCAGATAGAGCCGCGCCTCCGGGGAGTTGATGTGCCGGTAGAGGTTGAGCACCAGGTTGTTGGCGACGATGGTGTCGCCGGTGGCGAAGAAGGCCACCAGCCGGTTCACCAGATGGCGCTCGCCGGCCGACAGGGTGGCCAGATCGGGCAGGTCGTTGCCCAGGTCCACCTCTTCGACCGTCCAGGTGTTGCGGATCGCGGCGCGGTAGCGCTCGTAGAAGTCCGGGTAGCGCATCGGGCGCAGGGTCAGATCCAAACCCGGGTCGAGGAGCATTTTCATTGGCACGCCTCGCAAACCTCGGGGTTCTCCACATCCAGCTTGATCAAGGATGTCGGCGCCGCGGCCACCGTCTTGGCGATCGCGGTGGCCGGGCGGGAGCGCAGGTAATAGGTCGTCTTGAGCCCCTTGCGCCACGCGTAGGCGTACATGGAGGAGAGCTTTCCGATCTCGGGAGACGCCATGAAGAGATTCAGCGACTGAGACTGATCGATATAAGGGGCCCGAGCGGCGGCGAGGTCGATCAGAGCGCGCTGCGGCAACTCCCAAGCTGTCCGGAAACGCGAGCGAAGCTCGGCCGGGATCTCGGCGATCTCCGCGATGGAGCCCTCGGCGCGCACGATGCGCTCGCGAAGCGCCGCCGTCCACAGGCCCCGGGTCTTGAGCTCCTCCACCAGATATCGGTTGACCTGAAGGAACTCACCGGAAAGGGTCTCGCGTTTGAACACGTTGGCCACGGGCGGCTCGATGCATTCCGCGCAGCCGGCGATGGAAGCGATGGTGGCGGTCGGGGCGATCGCGATGAGCAGCGAGTTGCGCAGGCCGGTGCGGGAAACCTTCTCCCGCAGGGCGGCCCAGGCATCCGGCCTTACCGGCTGCGCGGAGGCCCAGTGGTCGAGGTGCAGGATGCCCTGCGCCGCGCGAGTGTCCGCATAGGACGGATGAACCCCGAGCGTCGCGGCCAGGTCGGCCGACGCGTCATAGGCGGACAACGCGATCTCCTCGGCTATCCGGGTGGACAGCGCGAGCGCCTCAGGCGAGTCGAAGTCGAGCTTGAGCGCGAAGAAGACGTCGGCAAGGCCCATCACGCCCAAGCCGATCGGACGCCACCTGTTGTTGGCGCCCGACGCCTCGCCGGTCGGATAGTAGGACAGGTCGATGGTGCGGTCGAGGACCCTCACCGCGACCCGCACCGTGTCGCGAAGGCCCGCCCAGTCGACGCCGTCGGCGTTCAGGTGGGCCGCCAGGTTGACCGAGCCGAGGTTGCAGACCGCAGTCTCCCCGTCGCTGGTGACCTCGAGGATTTCCGTGCACAGATTGGACAGATGAACGGTGTTGCCGGGCCGCGCGGTCTGGTTGCAGGTGCGGTTGGCCGCGTCCTTGAAGGTCATCCAGCCGTTGCCGGTCTGGGCCAGCGTGCGCATCATGCGTCCGTAAAGCTCGCGCGCCATCACGGTCTTTGTCGCCTTTTGCGCGGCTTCGGCGCCCCGGTAGGCCACGTCGAACGCCGGCCCCCACAGGTCGACCAGCTCCGGGACGTCCTTGGGGTCGAAAAGCGACCACGTCGTGTCGGCCTCGACCCGCCGCATGAACTCGTCAGGCACCCAGTTGGCCAAGTGAAGGTTGTGGGTGCGGCGCGACTCGTCGCCAGTGGAGTCGCGCAGCTGGAGGAACTCGTCGATGTCGGCGTGCCAGGTCTCCAGGTAGACACAGGCCGCGCCCTTGCGGCGGCCGCCCTGGTTGACCGCCGCGACGCTCGCGTCAAGGGTGCGCAGCCACGGCACGATCCCGTTGGAAAGCCCGTTCGTGCCGCGGATGAGCGAGCCACGGGAACGGATGCGCGACCACGACACCCCGATGCCGCCCGCGTACTTGGAAAGGCGGGCGATCTGGGCATAGCGCTCATAGACCGAGTCGAGCTCGTCGCGGGGCGAGTCAAGCAGGAAGCAGCTCGACAGCTGCGGCCGCCGCGCGCCCGCATTGAACAGGGTCGGCGAGCTCGGCAGGTAGGCCAGGCGGCTCAGGATCCGGTAGAGCTGGGCGACATCGTCGAGATTGCCGGGCAGGGTGGCGCCGGCCGTGCCCGCGCTGCCCACTTCGCCCATCAGCCCGCAGGCGACCCGCAGCAGGAAATGCTGCGGGGTCTCCAGCACCTTGCGCGTGGTGGGATGACGCAACAGGTACCTGTCATAAACCGTGCGCAACCCGAAGTATTCGAACCGCTCGTCGGCGGTGTCGTCGATGAGCGCGGCCAGCTCACCCTCATTGACAGCAACGAACTTCGCCAGGTCGTCGGCGAGCAGCCCCAGGTCATGCCCGGCCCGGACGGCGTCCGGAAAGGACATTACGCCCTGAGTGGCCGCCTCCTGCGCGACGTGGACCGCGAGCAACCGCGCCGCGAGGCGGCTGTAGGACGGCTCCTCGGCCACCAGCGCGGCAGCGGTCTCGATGGCCCGCATGCGCAGCTCTGCTTCGGTGGCCCCCGGCCATATTCCGGCCAGAACGGGACCGGCAATCGCCTCAGGGTCGGTATGCGGGAGGTCCCGCGCGGCCTGGGCGATGGCGTCGGCGAAGGATGGTGCTGAAATCGTGCTGGTCAACGTGCGCTCCCCCTGGAGATTTAGGGCGGAATGGGCACGGCAAAGCGGCGCTGCTCCCAGCGCTGTGTCTACCGTGGACCTTCCCGCGCGGCCTACCCCGCTCCGCCAAACACTACATCTAGTGGCGTCCGACCAAAAGCGACCCCATATCGTCCGGGCGTGTCGCGTGAGCCCCTGTCGATGAGACTCAAAATGGACCGTCAATACACGAACGCTGGGCCGATGCAGGAGTGATCACACGTTAGCACAGGCGTTCGGATTCTTTACCCCTATCCACCATTCATCGACTCACCTATCCTTCCCAACATATCGATGTAGGGCGTTACATCGATTCTTGGAGAGGAGAGGCACATGTTGCGTCTCGCAGCATTGCTGGTGGGTGCGGTCACCGCCGCCTTCACCGCAACCCCCGTTTCCGCCGCCGACGGCTCCATTCTCGGCGTGGGCACCGATCGGGTAGTCCCCGACAGCTACGTGGTGGTCCTCAAGTCCAATGTGGACGCAGACTCCGCGCAGTCGTCACTGCTGTCCCGCTTCGGCGGGAAGCCAGGCCAATCCTGGCGAGCCGCGCTGAAGGGCTTCGAGCTCAACGCCAGCGAAGCGGTCGCCAAGAAGATTGCCGGGGATCCGTCGGTCTCCTTCGTTCAGCGCAACGGCATCTACACGATCCAGGGCGTACAGCCCAATCCCCCGTCATGGGGGCTGGACCGCATCGATCAGCCGAACCTGCCGCTGGACAACAGCTACACCTACCCCAACACGGCGTCGAACGTCACTGCGTACATCATCGACACCGGTATCCGCACCACGCACGTCGACTTCGGCGGTCGTGCGGTTTGGGGCTTCAATGCCGTTGACACCAACAACACCGACTGCCATGGCCACGGCACGCACGTGGCGGGCACCACCGGTGGTACCTCCTACGGCGTGGCCAAGGGCGTGTCCCTGGTCGCCGTCAAGGTGCTCAACTGCCAAGGCTCCGGCACCACGGCTCAGGTGGTCGGTGGCATCAACTTCGTCACCGGCGACCACGACCCCGGCGAACTCGCCGTGGCCAACATGAGCCTCGGCGGCGGCGTCGACACCGCCATCGACAGTGCGGTCAGCACCTCGATCGCCGACGGCGTCACCTACGCCATCGCGGCGGGCAACAGCAACCAGAACGCGTGCAACTTCTCGCCCGCAAGGGTTCCGGAAGCGATCACGCTGGGCGCCTCGGACATCAACGACGCAAGGGCCAGCTTCTCGAACTTCGGCACCTGCCTCGATCTGTTCGCACCCGGTGTGAACATCACCTCGGCATGGGGCGTCGGCGACGACACCACCACCATGACGATCAGCGGAACCTCAATGGCGACACCGCATGCCGCCGGCGCGGCCGCGCTCATCCTGTCGGCCAACACGAGCTTCACGCCGGCCCAGGTGCGCAACGCCATGGTGGCGGCCGCCGTGCCCAACAAGATCACCAGTCCGGGTACCGGGTCGCCGAACCTGCTGCTTCAGGTCGGGGCAGCGACACCGCCGACCGACGACTTCTCGATCGCGGTCTCGCCGGCCTCCGGCACGATCGTGGCCGGAAGTTCCGGCACCGCAACGGTCACCGTCACCACGACGCTGGGTGCGGGCCAGAACGTCAACCTGAGCGCGAGCGGCCTGCCCACGGGCGTCACCGCCTCGTTCGCGCCGGCCTCCGGTACTTCCACCTTCTCGTCGACCCTGACGCTGGCGGTGGCCTCGACCAAGCCCGACGGCACCCACGCCATCACCATCTCCGGCACGGGCGCCAGCGGAACGAAGTCGACGACGTTCACGCTGACCACCACCGGTGGCCCGGTGAACCAGTGCAACGGCACCAACGCCACCGATGTCGCCATCCCCGACCCGGGGACGGCGTTCAGCGACATCGCTCTTGCTTGCAACCGCAACGGTTCCGCGACCTCCACGGTGGAGGTGCACATCCAGCACACCTTCCGTGGTGATCTGCGCATCCGGCTGCAGGCGCCCGATGGCACGCTCTACCTGCTGAAGAACTGGAACTTCTTCGACAGCGCCGACAACGTGAACGCCACTTACACGGTGAACCTGTCCGGCGAAGCCGGCGCGGGCACCTGGCGGCTGCGCGTTGACGACGTCTTCGGCAGCGACTCCGGGTTCATCGACTCGTGGACCCTGAACATCTAAACGCACCTTGCCGTTGCCGGGGTGCGGCCGCACCCCGGCAACGGCCCACGTATTGCCTGGTCAGAGGGGTGCCAGCGGGGCGGCGCCGAAGGAGACCGCGAATCGTTTGCACCAGATGGTCACGCTTGAGTACTGACCCGCCCGGACGTCGGCCGGAACGTCGTAGACCTGGGTGCCATGGGTGCCCTTGAGCCTACCGAGTTCGACATATTTCCCATCATCGAAGACATGCCACCCCGCCCGGCCCTCCAGAACCGGCTGATCCGTCAGCCAGATTCGCAGATCCGGACCGTCCGAAGTGGCCAGATCCCGCAACACGAGCTGGAGCTTGCCGTCGGGCAGGAGCACCAGCTGTGCGGTGCCCGAGGTGGTGTGCTCATGGGTCACCAGCGCGCCCTGCCCGACCAGCGTGGCCACCGGCGCGGCAGAAGGGGCAGGAGCGGACGAGGATGCCGGTTGTGTCGCTATCACGACAGGCGCCGCGTCGTTGACCGTCTTGGACGTGAACAACTTCCACGGCTGGAACCAGTACAACCCGAAGGCGCCCAGGATGAAGACGGCCGCCACACCCCACCACAGAATCTTCCTTCGCATGAGGAAAACCCTATGCGCCATTTGGCATTGCGGCTCAGAACGTAAGCCCTCTGTAATGATCTAAGCAGTAGGCTTCATCCCATGGGCACCCGAGTGTTGGTCGTCGACGACGATCCGACCGTGAGCGATGTCGTCCGGCGATATCTGGAGCACGCCGGCTTCACCGTCGCCCTCGTTGGCGATGGGCTCGCGGCACTTGAGGAATATGCACGGCAACGGCCGGACTTGATGATCCTCGATCTCATGCTTCCCGGCGTCGATGGGCTTGAGGTGTGCCGCAGGTTGCGTGCCACCCCGGGCAGCGCACCGATAATCATGCTCACCGCACTCGGCGAGGAGGTCGACCGGATCGTCGGGCTTCAGCTGGGTGCCGACGACTACGTGACGAAACCGTTTTCTCCACGCGAGCTGGTGCTGCGCGCGCAATCGGTGTTGCGCCGGGCCCAGCCGCCCGTCCAGGATCAGCCGATCCAGGACGGCAACCTGCACATCGACCCCGTGCGCCGGGTCGCTGTGCTGGACGGGGCCGAGCTGGCTCTCACCGTCCGGGAATTCGATCTGCTCTACTTCCTGATGTCCCGGCCCGGCGTCGCGCTGAAACGGGCCGAGTTGCTGGAAGCGGTGTGGGGCTGGACCTTCGGCGACCAGTCCACGGTGACCGTCCATGTTAGACGGCTCCGTGAAAAGATCGAGAAGGATCCGGCTGACCCGCAACGCATTCAGACCGTGTGGGGAGTCGGCTACCGCTATGGTTCGTGATCTGGCGCTGATCCTGCTCGCCGCACTCATCGGCGCGCTGGTGGTGTGTTTGCCGGGGGCCCTGGTCCTGCGGGCGATGCACCGTCGCTCGATCACCCTCAACGTCTTGGCACTGCTTGCCATCACCGTGCTGGCGATGCTCGCCGGCATCATGGCCGTCGCCGAGGCCATGTTCATCTCTGCGCACGATCTTCAAGTGCTTCTTGTCGTGGTACCGATGGCAGGCGCGGTCAGTCTGGGGATGGGCTGGTGGCTCGGGCGCAGGCTGGCGCGCGCCGCGATGTGGGCCGCCGACGCGCGTGAGCAGGAACGCCTGGCCGAGGCGAGCCGCCGCGATCTGGTCGCCTGGGTCTCGCACGACCTGCGCACCCCGCTGGCCGGGATGCGCGCGATGGCCGAGGCGCTCGAGGACGGAGTGGTCAGCGATCCGGTCTCGGTGGCCGAGTACCACCGGCGCATCAGAACCGAGACCGATCGCATGGCCGCGCTCGTCGATGACCTCTTCGAGCTGTCCCGGATCAGCTCGGGAACGTTGCGGCTCAAGCTTTCCGAGGTTTCGCTGGGCGACGTCGTCTCCGACGCGGTGGCCGCCGCCCAGCCGATGGCCGCCGCGCGCGGCATCAAGCTGCTTTCCACCACCGGCCACTGGCCTCACGTCACCGCGAGCGCACCCGAGCTCTCCCGGGTGGTCGGCAACCTTCTGCTCAACGCCATCCATTACACGCCGGAGGACGGCACGGTGACCGTCACCGGTGGCCGTGACGGCGAGGGCGATTGGCTGGCCGTCTCCGACACCTGCGGCGGCATCTCCGAGATCGACCTGCCGCGGGTGTTCGACGTGGCCTACCGCGGCGCCCGGGAGTCGGCACGCACCCCGGGCGCAGGCGGCGGCTTTGGGCTGGCGATCGTGCGCGGGCTCGTGGAAGCGCACGGGGGCCGGGTCGCGGTGGAGAACATCGCCGACGGATGCCGGTTCATTGTCCGGCTGCCCGCGCTCTAGAACGGGTCGTCCTCGCGACGCGACCGGGCGGCGAAGATGAGCCACAGCAACACCAGGGCCGCGATCACCACCAGCCCGAGCGCCAGCAACCGGATCAGAGCGAAGCCCTCGCTCGAGGTGGAAAGCTCCTCCAGGCCGTCCAGCGTGGGCACACCGCCGGTCACTTGCGGGGCAGCGGTGGCGAACGGGAGCAGCGTCGAGGGCAGCTCGACCACCCCGAAGTTCTGCTCCCCCACCGACGACGCCACCATCTGCACCTGAAGCTCAAGGTTTGTCGTCTTGTCGAATCCGGGTGGCGGGGCAGCGATCAGCGTGTATTTCCCGCTCGCGGTCACGAAGAACTCGTAGGCGCCGGTCTCAATCGTGGTCGCCGTCGCCGTGCTGCCCTGTGGCCGGCGCAGGGTGATGACCACACCCGCCTTACCGGCCTCGCCCGCATCCGCGGTGGCGCTGCCATCGGCGTCCTCGAAGACCTTGCCCCGGATGAAGGCGCCCACGGTGTAGTCGCGGCACGCGGCAGCCGCCTCGGTGTGCCGCTCATCGCCGGAATAGGTGGCCGCGAAGGATTTCGTGCCGAGCGAACCATCTTGCAGGTTGACCGAGCCCTGCGGCTGGCCGGTCACCGGCAGAATGCTCACGGAGGTGGCCTTGCCCGGCCCGCATCCCGCGGCTGGCCATCGACCCACTTCGACCTGACCGGCGGCGTTGCCCAGCCCGCCGGACAGCGCGATGCCCGGCTCGACCCGCTCGCTGGACTCAAACGTGTTCTTCGGCAGAGCGGTCACGGCGGTCACCTTGCGCTGCACCAGAAACGGCTGGCACGGCGCGTTCAGGCCGCCATAGCTGACCCGCAGGCTGTGCGGACCCGGATTTCCCGTCTGCAGATCCGGGCCGGTGTGGGTCCCGTTCGCGGCGGACACCGAGGAGAACATCTGCGGCGATCCTTCGCAGTCGCCGTTGTTGTAACGCCGGTAGGCCAGGGTCGAATTGCCGCTCGCGCCGGAAATGGTCACCGTCGGCCGGACCGAGTCGGTCACCAGATACTTCGGCTCCAACTTGACCGTGATCGTCGCCGCTGCCGCCGCGGGTGCCACTACAAACATGGACATCAATATTCCGACGACCGCGGCGGACAGGAGACGCATGGTGGCACTACAGCTCCAGGAAGGCACCCGCGGCACCCGCCGCACGGACCGAATCACCTGCCCGGATGGCGTCCACCAGCTCAGAGTGGTCAACGTAGGCCTCCGGGGTGAGATCATCACCTATCTGACCTCGCAGGCTGGCCAAAAGGGCCTCATGAAAAGAGGCGTAAAGCTCTGCCAGCATGGAGTTGTGGGCTGCCCGGACGATCAGCATGTGCAGCGCGGCGTCGGCCTCCACGAAGTCCGCGGCCACGCCCGAGGCCCAAGCCGCCTCGCGTGCCTCAAGCGCGGCATCGAGCTCGCGCAGATCACGGTTGGTGCGCCGGTGCGCGGCCAGCCGTGCCGCCTCAACCTCAAACGCCCGCCTCACTTCGATCGACTCGGCGAGCTCGGCGGCCTCCATACGCCGCGCCACCACCCCGGTCAGTTCATGGCGCGCGGTGACGTAGGTGCCGGAGCCCTGACGCCTTTCCAGCACCCCGGAGTGAACCAGCGCCCGCACGGCTTCCCGCACGGTGTTGCGCCCGACGCCGAGCGCGGCGACCAGATCGGGCTCGGTCGGGATGCGGGTGCCCACCGGCCATTCCCCCGAGCTGATCTGAGCGCGCAGCTGCTCGATGATCTGCGGTACGAGCGCTTCGCGCTTCGGCGCACGCAGTGTCATTGCTTACAACCCCTCGCTCAATTCATCCCATGATTCTACGATCGAAATCATGCCTCCAGCGATGACCCTCGCGCCCACGGTGCCGGCTCCGGCGCGCCCGATCATCGAGGCCCGCACGGTCAGCCGCGGCTTCGTGCTTGCCGGGATCCTGCTCGTGGCGCTCAATCTACGTGCCGCGATCACAGGTTTGGGGGCACTGCTTCCCGAGGTCACCAATGGCCTGCACCTGTCCGGCACGGTCGCCGGTTTGATCACCACCCTCCCTGCGCTCAGTTTCGCCGCCTTCGGCGCGTTCACCCCGCACCTGACCCGGCGATTCAGCTCCACCCAGATCCTGCTCGGATCCATGGTTGTCCTAGCTATCGGCCAGGGCGCCCGTGTTGTTACCGATTCCTCGCTCGTCTTCCTCATCTCCACCGCCTTGGCCATGTCCGGGATCGCGGTGGCCAACGTGCTGTTGCCGGCGCTGGTCCGCGAACACTTCCCGCACCGGGCCGGGCTTGTGACCGGCATCTACACGATGACCCTGATCGCCGGAAGCGCCGCCGCCGCGGCCGCCTCCGTGCCCATCGCGCACGCCCTCGGGTCGTGGCGCGCCGGGCTGGGGGTCTGGGCGCTGCTGGCCGCGGTCGCGGCGCTTCCTTGGATCGGTCGGGCTTTACCCGGTACCCGGCAAAGAAAATCGGATTTGAGAGTGGGCAGAACCCGGCTCGGCTGGGGGATGGCCCTTTACTTTGGGGCGCAATCACTTTCCGGCTATGCCACGATGGGCTGGCTCGCGCAGATCTTCCGCGACGCCTCGTTCAGCCCCGCGAACGCCGGCCTGCTGCTGGCCGGAGTGACCACCTTCGGCCTGCCGATCGCCCTGCTGATGCCGACCCTCGCCGGACGCCGCAAGGACCTGCGCCCGCTGGTCCTCGGGCTGTCCACCGCGATGATCCTCGCCTATCTCGGCCTCGCCTTCTCGCCGCACACCGGGGCCCTGCTCTGGGTGGCGCTGCTGGGCATCGGCCAGGGCGCCTTCCCGCTGGCGCTGGCGATGATCGGCATGAGGGCAAGAACCCGGGACGGAATAGTCGCCCTCTCCGCCTTCGCGCAGAGCACCGGCTACGTGATCGCCGCGCTCGGCCCGCTGGTGGTCGGCATGCTGCACGACCTCACCGGCGCCTGGCAAATCCCCATCGGCTTCCTGGTCGCCGCGGCCATCGTGCAGGTCTTCGCCGGTCTCGCCGTCGCCCGCCCCCGCTTCGTCGAGGACGGCGTCTCCGGCTAGAGGCGTTGTTTCCAGGTGGTGGCTCGCACTTCCACGCCGGTGTCGGTCGGGCCGAGCACTTCGAACATCGCTATCCGGGCCTTGCTTGTTCTGAAGCAGAAGCGGTCACCGGCTTCGTAGCTGAGGTGATCGCTCACGCCGTGGGTGGCCAGCAGGGTCGCGCAATCGTTCTGGCCGGGGACGCCCGCCCCGGTCCACTTGACCATGCAGTGCGGCGAGGAGATGGCGTCGTCGGTGAACCACTGATAGACGTCTGTGTCTGGGTACTCCGAGTCGCGGATCGGGCCCTGGCTGCCGTCGAAGTCCATACTGGACGCCAGCAGCATTTTGCTCGGCGGCCAGAGCACCTCCTCGTTGAGCCGCTTGCCCTGCGTATCGGTCACGGCCGGTCCGTCGGCGGGCTGGCCGTCGGGGTTGCGGCCGGCCGGTGTATCGCCAAAGAACTGCTGGCCGACCAGGAAGCTGGCCAGGGCTACCAGTGCTGCCAACAGGGTGCCCGCAGCAGTGATCATCGCGATGGTCGACGACCAGGATGAGCCCTTCTTCGCATCGTCCACTGTGGCATTATGCATGGCTCTATCCCGATCGCCGGAAGCCAATTAACATACAGTCGTGACTGTTTCTAAGGTGTACGTGGTCGGCGTCGGCATGACCCCGTTTCGCAAACCGGGCCGCGACGAAATCGACTACCCGGAGATGGTGCGCGAGGCGGGAAAGAAGGCGCTCGATGACGCCGGTGTCGCGTATAGCGCTATAGAGCAGGCCGTCGTGGGCTACGTCTACGGTGACTCGACCTGCGGGCAGCGCGGCGTCTACGAGCTCGGGCTGACCGGCATTCCGATTAGCAACGTTAATAACAACTGCTCGACCGGCTCCACCGCCCTCTTCCTGGCCCGCCAGCTGGTGCAGGGCGGGCTCGCCGACTGCGTGCTGGCGCTCGGGTTCGAAAAGATGCAGCCCGGCTCGCTGACCGCCCAATTCGGTGACCGCGAACAGCCGCTGATGCGCCACCTGGCCGCGCTCTCGGAGCTTTATGAACTCACGGCCGCGCCCATGGCAGCGCAGATGTTCGCCGACGCCGGCCGCGAGCACATGGCGAAATATGGCACCACGGCGGAACAGTTCGCGCGGATCGCCGAGAAGAACCATCGCCACTCGGCCAACAATCCCTACGCTCAGTTCCAGACCATCTACTCGCTGGAAGAGATCCTGGGCTCCACGATGATCCATGAACCGCTGACGAAGCTGCAATGCTCGCCGACCTCCGACGGCGCGGCGGCTGCGATCCTTGCCAGCGAACGCTTTGTCAACGAGCACGGCCTGGCCGATCGCGCGATCGAGATCGCCGCGCAGGAGATGGTCACCGACACCACGGCCACCTTCGACGACCGCAGCGCCATCAGCATCGTCGGCGCGCAGATGAGCAAGCTGGCGGCGCAACGGGTCTACCAGAAGTCCGGGCTTACCATCGCCGATGTGGACGTCATCGAGCTGCACGACTGCTTCTCCGTCAACGAGCTGCTCACCTACGAGGCGCTCGGCATGTGCGGTGAGGGCGAAGGCGGCGGTCTCATCGATCGCGGCGACACCACCTATGGCGGCCGCTGGGTCGTCAACCCGTCGGGCGGCCTCATCTCCAAGGGCCACCCGCTGGGCGCCACCGGCCTCGCCCAATGCACCGAGCTCACCTGGCAGCTGCGTGGCACAGCCGACGCCCGCCAGGTCCCCGGGGCCACCGTGGCGTTGCAACACAACATCGGCTTGGGCGGCGCTGCCGTCGTCACGATGTACAAGAAGCCATGACCGGTCCGCTTTCCGGGCTCCGGGTGATCGAGCTGGCAGGCATCGGCCCGGGGCCCTTCTGCGCCATGTTTCTTGCCGACCTGGGCGCCGATGTGGTGCGCATCGACCGGCCCAGCGGCGGAACGTCCGCGGTGGAGTACAAACTCGATTTACTCAATCGTGGCAAGCGATCCGTGGCGCTCGACCTGAAAACCGAGTCGGAGACGGCGCTTCAGCTGATCGAAAAGGCCGATGTGCTCATCGAGGGCTTCCGCCCCGGGGTGGCCGAGCGGCTCGGCGTCGGGCCGTCGGTCTGCCTGCAGCGCAACCCGCGGCTCGTCTACGGCCGCATGACGGGCTGGGGCCAGACCGGCCCGCGCGCACACACCGCCGGGCATGACATCGCCTACATAGCCCTGTCGGGGGCGTTGCACACGATCGGCGAGCACGACGGCCCGCCTCAGATTCCCCTCAACCTGCTCGGCGATTTCGGTGGCGGCGCCATGTACCTGGCCGCCGGAATCCTTGCCGCGCTTTGGGAAGCACGCTCCTCCGGCCAGGGCCAGATCGTCGACGCGGCCATCGTCGACGGCGCGGCCCACCTGCTGACCCTGCAATGGAGCATGCTCGCCGGGGGCACCTGGCGCGACGAGCGCGGCGTCAATCTGCTCGACGGCGCCGCCCCCTTTTACGGCGTCTACGAGACCGCCGACGGCAGACACATGGCGGTCGGGCCGCTGGAGCCGCAGTTCTTCGCCGAGATGATGCGCCGCCTCGACCTGACCGACCACGCCGCCGACTACTTTGACCGGGAGCGTTGGCCCGGTTTGCGCGCGCTGCTCGCGGCGGCTTTCGCCGCCCACCCGCAGGCACATTGGACCGAGCTGTTCGCCGACTCGGATGCCTGCGTGGCACCGGTTCTGTCAATGCGGGAAGCCGCCGCCGACGCCCACCTGCGCGCCCGGGGCACGTATCTTGAAAGCGACGGTGTGATGCAGCCCTCACCGGCCCCGCGCTTCTCCAGAACCGCGGCCGAATTGCGGAGCAAACCCCCCGAGCCGGGCGAGCATTCGGTCGCCGAAGTCCTCGCGACCTGGGACATGTAGCCGTGCCTTAAACACCTTCCAAACGCGACCGGACCCCACTCATCATCAGCCCATCGAAGGATGGGAAATGGTCCCATCGCTACGGGGGAAGGGAACACCATGGCCCTCACGAAAAAGAGGCTGGCAGCGCTGGTGGGCGCTGCTGTCATGGCCACCACGGCAACGCTTGGCATCGCCAGCCCGGCCCAGGCCGCCTACGACGCGAAGTACTGCAACATCAACGGGCTCGGCTGGGAGTGCACCACTATCGACATCCCGCCACACTCCAGCCAGCACTGGGTCAAGGTCACCTTCGACGCGAAGGAACGGGGTTGCGGGGTGAAGTGGAAGGTCTACGACACGGGCAACGGCGTTCTTGTCGGTAGCGGCGATTCCGGCAGCGAGGCCACCATTTCCAAGACGATCTATGGCCTCTACGGCCGTTACAAGGCTTACTTCGTCCGTACGGGCGGGTTCCCTTGCGGCGGCGAAGGCGCGATCCGGAACTTCACCTGAGAAAGCGCGCGGCGCGGGTCTCACTCTGCCCTGGCTCGCGCCGCGCCACCCGATCCGGGCGTCAAAGGCTGCCACGTAGCCGTTGCGCCAGCCGCTCCAGCGCCTCCAGCTCCTGTTTGAGCGCCGATCTGCCCTTGCCGGTCAGGCGCAGCCAGGTGGTGGGGCGCTTGCCTTCGTAACCCTTCTTGATTTCCAGCAACTCTGCCGCCTCCAGGGTTTGCAGGTGGCGGCTGAGGTTTCCGTCGGTCAGCTCCAGCTCGCTGCGCAAGGTGGCGAAGGTGCATTCGCTCGCCTCGCTCAGCACCGCCAGAATTCCCAGCCGCACGCGCTGATGGACGGTGTCATCGAGATCCATCGCGGGATGCGTCGGCTTGTCGGTGGTCATCCGCGCGCCCTCAAACCGCGGACGACGCCGAAGACCATCAGTGGCAACGCCATCCACATGAGCAGCCAGCCCGGACGATCTACGCCCAGCAGAGTGACGACGCCCGGCCCGCCCGCCCACGGCGGCAGCCCACCCAATCCCCCGTAGGTCAGGAATGCACCCTGCCACCAGGTGAGCCATCCGATCCACAGCCCGGCAAAGATGAGCCAGCCGCTTCGCTCCACCCAGCCGAGCACCACGACGCCAAGCGCCATCGCGATCAACGGCGTGGCGAAAGCGCTGAGCCAGTCGAGGTCCCGGTTGAGCCGAACCGTGGCGGTCGCCGAACCTACCTCAATGGTTGACGCGGGCACCGAACTGAGCAGTCCAAGCAGGACAAGCGATCCGATGGCCACGATGGCAAACCATTTCCAGGCGACCCGGATGCCGAGTCTGCGCGACCGCCACCTGTACCACCAGCCGATGAGCCCGACCAGCAACGGCAGGCCCAGGAACCAGAACAGATAGGAGACGACGGGACTACGCTGCTCGTCTGGCAACCCGGCCCAATAGGGGAACTGGATCTCTTTGACCAGCCACCTCGAGAAGGGCTGGCTGTAGAGCAAGCTGCTGCACACCAAGAAGGTTCCGATAGCCAGGGCAGGCACCCAGGCGCCGCCGTGTGCCCGCGTCCTCACCCGTTGACGAAGCTGCTCCACCTCGGAGAGCACCGTGTTCACCTCAGTCACTCCTACTTTGTATCGCAAAGAACATGCTTATGTAAAGAACTTTGTGTCCGCCGAGGCTGGCGCGGGCGGCAGAGGTAGTGCCTCGCGCGTCGGCGGCGCAGCCGCCGGGGGTGACCATGCACGGAGGTGGCGTCGCCGCCGGGAAAGCGGCGCAGCCGCCGGGAAAGCGGCGCAGCCGCCGGGAAAGCGGCGCAGCCGCCGGGAAAGCGGCGCAGCCGCCGGGAAAGC
>NZ_BONY01000014.1 GCF_016862955.1 Rhizocola hellebori | reverse complement strand
GCTGAAGGGGTGCGAGCGGGAGTGGCCGCAGAGGCGGCAGCAGGCGCGTCGGCGGGAATGGAGGCAGACGCGGTGGCGGGTGCTGAAGGGGTGCGGGCGGGGGTGATCGCGGAGGCGGCAGCAGGCGCGTCGGCGGGAATGGCGGGGGGAGCGGTGGCGGGTGCTGAAGGGGTGCGGGCGCCGTAGAGGACGCCGCCCACCACTAGGAGGCCGGCTATGAGGTCGGTGGCGTGGATTTGCTCGCCGAGGAACAGTGTCGCCGAGGCGATGCCGAAGAACGGGACGAACATGGAGAAGGGCGCGACGGTCGCGGCGGTGTAGCGGCGGATGAGCGAGCCCCAGACGGCGAACCCGGCCAGCGTCGAGATGTAGGCGATGTAGACGAGCGCGCCTATCCCGGCGAGGTCGAGGTCGAGGTGTGGCGGGCCTTCCAGGACAAGGGAAAGCGCCACGAGCGGGAGGGTGGCCACCGCCGACACCCACACCATGAACTTGAGCATGTCGGGTGGGGCGGCCCGGCGCATGGCCATATTGGACAGTCCCCAGGCCGCGCCCGCACCCACCACGAGCAGGAAGGCGCCGAACGGCCCGCCTGCGCCGAAGCGCAACGCCACCAGCACGATGCCGAGGGCGGCCACGCCGGTGCCGATCCACTGCCGGCGCGAGGGGCGCTCGCGAAGCAGGGTGAAGGCGAACACGAGCGTGAACACGGCCTGGCTCTGCAGCACCAGCGAGGAGAGCCCGGCCGGCATACCGGCGGCCATGCCACCGAACAGGAAGGCGAACTTCACCACGCCCAGCATGAGCCCGACTCCGATGACCCACTTCCACGCAACTTGCGGCTTGCCGACGAAGAGCACGGCGGGGAAAGCGGCAAGCGCGAAGCGGAGCGCGCAGAACAGCAGCGGGGGCATCCGGTCCAGGCCGATATCGATGGCCACGAAGTTGATTCCCCAGATCGCCATGACCGCTATGGCTGCCGCTATGTCCCTTGGTCGCATGACCTCATGGTTCATCGCGCGACGATGAAGTACCAGAAAATATTGCTAATGAAACCGTGTAGTATCGCTTCATGATTGAGCTGAGCCGGTTGCGCGCCCTCGATGCGCTGGCCAAATTCGGCAGTGTCAATGCTGCGGCCGTCGCGCTGCACTGCACGCCGTCAGCTATCTCACAGCAGCTCGCCAAGCTCGAGCGCGAAACTGCCACGGTGCTGGCCGAAAAGGACGGCCGCGGGCTCCGCCTTACCGACGCGGGAAGGCTGCTCGCCGCGTCGGCGGTGGCGATTCTCGATCAGGTGGAACAGGCGACGGCCGCGCTCGCCGCGCACCAGCAGACGGTCACCGGACGGGTCACCATCGCCTCTTTCGCCACCGGCTGCCGCGCCCTGCTGCCCTCCGCGCTCGCCGCATTGCATGAGCAGCACCCGCAGCTGGCCACCTCTTTGATCGAGACGAACCCCTACGAGGCGATGGCGGCGCTGGCGCGCGGGGCCGTGGACGTTGCGGTGCTTGATGACTGGCCGGAGGTGGGGCTGCACCTGCCCGACGGAATGTCCTGTGTGGACCTGGGTTTCGACACTGTCGACCTCATCGTGGCCGACTCGCACCGGCTGGCCGCAAGGCAGAGCGTGAGCCTGGAGGAGGCGCGGGGCGAGCGCTGGATCGCCTCCCCGCCCGGCACCATTTGCCACGATTGGCTTGTGCGGGTGCTGCCGGGAATCACGGCCGACTATCTGGTCGGCGAGTTCGAGACCCAGATGACGCTGATCGCCGCCGAGCTCGGCGTGGCGCTGATTCCCCGGCTGGCACGCAGATCGCTGCTCGCCGGAGTGCGCGCGATCGAGGTGACCCCGATGCCGACCAGGCGGGTGATGGTCGCCTGGCGCACCAGTTCGGCCGCCCGCCCCGCCGTGTCGGCTACCGTCGAAGCGCTCAAGAACGCGTGGGTGAGCGCAGCACGTCCAGTGCCTGCGAAACCGTGAACGCGCCCGCATAGATCGCCTTCCCGGTGATAACCCCTTCCACGCCATCGCTTTCCAGCTCGGTCAAGGCCCGCAGATCGTCCAATGTGGACACTCCGCCGGAGGCGATGATGGGCGCTTTGGTGGCGGCGCAGACATCGCGCAACATCTGCAGGTTCGGCCCCAGCATCATGCCGTCCTTGTTGATGTCGGTCACCACGTAACGCGAACACCCCGCCTTGTTCAGCCTTTCCAGAACCTCGAAAAGGTCGCCGCCGTCACGGGTCCAGCCGCGGGCGGAAAGGGTGCGCCCCCGCACATCGAGCCCTATCGCCACGCGCTCGCCGTATTCGCCGACCACCCGGTCACACCACACCGGGTCCTCCAGCGCGGCCGTCCCGATGTTGACCCGCGCCGCGCCGGTGGCCAGCGCGGCGGTCAGCGACGCATCGTCGCGGATGCCGCCGGAAAGCTCCACGTTCACGTCGAGCCGGCCGATCACCTCGGCCAGCAGCGCGGCGTTGGAGCCGCGGCCGAAGGCGGCATCGAGATCGACGAGATGGATCCACTCCGCCCCGGCCGCCTGAAAGTCGAGCGCCGCCGCAAGCGGTTCGCCGTAGACGGTTTCGCGCGCGGCGTCGCCCTGGACAAGCCGCACCGCCTGCCCGTTGGCCACATCGACGGCGGGCAGCAGAACCAGCGCCATATCAGGTGCTCCTTTTGTCAAACGCGACGATCATCAACACGGGCAGCGAAAGCGCCAGCAGCGCGGTCAGGGCGATCTGCAGGGCCAGCGAGTGAACCAGTTGCCAGATAAGGACCAGGGCCACCACCGCGAAGAGCCCAACGATGGCCCGCTGGGCCCGGTTGCGCCTGGCGAAAAGCGTCCCGGTGTTGCGCTGGCGCAACTCGTGCAAGGTCGCCTTTCGCAGCAGGGCTCGCCGCGCCCGGCGCCTGGCCTCCTGCCTTTCCCGCTTCTCCATCAGCTTGCGGTGCGCCGCTTCCCTTTCGGCGCGGCGCATCGCCCGTTGCTTAGCCACGAAGCAGCCCCACCCAGTTCTTCAGGATGATGGCGCCCACCGCTGCGGACTTCTCGGGATGGAACTGGGCCACGGCCAGTGCGCCCCGCTCAGCGGCGGCCACGAAGGTGGCCCGCTCGTGGGTGGAGGTCGTCACGATCGCCACCCCATCGAGGTCGGCGTTGGGGGTCACCGCGTAGGAGTGCACGAAATAGGCCCGCGCATCGGCCGGTACCCCTTCAAACAGCTCCGATTCGGCCGGGTGGTCGAGGGTGTTCCAGCCCATGTGCGGCACCCTCGTCGCGGCCAGCCTGGTCACCGCGCCAGGCAGCAGACCGAGCCCTTTGGTGACCACCCCGTGCTCATCTCCGGAGTCGAACATGATCTGTGCCCCGACACAGATTCCCAGCACCGGGCGCCCTTCGGCCACCCGCGCCGCGATCACCGGCCCGGCGCCGGCCCGGTCTATCCCGGCCATGCAGGCGGCGAACGCGCCAACCCCCGGCACGACAAGCCCATCGGCGCTGGCAGCCCGCTCCAGATCGGTGGTCACCACCACCTCGGCGCCCGTCACCGCCAGCGCCCGCTCGGCCGACCGCAGGTTTCCCGACCCGTAGTCGAGCACCACCACGCTGGTCACAGCACGCCTTTGGTGGACGGGATGGCTGTGCCCTCAACCCGGACCGCGTCGCGCAGCGCCCGGGCCACGGCTTTGAACTGCCCCTCCACCACATGGTGGGCGTCGGGCCGCTGGCCGGGCCGGGCGGCGCGCAAAACGTTGACGTGCAAGGTGATTCGGGCCGTCTGGCCGAATGACTCGAAGATGTGCCGGGTCATCGAGGTGGGATAGACCGGCCCGATGTAGGGAGCGAGGTCGGCCGGCTCCTCGTGCACGGTGTAGGGCCGTCCGGAAAGGTCGACGGCCGCCTGTACCAGCACCTCGTCCATGGGAATCACCGCGTCGCCGTAGCGGCGGATGCCCGCCTTGTCCCCCAGGGCTTGCGCGAAGGCTTCGCCCAGCGCGAGCGCGGTGTCCTCCATGGTGTGATGCGCGTCGATTTCGAGGTCGCCGGAGGTGTGCACGGTCAGATCGAAGCCGCCGTGCCGGGCGATCTGGTGCAGCATGTGGTCGAAGAAGCCAATGCCGGTGCTGATGCTGGCCTGGCCCGTGCCGTCGAGGTGGATCTCGACCTTCACGGAGGTTTCCTTGGTGGTCCTTTCGACCCTTCCGGTCCTCTTCATCGGATCTCCTTCATCGCCTTCAAAAACGCCGCTGTTTCGGCCGGGGTGCCCGCCGTGACCCGCAGCCATCCGTCCAGACCCACATCGCGCACCAAGACACCCTGATCCAAAAGGCGGCGCCAGGCCGTCTTCTGGTCTGGGAAACGCCCGAAGAGCACGAAATTAGCGTCGGAGTCGGCCACCTGCCAACCCATTTCACGCAGGCTGGACACGATCAGGTCGCGCTGCTGCTTGATCGCCTCCACAGTGCCCAGCAGCACATCGGCGTGGGCCAACGCGGCCCGGGCCGCGGCCTGGGTCAGCGCGGAGAGGTGGTAGGGCAGGCGGACCAGCTGCACCGCCTCGATGATCGAAGGATGCGCGGCCAGGTAACCCACGCGTGCCCCGGCAAAGGCGAAGGCTTTGCTCATGGTACGGGTCACGATCAGCCGGTCATGGGTTTCCAGCAGCGACAGCGCGCTGGGCGTGCCCTCGCGCCGGAATTCCGCGTAGGCCTCGTCCACCACCACCAGCCCCTGCTTCTGTGCCAGCACCGCCTCCACGATGTCGAGCGAGAGCGCCGTGCCGGTGGGATTGTTCGGCGAACACAGCAACGTCACGTCCGGCCGGTGCCGTCTCACCGCATCGACCGCGTGGCCGGCGGTCAGCCCGAAATCCTCGCCGCGCCCTGCGTCGATGAAGCTGGTCGCCGTACCCAAACAAAGCAAAGGATGCATCGAGTAAGCCGGACCGAACCCGAGCGCCGCCCGCCCCGCCCCGGCGAAGGCCTGCAGCAGCTGCTGCTGGATTTCGTTGGAGCCGTTGGCCGCCCAGACCTGTTCGGCGCGCAGGCCAAGGTAGGCGGCAAGGTCTGTGCGCAAGCCGACCGCATCACGATCGGGATAGCGGTTGAGCCCGCGAATCTCGTCGGACAGCGCCTTCTCTACGGCCTGTGCCACCACCTCGGGCAGTGGATAGGAGTTTTCGTTGGTGTTGAGCCGCACCGGGACGTCGAGCTGAGGCGCCCCGTAAGCGGTGCGCCCCTTCAACTCTTCCCGCAAGAACTCGCTCATGAGTGGAACCTCGCCGAGACAGCCTCGCCGTGGGCGGGCAGATCCTCCACATTGGCCAGTGTCACCACATGCCCGGAGACTTCGCGCAAGGCTTGCTCGTTGTACTCGATCAGGTGCACTCCGCGCAGGAAGGTCTGCACGCTCAGCCCGCTGGAGTGCCGCGCGCACCCGCCCGTCGGCAGCACATGGTTCGAGCCGGCACAGTAATCCCCAAGGGACACAGGCGAATACGCCCCGACGAAGATGGCCCCCGCGTTGCGCACCCGCAGCGCCAGGGCACGAGCGTCGCGAGCCTGGATCTCCAGGTGCTCCGCCGCATAGGCGTCGACCACCTGCAGTCCCTGCTCCATGTCGGAGACCAGGACCACCCCGGACTGCGGCCCGTGCAGCGCGGCGGTGATCCGCTCGCTGTGCTTGGTCGCGGTGACCATCTCGGGCAGCATCCCATCCACCGCGTCGGCCAGGCCCACCGAGGAGGTCACCAGCACGCTGGCCGCGAGCGGGTCGTGCTCGGCCTGGCTGATCAGGTCTGCCGCGACGTGACGCGGGTCAGCCGTGTCGTCGGCCAGGATCGCGATCTCGGTCGGGCCTGCCTCGGCGTCGATGCCCACCACGCCACGCACCAGGCGTTTGGCCGCTGTCACCCACACGTTGCCCGGCCCGGTGATCATGTCGACCGGCTCGCACTCGTCGGTGCCGTAGGCGAGCATCGCCACGGCCTGGGCGCCGCCGACGGCGTAGACCTCGTCGACGCCGAGCAGCTTGCAGACGGCCAGCACCCGGGCATCGGGCCGGCCCGTCTCCTTCTGCGGCGGGCTGCACACCACCAGCTGCTCCACGCCGGCGATCTGCGCCGGAACCACATTCATGATCACAGTTGACGGGTACATGGCCAGGCCACCCGGGACATAGAGCCCGACCCGCCGCACCGGAACCCAGCGCTCGGTCACCGTGCCGCCCGGCACCACCTGGGTGGTGACCTCCACCCGGCGCTGGTCCTCGTGAACCTTGCGCACCCGGGCGATGGCTTCCATCAGCGCGGCTTCCACCTCGGGCTCCAGCTCGCCGTCGACGTCAGCGACCCGCAACTGGGAAAGCACCACGCCATCGAACCGCGTGGTCGCCTCGATGACCGCCGATCTGCCATGCTGCGCGATCGCCTCCACCACCGGCCGGATCTGCTCGACCGCATGGGAAACGTCCATCTGGGCACGGGGCAGCAGCTTACGGGGGTCGACCATCGACGTGCGGAGATCAATGCGGTTCAACACTCGTGAAAGTCTAGTTCGGCCAGGAAGCGCCGCCTGCGGGGAGCCCAGTCGATGGGACAGTAGTCTCGCAAGTGTGACCGGCACACTGCCACTCTTCCCGCTGGGGACGGTGCTCTTCCCTGGCCTTGTGCTGCCGCTGCACATTTTCGAGGACCGCTGGCGGGCCCTGGTGCGCTACCTGCGCGATCTGCCCGACGGCACGCCTCGCGAGTTCGGCGTGGTGGCGATCGACCGTGGGCTTGAGGTCATGCCCCCGCCCACCGAAGGGATCTCGACCTCCGAGGTCGTGGTGCACGAGGTCGGCTGCGTCGCGCAGGTTCGGCAGATCACCGAGCATCCGGACGGCCGCTTCGACATCGTCACCGTGGGCGCACGCCGCTTCCGGATCACCGGTTTCGTGCCCAGCCCGCACCCCTATCCGGTGGCTGGAGTGGAGTGGCTGCCCGAGCCGCCCGCCGACGACATTGCCGACAATCTGGCGCCGCGGGTGCTTTCGGCCTTCCGCGAATACCTGTCGGTGCTGCGCGGCGGCCCCGAAGACCAGCTGCCAGAGGACCCGGTGGTGCTGTCACACCTGGTAGCCGCCACCGCATCGCTGACCGTGGCCGATCGCCAGGCGCTGCTGAGTGCGCCAGACCCGGCGAGCCGGCTTCGAGCCGAGCTCAAGCTGCTGGGCCGGGAGACCTCTCTGGTCCGGGAGATTCGGGCGGTTCCGGCGACCCTGTCTCAGCTTGGTCCTGCGCCATCTCAAAACTGAGGCGCTCGGCCTCCTCCTCTTCGCGGCGCAGGCTGGGCCAGCTCGACCAGCCGGCGAGCAGCGAATAGCCGACGACCGACCCGAGCGCGGGCACCAGCAGGTTGCCGCTGCGCACGCTGAAGCATCTGTCCGATAGGGGAAGACACACGCGCATGTTCGCGGCCGACAGCTCCGCCGGGCGTTCGATGATCTCGTTGACCTCCGCTTGGGCACGCCGCTCCGGGAACGAGGTGTTGATGTTGGTGCCGACGAGAAACGCGACATAACCGGCACCGAGCGCGCCGAAGGTGAGCGCGGCCAGCTGAAGCGGGCCGCGCACCCGCCTTACCAGCACCCACACCAGCACCGCGGCGATGATCCCGAAGGCGAAGCCGAGGATGGTGAACCAGCCGTCGGCGGCCACCGGCTGCTCCGGCTCGGGGCTGACGAAGGCGAGACGGTCGCCGTCCACCTTCATCAGGGGCAGGGGCGGGGCCACCAGGTACCAGACCAAACCCAGCAACACGCCCGAAGCCGCCACCGACACGGCGACCAGACCTGCCTTCACAGACTCGTTCACCGACAGATCCTCTCATCCCCCCGCGGGACCTACCGTGTCGGCTCGATCCGGGGAGGGGTCATCGGACCGCCTTGACCATGGCCATGGCCTTGACCTCGCTGAGGAACGGAATGCTCGGGTTGATCTGCATGTCTCGAATCACGTAGACCCGGTCACTGCCCAGGGTGAGGCGCAGCTCGTGCTTTCCGGGATGCTCGCGCACCAGCGTCGACAGGTGTTGCACGTTCTCGGGCAACACCACCAGCTGGGGCACCAGATCGAGCACTATGGGCGGATATTTTTCCAGGTCAGCCTCGGTGATCGGCAGGATCCGCATGTCCTGAACCATGATCGAGGCCGAACCCGAATCCCGCTTGTTGACTTTGCCTTTGACGGCGACCACCAGGTCGTCGGCCAGGTGCTCGCCGAACACTTCGAAGGTCTTCGGGAAGAACAGCAGCTCCGCGCTGGACGACAGGTCTTCAATGGTTGCCGACGCCCAGGGCTTTCCTTGCTTGGTGAGCCTCCTGGACACGTTGGCCAGCATCCCGGCCACCACCACCGCGAATCCGTCAGGCGTGTCGGAATCGACGGCCTGCGCGATGGAATGTTCGGAGTTGCTGGCCAGAACCCTTTCCGTTCCCGCGAGTGGATGCGACGACACATAAAGGCCGAGCATTTCCTTCTCGAAAGTCAGCAGCGTCTTGCGGTCCCATTCACCTTCGGGAATGGGTGTTTCCAGGCTCTTGCGCGACTCGGTCGGCATGGCCGCCGCGAACAGATCGAACTGGCCGGCCGCTTCATTGCGTTTGGTGTCAACAGAATTGTCGATGATATCGGAATGTATCGATAGCAGACCCATTCGGGGATGCCCCAGGGAATCGAACGCCCCGGCCTTAATCATCGACTCGATCGTTCGCTTGTTACAGACGACCAATTCCACCTTGTCCATGAAATCGGAGAAGGAAACATATGCGCCCTTCTCTTTTCGCATACGGACAATGCTGTCCACCGCGCCCGCCCCGACATTGCGAACCGCGCCCAGGCCGAACCGGATGCTTCCCTCGCCGTCCGGCGCGAAGTGCAGACGAGACGAGTTGACGTCCGGCGGCCGCACCTTGAGACCCATCCTCCGGCACTCGCTCAGATAGACGGCCATCTTGTCCTTGTCGTCGCCGACGCTTGTCAGCAAGCCGGACATGTACTCGGCGGGATGGTTCGCCTTCAGGTACGCCGTCCAATAGGCGATCAGACCGTAGGCGGCCGTATGTGCCTTGTTGAACGCATAGTCCGCGAACGGGACGAGGATGTCCCACAGCGTTTTGATCGCTTCCGGCGAATAGTTGTTTTCGAGCATGCCTTTCTCGAAGACAACGAATTCCTTGTCCAGCACCGCGCGGACCTTTTTACCCATGGCCTTGCGCAGGTTGTCGGCCTGGCCCAGCGAGTAGCCGGCCAGCTTCACGGCGGCACGCTGAACCTGTTCCTGATAGACGATCAGGCCATAGGTGGGGCCAAGAATCTCCTCGAGCGGCTCGGCCAGCTCCGGATGAATCGGCGTGATGTCCTGAAGCTTGTTCTTGCGCAGCGCGTAATTGGTGTGTGAGCCGGCGCCCATCGGGCCGGGCCGGTAGAGCGCCAGGGCCGCAGACACGTCCTCGAAATTGTCCGGCTTCATCAGCCGCAGCAGGTCACGCAGCGGGCCACCATCGAGCTGGAACACGCCGAGCGTCTCGCCCCGCGCCAGCAGCTCGTAGGTCGGTGGATCGTCGAGCGGCAGCGCCAGCAGGTCGGCCCACGTCGTCACCGGGTACCTGTCCGGAGCCGCTTCCGCTGACGCCTGAAGGTTTCGCAAGGCATCGTCGATGATGGTCAGGTTGCGCAGCCCGAGGAAGTCCATCTTGATCAGGCCGATGGATTCACAGGTGGGGTAATCGAATTGGGTGATGACCGCCTGGTCCTGTTCCCGCATCATGATCGGAACATGATCAATCAGCGGCTCGGACGACATGATGACGCCCGCGGCGTGAACGCCGGTCTGGCGCACCAGCCCTTCCAGGCCCTTGGCCACCTCAATGACGTTGGCCACCATGGGATCGGTCTGCACCAGCGTGCGCAGCTCTGATGCTTCGTTGTAACGCGGATGCTTGTCGTCCATGATGGCCGACAGCGGAATGTCCTTGCCCATCACGGCCGGCGGGAAGGCCTTGGTAATCCTGTCGCCGACGGCGAAGGGGTGACCGAGCACCCGCGCGGCGTCCTTGACGGCGGCCTTCGCCTTGATGGTTCCGAACGTGGCGATCTGGGCTACCCGATCGCTGCCGTATTTCTCGGTGACATATCGAATGACGTCGGCACGCCCACGCTCGTCGAAGTCGATATCGATATCGGGCTTGGCGACACGTTCCGGATTGAGGAATCGCTCGAAGATAAGCCCATGGGTGATCGGGTCGAGGTCGGTGATGCCGAGCGCATAAGCCACGATCGAGCCCGCTGCCGAACCACGGCCGGGCCCCACCGGAATGCCGTTGTTCTTTGCCCATCCGATGAAGTCGGCGACCACGAGGAAGTAGGCCGGGAACCCCATTTGGATGATGATCCCAATTTCGTACTCCGCCTGCGCGCGGCGATCGTCGGGGATGCCGCGCGGATAGCGGCGATCCATGCCGAGCCATACTTCCTTGGTAAACCAGGATGCTTCGGTTTCCCCTTGCGGCACAGGGAAGTTGGGCATGAGGTCGTGCTCTTTGAACATGCCGCTGGTGTCGACCCGCTCCGCGATCACGAGGGTGTTGCGGCAGCCTTCCAGCCACAGATCAGACGAGTCCTGCTTGTACATCTCGTCGGCAGAGCGCAGATAGTAGCCTTCGCCGTCGAATCTGAAGCGATCCTTGTCGGTGATTAGGGCCTGGGTCTGGACACACAGCAACGCGTCGTGGGATTCACGCTGATCGGGCCTGGTGAAATGGCTGTCATTGGTGACGACCGGCGGAATTTCCAGACGCCGCGCAATGTCCACCAGTCCACTTCGGACACGACGCTCGATTTCGATGCCGTGGTCCATGATTTCCAGGAAGTAATTGTCTTTCCCGAAGATTTCCTGGTACCTGGCGGCGGCTTTGAGCGCCTCGTCGAACTGGCCCAGTCGCAGGCGCGTCTGCACCTCGCCGGACGGGCAACCCGTGGTCGCGATGATGCCTGACGCATATTGCGAAATGAGGTCGGCGTCCATGCGGGGCTTGCCATATTGCCCCTCGAGGGAAGCTCGGGAGGTGAGGCGGAACAGGTTGTGCAGACCCTCGTTGTCGCGCGCCCACAGCGTCGCGTGCGTGTACTTTCCAGCGCCCGAAACGTCGTCGCTCTTCTGCCCGGTGTCGCCCCAGCGAACGGGCTTCTTGTGGAAGCGGTCCGACGGCGCCAGATACGCCTCGATGCCGAGAACCGGAGTCACCCCAGCCTTGGTGGCCGCCTTGTAGAACTCGAAGACCCCGTGCATGTTGCCATGGTCGGTGATCGCCACAGCCGGCATGCCGAGACGGTTGACCTCTTCCATCATGTCCTTGATTCGTGCCGCCCCATCCAAGATCGAGAACTCGGAGTGGACGTGAAGATGCACGAACTGGTCAGACATGCTTTTTCTCCCCTATTCGGCGCTCTGGACACACTGCTCACGCGGTCCCCATCTTGTCACTTACCACCGACAGCGAGGCCATCCGACCCGCGCCAATCGCGGTCACGCCGCAGCGGCTAGACGTACGCCATCATCGTGGCGGCAGCGGTGAGCCAGGCCCTTTTGGTGACGGGCTGCAGAGCGCCGAACTCAATCGATGATCCCGTTTCCAGCGACGGGTCGAAGGGAACCGTCACCACGGCCCGAGTGCGGGTGGCGAAATGCTTGCGGAGATCCTCGAGCATCGCCGGCTGACCCGGGGTGGCGCAGGAGAGCAAGGTCACAGCATTTTCGGCCAGCTGACCCAGGCCAATCTCGTGCAACAGGTCGATCATCCAGTCCGCGGTGAAGGCGGCGTCCTCGCGCGGCACGGTGGTGATCACGAGCTGGTCGCAGGCCCGCAGAACCGTTTGCCAGTTCGGGCTTTCGACGTTGTTACCGGTGTCCACGCAGACCACATCGTGGGTGCGGCAGAGCAGATCGAGGATCCGGCGCACGGTGTGCTGGTCGAGGCGCTGGGCGAAACGCGGGTTCTCCTCGCCGGCCAGCACGTCATAGGTGCCGTCCGAGGCGTGCCGCAGGTAGTCGTCGACCCGCTCAGCGAGCTGTGGCATGCCGATCGACTCGATCTCGATGAGGTCTTTGAGCAGGTGGCGGATGGTGCGCGCGTGACGGGCGCTGCCGGCGCGCAGGCCGAGGGTGCCGCGTAGCTCGTTGTCGTCCCAGGCGAGCACACCGCGGCCCCGGGCGCCGCCGATGGTTGCGGCGGCGAGAACCGTCGCGGTCGTCTTGTGAACGCCGCCTTTGGGATTGGCGAAGGCGAGAATCTTCGGCGCGTTCAGCGGACGGCGCAGGATGGCCAGCTCGCGCTCGACCTCGTTGACCGGTGGAGTGGGCTGAGCTGCGCGCCATTCGAGGTGTCCGGGAATCTGGCCAGGGATCTGGCCGGGCACGATGGGGCCAGCTTTCGCCTTGTCCAGCAAAACCCGCCAACGTGGCGTCGGCTCTTCTTGCCAGCCACGTTCCACCCCTGTGCCTCCAAATCAGTTACTGAGGCCCCACCCTATGTGTAACGCGCGCTCACGCAAACCCCCGTTTCTCAGCTCAACGAAGCGATTCGATGCTGCGCGACGGCGTTGGGGCAGGCGTTACCGCCGAGGGGCTAACCGAGGGTTCGGGCGAAGGTTCCGGCGAGGGCTCGGGTGAAGGCGAAACCGGGGAAGGTGTCGGACTCGCGACAGCTGACGGCGACGGCTCCACCGTGCTCGGCTGCTCGGGCAGCGGGGCAAGGAAGACGGCTTGGTCGAGGCGCAGCACCTCGGGCGCCGGATCGACGGCGCGCACCTCGGGGCGGGCCGCGATCTGCTCGAGTGCCGCCGCGCTGGCCCGAACCACCGCGGCGTAGACGCAGGTGCACCCATCACGGTAGGCGGCCGCTTCGGCCGAAGCGCGGGTCGCGCCATCGAGATAGCTTGTGCGCAACTGATCCTCGGCCGCGTTGACCTCGCTCAGCTTCGCGGCGAGCCGCAGAAACTCATCCGCGTCAGCATCCTTGCGCACGGCCACCTGGCGCATGCCCGCCACGACATCGTCGGGAATGCGGTAGGCCGGGATCCGCACGATCTGGGTTTGCGGCAGCGGCACCCGCGCATAGACCTCGGCCACGGCCACCCCGCCGAGCACCGGCGTGAGCCTGTCCGGCGCCAGATAGGCGCGCAGGCTCACCAGCGCGTAGACCTCAGCCGGGCCCTGTTCTGACAGCGCGGCAAGCTCGCTGTTGCTGGTGCTGACATAGCCCGGGATCGACTGGTTCTGGCCGACTCCAACGTGGACAGTCGGGCCGGCCGGGGTCGAGCCGTGGCCCGGCGCCCGGCGGTGGGTCGCGAAAGCGACCGTGACCAGGGTGGCGACGGTGGCGGTCAGGCCGAGCGCGGTCAGCAGCCGAACCCGCAGCCGTCCGCGGCCGCGCATCTGCGCGAAGCCACGCGCCAGCCTCGGGACGACGACCTCATCAATGTGACGCAGCAACCCGTGCCCGTGCCACTTCATGTTTGCCGCAACACCTCTATCGCGTGGGTCAGATCCTCCGGGTACTCGCTGACGAAGGTCACTTCCTGCTCGGTAGCCGGATGCACGAAGGAAAGCGCACGGGCGTGCAACCATTGCCGGCTCAAGCCAAGCCGGGCGGCCAGAGTGGGGTCGGCGCCATAGGTGAGGTCGCCGACGCAGGGATGGCGCAACGCGGCGAAGTGCACCCGGATCTGGTGGGTGCGGCCGGTTTCCAGATGAACGTCGACCAAACTGGCCGAGGGAAAGGCTTCCAGCGTGTCGTAGTGCGTGACGCTCGGCTTGCCGCCCGACATCACCGCGAACTTGTAGTCGTGCGTCGGATGGCGGTCGATGGGCGCATCTATGGTGCCGCGCAAGGGATCCAGCTGTCCCTGCACTATCGCGTGGTACCGCTTGTCGACCTCGCGCGCCTTGAATGCGCGCTTGAGCACGCTGTAGGCGTACTCGCTCTTGGCCACGACCATCAGCCCCGTCGTCCCGACATCGAGGCGGTGCACCACACCCTGCCGTTCGGCGGCCCCGCTCGTGGCGATGGTGTGCCCCATCGCGGCCAGCCCGCCGATGACGGTCGGCCCTGTCCAGCCCGGGCTCGGATGAGCCGCCACCCCGACCGGCTTGTCCACCACCACGATGTCGTCATCGCTGTAGATGACGTGCAGCCCTTCCACCGGCTCGGCGATCACCTTCGGCGCCGACGGCGGCGCGGGCAGCGTGACCTCCAGCCAGCTTCCCCCGCTCACCTTGTCCGCCTTGGTTTTCACGACCCCGTCGAGCATGGCGTCGCCCGACTCGACCAGGGTGGCAGCTGCCGTACGGGAAAGGCCGAAGAGGCGGGAAACCGCCATGTCCAGGCGCATGCCGTCCAGGCCGTCGGGGACTGGCAGCGAGCGCCTGTCGGGTTCGGTCACCGCAACCGGGTCCCATCTCGTTGCCGGCCCAACAGCTCAAGCAGGACAGCCAGAATCACACCGAAGGTCAGGGCCATGTCGGCGACGTTGAAGATGGCGAAGACCTGGCCGTGCGGGTCGAACAGGCTGAAGAAGTCGACCACGTGGCCGTGGAACACGCCGGGGGCGCGGAAGATGCGATCGATGAGATTGCCCATCGCCCCGCCCAGGACCAGCCCGAGCGCTATGCCCCAGGGCACCGAACGCAGCGTGCGCGCCATCCAGCCGATCCAGATGATCACCACGATCGCGATCATCGGGAAGATGAAGGTGAAGTCGCGGAACAGGCTGAAGGCCGCGCCCGGGTTGCGGGTCAGGGAAAGGTAGACCGCGCCGCCGAGGAGCTTGACCGGTTCATCGGGGTCGAGGAAGCGCGTCGCGAGCTGCTTGGTGAGCAGGTCAAGGCCCACCGCGCCCACGACGGCGATCGCCATGGCCATCAGGGCACGGCCGGTCGGCCGGACAACCCGATCGGCTGGCGATTTCTGCTCCACCTCGGTCTGCACCATCACGCTTCCTTCAGGCCTGGAGCTAGCGCCGCTCCTCGAGTTGCTTGCATGAAACACACAGCGTGGCAGAGGGGAACGCAGCCAGCCGCTCGACCGGGATGGGGTTTCCACACCGCTCGCACCAGCCATAGCTTCCCTCATCGAGCCTCTCCAATGCACGCTCCACCTGGGTGATGCGTTCGAGGATCGCGTTCGCAAGCGTGATCTCCTGCTCGCGTTCGAAGGTCTTTGTCCCGGTATCGGCCTGATCGTCGCCGGCCGAGTCGGTGAGCCGGTCTCGCTGTAGCTCGGCAAGCTCAGTAAGCGTGTGGTCGTACTCTTCCTGCAGCTCGTCTCGACGTGCCGTGAGCGCAATCCGGATCTTCTCGGTCTCCGCGGCGCTCCGCGTGCCTTTCTTCGCCGCAGGCTTTGCGGCTTTCGATTCGGCAGGTTTGACCATCGTCGCTCCCTCAGCGATCTCGGCTTTGCTGGACCGAGCCGCCCTCGGCGTTGCCTGAACGGGGGAATTGTCTGGGTTGTCGACGTCCGTCTTGGCCGTCACGGACTTGTGGGCTCGCGACGTTGCAGCCCCACCTGTGGTCGCGCTCTTGGTGGCGCCTCTGCTGCTAGCTGTCCGCTCTGCCATGGCTCCCCCACATCTATAAACCTGTGCGCGGCTATCGCCGCGCACACGTAAGTAGGCTGGCAAGAATACGGAACGTATGAACGCTCCACAAACATGCCACGCCTGGACTCTCTATTTGCCGCCCTTTTCACGGCTAATTCAGGCAAAAAGGAAGATATCACCTAATCGTTTAGCTCGGCACCCTCTTCTCCGAACCACCGAGCAAGACGGCCTCGTCTGCTAACGGCACGCAACCTTCGCTCGGTCTCGTCGCGGACCTCATCGGTCGCGACGATCAGGAGGCTGTCGTTGGTCTGCAGCCGGGTGTCGCGCTCCGGCACGAAGCCCGAACCGTCGCGCAGCACCAAGGTCACCGAGGCGCCCACCGGCAGCCGCAGCTCATCGAGATAGACGTTGGCCAGCTGGGAACCGTCGGGGATATCGAGCTGGAGCAGATCCGCCCGCATCCGTTCCAGCGGCGCCGTTTCGACCCGAAGCTCGGTCGGCTCGTACGGGGCGGCGACCCCCAAAATCTTCGCGGCCGCCGGCAGGGTGCTGGCCTGCACCAGCGTGAAGATGACCACCAGCACGAAGACCACGTTGAACAGCCACGTCGCATTGGGCACGAACTGGGCCAGCGGGATCGTGGCGAAGACGATCGGCACCGCGCCGCGCAACCCGGCCCACGACAGGAAGGCCTGATCGCGCCAGCTCCAGCCGAAGGGGGTCGCGGCGACGAGGACCGACAACGGGCGCGCCACAAAGGTCAGCACACAGCCGATCACCAGCGCCGGCACCACCACGCCGGGCAGGCCGTCCGGCGAAACCAGCAGCCCGAGCATGACGAACAGGCCGATCTGGGCGAGCCAGGCCACACCGTCGGCGAAGCCCAGGATGGCCTGGCGGTGCGGCAGGCGCGCATTTCCGAGCAACACCGCGGCTACATATACAGCCATGAATCCAGACGCGTGCAGGACGGCGCCGCCGGCGTAGGCGACGAGCATCAGCCCGACCGCGGCCAGCGGATAGAGACCCGCGGAGGGCAGCGCCGCGCGTTTGAGCAGCCAGGTGCCCAGCGCCCCGGTGATCAGGCCGATCACGAGACCGGCCGCCAGCTCGTAGATCAGCATGAGCACCACCACCCACCAGGGGCCGTGCGCGTCCTCGGGCGGGCTCGACAACAGGATCACCAGCAGCACCGCGGTCGGATCGTTCATACCCGACTCGGACTCCAGAACCGACTTGAGCCGGGGCCGGATCGGCAGGCGGCGGAAGACCGAGAAGACAGCGGCGGCATCGGTCGAGCTGATGATCGCCCCCATCAGCAGCGCTGTGCGCCAATCCTGGCCGAGCAGATAGTGAGTGAACAGCGCGACCACGCCGACACTCACGACAACGCCGACCGTCGCCAGCATGATCGATGTGCCGAGCACCGGGCGCATCCGGCTCCAGCGCTCGGTGAGCCCACCCTCGGCGATGATCAGAACCAGCGCCACCGTGCCCAGCCTGCGAGTCAGCTCGGCGTCGCTGAACTCGATGCCGAGGAACGACTCGCCCAGCAGGATGCCGATCGCCAGGTACACCAGAAGCGTTGGCACCCCGAGACGGGTCGACCAGCGCACGGCGGCAACGGAGAAAAGCAGGACGGCTGCGGCGATCAGCAAAACGAGATCGCCGAAGGCCGTCACGACGTGCCGTCCCGCAAAGCGTTGATGCGGTCGGTGAGGTCGGCGGGTGGATCGAGCACCGTGAAGAGTTTGTCGCGGGCCGCTGCGCCAGTTCGCAGCTGGACGGTGGAAGCCGGGACTCCAAGCGCTTGCGCCACCGCGCGCCGGGCCGACTCGGTGGCCCGGCCATCGACCGCGGGCGACTGCACGGCGGCGATCAGCGCCGGCCCGTTCGGTCCGTCATAACAGCCGCCCACCCGTGTCCGCGACGCGCCCGGTTTCACCCTGACCGGGACGATCGCGAACTCAGGTGGGCGGCGAGGCATTCCTTATTGTGCCAGGCGACCGGGAGATCGAAGTTCATACCCTGCGAGCGTCAGCCAACAGAGCGCTATCTGGTTCACACAGGCCGCACGGGCTGAAACCCAGCTCCACGGCCTCCGAAACCGGCAACGGCTCGAACGGTCTTCCGAGCAGATGCACACAACCCGCTACGTGGTACCGGGGCCGGCCGTCGATCACCAGCACGTCGGCCGACATCCGTGCCACCCGAGCCGCATCGGACGCGGTCACCCGCTGGGCCACCGGCTCGTCCGGCGGATCCTCGTCGTCGAGCTCCTCATGCATGGACTGCATGGGAACGCTTACCCCTACCGACTGGGTCGCCTGCAGCGTGTCCACTCCGGACCGCTCAGAAGACGACTCAGCCCAAACACGCTCTGACCGCGCTGGCGGCACCATGGACCGCAGCTCGGGTTCGTCCTCGTACACGGAGGAAGAACGTTGACCGGACCTGCTGGTCCATTGGTCGACCTCGGCGTCGTCGAATTGCTCGTCCTCGTCATCGGATTCGAGGTCCAGCCCGGAACGGCTGGCACCGGCCTGGCGAACCCCCACGACGAGGGCCACCGCGGCCAGCAGACTCGTCCCGATCGAACCGACCAGCAAACCGCTGGACCCATTGATCAAGCCGAGCACGAGCAGAACGACGGCGCCGAGGATGAGCACGAGACTTGCGACAATCACAGCTCACCCCTCGATTACCAATTTCAGGTTGTGTGCTGCCGTCCGGGAATTTCGAGGGGGGGTCGGACGGCAGTCCTACAGGCTCAGCGACCGTTGAAAGCACCGGTGCCAGCGGTCGCTAGACCGCCGCTGCCGGAACCGTCACGCCCGATTTCGGCCTCCAGAGTCTGGCCGCGTCCTTCAAGATCGCGCAGCTGGCTCTCCAGGTAGGCCTTGAGCCGAGTCCGGTATTCGCGCTCGAATTGCTTGAGCGTGTCGATGTGCTGCTGAAGCGCGGTGCGCTTGGCGTCGAGGCCACTGATCGCTTCCTGGTGGCGCTGACGTGCGTCACGCTCAAGCGCATCGGCCTTGGCCCGCGCTTCCCGCGTCACCTCTTCGGCCTTGGACCGGGCCTCACCCAGCACCTTGTCGGCCTCGCGGCGCGCGTCGGAGACGTGATCATCGGCGGTGCGCTGCGCCATCATCAGCACGCGCAGCGCCTGCTGCTCACCGTCCGGGCCGGCAACCGCCCCGGCACCGCCGCGGAACTGCTCAAGCTCGGCCTGCATGGCGCGCGCGGCTTGCTCGGTGGCGACCTTCTCCCGCTGGACGCGGTCGAGCTGAGACTTCATCTCGTTCAGCTCGGCGGCCAGCCGTGGGTCGGGCCCACCGGGACCGGACGGAACCCGGACCGGACCGCCGCGCTCGGACTGCATGCGCAGCTCGGTGTTTTCTTCGATCAGGCGGGCGAGTTCGCGCTCAACCTCGTCAAGGAAGGCGTCGACCTCCTCCTCGTCATAACCCCGCTTGCCGATCGGGGGCTTCTTAAAGGCCACGTTGTGCACGTCGGCCGGGGTGAGCGGCATCGAAACTCCTCGGGTCAGTCGCGGCCGCGTTGGGGCTTTGCTCCTCAGGCTTTCGTCACCCGGGGATCAACGCCTTCACGAGATACTTCAGCAGGAACAGGATTAACAGCAACAGTATGGAGGGCAGGTCGATGCTCACGGTACCAAGACGCAACGGTGGGATCACACGCCTCAACGCTTTGAGGGGCGGATCAGTGACGCTCCACACGAGTTCCAGCGCCGCAGCCGAACCCCGCCCAGGTCGCCAGCGGCGTCCGGTGGTGAGCACGAAGCTCATGATGAACCGCGCGAACAACGCCAGGATGAGCGCGAAGATCAGTAGATAGAGCGCTTGGAGCGGAATCGAGTACACGACAGTGGCGGTCCCTCGCTAGGGCTAACTGTGGTTCAGGAACCTACCCTCAGCGATCTTCGCCTTGTCCTCCGCGGTGACCTGGACGTTAGCCGGTGAGAGCAGGAATACCCTGTTGGTGACGCGCTCGATCGTACCGCGCAACCCGAACGCTAGTCCCGCGGCGAAGTCAACCAAACGCTTCGCGTCCGCTTCGTCCATTTCAGTGAGATTCATGATGACGGGGGAGCCGTCCCGAAACCGCTCCCCGATCTGCCGTGCCTCGTTGTAAGTCGTGGGGTGCAGGGTGGTGATCTGTGTCCGGCGGTCGTCTTCGACGACGGGCGGCGTGGCACGCAACGGCTGGGTCTGCGGCGCCAGCGCGAGGTTGTCCCTCGTCGGCGCCGAAGGCACAGCGCTGACCGGACGCGTGGTGGTGATCGGGCGGACGGTAGCCCTTTCGGCGCGCGCCTGCTCGAGGCGGGCTTCGACATTCATCCGGGTGTCGCGGCCGTCGCGGCCGTCGCGGGGATCGCGGACGTCGCGGGTCAGGACGCGCGGGACGGCCTCACGGACCTCGCGGACATCACGGACTTCGCGGACCTCCCGTTCGGTCTGCGCGGCCATCCGGCTGGAGGCGCGCTCACGCGGACGGGTGATCGCGACTTCAAGATCTTCGTCGTCGTCGAAATCGTCCTCGTAACGATCGCGCGAACGGTCCTCGGCGCGCCTCGGCTGACGGCCGGTCGCGCGCGAATACGTGTCAGCTGGGGCGTCGTCGTACTCGTGGTCGTCGTCATCTTCGACCAGACCGAGCCAGACCCCCGCCTTCCGCAGTGCGCCCATTGCCGCGCCCCTCCGTCCGCCGTGCGGCATGACCCCCGTGCCATGTGCCGCTCTGTCGCGCGTGGACACCATTCAGCGTGCTGGAAGGTGTGACCACACCTCTTGCTTGATAACCACACCCATGTAATTCGGTGCCCGCCGCCAGGCTACCGCAGCGCTGGTCGCTTTCCGAGCAAGGCGCTGCCGATGCGCACATGTGTCGCGCCACAGGCAATGGCCTCTACCAGGTCTTCGCTCATCCCCGCTGATAAAACCGTCGCATCAGGATGGTCCAGCTGGAACATCCGGCTGTACCGCTCCAGTCTGGCAAACGCCACGCCCGGGTCGTCGTTCAGGGGTGCCACAGCCATGAGCCCACGCAGGCGCAACGAGTCCATCGCGAGCACCGCATCGGCCACTTTGGTCAGTTCGCCGGGAGGCACTCCGCCGCGTTGCGGATCGTCGTCGAGGCTCACCTGAATCAAAACCTCCAACGGTGTCCCCTGGCGTCTCTCACCCAGCGCCTTGGCCAATTCGGGACTGTCCACGGAGTGCACCATGCTCGCGTAGGTCACCACGGAACGGGCCTTGTTTCGCTGCAGCTGCCCAATGAAGTGCCAGGTGCCCTCGGGGACCTCGGCCGCCTTGGGCGCAGCCTCCTGGTCCCTGTTCTCACCGAAGTCGGTGACGCCCAGGGAAAGCAGGTGGCGCACATCGGATACGGGGTAGGTCTTCGTCACGGCGATGAGGGTGACTGAAGAGGGATCGCGGCCGGCGGATGCGCAAGCGGCCGCAATGCGCGAACGCACTGCGGCCAAATTGGACGCGATTTCCTGCCTACGATCCATTCTTGAGGAAGTCTGGTACGTCAACGTCGTCAAAGAGGACCTTGCGCTGGCCCTGGGACGGCGGTGGCGCGCTGACCGGCGTCGGGTGGCGCAGGGTTGGCGTCTCCACGGGCGGTGCCACCCGGCGGATCTCAGCGGGCTTGTAGGACGGCGTGCCACCGTCGAAGCCGGCCGCGATCACGGTCACCCTCACCTCGTCGCCGAGGGCGTCGTCGATGACCGCACCAAAGATGATGTTCGCGTCGGCGTGAGCCGCGTCGGTGACCAGCTGAGCCGCATCGTTTATTTCGAACAGGCCCAGGTCGGATCCACCCGCGATGGACAGCAGCACCCCACGCGCGCCGTCCATGCTCTGCTCCAGCAGCGGGCTGGAGATGGCCCGCTCGGCCGCCTCCACCGCACGGTTGTCGCCACGGGCGCTGCCGATGCCCATGAGCGCACTGCCCGCGCCGCTCATCACGCTCTTCACGTCGGCGAAGTCCAGGTTGATCAGACCCGGCGTGGTGATCAGGTCGGTGATGCCCTGGACACCGGAGAGCAGCACCTGGTCGGCCTGGCGGAACGCATCCATCATCGTGATACCGCGGTCGCCCAGCGCCAGCAGCCGGTCGTTGGGGATGACGATGAGCGTGTCGCACTGGTTGCGCAGCTCCTCGATGCCCGTCTCGGCCTGGACCTGACGACGCTTGCCCTCAAAGGAAAACGGACGGGTCACCACGCCGATGGTCAGGGCACCCAGCTTGCGGGCGATGTTGGCCACCACCGGCGCCCCACCTGTCCCCGTCCCGCCGCCCTCGCCACACGTCACGAAGACCATGTCGGCACCGCGAAGCACTTCCTCGATCTCGTCACGGTGATCCTCGGCCGCGTTCTTGCCCACGTCCGGGTTGGCTCCCGCGCCCAACCCGCGCGTGAGTTCGCGGCCCACATCGAGCTTCACATCGGCGTCGCTCATCAGCAGAGCCTGCGCGTCGGTGTTGATCGCGATGAACTCCACGCCCTTGAGGCCAACCTCGATCATGCGGTTGACCGCGTTGACGCCGCCGCCGCCGATGCCGACGACTTTGATGACGGCGAGGTAATTGTGCGGAGGTGTCATCGCAAACCCTCAACCTCTACTAGAGCCTTATAGCTATGTCAACTACTGTTCTGCCCGAAAACGTAGGCGTCGGTACCGTGTGATCCAAGGACCGCTGCGGCGTGTCCCTTATTGGATCGTCACGATCTCCGGGACGCTGACGTCTATCCGCTTGCCTTTCTGGGTCAGCAAAGCGGTAGCGACCTTCGCCTTGAGTTCGCTTTCTTCCGCGTCGCCCCAGGTAACCATACGATCTTTCTGCAAGAGCAGCTGTATTCCAGCTGGCCCATTCACTACGAGTCTGGTCAATTGGGCACGCAGCTCGGCGGTGAGCGAGGCGATCACCTTCAATGCGTCGCGCATCGCCCTGTCCGGTGGCATGTTTTGGGGCAGCGTCACTTCGACGGTGTCCGCGGGTGCCGCAGGCGCCGAAAGGAACTGCACCCCGAACTTGTCGAACACGTGGAACACGGTGTCCTGCTTGACCACCGCGACACCGACCCGCTCGGTCACCTTGATGTGCAACGTGGAGGGCCAGCCGCGGGTCACCTCCACCGACTCGACGGGCGGCAGTTTGGCTATCCTCTCCGCCACACCATCGGTGTCCACCCGGGTCAGCGGCTGGCCTATCGGGACGGCCGCGGCCTGAGCCACCTCTTCCTCGGCGAGCAGACCCACCCCGGCGATCTGAACCTGTTTGATGCCGAACAGCGGAGAAACGAAGATGATCCAGCCGGTCAGGCCGATGACCGCCATCGTCGCCGCGATGAGAGTCCATGGCACCGCGGCCAGCTGGGACGGCCTGGCTCGGGACATGAGGCGGCGCAACGAATCCGGGACGGCGTCCTTACCCGCGCGCACCAGGCGCCAGCGGCGGCTGCCATCCTCCTCAACGGGTCCGGTTGGCAAGGCTCAGCCCAGCCCTCTAGTCCGCGTTCTTGGAGTGCCGTGGCGCGTAGGTGGCATCGAGGTCGTCGCCGCTCATCCGGCGGGTCAGCGCCTCGATCAGCTCCTCACCCATCAGCGAGATCGGCGGCGCGCCCATGGTGACCACCACGTCGCCCTCACGGGCTCGCCGGACCACCTCGCCCGGCACGTCCTCCCAGGACGGGACGAAGACCTTGCGCTCGGCCGGGATCGGGATCGCCCCGGTCAGGGCCACCCCGCCCTCGCCGGGCTCACGCACCTCGCCCGGTCCGAAGACCTCCATCATCACGACCTCGTCGGCCAGGGCCAGCGCGGCGGCGATCTCGGTCTGCAGATCGCGGGTGCGGTAGACGCGGTACGGCTGGAACACCACGACCAGGCGGCCTTCGCCGGCCACCTCGCGCAGGGTCTGCAGCGCGGCGTGCATCGAGGTCGGGTGATAGGCGTACTCGTCGTAGATGCGCACCCCGCCGACGATGCCCTTGAGCTCGAAACGGCGGCGCACTCCCGGATGCACGGCCAGCGCGGCGGCCACCACGTCCGGGTCGAGCCCGAGCCGCAGCGCGGTGAGCACCGCGGCCGCGCTGTTGAGGCCGAGATGGCGGCCGGGAACCGGAAGCGTGAACTCGCCCAGCGGCTCGCCGTTCAGCGCGGCCAGGTAACGCACCCCGGACGCGTTCGAGTGGATCTCCGACAGGTGCAGGTCGGCGTCCTCGGCCTCGCCGTAGGTGTAGACGCTGCGGCCCGCTTCACGCAGCCGCTGCGCCACCTTGCGCACGCCGGGATCGTCGGCACAGGTGACCACGAAGCCGTCGGCGTCGGTGAGGTTGCCGAATTCGACGAACGCATCCTCAAGCCCGGCCAGATCGCCGTAGGTGTTGAGGTGGTCGGCGTCGACGTTGGTGATGATGGCGACGTGTGGCCGGTACAGCAGAAAGGTTCGGTCATGCTCATCGGCCTCGGCCACGAAGTACTCGCCGCTGCCATGGTGGGCGTTCGACCCGACCTCCGAGATCTCGCCCCCGATCACGAACGACGGGGAGAGCCCGGCGTGCTGAAGGACCAGGGTGAGCATTGAGGTCGTGGTGGTTTTTCCATGGGTACCAGCAATGGCGATCGTTCGCCGCCCGGTCATCGCCGCCGCGAGCGCCTCGGAGCGGTGCAGAATGCGCAAACCGCGGCGGCGCGCCTCGACCAGCTCAAGATGGTCCTGCGGGATGGCCGTGGAGTAGACGACGGTGTCTACGCCCTCGAGGTTGGAAGCCTCGTGGCTCATGTACACGGTGCCGCCCAGGGCCCGCAGCGCGGCCAGCGAGGGCCACTCCCGCAGCTCCGAGCCGGAAACCGGGACACCCCGGGTCAGCAGCAGCCGGGCCAGCCCGGACATGCCAACGCCGCCCACCCCGATGAGGTGCACGTGCCCCAGATCCTCCGCGGCTAGCACACCCGCGGGAATCATCTCCGCCGTCTCCACGGCTTCCTCCAATAACTAGCGTTTGACCGCTGAAAGCACGAACCTGCGCAGCTCCTCGTCACCGTCGCGCCGGCCGTAAGCCGATGCGGCCGCGCTCATCTCGGCCAGCCGAGCCCGATCCACCACCAGCGGCAGCACGTTCTGCTCGATCCACTGCGTATTCAGCTCGGAGTCGTCGACGAGGAGACCTCCACCTGCCTCAACGACCGGAAGCGCATTGCGCCGCTGTTCACCGTTTCCATATGGCAGCGGCACGAAAACCGCGGGAAGCCCGACCGCCGCCGTCTCGGCGCAGGTCATCGCGCCTCCACGACACAGCACGAGGTCGGCCGCGGCGTAACCGAGCTCCATTTCATTGATGAACTTCACCCGAACGTAGGGCGCCGCCAACCCCGACGGCACCTCAACATCTTCGTTGCGCGCGCCGATCACGTGCAGCACCTGGACGCCTGCCTCGGTCAGCGCCTTGGCCGATCCGGCCACCGCGAGGTTGATCGAGCGGGCACCCTGCGAAGCGCCGAAGACGAACAGGGTCGGGCGGTCCGGGTCGAGCCCGAAATGGGCGCGGGCCCGCTCGCGCCAGGCGGCTCGGTCGAGGCTGGCGATCGCGGTGCGCAGCGGGATGCCGGTCACCGTCGCCTTGCGCAGCGCCTCGGACTGCTGGGGCTGATGAGGGAAGCCCACGGCCACGTTCTTGGTGAAGCGCATGCCGAGTTTGTTCGCCACCCCCGGCGGCACGTTCACCTCATGGATCACCAACGGGGTGTGCCGGCGCCAGGCCGCCAGATAGGCCGGAACCGAGACGTAGCCGCCGAAACCGACCACGGCATCGGCCTCGACCTCGTCGAGGATGGCACGGGCGGCTCGGGCCGAGCGCCACATCCGGTCGGGGGTGCGGATCAGGTTCATGTTGACCGAACGCGGCAGCTGATAGGCGGGGATGTGCCGCAGCTCGTATCCGGCCGCCGGAATCAGGTCGGTCTCCAGGCCGCGCGGTGTCCCCAGACAGGTGATCCTGATCGAGGGGTCATGGCGGCGCAGGCAATCCGCGAACGCCAATAGGGGGTAAATATGTCCACCGGTACCGCCACCGGCCAAGACCACGCTCTTCATGCGTTCACGCTCCTCTGTTCCGTCGACTCCACGTCGGCCGGACGCGCGGGCGCCGGAAGTGGAGGCAACGGCGCCCAGACTAGCTGGGCCCATTTCGCCGGCGGACGCGCATGCAGCGCGGCGGACGCATCCGGCTCGGCGCGGGCGAAAGACGCGAGCATGCCCACAGCGGCTAGCGTAACCACGAGCGCGGTGCCGCCGTCGGAGATGAACGGCAACGGCAGTCCCGTGATCGGGAGCAGTTTGACCACTCCGCCGATGTTGATGAACGCCTGGCCGACCAGCCACAGGGTCACCGCGCAGGCGGCCATCCGCCGGAACGGGTCGGTGACCCGCCGCGCTATCCGCATGCCCGAGTAGGCCAGGACGGCGAAGAGGGTCAGCACCACCAGGCAGCCGACCACTCCCAGCTCCTCGGCGATGACCGCGAAGATGAAGTCATTGTGGGCGCTGGGCAGCCAGCCCCAGGTGAGCCGGCCTTTGCCCAGCCCGACCCCGAACCAGCCGCCGTCGGCGATGGCGAGCAGGCCCTGCTTGGCTTGGTAGCACTGGTCTTTGACGCACTTGACGATTTCGGCGTCGGATTGGAAGAACGAGCCGAACCGCGCCGAGCGGTACTGGGACTTGCCCGGAGCCATGATCAGACCGGCGATGCCGATGAGCGCCGCGCCGAGCATCATGCCGAAGAAGCGCAGCGGCACCCCGGCCGCCCAGAGCAGGCCCACGAAGAGGATCACCAGGCAGAGCATGGACCCCAGATCGGTGTAGCCCACCAGCACGAAGAGCATGCCGACCGCGGGGAACAGCGGCATCACCAGCTCGCGCCAGTGCACCACCCGGCGGCCCTTGCGGGTCAGCACGTCGGCCCCCCACAGCACGAGGGCGAACTTCGCCAGCTCGGAGGGCTGCAGCTGGACCGGGCCCAGATAGAGCCAGAGCGTCTCGGAGTGCACCGGCCCGATGCGCGGTTGCGGCAGCACCCCCGACGCGTGCAGCAGGGCCAGCCCATCCATGATCAGAAGCAGGATCAAGGTGATGATCACCGCGGTCGGGGCCAGCGCGCGGAAGGTGCGCCGCGGCAGCCGCTGGCAGATCCAGAAGGCGGCCAGCCCGATCACGGCCGCGCCGACCTGCTGCACGATCACCGAGTAGGAGTTTCCGTCGAAGTGGGCGCGCACGTTGGTAGCGGAGAAGACCATCGCCAGCCCGATCACGAGCAGCAGCCCGGAACTGGCCAGCAGGAGATAGTACGAGGCGAGTGGGCGATCCAGCAGGCCACGCAGAACAGCCAGCCACATCAAGGGATCGCGCTGAGGCGAACGCTCACTCTCCGGGGCAAGTGTCATAAGCCTCGCACCGCCGAAGCGAAGGCGTCACCCCGATGCGCGTAGCTGGCGAACATGTCCAGCGACGCCGCGGCGGGAGCGAGCAGCACTGTATCGCCCGGCATGGCCATGCGGGCTGCGGCGCTCACTACCTCCCCCATCGCTCCATCATCGGTACGGGACACCTCCACGACCGGCAGGCGGGGCGCGTGTCGCGAGAGTGCTTCAAGAACCTGTGCCCGGTCTATGCCGAGAACCACGGCACCGGCCAGGCGCGGAGCTATCCGGGCCACGAGATCATCGATGTCGACGCCCTTGAGCTGACCGCCGGCCACCCACACGATGCGCGGGTAGGCGAGCAGCGAAGCCAGGGCGGCATGCGGGTTGGTGGCCTTGCTGTCGTCCACATAGGACACGTCGTTGACCGTGGCGACCGGGGCATTGCGATGCGGCTCGGGGACGTAGTCCGTCAAACCGGCCCGGATCGCCTCGTGCGACACCCCGATGGACAGGGCGAGGGCCGATGCGGCCAGCGCATTGGCCACGTTGTGGGCCCCGCTCGGCTTGATGTCGGCCACATTGGCCAGCTCGAAGGCATCGCCGGGGTTGATCCGGTCGATCAGGAGGTCCTCCACGACTCCGACGCAGCCCGGTGGTGGTACCCCCAAAGTGAAGCCAATCTTGCGACCCGGAGCGTGCTCCAGAGCCTCGGCGACACGTGGGTCATCGAGGTTGCCCACGGCCACGCCACCCCGCCAAATGGCGGTTTTGGCCTTGGCGTATTCGTCGAAGCCACCGTGCCAGTCGAGATGGTCGTCGGCGAGGTTGAGCATGGCACCGCCCTGCGGGGCCAGGGTGGACGACCAATGCAGCTGGAAGCTGGAAAGCTCGACAGCCAGCACGTCATAGCCGGTTTGGGCATCCACCAGCGGCACGCCGATGTTGCCCAGCGCGGCCGTGCGCAGACCCGCGGCGCGCAGGATCGAGGCGAGCATGGTGGTGGTCGTCGTCTTGCCGTTGGTGCCGGTGATGCCCAGCCAGATCGGGGCATCCGGGCCGCGCAGCCGCCAGGCCAGCTCCGGCTCGCTGTAGACGTCCAGCCCCTTGGCGAGGGCGGCAACCGGCAGCGGATGGTGCGGTGGGATGCCGGGCGAGAGCACCACTTCGTCCACTCCGGACAGAAGCTGCGAGGGCTCCGGGTCGCCGATGATCACCTCAATCCCGGCTTCGGCAAGTGCCGGGTCGGCGCTGTGCTGGTCGACCACGCGGACCTGGTGGCCGAGCCGGTGCAGGGCCAGCGCGCTTGCCGCCCCGGCCACACGGGCACCGACCACTAGATATTTCAAGGCATTGTCCGGAGGAAGTCGCTGTAGAAGATACCGAGACCGAGCGCCACGCAGAGGCCACCGACGATCCAGAACCGGATCACGATATTGACTTCGCTCCATCCCACCAACTCAAAGTGGTGCTGGAGCGGGGACATTCGGAATATCCGTTTACCGGTCGTCTTATAGGAGATCATCTGGAGGATCACCGAGCCCATGAGGATGACGAAGAGACCGCCGATGATCGGCAACAGCAGCTCGGTGCGGGTGGCCAGCGCCGCGCCGCCGATGAGGCCACCAAGGCCGAGCGCGCCGGTGTCGCCCATGAAGATGCGGGCCGGGGAGGCGTTCCACCACAGGAAGCCGACGCATGCGCCGGCAGCGGCAGCGCAAATCAGCGCTATCTCGAGCGGATCTCGTACGTCGTAGCAATAGTTACCCGGCTTGGCGTAGGTCCAGTCACCGCACCAGTGCTGGTACTGCCACGCGCCGATGAAGCTGAACGCGCTGAGCACCATCACGCTCGTACCGGTGGCCAGCCCGTCGAGACCATCGGTGATGTTCACCGCGTTGCTGGTCGCGATGATGATGAACACGAACAGGATGACCGCGCCCACCTTGCCGATGTTGAGCCAGTCAATGTCCTTGATGAAGGAGACCTTGGTCGAGCCGACGGTCTCGTTGTTGGTGCTCGGGTAGTAGAGGGCGACCACGCCGAAAGCCACGCCCACCAGCAGCTGGCCCATCAGCTTTCCGCGCTTGCTCAGCCCGCCGCTGTTGCGCTTGCGCACCTTGAGCAGGTCGTCGATGAAGCCGACCGCGCCGCAGAAAACGAAGAGCCCCAACAGAACCAGCGCGGTGATGGTCGGCGTGACCTGGGCGATCTGCTCGACCGGCAGGGTCATCAGGGCGAGGTGGCCGATGACGTAGGCGATGACGGTGGCCACGATGAAGACCACACCACCCATGGTCGGCGTGCCCCGCTTGCCCTCGTGCGGCGGCACCGGCCCGACCGGAGCATCCGTCCGGATCGGTTGCGCCGCTTTGAGTTTGATGAAGAGCCGGATGGCGAACGGGGTCCCGAAAAGGGACACCACGAACGCCACGATGCTTGCTATGAATACCGCTCTCATGACGTCTGGTCTCGCAGGAAGTCGGCCACGTCCCAGGTGCGGTAGCGGGAACCCTTCACCAGGATCACATCGCCCGGCTGCATCCGTTGTTTCACCGCGGCAATTGCCGCCGCCTGATCGCTGACGAGCACCGACTCACCTTCCCAAGACCGCACCGTAGCCGCTCCGTCGAGGATCGGGGCAGCCGACTCCTGCACCGCGATGAGCACGTCCACGCCGAGGGTCGCGGCCAGCGCGCCCACCTCGGCATGTCCCTGCCGCTCGGAGTCGCCAAGCTCGGCGTGGTAACCGAGAACAGCGATCTTGCGGCGGCCCGCACCGGCCGCCGCGAGCGCTTGCAATGCCGCGGCGGTGGATGCTGGATTCGCGTTGTATGAGTCGTCGATGACCGTGACACCGTCGGCACGGTCGAAAACATCCATCCTTCGGGCCGAAATCGGCTTCAGGTCGGCCAGCACCTCCGCCACATCGTGGCGATCCATGCCACAGTCCTCGGCCACCTCGGCCGCCAGGAGGGCATTGCCGACCTGGTGAGCGCCACTGAGCTGGAGCTGGACCCGCTCGCCGCGGAAGCGGAAGGACGGCCGGCCCATCGGGTCGAGAGTCACCTCTTTGTCAGCCGTGGTGACCAGGACGACCTTCGCCGGGCTGACCGCCGCCATCGCCGCGACGGCTGGATCGTCGCCATTGAGCACCGCGAGCCCGTGTGGGGGCAGCGCCTGGATCAGTTCCGCCTTCGCCCGCGCGATCGCCTCCACCGAGCCGAACTCGCCGAGGTGGGCCACGCCGACATTGACGACCACGCCGATGACAGGAGGCGCGATCTGGCACAGATAGGTCAGGTGGCCCTGGCCCCGGGCACCCATCTCCAGCACCAGAAACTCGGTGCGTTTGTCGGCCTGCAGCACGGTGTGCGGCAGACCCAGCTCGTTGTTGAAACTGCCGGCCGGGGCGATGGTCTTGCCGATCTGCGACAGCAGCTGGCCGATCATGTCCTTGGTGGAGGTCTTACCCGACGAGCCGGTGATGCCGATGATGGTGAGTGCCTCAAGCCGATCCACCAGCGCACGGGCCAGCAAACCCATGGCCGCGCGCGGGTCGGCAACCACCACCGAGGACACCCCGTCGACCGGCCTGCTGCTGAGAATGCCGACCGCGCCCGCCTGCGTGGCCGCGACGGCATAGTCGTGCCCGTCAACATTGTCGCCGACGAACGCGACGAAAAGCCCACCCGGCCCGGCTTTGCGCGAGTCGAACTCCACCGAGCCGGTGACGAGAGCATCGCCGCCATGCAGCGTGCCACCAACGATCGCCGCAATCTCGCTCAGCTTGAACGGAATCATGCTTGCGCCGCTTTCAGAGCCAAGGTCAGCTCGACTCGGTCGTCGAAGGGCAGGGTCTCGCCGTTGATTTCCTGGCCGCGCTCATGGCCCTTGCCGAGCAGCGCGACGATGTCACCCGGCTTGGCGTGGTGCACCGCTTCCACGATGGCCTCCCGCCGGCCCGGAATCTCGATCACCGTGCCGCCGCCGGAAAACGCCCGCGCCCCGGCCATCACCGCCGCCCGGATCGCCGCCGGGTCCTCCGTGCGCGGGTTGTCATCGGTCACGATGAGCAGATCCGACCCTTGGGCCGCCGCCGATCCCATGTGCGGCCGCTTGCCCTTGTCGCGATCGCCGCCCGCACCCAGGACGCAGATCACCCGCCCGCTGCGCGCTTGGGCAAGCTCGCGAAGCGCAGCGAGGACCGCCACGATGGCATCGGTCTTGTGCGCATAGTCGACAACCCCGATGATCTCGCCCGGCGCCTTCACCCGCTCCAGCCTTCCCGGCACACCCGGGCACGCGGCCACCCCGGCCGCGGCCACCTCGGGACGCACCCCGGCCCCGGCCAGAGCCGCCAGCGCAAGCAGGGCGTTGGCGATGTTGTGCCGGCCGGGCAGGCTGACTCCCGCGGTGAGATGGCCCATCGGGCCGTAGGCGGTGAAGGTCTGGCCGAAACCGTCGTCGGTCACCTCTGCAGCGCGCCAGGTTGCCTTCCGCGCACCGGAAGCCGAATAGGTGACCGTTCCGGCCTTGAGCAACGGCGTCAAGGCCTCGTCGTCAAGGTTGAGAATCTCGATCGGGGCGCGCCCGTCGAACAGCTTTGCCTTGGCCGCGAAGTAGTCGGCCGAGTCGGTGTGGAAGTCGAGATGGTCGGTGCCGAAGTTGGTCCAGCCCACCACGTCGAAACGGACCCCGCCGACACGGCCCATGGCCAGCGCGTGGCTGGAGACCTCCATCACCATGGTGGTCACCCCGCGCTCGAGCGCCAGCGCGAAAAGCGCGTGCAGGTCCGGTGCCTCGGGGGTGGTGCGCACACTCTCCAAAACCGTGTCGCCTAAACGGGTTTCGACCGTTCCGATCAGCCCGGTGACCCTTCCGGCGGCGCGCAGCCCGGCCTCGATGAGGTAGGCCGTCGACGTCTTGCCCGCGGTGCCGGTGATCCCGATGATGGTGAGCTTCGCCGACGGTTCTCCGTACACCAGATCGGCCACCGCTCCCAGCACGCCTCTGGGATCGGCCACCACCAAGACCGGTACCGGGAGGTCGAGCGGCCGATCGGTGAGCACCGCGACCGCGCCCGCGTCGATGGCCGCCTGGGCGAACTCGGCCCCGTGCCGGCGTGAGCCGGGCAGAGCCGCGTAGAGGTCACCCGGCTTAACCTGGTCGCTGGCGTGAGTCACCCCGGTGACCCCGGCATCTTGCGACACCGCGGCCCCTACGAGCGCAGCCACGGAGATCAGCGGGACGGCCTGGACGGAGCTCGGGCGGAAATTGCCGGACACGAGGTTTGACCTTAGCCCATCACTCATTTCTACAGTCACGCGGTAATAACGAAGTCGGGCGGCTTAGTGCCCGTCGGCGGCACCTTGAAGTGCCGCAACGTGTAGCCCATCATGTCGCGGAAGGCCGGGCCGGCCACCGCGCCACCGCCACCACCGGCCGTGTGCGCGAAGACAGCGATCACGTAGCGCGGCTGATCCGCGGGTGCCATCCCGATGAAGGAAGCCACTTCGCCCGGAATGTATTTGCCATCCTTCACCTGGGTACCAGTGCCCGTCTTGCCGGAAATCCGATAGCCGGCCAGGCGCGCGTTCACACCGGTGGCGTCATCGAGCACGGTGACCGCCTCCATGATCTGGCGCAGTGACGCGGCGTTCTCCGCACTGATCACGCGATGGGACTTGGCCGCGGCCGCGGGAGTGACCTTGCCGTCGGGCTCGCAGATCTCCTTGATCAGATGCGGCTGCACCCACACCCCGTCGTTGGCGATGGCCGCGTAGACCGCCGCCATCTGCAGCGGCGTCACCGCGACACTGTGCCCGATCGGGATCGAGCCGTAGGAGCTGCCGCTCCAGTTCTCCGGCGGCTGAACCAGGCCCGGCGCCTCACCCGGCACCCCGATGCCGGTCTCGGTGCCCAGGCCGAACAGCCGCTGATAGTCGTAAAGCTTTTGTGCGCCAAGGGCTTCCACCACCTTGATGGTGCCCACGTTGGACGAGTACGCCATCAGGCCGGGCATGGTCAGATGGGTACCGGCCGGGAAGGGATGCCCGTCCTTGAAGGTGGTGTCCCCCTTGCGGATGGTCGGCGCCACCTCGACCGTCGAGGTCGGCGTGATCACGCCCTCCTGCAGGGCCGCCGAAAGCACGATCGCCTTGTGGATCGAGCCTGGGTCCACGACGTAGTTGGTCGCCATGTCGACCCGCTCGGACGCCTTTGAGGCGTCGGCGTTCTTGGCCGAATATGTCGGATAGCTCGCCTGCGCGACCACTTCCCCGGTGCGCGCGTCGAGCACGATCGCCGCGGCCCAGGTGGCGTTCTTTTCGCGCATCTTCTCGGCCAGGATGCGCTGGGTCATGAACTGGACATCCCGGTCGATGGTCAGCTTGAGCGACTTACCGGGCTTGGCCGGAGTCACCAGCTGATATCCACCGGGGATCGGCTTGCGCAGATCGCCCTGCCCGACTTCGAAGACGAACTTGCCGTCCCGGCCGCGCAGGTCCGAGTCGAAACGCGCCTCTATCCCGCCCAGGCCGGTCAGGTCGGTACCCGTGAAACCGATGATATTTGCGGCAAGGTCGTCGCCGGGCACCTCACGGCGCTCGTCGCGGTCGACGATGATGCCCTTCAGTTTCAGGCTCGAGATCGCGGTCGCCTGTTCCACATCGACCCCGCGCTTGAGCCAGACGAAGCGCACCGCTTTGCCGGTCAGCTCGTCCTTCTTCTTCTGCATGGCGGCGAACAACTCCGACGCCGCGACGCCGAGCAGTGGCGAGAGCTGGGCGGCCACCGCCGCGGGATCGGTCACCAGCCCCGGGTCGGCGGCCACGTACCGGGCCTCGATGCTGCGTGCCAGCACCGCCCCTTCGCGGTCGAGAATCGACCCGCGGGGCGCGGGCAGCACCACGGTCTTGAGCCTGTCCTGCAGACCCGCGGCCGCATAGGCCGGCGCGTCGGTGAGCTGAAGGTGAACCAGCCGAACCCCGATGATGACGAACAGCAGCAAGGAAATCGCGGTCGCGAGGCGTAACCGCCGCTTGGGATGCCCGAGCCGGGGCGGGGTGACCGTCACGACCGGTTTGATGGGACGCCGCTGCGGGGCGCGCCTCGGCGCCGGCCTTCCCCGCATCGCGGCGCGGGTGGCCGCCCGATCGCGCGGGACCACCACGCGCGCCGGCTTCTCGGCGCGCTCCGGCCTCTCCCCGCGCTCGGGTCTTTCGCTGCGGTTGATGGCATCGGTGTCGCGGGTGGTACGGCCGCGCGGCGTGTAGGCGCGCGCGTCCCCTATCCCGCTGCGCCGCCTGCGATTGTCGTCCCCGGCCACCGTCGTCCCTTCCCCCTGGTGCAGATGCCGGCCGGGGTAATCCCCGGCCGGCTCATGCCTACTGACTGGCGTTGCTGGGTGCGCCCGTGGCCGGACGCGGCACGCCGATCACCTTGCCGTCCGGCAGCAGGATGAACGCGGGCGGACCCGGGTCGGACAGGCCGAGCTTGGTGGCCGCCGCGGCCAGGCTTCCCGGCGACTCCTTCTCGGCGATGAACTGCTCCAGCTGCTGCTGACGCAGGTCGAGCTCGGCTTGGGACGCGCGCAGCGCGTCGAGCTTGAAGGCGTTCTGGTTGATCTTTGAGTTGAGCACGAGGATGCCAAGGACCCCGGCTACCACCACCACCACAAGCGCCACGATGAACGGTGTGCGAGGCACGGCCACCGGCACCGGCGGCGCGAGCCGGATCTTCAGTCGCGCCTTGCGCTCCCCCAGCGACTCGGCGGGCCCCGGACCCGTGACCAGCCCTTCGAAACTTGGCTCCACAGCCTGGTCCACGCCCCGACCCCCCGGGCGCCCACCCTGCTGCGGCAGCTTGCTGCGCGGCGACGCCCGCAGCGGTGTAGTTGTCATGTTGATCGCCCCCTACTAAATCTGTTGCACGGCGCGCAGTCGCACCGACGCCGCTCTCGGGTTGTGCTCGACCTCCGCTTCGCTCGGAAGCTCAGCCCCACCCCGGGTCAAGAGCTTCAGCGTGGGCCCTGTCCCCGGCAGCTCGACCGGTAACCCGATCGGTGCGTTGCTGCGAGCACGGGCCGCGAAGATCTGCTTGGTGATCCGGTCCTCAAGCGAGTGGTACGAGAGCACCACCACCCGCCCGCCGGGTTTGAGCGCGTCGATCGCGGACGGCAACGCTCTTTCCCAGGTGGACAGCTCACCGTTGACCTCAATGCGCAAGGCCTGGAACGTCCGTTTCGCTGGATGTCCCCCGGTGCGCCTCGCCGGTGCCGGAATCGAATCCCGGACCAGCTCGGCCAGATACGCCGACGATGTGATCGGCGCCTTTGCCCGTTCCCGCACGATCGCCCCCGCGATCCGTGACGCGAACTTCTCTTCTCCGTAAACCCGGAGCACCCGGGCCAGTTCCTGTGCGGTGTACTCGTTGACCACCTGCCCGGCGGTCATTCCTGTCGTCTGATCCATCCGCATGTCCAGCGGCGCGTCCTGGGCGTAGGCGAACCCACGGTCGGCCTGATCGAGCTGAAGGGACGAAACACCCAGGTCGAACAGCACGCTGTCGACCCGGTCGAACCCGAGTTTTGTCAGCACCTGCGGCAGCTCGTCGTAGACGGCGTGCTCCAAGTGCACCCTGTTGGCGTAAGCGGCGAGCCGCTCCCGTGAGTGCGCCAGTGCCTCAGTGTCCCGATCCAGTCCAATCAGGACAGTTTCGGGATGCGCTTGCAGCACGGCTTCGGCGTGCCCGCCGAGGCCCAGCGTGGCATCGACGTGAACCGCGCCGGGACGGTTCAGGGCCGGCGCGAGGAGCTCTAGACAGCGTTCCAGAAGCACCGGCACGTGCTTCCCCCGGTGTGCTGCCATGATCACCTCCCAAGACCGTCGTACCGCCAGATCCCCATCCGCTGCCCGCCTTCTGACGGCGCGCCTGGAATCGGGGAAGTGATCCCAGGAGCCGAAGCGGGTGGAGATCTCGCGGTACGTCAGCTTTGTGTTGCCGCCCTAAAGACCGCCCGGCAGCACCCCCTCCTCGATGTCTGCGAACTGCTGCTCGCTGGCCTCGAGATAGGTGGCCCACGCCTGCGTGTCCCAGATTTCCACTCTGGTGCTCGCACCGATGACGACAAGCTCGCGTTCCAGACCCGCGTATTCCCGCAGATGCGCCGGGATGGTCACCCGTCCTTGCTTGTCCGGGATCTCGTCATGGGCGCCGGCGAAGAAGACCCGGCCGTAGGCACGCGCTGCTTTGTTGGTGACTGGAGCCTCCGCAAGCTGTTCCGCGATGCGCTGGAATTCAGGCGTCGTGAAGACGTAGAGACAGCGCTCCTGTCCTTTCGTGATCACCACACCTCCCGCCAACTCTTCCCGGAACCGGGCGGGCAGGATGAGCCGGCCTTTTTCGTCCAGCCGGGGATTATGGGTGCCAAGAAACACGCCCCCCACCCCCTAAGTGCCGACCCGATTCGCGTCAGGCCCGCACGTACTGTTTGCCGACGGACCCGCCAGCCCGCCATAGGGCCCCACTTTACTCCACTTCCCTCCCCGGTCAATGCAAAATCCTCCTTAACAGCGACGGGACGCTCCACATTTACCTGGTCAGCGGTTTGGTTACGGCCTGCCAAGGTCACGTTCCCGACAGGATGTGTTCCGGTAACCTCTCCTCGTGACCGAGAACCTCGAGCCGGTAGCAGGCGACAAGAAACTCCCGTTGCGCGCCACCCTCGCCGCGTCGGTGTCGCGCACCGCCGCCGCGCTGTCGCGCGCTACCGGGCGCGGCGACGGCTCGGTCATCGGCGGCAAGCTCGGCATGATGATCGATCCCGATCTGCTTGCCCACCTGGCGGCCGGCCGCCAGATCGCGCTCGTCTCCGGCACCAACGGCAAGACGACCACCACGCGTTTCACCGCCGCCGCGCTTGGCGTGCTGGGCGAGGTGGCGACAAATTCCTTTGGCGCCAACATGCCCACCGGGCACACCTCCGCGCTGGCGCGTGCGGGCAGCACACCCTTCGCCGTGCTGGAGGTCGACGAGCACTGGCTGCCCAAGGTGATTAACGCCACCAGCCCCCTGGTGGTCGCGCTGCTCAACCTTTCCCGCGACCAGCTCGACCGGGCGCGCGAGGTGGCCATGATGGCGCAGCTGTGGCGCGACACGTTCGAGCAGCACCCCGAGATCCACCTCGTGGCCAACGCCGACGACCCGATGGTGGTCTACGCCGCGGGCAAGGCCACCGATGTCACCTGGTTCTCCGCGGGCCAGCGCTGGCGCGAGGACGCCCATGTCTGCCCGGCCTGCAATTCCCACATCGAGCGCCAGGGCGACGACTGGCGCTGCCAGAACGGAGATCTGGTCCGGCCGCGTCCACAGTGGACGATCGACGGCAGCGCCGTCATCGACCCCACCGGCAAGCGGCACGAGCTCAAGCTTCAGCTGCCCGGTCAGGTCAACGTGGGCAACTCCGCGACCGCGCTTGCGGTCGCCTACTTCTTCGGCGTCGACCCGACCGAAGGCGCGCCCAAGCTCGCCGACGTCGCCAGCGTCGCCGGGCGCTACGCCCAGGTTGAGCGCAAAGGCCGCCAGATTCGCCTGCTGCTGGCCAAAAATCCGGCTAGCTGGCTCGAAGCCTTCGACATGGCACAGGACGCGCCCACCCTGCTGGCCATCAACGCGCGCGATCCCGACGGTTACGACACGAGCTGGCTTTTCGACGTGGACTTCTCCCCGCTGCGGGGCCGCCAGGTGCTCATCACCGGCGAGCGCGCCTACGATCTCGCTGTCCGGCTACAGGTCAACGGCGTCGAGTTCGCCCACGTGACGACCTTCGCCAAGGCGATCGACTCCGCGCCGCCGGGACGCCTCGAGGTCATCGCCAACTACAGCGCCTTCCAGGACATCAGAGCGGAGCTTGACCGTGTCGTCTAGCGCATTGCAAATCGTCTGGGTGTACCCCGATCTGCTCTCCACCTATGGCGATCGCGGCAACATGCTCATCCTCGCCCACCGCGCCCGGTCGCGCGGGATCCCCGCCGACACCCACGAGGTGTTCCTCAACGAGGCGCTGCCCGCCGGCGACATCTACCTTCTCGGCGGGGGCGAGGACGGGGCTCAAGCACTTGCCGCGCAACGCTTGCTGGCCGACCGGGGGCTGCACCGCGCGGTCGACCGGCGCGCTGTGGTTTTCGCGGTCTGTGCCGGGTACCAACTGATGGGCAGTAGCTTTTTCGCCAAAGGCGCCAAGTGTGAAGGCCTCGGGCTGCTCGACCTCTACTCAGACCGCGGCCCACACCGGGCCGTCGGCGAGGTCGGCGGCGAGGTCGACCCGAAGCTCGGCCTGCCCACCCTGACCGGTTTCGAAAACCACGGCGGCAGAACCCATCTGGGTCGCGGCGTGCGCCCACTGGCCTCGGTCAAGGTGGGCATCGGCAACGACGGCAAGACCGAAGGCGCCTGGAACGGAACGGTTCTGGGCACCTACTGTCACGGCCCCGCCCTCTCCCGCAACCCCGCACTGGCCGATCTGTTGCTGCGCTGGGCCACCGGCGAGGACAACCTGCCGGCTCTCGACGAGACCTGGCACAACCGCCTGCGCAACGAACGCCTCACCTTCACCGGCATGGCCTGACCATGTCCACCCCCGGCCCGCCACTGCCCACTGGCCCCGCACCAATCGGTGGCCCCGCAACGGCGGCCGGTCGAGCGACAACCGCTGGGCCTGCAACAATCATTAGCCCTGCGGCGACCGCCAATCCTGCACTGGCCGGGCAAGGGGGATCGACTCCTGGCCGTTTGCGAGCCGGCATGCAGGGCTGGCGCAAGCCTGCATTTCTTGCTCTGGCGGTGGCGGCATTGGCGGCCGCTGCTTGGCGATTCCCGGTGCAGGAGTGGGCAACACAGGTCAGCCCGGCGGTAGCGGTCGCGATCGGCGCATTCGCGCTGTGCGCACTCGTGCCGCGCACGCCCATCTCGCTCATCGCGGGTGCTCTCTTCGGCGCCTATGCCGGTGCCGCTTGGGCTTTCGCCGCCGCCCTCATCGCCACCGCGCTCACCTTCGCCGCCGGCCGGTGGGCCGGGCGCGACCTGCTCGCCCAGCGAGCCGGGGATCGCTTACGCCGCTTGGACACCTGGATAGCCCGCCGCGGCCTGATCGCCGTGGTCGTGGTGCGCCTGCTGCCCATCGCCCCGTTCGGTCTGGTGGGCTACGCCTACGGCTCATCGTCTGTCCTTTTTAGACATTATTTTCTGGGTACCGCCATCGGCGCGTTCCCCTCAGCGATAAGCTACTCCGTCATAGGCGCCGCCGCGGTGAACCCCGATTCGCTTAGCTGGCTTACCTTCCTGCCCGCTGCCGCGGGCATCGCCATCAGCTCCGCCGCCGCCTACCACTGGCGCCGCACCTCCCGCCGCCCAGCTCTCTAACCGAGAAATGCGCTTGGCCTCGCGGTCCCGGCGAGGCCAAGCGGTTGTGCTGGTTAAGTTTCTACGAGGCGTAGACCTCGAATTCGTTCACTCGCACGTATCCCGGCTGCACGGTCGGGCCGGACAGGCCGTAGACCCGGACCAGGCGTGAGGTTTCTGAACCGAAGGTGAAGTTCACCGTCACCTGCAGAGCGGTGTTGCCGCGCACGGCACCGCCGATCGGGGCGCGCCAGGTGGTTCCGTTCCACACCTGGATGTCGAAGTCACGGATAGGGAGACCCTGGCTGGTGAAGACGACGATCCTGCGGAAGGTCTTGACGGTGCCGAAGTCGAGCTGTACCCACTGCGGCGGATAGTTCACCCCGCCGGAGTTGTTGGCCCAGCTGAATCCTCCACCCACGCTCGTGTTCCGGTCGCCGTCGTTGACCCGGGCCGGCGAGTAGCCGGAGTAGGTCGAGGACGCCGCCGCGATGGCTTGCCGGGCGAAGTTGTCGTTGCCGGTGCCGCCGTCGCCGCCGATGCTGCAGACCCGCCATTCGATCGCGGCCGTGCTGTAGGTCATGTACGTCGAGTCGATGAAGCCGACCACGCCGGCGCCCATGTCGTCGTGCTTGGCCTCGAACGTGGCCTTGATGTCGACGGTCAGCGGGATGTTCAGCAGCTGCTTGATCCAGGCGCTGAGCCCGAGCGAGATCTCGATCTTCGGTCCGTTGTCCTCCTCGACCCACTTGTAGGCCCAATAGTCGCCCAGCGCGGCCCGATCCCAGGTGGTCATGAACATTTCCCAGTTGATGCCGTTGCGGGCGTCGGCGCGCTTGATCTTTCCGAAGTAGGCGTTCTTGATTTCCATGCCGCTGCGCGCCACGGTGATCATGCGGATCTCCAGCTTGCCCTGCCACCAGGCCTCCACGGCGGCCGGGTTGGGGACCCGGAACCAGGAGAGGTATTCCTGTCCGCGGTCGTTGCGCAGGCCGGTCGGGTTGCACACGGCCATGGTGCCCATGCCGCCGCGGGTGGAGTAGCTCTGCGAGAGCCCGAGTGGCCCGGCTACAGCCGGCTTGGCGGCCAGCATGCTGGCACCGCCGCCGCCCAGCTCGTCGTTGATGGTCAGCACCCAGACCTCACGGGTTTCGGCGTAGCTCTCCGTGACCGGGGTGGTGGCGACCACCTGACCGCCGCTGAGCGTGTAGGCGGGAAGCGCGCTCTGGCCCTGGTCACCGGCAATCGCCATCCGGATCGGGTTGTTGAGCAGCAGGCCGTCCTCATAGTTGGGGATGAAGATCTGCGGCAGGTAGGCGTGACCGTTGACGTTGGCGAAACCGGCGACACCGTTCTTGAACGCCACCCAGTCCGGCGCCCACGGGTTGACGATCCCGCCCGCCTCGGCCTCGGCGATGACCGTGGACATGAGGGCGTTGCTGTCGCCGTCGAAAAGGCGTCCGGCGATGGTGCGCACCAGGTTCTGCAAGGCCGCGTTGTCGGTGCTGAGCAGCAGCGGGCTGACCAGCTCGGAGAGCTTGGCGCGCAGGATCATGTCGTTCTGGTCGCTGACCGGCAGCGGCTCGGGCCAGGCGCCCAGCGAGTTCCACGGGTTCGCGGGCTGGTCGGAGATGGCCACCCAGTAGCGGGTGCCGGGCAGCAGTCCGCCCCCGGCCGCCCAGAAGGACCAGCCGCCCGCCTGGCTGAAGTCCGCCCCGTAGCGGCCGTCATGGAACTCGGCCAGCCGGTAGCCTGGGCCGAAAGTGTTGGCGCACAGGCCATCCGCGTCTTCCGGCGTGGCTAGGACGTCGCCGCGCACCGGCGCGGTGGCCCGGACCGAGCCGCCCGACCAGCCGTTGTAGAAGTCGAAGGCTATCCCGGGTGGTGGGGCCTGGCCGTCGGACCGAAGACACAGCACAGAGTGGTATTGATCGATCGCTGTGTCACCGTTGTAGGGGTTGGTCACGCCGTCGGATCCGAGGTGGACATATCCATTGCCCTGTTCCACCACCGACCAGGTCATACCAGTCCGGATCGGATCGGCCCGCGCCGGCGTGGAGACCGCCATGACGCCGGGAACCGAGACGATCAAGCCAGCGAGCAAAAGGGCTGCTCGGCGAAGCACGTTCATCAGCACGCTCCAAATCAGGGGAGCCGCGAGCTGCGGTGACGCACATGGTGCCGAACAATCGCATACAGCACATTGAATCCTGAACTTCGCTGAACATTGTTGAACGGTCGTCGGATTGGCGCTCCGCGCCACGAAATGTACGATCCGGACACATTGATGATTTGCTTAGGGTCGATGTGCTGGGGAAAGGGGCGGCCGGGAGGATGAGCGAGGACATTCTCGCCGCCGCGTCCAGCGTGGACTCAGTGGAGGATCTCGCCAGGCTGCTGCGTCAGTTGCGCCGCCGGCAGGCCCACCGGCTCAAGGTGCCCGAGCTGACCTATCGCGAGCTGGCGGCCAAGACCGGATGGTCCATCGGCATCATCGCCGGTTACTTCGCCGGGCGCACCCTGCCCCCCACCGACCGCTTCGACATCTTCATCACGCTGCTCGGCGCCAGCCCCGCCGAGCAGGGCATGCTGGCGACCCTGCGCGACCGGGTGGCCGAGAGCCGCCGGCATCCCGCGCCGGCGCCGAGCCGGGGCGAGCCGAGCTGGCCCAAGCCGCGGCAGCTGCCCGCCGATGTCTTCCGCTTCTCCGGCCGGGAGAGCGAGCTGGCCGAGCTGGATTCGCTGCTCGGCGACGGTCCAAACGCGACAGTCGTCATCTCGGCGCTGTCGGGCACGGCCGGGGTCGGCAAGACCGCGCTCGCGGTGCATTGGGCCCATCGCGTCGCGGCCCGTTTCATCGACGGGCAGCTCTACGTGAACCTGCGCGGTTTCGACGCCACCGGGCCACCGATGAGCCCGGCCGAGGCGGTGCGCGGGTTCCTTGATGCCTTTGGGGTTCAGGCGCAACGGGTACCCATAAGTGAAGAAGCGCAGATTGGGCTCTATCGCAGCATCGTGGCAGACCGGCGGGTGCTGCTCCTGCTGGACAATGCCCGCGACGCCGAGCAGGTGCGGCCCCTGCTGCCGGGCTCGGCGCACTGCCTGACCATTGTCACCAGCCGCAACCGGCTGGCCAGCCTGGTGATAGCCGAAGGGGCGCAACCACTTTCCCTCGACCTGCTGTCCTCGGCCGAGGCGCGGCAGATGCTCATCAGCAGGCTCGGCGAGAAGGCCGTGGCGCACTCCCCTGCAGCCGCCGAGGAGGTCATCGAACGCTGCGCCCGGCTTCCGCTCGCGCTGGCCATCGTCTCGGCCCGGGTGCGGGCCAATCCGGCCCTGACGGTGGCGGCCGTCGCCAAAGAACTTCGGGCCGGCCAGGGCAGCCTCGACCTGTTCGCCGAGGAAGACGGCATGGCCAATGTGCGAGCGGTCTTCTCCTACTCCTACAACCACCTCAGCGACGCCGCCAAAGACCTTTTCCGCCTTCTGGGTACGCAGCCCGGCCCCGACATAACCACAGACGCCGCAACCAGTCTGGCCGGCCAGGAGGCGGCCACCGTGCGCCAGCTGCTCACCGTGCTGGTGCGGGCAAACCTGGTCACCGAGCACCAGCCCGGCCGCTTCGCCTTCCACGACCTGCTGCGAGCCTATGCGCGGGAGCAGGCCGACCTCGGCGACAGCGAATCCGTGCGGGCCGCTGCCCTGCGCCGCTGCCTCGACCACTACTTGCATTCCGCCTACCAGGCGTCGCTCATGATGTACCCGCAACGCGATCCCATCGCGCTCATCGACCCCGACCCCGCCGCGGTCGTCTCCACCTTTGCCGACATCGACGAGGCACGGGCCTGGTTCGCCGACGAGCACACGGTGCTGCTGGCCGCCATCGACCACGCGGCCGCGATCGGGCTGAGCACCCACGCCTGGCAACTCGCCTGGGCCATCGGCGATGTGCTCGACTGGCGCGGGCTGTGGCACCCGATGGTCGCCAGCCAGTCCACCGCGTTGCTGGTCGCGCAGCAGGCCGGCGACGAGCGCGGCATGGCCCACGCCCGGCGCCTGCTGGGCCGCGCCTACATCCGGCTCGGGCGCTGGGACGAAGCCGAATCGCTTCTGCACCAAGCAGTCCAGCTCTTCCACGGGCTCGGCGACCCGGTGGGTGAAGCCAACACGCACATAGCCCTGTCGCGCATTCACGAGCAGCACGGCCGAATGCGCGCCGCCCTCGGCCACTCGCAGCAGGCGCTCACGCTGTTCGGCGCGGCCGGCCACCGGGCCGGGCAGGCGCGATCGCTGAACACTGTTGGCTGGTACCACGCGCTGCTCGGCGAATACGAGCAAGCCATCGAGTCCTGCAAAGCCGCCCTGGATCTGCACGCCAGGATCGGCAGCCGATTCGGCCAGGCCCCGGCCTGGGACAGCCTCGGCTATGCCCATCAGCGACTCGGGCACTACACCGAGGCGGTGTCCTGTTTCGACAACGCGATCGTGCTCTACCGCGAGGTGGGCGATCGTTACCACGAGGCCGACACCATGGTCCACCTGGCCGACAGCCACGCCGCCGCCAGCGCCTGGGAAAGTGCGGCCGCCACCTACCGCGAAGCGCTGCAAACCCTCGATGAGCTGAACCATCCGGCGGCAGTGGAGGTGCGCCCCAAACTCAAACAGGTCGAGGACCAACTCGCCTGAAATCTCGCTGCCGCGGTGGTAAGCATGGGACTGTGGGCAGGCGAGGATTGGTGCTGGGCGCCGGTGGGATCACCGGCATCGCTTGGCAGCTGGGGATGATGCAAGGACTGCTGGCGCACGGGGTCGATGTCGGCAACGCCGACCTGGTGGTGGGAACCTCGGCCGGGTCGGTGGCGGGCGCGATCGTCGCCGGCAAGGTCGATCTGGCCGTCGCCGCCGCGCTGCCGGTGTACCCCGGACCCGACGAAGGCGCTGTCGAACCGGATTGGGAGCTGGGCGCTCAGGCCTTCCAGCTGCTCAACGACAACGAGCTCGACTTGGGCGAGGCCCGGCGCGCGGTGGGCGAGCTGGCGCTGCGGGCCAACGTGATCGACGAGGCCAGGTTCGTCGCCGGGATCGCCAAGCGGCTTCCCGTCCACGACTGGCCGGTCTTGCCACATCTGCTGATCACCGCGGTGGATGCCCGGTCGGGTGAGCTGATCACCTGGGACGCCTCCGCGCAGGTCCCCCTCGACCTGGCGGTAGCCGCCAGCTGTGCCGTCCCGTGCGTCTTCCCGCCGGTCACCATCGGCGGCCGGCAGTACATGGATGGCGGCGTGCGCTCAGGCACCAATGCCGATCTGGCGGCCGGGTGTGACATCGTCCTGGCGTTCGCGCCGCTGGCACCAACGCGGTTACGCGGCGCGCCGCAGGCCGAGTTCGATGCTTTGCGCGACAGCGGAAGCCACGTCGAGCTGATCGCTCCCGACGAAACGGCCCTGGCCGACCTGGGGCCGTACGTGCTCGACCCCGACCGATGGGAGCCTGCCGTCGCCACCGGGCGCAGGCAGGCAGCCCTGATCGCCGAGCAGACCGCCCGGCTGTGGTCCGGCGGCGACTAGTTCGCCACTGCGTCTTCAGCTCTGACCCGCCGAGGGCGTGCCCTCGGCGGGTCTTCGAGGTCAGCGCAGGTCGGCGAGGACTTCGCGGGCGGCCCGGTCACCTTCCAGCGCCGCGCCGTTCATCCAGCCCTGGAAGTCGTAGGAGCAGTGCTCACCCGCGAAGTGCAGGTTGCCTTGGCGAACAGGTTCGTAGCCCGCGTATCGAGTGACGTAGCCGATGGGCCAGAAGACATACGCGCCATAGGCGAGCGGGTTGAGGTGCCAGGCCGAGAAGGTGGCCTTTCCGGTCCAGGCTGATCTGGTACCGGGAAAGACGGTATCGATCTGGGCGAGGGAATCGTTGGCGAAGCGGCGGACCACCGGATCTGATTCGGTGGCGAAAGGTGTCGCGGGGCGAACAGCTTCAGCTGTGCTGCCGCCGTTGTACTGGATGAGGATGCCGCGCTGGCCCGGCTGGCCCGCCGTGGTGTCCCAGGCCTGCTGGAAGGGCAGGTCGGTGAAGGTTTCGCCGGAGGAGACCCCCGGCCACGGGCCGGTGCCCAGCCAGGTCCGGCGCAGGAACTGCAGGTTGAGTTTGGTGCAAGAGCCCATTTTCATGGCCGCCAGCGACTCGCGCTTGCGCTGATCGAGCCCGGCGTTGGTGAGATCGATGCGTTGCAGCACACCGAGGGGGACCGTGAGAATGGTGTGGTCGGCGGTGACCGTCCTGGTGGTGCCACCGTTGTCGAAGGTGAGCGTCTGGGTGCCGTCGGTGTTGCGTCTGACGGCGAGCAACTTCCATCCATATTGGACGGTTCCGTCGGGCAGGCTGTCGGCGATCGCCTCCGGGAGCTGCTGGTTGCCGCCCACGATGTGATAGCGCTCGTCGGACAGGCCCCAGATGTTGAAGTTGCCTGGATTCCGCTGCGCACCAAGCAGATAGATCAGGGCAAGAGACGACTGGCGCGTGGTGTCGGCACCGTATTCAATGTTGTAGGCCACATCGAGCAGCTGACCCAGGCGTGATGTGTGGCCGCCCGGGACACGCGACTCGATCCAGTCATAGAGCGACAGGTTATCGAGAAAACGGGCGTGCGCCGTGGATTGCTCCCACGTCGCCGCCGGGCTGGCGTCGCGCAGATCCCGCTGCACCCATTGGTTGACCGCCTTGAAGTCCACATCGGCCTGCGACCGCGAATAGTATCCGCCGTCAAAGTGGAAAACCTGGTCGGCGTGGGCGGGAGCGGCCTTCGTGACATCGATCGTGCTCAGCCCAAAACGCTGGGCCAGCTGGCGCATCATGGCATGCTCCTGATCGATCGCCTCCCCGCCCCACTCGCTGGTCTGCCCATCGGCCCAATAGGAATCGTTGCTGTACATGCGTCCGCCGACCCGGCCGCTCGCCTCATACACAGTGCAGCCGACACCGTTGTCCGCCAGCGTAAGCGCCGCCGTCAGCCCCGACATGCCCGCGCCAATCACCGCGACCCGGGCCGGCTTCACCGGCGGCTTCGCCGCCGCCACCGCATCGGGCACCGCCAACCCAACGGGGACAACGGCTCCGAGCTTGACCACGGCACGCCGCGAAAGCTCTCCTCGGTTCAGCGCGGACCGGATATCGCGGAACTCGTCAACCGGAATCCCGGCCCGGTCAGCGGCAGTATGGTCGCGCGCCAGGCCGGCCAAGGCCCGGAAGAGGGGTGTTTTACCAGTCATCGCCACACCGTAGTCGCGCGTCTATCCCCGCCACAGCAATGTCTTAGTCAACCAGTATGGTACGAGTGTCCTAACCCCACAGTCGTACAAGGACATATGGTGCCCGTTCACTCATTCATCGACGAGTCCAAACGAAACTCCTACCTCCTTGCCGCCGCTCTCATCGCCCCGGCCCAGCTGGCCAAGGCACGCCGCGCCATCGCCGCACTGGTCATGCCTGGCCAACGCCGAATTCACTTCTATAGCGAGCGGGACAGCCGCAAGTCGCAGATTGTGACGACGATCGCGGAACTCCCGCTTGAGGTAGTACTCATCGAGGCGAGCGGCGCGATCCACGAGAATGCGGCTAGGGGCAGGTGTTTGCACGCGCTGATTCAGGACCACATCGGGCGGCGGGTGAGCAGAATTGTGTTGGAGCGCGACGAGTCGCAGGTGGAGGCGGACCGCAGGATCCTGCGGCGGGAGATCGAGCGCCACGGTCTGCTCGACTGTGTGACGTATGAGCATGTTCGAGCGCATGAGGAGGCACTGCTGGCGATCCCGGATGCCATAGCTTGGTGCTGGGCCAAGGGCGGCCATTGGCGGGTCAGGGTTAAGGCGCTAGTCGCGGAGATGCGCCAGGTCTAGAAAGCGCGAAACCCGGAGGCCATCCGTCCGGTAGGCCCTGCCGGGTTCACTTTCAGTGGCTAGTGCCGCTGACGGAGTTCAGGTTACACCCCGCCAGCGGCGGCACGCAATAGGCTTACGCTACTACGGAGACTAGCTTGCCGGGGATGACGATGACCTTCTTGGGGTTGGCGACGTTCACCTCGGCCAGGGCTGCCGTGCGCACCGTTTCCTCGTCGGCGTCGGCGGCGACGGAGACCCGGGCGCGGACTTTTCCGTTGACCTGTACCGGATAGGTGACTGTCTCCTCGACCAGCAGGGCCGGGTCGGCTACCGGGAAGTCTTGGTAGGTCACCGTTTCGTCGTGGCCCAGTTTGCGCCACAGCTCCTCGGCGATGTGCGGGGCCAGCGGGGACAGCATGACCACCAGCGGTTCGGCCACCTCGCGGGGGGTGGCGGGCAGCTTGGTCAGCGCGTTGGTCAGCTCGATCAGTTTGGCGATGGCCGTGTTGAACCGCAGGCCGAACATGTCCTCGCGGATTCCGGCGATCGCCTTGTGCAGCGCCCGCCGGGTCGCGTCGTCGGCCGGGGTGTCCACGACGGTTGCCGCACCGGTGGTCTCGTCGACGATGGCGCGCCACACCCGCTGCAGGAAGCGCTGCGCGCCAACGACTGCGCGGGTCTCCCAGGGGCGGGAGACCTCCAGCGGGCCCATCGACATCTCGTAGACGCGGAACGTGTCGGCGCCGTAGCGCTCACACATCTCGTCGGGAGTGACGACGTTGCGCAGCGACTTACCCATCTTGCCGTACTCGCGGTCGACCTTCTGTCCATTCCAGACATACACGCCGGGCTGCTCCTCCACGACCTCCTCGGCGGGAACGTAGGCCCCGCGCTCGTCGGTGTAGGCGTAGGCCTGGATGTAACCCTGGTTGAACAGTCGGTGGTAGGGCTCGAACGAGGAGACGTAGCCCAGGTCGAACAGGATTTTGTGCCAGAAGCGGGCATACAGCAGGTGCAGCACGGCATGCTCGACGCCGCCGACGTACAGGTCAACACCGCCGGACTGCTGGCCCTCGCGCGGCCCGACCCAGTAGGCCTCGTTGGCGGGATCGATGAACGCCTTGTCATTGGACGGATCCGCGTATCGCATCTGGTACCAGCACGAGCCCGCCCACTGCGGCATCACATTGGTCTCGCGCGTGTACTGGCGAGGCCCGTCGCCCAGGTCCAGCGTCACGTGGACCCATTCGGTGGCGCGTGACAGCGGCGTCTCCGGCGACGAGCCGGCGTCGTCATCGGCGAAGGTCTTGGGCGAGAAGTCGGCCACCTCGGGCAGCTCGACCGGCAGCATCGAGTCGGGCAGCGCGATCGCGCGGCCGGACTCGTCGTAGACGATCGGGAACGGCTCACCCCAGTAGCGCTGGCGGCTGAACAGCCAGTCGCGCAGACGATAGGTGACGGCCCCCTCGCCACTCTTCGCCGACTCCAGCCAGTCGATGATTTTCGCCTTGGCCTCGGCCACGCCCAGGCCATCCAGCATGCCGGAGTTGATGGCCGGGCCTTCGCCGGTGAACGCCTTGCCTTCCCAGCCCGCGGGTGGCTCAACGGTGCGGATGATGGGCAGCTCGAAGATCTCGGCGAACTCCCAGTCGCGTTCGTCCTGACCCGGGACGGCCATGATCGCACCCGTGCCGTAGCCGGCCAGCACGTAGTCGGCGATGAAGATGGGGATCTGCGCCCCGTTGGCCGGGTTGGTGGCGTAGGCGCCGATGAAGACGCCTGTCTTCTCCTTGGCGTCGGCCTGACGCTCCACTTCGGACTTGCTCGCCGTGAACAGCCTATACGCCGCAACCGCTTCAGCCGGGCTGCTGTGACCCGTCGTCCATTTTCCGTGGGTACCAGCAGGCCACCCGGCCGGAACCAGCTTGTCGACCAGTTCGTGCTCGGGCGCCAGCACCATGTAGGTGGCCCCGTAAACGGTGTCGGGCCGGGTGGTGAAGACCTTTATTGCAGACTTGGAGCTCTCCCTTGGAGGCTCCGCGATGTTGGCGGGCCGACGGGTGAGGTCCTGGTCTGACTCCTCGCCCACGGCGAAGTCGATGAAGGCGCCGGTGGAGCGGCCGATCCAGTTGCGCTGCATCAGCTTGATCGGCTCGGGCCACTGCACGTCGTCCAGATCGTCGATCAGCCGGTCGGCGTACGCGGTGATGCGCATCATCCACTGCTTCAGGTTGCGCTTGAACACCGGGAAGTTGCCGCGTTCGCTTCGGCCGTCGGCGGTGATCTCCTCATTGGCCAGTACCGTCCCCAGACCCGGGCACCAGTTGACCGGGGCCTCGGAGATATAGGCCAGCCGATGTTCGTCGACTATCTTGTTGCGCTCCGCGGCCGGCAGGTGGGCCAGCTGGGCCTCCAGCTCGGCGATCGGGCGGGCCTTGTTGACCGACGGATCAAACCACGAGTTGAAGATCTGCAGGAAGATCCATTGTGTCCACCGGTAATAGTCGACATCGATGGTCGCCACCGAACGCCGGTCGTCGTGACCCAGGCCCAGCATGCGCAGCTGTGCCCGGTACCGCAAAATATTCTCTTCGGTCGTTGTTCTTGGGTGGGTTCCGGTCTGAACAGCGTATTGCTCGGCCGGCAGCCCGAAGGCGTCGAAGCCCATGGTGTGCAGAACGTTAAAGCCCGCCATACGCTGGAACCGCGCGAAGACATCGGTCCCAATAAACCCCAGGGGGTGACCTACGTGCAGGCCCGATCCGGAGGGGTAGGGGAACATGTCCAACACAAACTGCTTCGGCGCGCCCGAGCGCGGGTGCTTGGGATCGGCCAGGTCACCGACCGGATTGGGAGCGTGGAAGGTGCCATGCTCCTGCCAATAGTCCTGCCATTGAGCCTCGATCTTGCAGGCCAGCGCCGCGTTGTAGCGGAACTTCGGGGTGTCTACCTGCTCGTTCATGATTCTTATCCTTTGTCTGAGAGAAGGCATAAAAAATCCCCTTGTGCGAACGCAGAAGGGGTTGCCGTGCTCACGCGTCGGATCGCGTCAGCACGGCTCACTAAGGAGCAGGAAGCCCTGAGCCATGTCCGCATAGTACCTCGTGCGCTCAGACAGCGTCACTTCCCATTCCACGCCGCTGGTGCATTGCCGGAACTGAGAGCGCTGGGGAAGACTCCAAGGGAACGAGAAACTGACCAAGGTGCAACCTCTGGATAGGGGTAGCGCGTTCTGTCGCCGAACGCATGACGAAAACTAGGGAGGCGGGCGTGACGACCACGCAACGCAGTGGGACCGACCTCGGCGAGCCGATGCCGGCAGACGAGTTCCGGGAAACCACCAACGCCATCGTGGCCAACATTGAGCAGGTAATCGAGGGCAAAACCGCCACCGTGCAGCTGGCCCTCGCGGTCCTGCTCGCTGAGGGACATCTGCTTATCGAAGATGTTCCCGGTGTCGGAAAGACGAAACTGGCCAAGGCACTCGCCCGCTCCATCGACTGCTCGGTGCGCCGGATCCAATTCACGCCTGACCTGCTGCCCAGCGACGTCACGGGCGTCAGCGTCTACAACCAGGAAACCCGCGAGTTCGAGTTCAAGCCGGGCGCGGTTTTCGCCAACCTGGTGGTCGGCGACGAAATCAACCGGGCCTCGCCGAAGACACAATCGGCGCTTCTCGAATGTATGGAGGAGCACCAGGTCACCGTCGATGGCGAGACCTACATTCTGCAGACCCCGTTCATGGTGATCGCGACCCAGAACCCGATCGAGATGGAGGGCACCTACCCCCTCCCGGAAGCGCAGCGTGACCGCTTTACCGCTCGCATCGCGATGGGTTACCCCGATGAGCGCGCCGAATTGGCCATGCTCGATGGGCACCAATCCCACGATCCGCTGGAGGATCTCGTCGCGGTCACCGATGGCACGGCAGTACGCCGGTGCATCGCCACGGTTCGCAACGTCCACGTGGCCGCCGCGGTCAAGCAATATGCGGTCGACCTCGTCACCGCCACCCGGGAAGCCCCCGAGCTGCGCCTTGGCGCGTCCCCGCGGTCGACGCTGCAGCTGATCCGCACCTCCAAGGCGGTCGCCGCGCTCGACGGGCGCGACTATGTCGTCCCCGACGACCTGCAGAAGCTCGCGGTTCCGGTGATGGCACACCGCATCATCCCGACCGCCGACGCCCAGCTCGCCCGGCGCACCACCGACGCGATCCTCGCCGAGCTGGTGCATCGGCTCCCGGTGCCGCACGACCGGCGCTCGCCCTACGACACCCGGCCGCCCGCCCCGCCGAGCTCTTTCTACGACCGGCAGAAGTAGGCGTGTGACCTATGCGTGAGGCATTGCGCGGGCTGACGACGCGGGGGCGCAGCTTCCTCGCCGCCGGGCTCGCCGCCGTCTTCTCGGCGCTGATCCTCGGCGAGAAGGACCTGCTTCGGGTGGCCGTGCTTTTGCTGGCGTTGCCCTTGCTCGCCGCCTTCTATGTCGGGCGTTCCCGGTACAGGCTGGCGTGCACGCGCAGCCTTGACCCCTACCGGGTTCAGGCGGGCGGCAACGCGCGGGTGCTGCTGCGCCTGCAGAACATGTCCCGCCTGCCCACCGGCACGCTGCTGCTGGAGGACAAGCTGCCGTATGCGCTCGGCAGCCGTCCCCGGCTGGTGCTTGACCGGCTCGGGTCGCAGCAGGCCTCATCGGTCGCGTACACGGTCCGGGCCGAGCTGCGCGGGCGCTACCAGGTCGGCCCGCTCACGCTGCGGATGACCGATCCGTTCGGGCTGTGCGAGATGACCCGATCCTTCCCCAGCTCCGACAGGCTCACCGTGATCCCGCAGGTGACCCCGCTGCAGCTGGTCCGCCTCGCCGGCGAATACGCCGGCACGGGCGACAGCCGCGCCCGCTCGGTGGCGGTGCACGGCGAGGACGATGCGGCCACCCGCGAATACCGGCGCGGTGACGATCTGCGGCGCGTGCACTGGCGGTCGACCGCTCGGGTGGGCGAGCTGATGGTGCGCCGCGAGGAGCAGCCGTGGGAAAGCCGGGCCACCGTCCTGCTCGACACGCGCGCTTTCGCGCACCGCGGCGAGGGCCCCACCGGCTCGTTCGAGTGGGCGGTCGCGGCCGCGGCCAGCGTCTCTGTCCACTTGCGACAGGCCGGGTACAGGTTGCGGCTGGTCACCGAGGCCGGTGCCGACCTGGACGCCAACGAGAGCACCGGCGACGGGCTGCTGCTCGACCACCTGGCGGAGGTCAAGGCCTCCGGCCGAGGCGACATCACCACCCTGATCGAGCAGGTTCGCCGTCGCGCCGACGGCGGGCTGATCATCGCGGTGCTCGGCCTGCTTTCGACCGCCGAGGCGGCACAGCTGGCGGCGCTGCGCACCAGTGGCACCACCTGCATCGCCTTCCTCATGGATTCGCAGAGCTGGCTCAACGTACCGGCCGAGGTGAAAGCCGAGGCCGAGCGTGAGCATGCGGCCGCCGCACTGGGCCTGCTGCAAAGCGGCTGGCGCGTGGTGGGGGTCAAGCACGGCGATCTGCTTCCATCCCTGTGGCCCCAGGCCGCGCGGGGCCAGCAAGGCTTCGCGCTGCGGGCCGCCATGGCCGAAACCGTCACCATGGGAGGCGGCCGATGACCTCCAAGCGCCACCTGACGCTGGTCGCCGCCGCGGCGACGCTGCTCGCCGCGGCCCCGATCTCGATGATCTTCGACAGCCTGAACTGGCTCTTCCAGGCGATCATCACGATCGCCCTGATCTCGGGGGCCGCCTGGGGCGCCCGGTCGCTGCGGGGGCGGCTTTGGACACAGGTGCTCGCCATGGTCGGTGGCCTGCTCGTCGCCGTGACCATGTTCTTCAGTCAGGGCACCGGAATCCTCGGCCTGATCCCGACCCCGTCGACGTTCTCCCACTTCCGGGAGCTGTTCCTCAAGTCCGGTGAGGACGTGCGCACCGCGTACGTGCCCGCCCCCGACATCGACAGCCTGCTGTTCATCACGATCCTCGGGATCGGCCTGGTCGCCATCCTGGTCGACGTGTTCGCGGTCGGTGTCCGCCGCCCCGCCCTCGCCGGGTTGCCGATGCTTGCCATCTATTCGGTACCGGTGGCGGTCTACGCCGAGTCGGTCTCCCCCATCCCGTTCGTGATCGGGGCGATCGGTTTCCTGTGGCTGCTCGTGACCGACAACGTCGACAAGGTGCGCCGGTTCGGTCGCCGGTTCACCGGCGAAGGCCGGGGCGTCGACCTTTGGGAGCCGTCCCCGCTGGCTGCCGCCGGCCGGCGGCTCGCCGCCTTCGGCGTCGTGGTGGCCGTGCTGCTGCCGATCGTCATCCCGGGCATGACCGAGGGCTTCTTCTCCCGCTTCGGCGCAACCGGGTCAGGCGGCCCAGGCAACGGGCAAGGCCCGGGTAGCGGCTCGGTGAACCTCTTCGCCCACCTTTACGGCGAGCTGAACCAGACCCAGATCCGCGAGCTGGTCAAGGTCACCACCAACGACCCTTCGCCGTTCTACATGCGCTTCGGCACGGCCGACGACATCCAGCTCGACGGATTCCGCAACCGTGCCCCGAGCGGGAAACCGGTTGGCGCCGATCTGCCCCGGCCCATTGGGCTGCAAGGCCCCGGCATCACCGGCCAGCGCTACAACGCCAAGGTCGAGGTTTCCAAGAACTTCGACATGCCGATGGTTCCGGTCTACGCGTCGCCCATCTCCACCAAGGGCCTTGACGCTTCTTGGAACTACGACGTCGACCAGCAGATCTTCTACTCGGTGCGGTCACGCTCGGCCGGCAAGAAGTTCGAGTTCGACTTCATTCACGCCGAATACAGTCCGGACGCGCTGCGCACGGCCCGGCCGCTGCCCCTCAGCAACCAGATCCAGCGCAACATGACCCGGGTGCCGGTGGAGCTGGAAGAGATCCAGGAGCTGGTCAACGGTCTCATCGACGGCAAACCCACCGTCTACGACCAGGTGCGGGCGCTTTACGACTACTTCTCGCAGAAGAACGGGTTCGCCTACGACCTGACGGTTCCCGAGGGCACCAACGGCCAGAAGATCCTGAACTTCCTCGACGTGAAGCGCGGGTTCTGCCAGCAGTACGCTGCGGCGCTGGCCTGGATGCTGCGGGTCGCGAAGATCCCGTCACGGGTGGCGTTCGGCTTCACCAAGGGCAGCAACTACACCGGCGGCAACTACGTCCTGACCAACCGCAACCTGCATGCGTGGACAGAGGTCTACTTCGAAGGCTTCGGGTGGGTGCCGTTCGACGCCACCCCAAGCGCTTCCATCGCCGGAGCGGTCAACTCGTCCTGGGCCCCGAACGTGGATGCTCCCCCGGAAAACCCGTCCACCGGCGCCCCCGCCACCGCCAACCCGGGCAGCACCACGGAGCCCGGTGACGACAAGTTCCTCCCCGGCAACGACGACTGCCCGGAGTGCGGCACCGACGGTAGCTCCAGCCAGACCCCAACCCCGCCTTGGGTTTGGTGGTCCCTGGGCGGTGCCGGGCTGCTGCTGATCCTGCTGATCATGCCAGCCATCCGGCGTCAATCCCTGCGCCGACGGCGAACCCAGCTGGCTACGGCCACAGCGGTCGCTGCTGTCGCGGGCGGGCCTGAGAACACAATGGCCATCGTCGACACCGAGAACAGCGATGCGGCCCGCAGCCAGGCACATGCCGCCTGGGACGAGCTCATCGACACCATGGTCGACTATCGGCTCATCATCGACGCCGCGGAAACCCCTCGAACAACAGCGGAAAGGCTGGTCAGGGAACAAGGCCTCGACACTGCCACCGCCGGGGTAACCCGCCAGCTGGGCCACGCCGAGGAACGGGCTCGCTATTCGCAGCACCCGATCGCCGCCACCGGCCTCATGGGCGCGGTAGCCGATGTGCGCAAAGCCCTGGCCGCGCAGGCCGGTCGCTGGGTCCGCCTGGTCGCCGTTCTCCTGCCGCCCTCGGTGGTCTACCGCTGGCGTTCACGCGCCACATCGCTAGGTCTGAAACTGTCCCGAAGGACCTCAGACGCCAGCCTGGCCATGCGCCGCGTGGTCCGCCCCATCCTGCCCCGCCGCCGCCTATCCGCAAGGGGCTAACCACACGCACCACCCCGGGCCGCCCGCCGCTCCCACGAGCCGGGCGGCCCGCTCTCTGCTTGCACCGCCCGGCGGCATGGGTCTGGCATTCTTGGCGACTTTGTTGTTGCTATAGCTTTCGCGCCGGCCCGTTGTGGTCTTTCGCCGCACCTCCCGGGCGGCAACGCCACGCCCGTGCTTGGTCACCCCCCGGCGGCTGCGCCGCCGACCCGCAGACGCTAGATCACCCCAAGCTCTCCCAGGCACAACTACTCTTCGCGAGTACGTCCATCTCTGCGCCAGGTAGGTGATGCAGAGATGGACACACTCGCCGACAACCACCCTGGACATAGGAGCAACGCACCTCCGGCGGCGCGGCGGGAGCCGTGGGGGCGGCTTGGCGGTTACGAGCAGCGCGGGGGCGCGGGCGTGCCACTAGGGGTGGCGCGGTGGGAGCCCGTGGGACGGCGTGGCAGTTACCAGCGGCGCGCGGCGGCGGGGTGAGATGGGGTAAAGCAATTGGGCCGCTTGAGCGGCCCAATTTGGTGGTTCAGTAGTAGTCGCCGCGGTCTCGCCAGCGTCCTTCAAGGCGATCGATGATGCCAAGACCGCGCCGGGTGCGCCGGCTGGCTGTGCCATCGACGGATCGCAACTGTCCCTTGGTGCCGGCAGTCGCGGCCCGGCGTTGCGAAAGCATCGCGTAGGCGGCGGCAGCAAGCATGACCACGAAACCGGCAACCCCCAGCAGCGGTTGGCTGACGACGGTGCCGTAGACCAGCAATCCAAGCCCGGCGAGGATGACGATGGCAGCCAGTATCAACCGGCGGCGGGCGTGGAACTTCGGATCGCTCTGGCGCACCGCCGAGGCGAACTTAGGGTCCTCTGACAGCGAGCGTTCGATCTGCTCGAACAGCCGCTGCTCGTGCTCGGATAGCGGCACGGCACCCCTCCCCGGCAGACTGACTCTTTCTAAGACGGACAGCAGTCGGACAACTGCTACGTGTCAGTCTACGAGGGGGCACGCCAGTTCGAAAGCTGGACGACACGACCTACCCCCGACGAATCCTGACAAGGCTGGCAGGGCCGACCGCCCCTTTCCCAAAGCGCGCGGCGACAGCGTCGGCCGCGACCTCGGCGTCTCGCCAGCCGTGGGCCGGCTCGTCGAGGGCAAGCTGATGGCTGGAGCCTTCGCTGGCAACGAGTCCTTCCAGTCTGACCCCAGCCAGACGGATGCGCTGACCGGCTTGGGCGGGCTCGAACAGCTCCCAAGCAACCCGGTAGACCTCCTGTGCCACATCGGTGGGCGAGGGAAGGGTGCGCGATCGGGAGATCGTCCGGAAGTCCGCGAAGCGGACCTTGACGGCGATCGTGCGCCCGGCGACGGCGCCTTCGCGGGCCCGTTTGGCCACCTGCTGGGAGAGGCTCAGCAGGGTGCGGCGCAGGACGGCGGGGTCGCTCTGGTCGACGTCGAAGGTGGTTTCCGACCCGATGGACTTTTCCACGCGATGGGTGGTGACGCGCCGGGAGTCACGAGCCCACGACAGCTCGTGCAGGTGGCTGGCGAGGGCTTGGCCCAGGGCGCTGCGCAGCATGCTCACGGAGGCGTTGGCGACGTCGGCCACGGTGGTCAGGCCCAAGCGGCGCAGCGTCTCCTGGGTGCGTTCGCCTACCCCCCAGAGGGCGGAGACCGGCAGCGGGTGCAGGAACTCCAGCGTCTTGTCGACCGGAATGACGATCATGCCGTCGGGTTTGGCCCGGGTGGAGCCGAGCTTTGCGAGGAACTTGTTGGGGGCCACCCCGATCGAGCAGGTCAGCCGCAGCTCGTCGGCCATGCGCGCGCGAATGTCGGCAGCGATCTTCGCAGGACTCCCGAAAAGGCGCATAGCGCCTGAAACATCAAGGAAGGCCTCATCGACCGAGAGCGGCTCGACCAGCGGGGTCACGTCGCGGAACACGCCCATCACCTGCCGCGAAGCGCTGATGTATTCGCGCATGTCGACCGGGAGGAAGATGGCGTGCGGGCACTTGGCGCGCGCCTGCATGCCCGGCATCGCGCTGCGGATGCCGAACCGGCGTGCCTCGTAACTGGCCGACGACACCACCCCGCGCGGACCTGCACCGCCCACCACCACCGGTTTCCCGCGCAGCTCAGGGCGGCGCCGCACCTCCACCGAGGCATAGAAAGCATCCATGTCCACGTGGAGGATGGGACAGCCGGCGTCCACTTCCATAGCGCAGAAGCTACTCGCCCCTTACGACAATCAGCGGGATGTCGAGCTCGGCGTCGGTCAGGGAGCCGTGCATGGCGACGAGACGCGCAATCGTGGCCGGCTCGCGCCGCGTGCCGTGAACTGCCCAATCGTCGCGGCACACCACCACCACGTCGCCTATCCGTTGCGCGAAGGTCAGGTCCATCGGCCCGTACCAGCCGGTGGCGATCGCCTCCTCGCGTGACCCGATCCAGGCCGCGTGGCCGACCAGCTCCTGCCAGGCCGCGAGCACGTCCGCGGCCGCGCCCGGCTCGGCGTGCAGGTAGCGCACCCGCGGCTCGCCCGCGAAAACCCTTACCCCATAGGCGAGCCGGGGATCACCGTCGATGTCGATGCGGCGATCGGCCGGGATGTCGAGCTGGCCGTGGTCGGCCGTGACGACCAGCGCGGCATCGGGCGGCAGCGCGGTCACCAGGCGTTCCACGATTTTGTCCACTTTGGAGGCGGCGTCGGCCCACTGCTCCGACTCCAAGCCGAAGGCGTGGCCCATCTTGTCGAGGTTGGGGTAATAGCCGTAGACCAGGGCGGGCCCGTCGGCCCCCAGCAGAGCCTTGACCATGCCGTCGGCCAGCTCCTGGGACGAGTCGGCCGGGACATAGACCGCGCCGCGGGTGGTGACTTCGGTCAGGCCGGAGCCCACATACTCGGCGCGGTTGACGACCGTGACGTCGATGCCCTGGCGCGCCGCCTCGGCGTAGACCGGCGGGACCGGTTGCCACAGCAACGGGTCGGGATCGTCTTTCCACTGGGTGTGGTTCAGGACGATGTCCGTCCCCGGAATGTTGCTGGTAAATGCCAGCACCCCGTGCGAGCCCGGCCACGCCCCGGTGGCGAGGCTGACCAGGCTGGTCGGCGTCGTCGAGGGGAAGCCGCTGGTGATGGCCCGGGACGGCAGCGCCACCAGCCCGGGTGCGAAGGGCCGCATGGTCGGCAGCTGATGCCAGCCCATGCCGTCCACCAGCAGGACGGCGATGCGCCGCACCCCCTCCAGCTGGCGAGCCAGCCCGAGCCGGTCGGAGAACCCTTGCGCCCCAAGGCATTTGAGGCATCCGGGCAGGATGTCGGCGATCGTCCCTTCCGGGTAGCTGGGTGCCCTCATCTGCGCGCCAGCAGGTGCAACTGGGTCGCGAAGTCGCGATAGGGCGCCTCGGCGGACGCGGCCAGCTCGAACGCGGCGAGCGCCTCCGGATCCGCGTCGGCTATCACTCCCGGTACCAGATCAGACACCACCCGAACACCGTGAACCTGTTCCACGGCAAGCCCTTGCGCCTCCAGCAGCGCGGTGACCTCGGCGGCGTCGAAGCGCCGGCCCAGCTTGGACCCGAGTGGCTCCCGGAAAGCGAGCAACTCGCCGGCGAGCCGGAACTGGCCTGCGATCGCCCGCGACAGCACCGCCGCGGCCCGGTTGGCCACGAGCACGCTGGCCGCACCGCCCGGCCGCAGCACCCGTGCCAGCGCCGCGCTGACCCCGCTCGGGTCGTCCACGACCTCGAGCACCGCGTGACACAGCACCAGATCGGATTGCCCGGCCGGAATCAGGTCGGCGAGCGAGTCGGCGTCGCCCTGCAGGCCGAAGACCCGCTGGGCCACCCCGGCGTCGGCGGCGCGCCGCAACAGCGCGGCCAGCGCGTCGGGGCTCGGGTCGACGACGGTCACCGTATGCCCTGCCTCGGCCAGCGGCACCGCGAACCCGCCGGTGCCACCGCCGACATCGACCACGTTCAGGCTTCGACCACCCTGCGCTGCCAACTCGGCTCGCAGCACAGCCCAGATCACCGCTGTGCGGGGGCCTGCCTGGCGCGACTGCACACCAACTCGCTCCACGTCGCGAGACTACCCGCCGCGCCGCACGCTGCCCTTCTGGATTACCAGCGCGCCCTGATATCTGGCCGTCAGCTGAGCGATATCGGGCTCGGACATGTCTATGGTCAGCCGCACGGCACACGCCAGCGGATCAACCGTCATCGCGAAGCTGAGCTTGTCGGCCCCGGCCACGAAGTCGCGGCGCGCCAGCTCGAGCTGAACGCGCTGCAGATCGGTAAACGTTCGCGGACAGGTCTGGATCCGGTAGGCGGAACCGTTGGCCAGCTGGGCCAGCGTCTCGATCTCTCTGGCGAGATCTGCCTGCTGGTGAATGCCCACCACCAGCACGCCGTTGGCGTCCGCGGCTATCCCGACAAACGTCTCGCGGTGGGCGTTGACGTAGTCCTGCAGGGTCGGGCCGGGCGCTCCGGCTACCAGCACGGTCACCGAGTCGCCCGCGAGCACGATGGCCCCGGCCGGGGGGTCTGTGCCGACGACGGTGCCCTCGCCGCTGAGGACCTCGGGGTGGTAGCGCAGGATCGGGACGAGCTTGGCCTCGGCGAAAAGCTTGTCGACCTCGGTCACGCCCAACGCGGCCACCTGCGGCACCGTCGTTCGAGCCGCGGCGGCGGTGGGACTGGCCAGCGGCAGGTTCCCCGCGGCCGGCGCGACCGGCGGCGGCTGCTTTGCACACGCCCCCATCGCCAGCACGGTGAGCGCGGCCGCGCCCAGGACTCGAATCGGGTTACGCCTCATGCCGCCTCCGACGCTGCGCACAGCGGTTGGGTTTCATGCCGGTCCTCACGCGGGTGTCACGACGTGAGCACAGAAACGTTGAAATAGCTTTCGATCACGCCGATGTGCTCGCCGTAGGCGATCGTGCCGCCACCCGCGGCGGCGATGACCATGCCGGTCGCGAGGGCGGAATTGCTGCCGTACCGGGTGTAGATGGGGGCGCCGGAGTCACCGGGGCGCACGATCACGCCACCGCCGCGGATGGCTTCGATCAGGCCGCCGGTGCAGCCGTACTGGTCGCAGAAGTAGCCGTTGGTCGAGGTCACCTGAATGCTGCAGAGGGCCTTGCTCACCATGCCGGAGAAGCAGACCAGGTCCCCCACCACGGCCGGGTCGCGGCCGATCACGTCGCGCTTGACGGGGCAGCAGTTGTCGGTGTGGATCACGTTGTCGTAGGTCTCGCTCCAGGACTTGATCCCGATCATGTCGTAGGCCGGGAAGTTGACCTTGCCCCACGCCTCGCCCCAGAGCTGGGTGCTGGAGTAGAGGATGTTGCCGTTGGCGAAGCAGTGACCGGCCGTGAACCCTCCGCGCTGGCCGTCGGCGTTGCGGCGCACCGTGAATCCAGCGGTACACGTGTTGCTGGAAAGCGAGGAGTTGTAGCCGTTGCGTATCCCGGCGCCACCGAAATGCGGCTCGCCGTCGTTGAGCCGGCCGGTGCGCCCGGTCTCGGAAACGGTCACCACCGCGCGATCGCCGAGCACGGCCGAAAGCGCGGCGGCCGCCGCCGCGAAGCGCGGGTCGAACGAGACGTGGAAGCGGGAATCGTTGGCGTGCAAGGAGAAGCTGAAGGTGGCCTGTGCCGCCTGCGGGTGCCACGCGCGGGAGACGAGCACATCGTCCGCGTCGATCAGAGCGGCTGCCGGGTGGCAGCCGATCATCAGTTTGGCCGTGGTCAGGCCGCGCACCGCACGGAACTCCGGGGTGGCCACCACCGTGCTGTTCCCGGTGATCGGGTCGGCCACCACCCCGATCAGTCCCCGGCGCAGCTGGTCGGCGATGCGCTCCTTGATCGCGCCCACGCCGAAGGTGGCCTCGACTTCGTCGTTGACGGCCCGGTTGCGCTGGTCTGCCTGCGCCTCAGCATTTTCCGGGAGCTCAGCGGATGAGACAGGCGCCGGTGCTGTGCACAGCTTCGACGGTGCCTGAGCTGGCCATACCGGAGCCGCTGAAATGACGATCAAGAGAGCGGCAAGACCGGATACGGTCAGTGTTCTTTTCATCACGCCGGAGAGGTTATCCCCCCTTGGCGGATCCACACAAGGCGATGGATGCGGTCCAAAGCGGACGGCACACTAGCCCAGCAGCCACAGGATAATCGAAAGCGTACCAAGGGATAGGACGCTGCTCACCACCACCGCGTCGCGGGACAGGCCGTTGGGCACCTTGTACTCGGTCGCGTAGATGTAGGTGTTCTGCGCGGTCGGCAACCCGGCGAACAGGGTCACCGCGAGCACCTGCGCGTCGTCGAGCCGGAACAGGTAGCGCGCCACGAAATAGGCGACCAGGGGCTGAAAGATAATCTTCAGCGGGATCACGACGCCGAGCTCGGGTCGCTTGAGGGTGAGCCGTTCCCCCGGGGGCAGGTGCAGTGACATGCCCAGGGCGAAAAGCGCGGTGGGCACGGCCGCGTCACCGAGCAGGTCCAAAGGGCGCAGCACGGCATCGGGAAGCGTCCAGCCCGACAGGGTGAAGACCACTCCGGCAGCCGACGCGAGCACCACCGGCACCCGCAATGGCAACGTCCACAACCGCCTGTCGGACTTGTCAAGCAGCGCGGCGATGAACGGCGTCACGAGCACGGTCTGGAACGCCACCACACCAACGATCAATGACGCGCTGCCCAAGACATAGATCGCGACCGGGATGCCGAGGTTTCCGGAGTTGACGTAGGCGCTCGCCATGGCCGCGATGATGCGCTCATCACGACGAAGCCAGCGCATTATCAGGTACCCAGAAAGACCGAGAAAGATCGCGCTGAGCGCATAGGCCGCGAGCGGCACCAGGGGCAACCCGCCCAGCGGCAGCCGCACCAAGGTGGTGAAGACGACCGCGGGGATGGCGAAGGTGAACGCGAAATGCGTCAGTCCTCGCTCGACTGACGCATTCAGCAGTCCAAACCGGTTAGCTGCCCAACCCAGGAACGTGAGTATCCAAAGTGGAGCAAAAGCTGCGATCACTCCCCGAGGTCGCGGCGGTGGTGCTCGGCGAGGAAGCGCTCAAGCTCGGCGCCCAGCTCGTCCGCGGTCGGCAGCGGCGTGGGTTCGGTTAACAGGTTGCCACCGCGCCCCCGCATGAACGCGTCATATTGCTCCTCAAGCGCGTGCACGACCGCGCTCGCCTGCTGGTTGTCGGTGAGCTGCCGCTCGACCTCGGCTCGCACCCGCTCGCCGGCCTCGCGCAGCTCCTCCACCGGAAGCAGCAGCCCGGTCGCCCGCGACACCGACGCCAGCAACAGCTCGGCGGCTTGCGGGTACTCGCTTTCGGCCAGGTAGTGGGGAACGTGGGCGGCGAAGCCGATCGCGTCTTGGCCCTGCTGACCGAGCCGGTATTCCAGCAGGTTGGTGATGCTCGCCGGCACCTGAACGTTGGCTATCCACGGCTCGTAGCCGGCGATCAGCTCGGGACGGGTGCCGTGGGCGGTCACGCCGGTGGGCCTGGTGTGGGGCACCGACATCGGGATCGCGTGGATGCCCACGGCCAGCCGGACATCGAGGTCGCGCACGATCGAGGTGACCGCCGCGATGAACCTCTCCCATTGCAGATCGGGCTCGGGACCGGTGAGCAGGAGGAAGGGCGTGTCATCGTCGTCGCGCAACGCGTGCAGCTCGAGCTTGGGATCGTCGTAGGACTCCCAGTGGTCGGCGGCGAAATGCATCAGCGGCCGGCGCGAGCGGTAGTCGAAAAGCTGGTCGATGTCGAAGCGGGCGATCACCGTCGAGTTGAGCGACTCAAGAAGGTGCTGGCGAGCCAGCCGCCCGGCGGCCCCGGCATCGATGAAGCCGGTCAGTGCGTGCAAAAGCACCGGCCGCCCCAGATCCGGCCGGGGGTCGGTGAGCTCAAATAGCCCCTTCGGGTCAAGCACGATGATCTCCTCAGACAGGGTGTCGTCTTGTGTCGCAACACCGCGAGGATGAGATCAATTCCCCGGATGCTCCGCAAGGCCGGCACAGGCTCGCAGGCGTTTCTGCTCCTCCATTATTCGGGCCGCGGCTTCGCCGTCCACCGGGTAGGGCTGGCCGGTAGCGCGGTCGATATAGGCGGGGACCAGGCTCGCGGCGGCAACTTTGCGGTCCCGGATAGTGACCCACAACACACCGGTGTCGTTGCTCAGCGCATCGTTACGCCACCAGAGAAAGTTGCCCATGCCGTAGGCGACGTAGGCCTTGCCCTGCCAGCCCGCCCCCAGCAGCAGATGCTGGTGGCCGCCGACAAGCAGATCGGCCCCGGCCTCGATGAGCTGGGCGGCGAGCGTTTTGAGCTCGGCGGTCGGGCACTCCTGGTACTCCGGACCCCAGTGCAGCATGACCACGACGACATCGGCCTGGGCCCGCGCCTGCCGCACCGCCGCCAAGGCGCGCAACGGGTTGCGCAGCATGGCCAGCCCGGGTCGGGTGTCCGTCGCCTCCCAGCTCTGCCAAAGCTCGTCGACATGGCTCAGCGCGACGACCGCGATCCGGGTTCCGCGCACCTCGGTGATCCAGGGCTGGTAAGCCTGCTCGACCGGGCCCCCGCCCAGGGCCGGGATCCCGCTCTGGCGAGCGTAGTCAAGCGTGTCGGCGAGGCCGGTCTGGCCGTAGTCGAGGGTGTGGTTGTTGGCGATGGACACCGCATCGATCCCGGCCGCCTTGACCGCGGCGTAGGCCGACGCCGGGGCGCGGAAGTGGAACTCCTTGGGCTCAGGCGTGCCGCGCTCGGTGACCGCGGTCTCCAGGTTGACGAAAGCCAGATCCGCGCGGGAGAGCACGGGCCCGATCCTGCCGAAGGCGGTCTGCGGATTGTCCAGCAGGCTCAGCGTGCGCCCGGAGAAGTGGACATCACCCCCGAAAGCCAGCGTGATGTCGCGCGGCGCGGACGAAGTTGAGGGCGGGGGTTGCGCCGCGGGAGCCGTCGTCGAAGCGGGCATCGGGGAGCAGGCCGTCAGAAATACGACGATCAATAGTCCAAAGCGCACGATGGTCTAACGTGGGCCCGTGACCAGACGTTCTGCCCACCTGCGCTTGGAGGATCTGCTGCGCACGGCGGTGGAGGTGATTCTCGAGCGCGGATTCGCCAACACCCGCACCGCTGACGTGGCCAAGGCGGCCGGGGTGAGCCAGGCACTGGTCTTCTACCACTTCTCCACCAAAGACGCCTTGATGACACAGGCGTTCAGCTATGCGGCCGAGCAGGATCTGGGCCGGCTGCAGGCCGTGCTCGACGCGCGCGTCGGCCCGGTCGACAAGCTCAAGCGGCTGCTCAAACTGCTCGCACCGCAGGGAAGGTCGAACTCCTGGCTGATGTGGATCGATGGCTGGTCCGAGGCGCTGCGCGTGCCGGAGCTGGAGAAGGTGTCGCGCCGGATGGACCTGCGGTGGAAGGAAGGCCTGATCGAGGTCATCGCGGCGGGTGTCGCCGACGGCTCCTTCAAATGCGAGGATCCGCACGGCGCGGCCTGGCGCATCAACAGCCTGATCGACGGGCTTGCCGTCCAGCTCATGGTCCATGACAAGGTGATCTCGCGGCGGCAGGCCGCCGAGTGGATCCGGGTCGCGGCCGCGCGCGAGGTGGGCCTCGACTTGGCTGATCTCAGCTGACAATATTTGCACCGTGTCCAACGGATTCGAACAAATTCACACACTGTCCCGCGACGGGGTGGGGCTCACCGTCCAACTATCCAATGAGGACAGACTGCCTCGGTTGGTGCACTGGGGCGCCGATCCCGGGCCTGTGCCGCCGGGACCATACGGGTCAAGCGCACTCCCGCTGTTGCCGTTGCAGCACGAGGGCTGGGCCGGGCGGCCCGCCCTGGCCGGAGATCGTGAGGGGCGCTTTCCCCATCCGCGGCTTCGCCTCACCACGCCGGTGGAGTTCACCGAGCACGCGATGACCGTGCGGGCCGCCGACCCGCAAGCCGGGCTCGAGGTGGTCTGCGAGCTGACCCTCAGCGCCCAGGGCGTGATCCGGGCCGACTATGCGGTGACCAACACGGGTCCCGGCATCTGGACACTTTCTTTTTTGGGTTGCTTTCTTCCGGTACCCGACGAAGCCTGGAATTTGCTGGAAATGACCGGTCGCTGGGCACTGGAACGCGTGCCGCAGCAACGCCCGTTTCACCTAGGCGCACACGTGCGCGAAAGCCGCCGCGGCCGCACCGGTCACGACAGCACGACCCTGCTGTGCCTAGCCGATGGCGAGTTGCGCAACCGCACCGGGCAGGTCTGGGCGGCGCACGTCGGGTGGAGCGGCAACCATGAGCACAGCGCGGTTCGGCTGCCGGATGCGCAGGGCGCGCTGGGCGGCGGGGAGCTGCTCTCCTCGGGCGAGATCCGGCTTGACCCGGGCGCGAGTTACCGCACGCCATCGGTTTACTTCGCCTGGTCCGGATGCGGGCTCGACGGCATCCGCGACCGCTTCCACCGCTTTCTGCGCGCCCGCGACACCCATCCGCGCACGCCCCGGCCGGTGGTTCTCAACACGTGGGAAGCCGTGTATTTCGACCATCGGCTCGACAAGCTCAAGGCGCTCGCCGACGCGGCCGCTTCCGTTGGTGTGGAAAGGTTTGTGCTCGACGACGGGTGGTTCGGGGCTCGCCGCGACGACCGGGCGGGCCTGGGCGACTGGGAAGTCAGCGCCGACGTATGGCCCGATGGCCTCGGCCCGCTGGTTTCGCATGTGCACTCGCTGGGCATGCAGTTCGGCCTCTGGTTCGAGCCGGAGATGGTCAACCCCGACTCTGAGCTGTTTCGCGCCCATCCCGATTGGGTGCTCGCCGACCCGGGAAGGTTGCCCGCCCTGCACCGAAACCAGCTCGTCCTGGACCTGTCTCTGCCCGAGGTGCACGACTATCTGCTGGCGCGCCTTGACGCGCTGGTCACCGAATACCGGATCGATTTCATCAAGTGGGACCACAACCGCGATCTGGTGGAAGCGCCGCAGGTGCACCGGCAGACCCACGCCGCCTATCACCTCTTCGACGCGTTGCGGGCCAGGCATCCCGGCCTGGAGATCGAGAGCTGCTCGTCGGGCGGGGCCCGGATAGATCTCGGGATTCTGGAGCGCACCGACCGGGTCTGGACCTCCGACACCAACGACCCGATCGATCGCCAGCAGATCCAGCGCTGGACAGGGCTCCTGCTGCCCCTGGAGCTGATCGGCGCCCATGTCGGGCCGGCCCGTGCGCACATCACCAAACGGGCGACCAGCATCGAGGTCCGTTGTGCCACAGCGCTTTTCGGCCACGCGGGGATCGAGGCCGACCTCACCGGGTTCGACCCGGCCGAGCTTGCCGTGGTGCGCGACTGGATCGAGCTTTACAAGCGCACCCGGGGCCTGCTGCACACCGGCCGCGTGGTGACCCCCGACGGGATCGACCCGGCCGCGTCGGTGCACGGCGTGGTGGCCCAGGACGGCTCGCACGCCCTGTTCAGCTACGCCCAGCTGGACAGCGCCCTGCCGCAGACGCCGATGCGGTTGCGGATACCCGGCCTGCTGCCGCAAGCGCGGTATAACGTTGCTACCGTCCTCGGCCCTGAGCACGACGGTGCTGTCTCAATCACTGGACGCGCTCTGGAAACCGTGGGCCTGCCCCTGCCCCGCCTCAAACCCGCAGAAGTTCTCGTGCTGGAGTTCACGTCATGACCTGGGTCGACAACGCCGTTATCTATCAGATCTATCCGCGCAGCTTCGCCGACGGAAACGACGACGGGATAGGCGATCTGGCCGGTATGCGCAGCCGTCTGCCCTATCTGCGCGAGCTCGGGGTGAACGCGGTCTGGCTCAGCCCTTGGTACACCTCGCCGATGGCCGACGCCGGCTACGACGTGGCCGACTACCGAAACATCGATCCGCTCTTCGGCACCCTCGACGAAGCAAGCGCTTTCATCGAGGAGGCGCACGCCGCCGGGATGCGCGTGATCGTGGACATCGTTCCCAATCACTGCTCCGACAAGCATCCCGCATTCCAAGAGGCCCTGCGCGCGGGCCGCGGCTCGCCCGAGCGTGAGCTGTTCTGGTTCTTCGACTCCCCGGTCAACGACTGGAGCTCCCACTTCGGCGGCTCCGCCTGGACCCAGGTCGCCGACGGGCAGTGGTACCTGCACATGTTCGCCGCCGAGCAGCCCGACTGGAATTGGGAGCACCCGCGGGTGCGCGAGGATTTCCTGACCACGCTGCGGTTCTGGCTCGATCGCGGCGTCGACGGCTTCCGCATCGACGTCGCCGACCACCTGGTCAAGGACCTCCACGCGCTGGGCGGCTGGGCCAATCAGGATGGCGTGCACGAGATCTACCGCGAGTGGCGCAAGGTGGCCGACACCTACCCGCAGCAGCCGGTCTTCGTCGGCGAGCTGTGGGCCGAGCGCGACGAGTTTCTCAAGTACCTGCGCCCCGATGAGCTGCACACCGGCTTCAATTTCGCCTTCCTCATGTGTGCCTGGGACTGCGACATGTTCCGCGAGGTGATCACGGGCACGCTGGAGACCCATGACCTCATCGGCGCCACCCCGACCTGGGTTCTGTCCAATCACGACGTTGTCCGGCCGGTCACCCGGTACGGCCGCGACGACTCGGGGCACATCTGGATCATGCCGCCCGGGGGCTGGCACGCCGACCTCGATCTGGGCACGCGCCGCGCGCGGGCGGCCGCCCTGCTCCTGCTGGGCCTGCCCGGTTGCGCCTACGTCTTTCAGGGCGAGGAGCTGGGCCTGGCCGAGGTCGAGGACATCCCGCCCGCGCTGCGGCAGGACCCGCGCTGGGCACGCTCCGAGCACACCGACTACGGCCGCGACGGTTGCCGCATCCCGCTTCCGTGGTCGGGAAGCGAGCCACCTTTCGGCTTCTCCCCCACCGCCGCCACTCAGCCGTGGCTGCCCCAGCCCGCCGCTTGGGCCTCGATGACCGCGCAGGCTCAAGCCGACGACCCGGCTTCGATGCTCTCGCTTTACCGTGCCGCCCTGGCGCACCGCCCCACCGGCTCAGGTCTGGCCTGGCTCGATCTCGGGCCGGGCGTGCTGGCCTTCCAGCGGGAAGAGGTGACCTGTGTCGTCAACTTCGGCACCGAACCGGTCGTCCTGCCCGCCCACACCGAGGTCGTGCTCGCCAGCGGGCCATTGCCGGGCGGCGCGCTGCCGTCCGACACCGCAGTTTGGCTCCGTTAGAGCGACCGGTCACCGGGTTGACAGAGTGCGGCGCGCGGCGGCAGTATCAGCGCAGTAAACGGTTACCGAAACATGAGGGTGGACAATGCCGCGCAAGCCTGTTGAACAGGCCGATGGCGAGCGCCGAAGCACCATCCGGGACGTAGCGGCCCTGGCCGGGGTCTCTGTGGCCACCGTGTCACGCGTGCTCGCGGGCAACTACCCGATCGCGCCCCCGACCCGGGCTCGGGTGTTGCGCGCGGTCAAAGACCTCGACTATGTAGTCAATGTCCACGCCCGTGCATTGGCCGGGGTGAGCCAGAAGACGGTGGCGATCCTGACCCGGGACGTGACGACGCCCTTCTATGCCCATGTGATCCAGGGCGTCGAGCAGCAGGCGGCCCAGGACGGACGGCTCTGCGTGGTCTGCACCACCGGCGCCGACCCCGACCGCGAGCTGGCTTACGTGAAAATGATGCGCGAACACGGGGCCGACGCGGTCATCATCGTCGGCGGTGTGGTGGAGACCCTTGGCTACCGCAAACAGCTTGCCCAATACGCGCAAGCACTTGACAGCGCCGGGTCCAAGCTCGTCCTATGTGGACGGCCGGGTCTGGGTCCGGACGTGCCCGCGCTGGTCGCCCACTACGACAACGAGGGCGGCGCCTATGCCGCCACCAGCCACGTCCTGTCCGCCGGGCACGAGCGGGTCCTCTTCCTCGGTGGCGTGGAAGGCTTCACCACCAGCGATCCCCGGGTCGCGGGCTGGCGGCGAGCGCTGCGCGATCGCGGTATCACCCCAGACAAAGAGCTTCTCCAACAAGGCTCATTTGGTACCCATTTCGGCTACGAAAGAACGCGGCAGTTGCTCAAGCGCGGCCCGCTTCCGGCCACCGCGATCGTCGCCAGCGATGACGGCTGCGCCGCCGGCGCCGTCAGGGCGCTGCGCGAGGCCGGCTTGGGCATCCCGGAAGACGTTTCAGTAGTCGGCTACGACGACGCGCCGATGGCCGCCCACTTGTGGCCTCCCCTGACCACCGTGCACATACCAGCCGAAGAGCTGGGCCGCACAGCGGTACGCCTGGCGCTAGACTCACGTGCCCAGCTCGGCCGGGAGACCATTCTCGGCACGCACGTAGTAGTCAGAGATTCGGTCGCTAGGAGAATTGACAGATGATCCCCCTCCCGTCACAGGTTGTTGGCGGTCAAGGCAATGTCACACTGCGCGGTCAGGTTTTCTTTGGCCCGCAGGCCACCGCCGACCTGCTAGCCGAGTTGGGCCTGCCGGTCGCGGGCACCTGGTCGGTGACCGAAACCCATGGGGAAGAGGGCTACTGCCTGCGGGTGGGCGAGGAGGGCCTGACCGTCGAGGGCGGCGAGACCGGCCTCAAGTGGGCGGTGCAGACGCTGCGCCAGCTCCTTCACGAGCAGGGCGGCACCTTGTCCTATATGGATATTGTGGACGCTCCGCGCTACCCGTGGCGGGGCAGCCTGCTCGATGTGGCCCGCTGGTGCCTGCCGCTGGAGTTCCTCTACCGCTATGTCGATCTGCTCGCCCTGCACAAGCTCAACCGGCTGCATCTGCACCTGACCGATGACCAGGGCTGGCGATTCGAGGTCAAGCGCTACCCGCGCCTGACCGAAGTGGGCGCTCACCGCAAGGAGTCTGTGCGCGGCCACTACACCGCCTACGAGTGGGACGGCCAGCCACACGGCGGCTTCTACACCCAGGAACAGCTCAAGGATCTGGTGGCCTACGGTCTGCGCCGGGGCGTCGAGATCATGCCGGAGATCGATCTTCCCGGGCACACCCAGGCCGCCATCGCGGCCTATCCCGAGCTCGGCAACAATCCCGCCCGGCCGGTGGAGGTCTCCACCCGGTGGGGCATCCACGACATCGTGCTCAACACCGATGAGGCGACCGTCGATTTCTTCAAGGCCGTCCTCGACGAGGTGGTCGACGTCTTCCCTTTCGCCTATGTACACCTTGGCGGCGACGAGGTTCGCTCTCAGGAATGGCGCATCAATCCGGCGGTACAGGCGCGGGTCAAGGAGCTGGGGCTGTCCGAAGTGGACGATCTGCTGGGCTGGTGGATCGGCCGGCTCCAGGCCCACCTGGCCGGGCGCGGGCGCATGGTGGCGGTCTGGGACGAGCTGCTCGAGACCAACCCGCCCAAGGACCTGCTCTTCTTCGGCTGGCGCAACGCGGCGCGGGCGCCGGCGGCCCGGGAGGCGGGCTATGCTGCCGTCTCCTGCCCGCAGGAACACGCCTACTTCGACTGGGCCGAGTCCGCTCGGTCCGACGAGCCGGTGGCGATCAAGGGGTACCTCCCGCTGGAGAAGGCCTACGCCTTCGAGCCGGGGGATGTCACCGGAGTGCAGGGCAACCTGTGGACCGAATACCTGCCCGCCCCCGAGCTGGTGGAGTGGCGCGCCTTCCCGAGACTGGCCGCGCTCGCCGAGATCGGCTGGGGTAAGGCCGACTACGCCGACTTTTCGGCGAGACTGCCCAGCCATCTTGATCTGCTGCGCGACCTGGGAGTGAACTACCGTCCGCGCTAAGTTGCTGACGTGTTAATGACGTGTGCCCACCTTAAAACATTCGAATCAATCACTTAAATTCTTGACTTCGTTGTCCTAGGCTCAGGCCGTGGCCGCCGTCCCTATGACAGTGGCAGTGCACTCGGCAAGACGTCTTGTCAGCGAGGCGCTTTCCTGGTGTCTAGCCACCCAGCCCGGCCTGTCAGTTGTTGGGCACACCCAACAATGGGCCCAACTGGCAAGCCTTTGCCGCCTTCGCCAACCCGACACCGCAGTGGTGGACGCCTCCGCCGATCTCGATGGCACGATAGGCCAGCTGCGCTGGATGACCGCGCGTTCCTCCGTCAACTCAATCGTCATACTCTGCGACGACCTGCCCGGCGACGACGTGACCCAGGACAACCGGGGCTGGCGCTACTTTCCGCACTCCCGGGGGCTGAGCGGTCTTCTCGCTCTTCTCAACGATTGTTCCAGCCGTTGCGAAACCTCACGGGCCGTGGCCCGGTCGGCCCGCCTCACCGAACGCGAGGTCGAAGTGCTGGCGATGGTGGGCTCCGGGCTGACCGCGCCGGAGATCGCCGACCGGCTCGACATCGCGCCGCGCAGCGTCGAAAACCACAAGCGCCGCATCTACGCCAAGCTCGGCACCCACAGCCAGGCGGCCGCGGTCGGGGCGATCGCTCCACTTGGGATACTCGACGCGCGCCCCAACTCCGTTGCGGATTCCCGGCTCGCCGCCATCCCGGGGCTGAGCCGGCGTGAGTACGAGATCCTCAAGCTGTCCTCGCACGGCTCCAGCGTGCGCCAGATGGCTACCACCTTCGGAGTGGCGCCCAAGACGGTGGAGGCACAGCTGTCCCTGCTCTACCGCAAGCTCAACGTGCACAACCGGGCCCAAGCTCTTGCCGTCGCCAGAGCGCACGGATTAATTCCGGAAGGGCAATGAGTCCCTTAAGGTAGAGTCGTCCCCTTAGGTGCTATTGGCTCCTGGTCGGGAATTGTTAAGAAACCTAGCGTTACGGTGTTTAAGCATTTCCATTCTCCGATGATCGGAGCAGAAATGAGGCACCGCAGACCCATCTACCTGGCCGCGGCCTTGATGCTGGGCTTCGCCTCCTTCGTCGGCCAGGTGCCGTCGCAGGCCGCGGTTCCCTTCCCCATCCAGAGCCTCAACGGCAGCGGCAACAACGTCGCCAACCCCACCTGGGGTCAGGCGGGCACCAACTACTCGCGCGTGGCAGCCGCCCGCTACGCCGACGGTCGCAGCCAACCCGTTGCCGGGCCCAACTCCCGCTATATCAGCAACCGGGTCTTCAACGACACCAGTCAGAACATCTTCTCCGAGCGCGCCGTGACGCAATGGGGCTTCACGTGGGGTCAGTTCCTCGACCACACCTTCGGTTTGCGCTTGGGCGGCGCCACTGGGGATCCAAACGGCGGCACGGCCAACATCCCCTTCAACTCCGCCGATCCGTTGGAGGACTTCACCAACACCCTCGGCGTCATCGGCTTCAGCCGTTCCGCAGCGGCTAGCGGCACCGGTGTCACCAATGCCCGCCAGCAGGTGAACACCGTCAGCTCCTACCTCGACGCCTTCGCGGTCTACGGTGGCACGAACTCTAGACTCGACTGGCTGCGCGAGGGCTCCGCAGACGGCAATCCCGCCAACAACGGCGCACGTCTGCTCATGCCCGGCGGGCTGCTGCCCACCCGCGACGCGCGTGGCAACCCCGCCACCGCACCCCCGACCGAGATCGACGGCAGACTGCGCGCCACCCCCAACCGGGCCGTGGTCGCCGGCGATGTGCGCGCCAACGAGAACGTCGCTCTGACCGCCACCCACACCCTGTTTGCCCGCGAGCACAACCGGATCGTCTCCCTGCTGCCCACCTCACTGTCGCAGGAGGACAGATTCCAGATCGCCCGCCGGATCGTCATCGCCGAGCAGCAGGCCGTCACCTACCACGAATTCCTGCCCGCGATGGGAGTGAACCTGGCTCCCTACGCCGGTTACAAGACGAACATCAACACCGCCTTGAGCAATGAGTTCGCCACCGTCGGCTATCGTGCGCACAGCATGATCCACGGTGAGATCGAGCTGGAGGCCGAGGTCGACCGGTACAGCCAGCAAACGCTGGATGCCTTGGCCGCACAGGGCGTCGAGCTCGCCATCGACGGCGACGAGATCGAAATCGCCATCCCGCTCAACGTGGCGTTCTTCAACCCCGACCTGATCGGTCAGGTGCAGCTGGGCCCGCTGCTGCAGGGCATCGGGCTGGAATCCGAGTACAAGAACGACGAGCAGATCGACAACCAGCTGCGCAGCGTGCTGTTCCAGGTTCCCGTGCCGGGCAACCCGGAATGCCTCGACGGCCCAACACTTCCGGAATGTTTCCGGGGAGTCGTCGACCTGGGCGCGATCGACGTCGAACGTGGCCGCGACCACGGCATGCCTTCGTACAACCAGATGAGGCAGGCCTACGGGCTGCCGGCGAAGACCTCGTTCACCTCAATCACCGGTGAGTCCACCGAGAACTTCCCGGGCGGCTCGGGTGTTGACAACCCCAACAGCGTCGACTTCACGCAGCTGTTCAACTTCGGCGGCGACCCGGTCACGCTGGGCAGCGAAGAGGCCGACGCCACCGGCACCCGCGGCGTACGGCGCAGCACCACCGCCGCCAGGCTAAGGGCCATCTACGGTTCGGTGAACAACATCGACGCGTTCACCGGCATGGTGGCCGAGCAGCACGTCCCTGGTGCGGACATGGGCGAGCTACAGCTGGCCATCTGGAAGCGGGAGTTTGAGCGCCTGCGCGACGGCGACCGTTTCTTCTACGGCAACGATCCCGGTCTGAGCTACATCCTCAGCACCTACGGAATCGACTTCCACCGCAACCTCGGCGACATCATCGCGCTCAACACCGACATCCCCCGCGCGGAGATGAACGACAACGTCTTCCTCGTCGAAGACGCCGAGATCGCGTCGGCCCGCTGCCGCGTCGACTACGACATCTTCACGTCGTGGACCGGCTTCACGCAGTACACCATGGTGGTGACCAACCTGAGCCCGAACACCATCAACGGCTGGAACCTGCGCTGGAAGTACCCCACCGGCCAGAACATGACCCAGATCTGGGACGGGGTGGTCAGCCAGAGCGGCCCGAATGTGACGGTCACCAACCCGGTCAACTACAACCAGTCCATCGCGCCCAACGGAGGTACCCGCCAATTCGGCGGTATCAGTACCTGGGACAACGCCACCAACGCGGAACCGATGAGTTTCACGCTCAACAACATGCCGTGCGTGGTGAGCTGATCTGACGCGCGGGGCGATGTCTTGAAACAGGCATCGCCCCCGTAACCTGTCGTGGTGAGAAGCTGGGCCGCCGTGTTCGCCGCTGTGTTCGGCGTGCTCGTCTTTCGCAATCGATTCCTGTTCACCACGCCGCTCTACGAGCTCGGCGACAGTGGCGCCAATTCGATCATCATTGGGCAGGCCAAGCATTTCGGCCTGCTCGTCGGCAACTACTCGCGGCAGGGCTTCAGCCATCCCGGCCCGGCCTACTTCTACCTCCAGGCCGCCGGCGAAGCCGGATTCCACGACCTGCTCGGCCTCGTGCCGACCCCGTGGAACGGGCAGCTGCTCGCGATCTACGCGATGAACGCGGCTCTGCTCACCGTCATCGCCTTCATCATGGCGAGCCACTTCCGCGCGGGCTGGGCGATTCTCCTCTTGGCCGGGCTCATCGCCTGGCATCCCGGAATCCTCACCGACGCCTGGATGCCGTTCGTCTACGTCCTTTCCTTCCTGCTCCTGCTGGTCGCCTCGGCGTCGGTGGCGGCTGGTCGTGCCGAGCACCTCTGGGCGGTCGCGCTCAGCGGCGGCCTGCTCATCCACGGGCACGTGGTCTTCCTCCTCTTCGTGCCGGTGGTGGCCGGTTGCGCGCTGGCCTGGCTGCGCTACCGGCACGGTTTCGACCGCCGGGCTTGGGCGATCGCCGCGGGCGTCTTCGCGGTGTTCCTGATTCCGCTGGCGCTCAACACCTTTCTGCATTGGCCGGGCGAGTTCGGCAAATACTTCGGTTACGGCAGTTCCGACTCCGCGGGCAGTCACTCGGTCACCTCTTCTCTTGGCTATGTTTTGTGGTACTGGTGGCCCTTCGCGACCCCGGTGATAGCCGGGGTCTTCGTGGTCACCGCTATTGCCGTCGCGACCGCTTTCGTCCGGGAGCCGTTTGTGCGCGCGGGCCTTTGCCTGTGCGGCCTGGTCACCCTGCTGCTCGCCTTCTACGCCTACGCCGGCATCGACGATCTGAGCCACCCCTACATGGGCTACTTCTACTGGTCCGTGCCCATCTTCATGCTCGCCGCACCGTTGGCCTGGCTCGCCGAGCGCCTGCCCGCACCTCGTTACCACGCACCGCTTCTGGCCACCGTTCTCGTCCTCGCCCTGGTTCCCGGCGTCCGCAGCGGAGTCGGCGACAACTACCCGTCCGTGCCGCAAACGTTGCACGCCTTGAAAACTCATGCCGCCGGCCATCCCCTGGTCATCGAGATCGCCGACCCATACATCGGCCCGGAAGTCACCGGCCTGCTCTACTGGGCTCACCGCGACGGCTTCCGGGCCTGTCTCCGCGATCCGAAATGGCGCTTCATCGCCACCGCCGACTTCATCTGCACCCCCACCGAGGTCGCCGAAGGAGTGGTCATCTCGCGTTGGGAAGCCGCCAAGGACTCCCTGCCGCGCCCCGGCGAGATCGCCCGCACCGGCACCTCCGCCTTCGTCGCCGCTCCGGCTAAGGGAAACACCTGATATCGAGCACTTGTGCATACTGGGTATCCTCGACGATGTCTACGAATGTAGATGCATCGCATTGATCACAATGGGGGTATCCATGGATAGGCGTGTGGGCGGCGGCTTGCTGGTCGTCGCCCTTTTGATCTCGCTGGGGCAGAGCGCGAGCAGCGCAGCTGCTCCAGCCGGATCCGTGGCCACGGGGGGATCGTCAGCCGCGCTGACGGGTCGCACGGTCACGCTCATCACCGGAGATCAGGTGTCCGTTGCAGGCGACGGCAAGATGTCGATTCGACGGGGGAAGGGGCGGGACGCCATCAGGTTCGTCACCGCCCAGGTCGGTGGGCACCTGCAGGTGATCCCGTCCGACGCACTGCGGCTGATCCACACCGGCCGGGTCGACCGGCGGTTGTTCGATGTGACGACGCTGCTGGAGTTCGGGTACGACAAGCGCAAGGACCTGCCGCTGATCGTCACCAACACAAGCACGCGTGCGTCGGTTGCCGGCGCGGGCGCGCAGGTGGTCCGGGAGTTGCGCGCGGTCAACGGTTTCGCGCTGCGGGCCGCTGCCGACACCACCTTCTGGGCCGGTCTCACCAAGGGGGCCGGCACTCTTGACGCCGGCGTCGGGAAGATCTGGCTCGACGGGCTGCGCCAGCACGCCCTGGACGTCAGCGTGCCGCAGATCGGCGCGCCGGTGGCCTGGCAGGCCGGGTTCGACGGCACCGGCGTGACGGTCGGCCTGCTGGACAGTGGCGCCGACGGGACCCATCCCGACCTCGCCGGGCAGATTGCTGCGAGCATGAACTTCACCGAGGGCCTCGAACCCGACGAGGACCTCGAAGGGCACGGCACCCACGTGGCGTCCACCATTCTCGGCACCGGCGCCGCCTCGGGCGGCCGGTACCGGGGGGTCGCACCCGGCGCCAAACTGTTGGCCGGCAAGGTATGTGCGGTCTTCGGCTGCGCCGAGTCGTGGATCCTCGCCGGAATGCAGTGGGTCGCCGAGAACGGCGCGACCGCGGTGAACATGAGCCTGGGCGGTCCCGACACCCCTGAGCTCGACCCGATCGAGCAGGCCGTGCAGACGCTGACCGATCAGTACGGAACGCTGTTCGTGATCGCCGCGGGCAACAGCGGGCCACAGCCGAACACGGTGGCCTCACCGGGCAGCGCGGACGCCGCGTTGACCGTCGGCGCTGTAGACAAGAGCAACGAGCTGGCGGAATTCTCCAGCCGCGGGCCGCGGATCGGCGACTCCGCGCTCAAGCCGGACATCACCGCGCCGGGCGTGGCGGTGGTCGCCGCGTTCAGCACCTCCGCCGGAGGCGGTCCCGGTAACTACTACTTCTCCGCCTCCGGAACCTCGATGGCCACACCGCATGTGGTGGGTGCTACGGCGATCCTCGCCCAGCGCCGGCCCGACTTCTCCGCTGCCCAGCTCAAGGCGACACTAATGGCTTCGGCGGCTCCGCACTCGGCGCAGACCGCATTCGAGCAGGGGGCAGGACGGGTCGATGTGGCCCGCGCGATCAACCAGTCGATCCTGGTCGATCCACCGAGTGTCAGCTTTGGCCGCCAGGTCTGGCCGCACAACGACGACACCCCGGTGACGAAGACGCTGACCTACCGCAACATCGGCGCGGCTGAAGTCACGCTCTCGATCGCGGCCAACGCCCAAGGCCCGGACGGCAATCCGGCCCCCGCGGGCATGTTCACGCTCAGCGCGACCACCCTGACCGTGCCCGCGGGCGGCCAGGCATCGGTGACGATGACGGCGGACACCCGGGTGGGGTCACTCGACGGCTACGGCCAGGGCCGGCTCGTCGCCACCGCGCCGAACACGGTGGTACAGACCCCATTCGCGGTCGACCGGGAGGTCGAAAGCTATGACCTGACCATGGCGCAGACCAACCGTGAAGGACAGGCCCCGGATCTGCATGACACTCTGATAGTCCGGACAGACCAGTCCGGTTTCTTCGAGCTGTTCACCGATCAGCAGACGGCAAGCATCCGCCTGCCGCGAGGCACCTACGCCCTGTTCGCCTTGCAGGCGGACTTTACTGAGGACCCCGAGGCCCCACCCGTGCTCACCTTCGGCGTGCAGCCAAAGCTGGAGCTGACCGCGAGCAAGACCGTCGCCTTCGACGCCCGGCTGAGCAAACCCTTCTCCATCACATTGCCGCGACCCGGGCAGGCGCAGGTCTTCGGGCAGGTGACCGGCACCACCGCCACGCCCGATGGCCCGTTCTCCATTGGTCTCTTCGGCGAAACCCTGGACGGGATCCAGTCGCTCGCGCTCGGCCCGCCGCAGCGCGTCGATGGTTTCCACGCACAGGTCGGCGGCACCTGGGCACGGCTGGATAGCGAGGGTCAGCCCGTCAACAGCCCGGTCGTGTACAACCTGGCTTGGATCACCCAGGGCCGCATGGTGACCGGTGCCACCCAAGTGGTCCGCGACCGGGATCTGGCAACGGTTGTCGCCCACCATTCGGTACAGGACACGGGCGGTCTCGCGTTCAAGGGTGCTTGGGCGATCGTGCCGGGCGAGATCGATTTCCCACCGGCGGTGGGGTTGCCGTTCGAGCTGCCGTTCACCCGTACCGAATACTTCAACACCGACGGCGGCGCTGCCTGGATGTCGGTGTTCGAAGAGGACTCCAGCACGGGCGAACCCCAGGCGGCTATGCTCCAGCAGCCGCAGACCTATCGGGCCGGCCGCACCTACCACGAAGACTGGAACGAGGCCGTTTTCGGCCCTGCGGTGGGCAAACCCAGCGATCCCCAGCTCGTCTCCACCCGCACCGGCGATCGGATCCACGTGTTCGTGCCGATGCATGGTGACGGGCAAGGGCGCACGGGCATCGCCATGTACACCACCGCGCGGACCGCGCTCTTCAAGGACGGGGTGAAGGTCGGCGAGGTCTCCGACATCGCGGGCGACTTCACCGTCCCGGCCGCATCGGGCCGGTACCGGGTGGAGGTCGATGTCCAGCGGACACCCGGCCCCACCCTATCGACCAAAGTCAGTGGGGTGTGGACGTTCCGATCCGGTCACTCGGCCGGCACCACCAACCTTCCACTGTGGACGATCGGCTTCAGCCCGGCGCTGGACGAGCGCAACACCGCACCGGCCGGCCGCGCGTTCAGCATTCCGGTGGCGGCGGTTGCCGCACCCGGATCGAATGCAGGGCACCTGCGCGGCCTGCGGGTCGAGGTCTCCTTCGACGGCGGCGTCACCTGGCGACCGGCCCCGGTGGCCGGGAACTCGGTGCGGGTGACCCATCCCGGCGGCACCGGGTTCGTCTCGCTGCGTGCCAACGCGAATGACAACCGCGGCAACACCGTCGAGCAAACCATCATCAACGCGTACCGTTTCGGCTGATCCGCTAGGACCGGGACGTCAGGCGACCACCTGGCGTCCCGGTCGTCATCGAGCGGCTGACGGTACGGTGATCCGGTGTTGTTCCGATGGGATGAGCGCGCCGAGCAGCCGTCTGTGGCGCAGGTCACCGACCATGTCGGGGTGGCGCATCTGGTGGTCACCGCGCCGAAGCTGATCCGGCAGGTGCTGGCCGACCCGGACACCTTCGGGCCGGGCAACGCCCTTGATGCGATCAGCCCGATGCCGGTCAGTGCGCTGCGGGTGTTGGCGGGGCACAGATTCCGGCTCCCGGCGACGCTTGCCAACAACGGCTCGCTGTCCCATCCCCGCATCCGTGCAATCACCGCCGCGGCGCTCAGCCTCGATCGGGTCAACGCCCTTCGTCCTTGGCTTTCCGATTTGGTACAGGAAAGGGTGCGCGCCCTGACCAAACGCCTCGACGCCGGCGAGGCCGTCGACCTCTACGCCGAGCTGGCCGCCGACCTCCCGCTGCTGGTGCTGGCCCGGCTGGTCGAGCTGCCCGAGGTGCCCGCGGCGATGGTCAAGGAGTTCTCCCGGGCCGCGCTCGAGCTGTTCTGGGCGCCCGTGCAGGAGGCGCGGCAGGTGGAGCTGGCCGGGATAGTGGGCCGATTTCACTTGGTGTTGCGCGACTTCGCGGCCACAGCGGGTGGCATGGTGGGCGAGCTCAGGGAGCACGCCAAGCTGGCCGGGCTGCATCCCGATACCCCGATCGGGGCGCTTTTCTTCCTTCTCGTGGCGGGGCAGGAGACCACATCGCAGTTCCTCACCCTGCTGATGCACCGCCTTACCGGCGAACCGGCGGTGCTAGATGGCTTGGCCGGCAACGTGATTCGCGTGGAGGACGTCGTCGAGGAGGGCCTGCGGCTGGTGCCGCCGATTCCGACCTGGCGGCGGACGGCCACCCGCGACGTGACTTTCGAGGGGGTGCGCGTGCCGCAGGGGCGAAGCATCGTGCTGTGGCTGTCGCATGCCGGGCATAGCGTTGCCGGTCCCGAATTGGTGCCCGGTCAGCCAGGCTCGCGAAAGCATCTCGCCTTCGGCGCGGGCGCGCACCGCTGCGTGGGCGCACAGCTCGCGCGCATGGAAGCCGGGGTCGTGGTGGCGCAGACCGCCTCGCTGTTGCGCCGGGTTCGCGTGGTGCGTGAGCCGTGGTGCCCTCAGAACCTCAGCTTCCGGATGCCCGACTCGTTCGTGGTCACTCGCTAGCAAGCTCGCGCGGGTCATCGCAGGAGCCGTAGAGCGTGGGCGTCAGCCAGCCGGGCGCGCTGCGCCGGAACACACCCGGCTCCATCGCCCCCGCCCGCTCGGGCAGCATCCCGTGCAGCGGCAGCCCGAAGTCCTCCAGATTGGTGAAGTGCACCGTCTCCGGCTCGGCCGGCCACGCGCCGACGATCAGATAGGGCTGGATTTCCCTGTGCCGCAAGGCTTCCATGGTCAGCGCGGTGTGGTTCAGGGTGCCCAGCGCGGCGCGGGCGACGACGATCGCCGGTGCCTGCACCTCCTGCGCCAGGTCGGCAACCGTCCACTTCGGACCCATCGGCACCAGCAACCCGCCCGCCCCTTCCACCAGCACCAGATCGTGATCCTCCGCGATCCGGGCGACCGCGTCGATGACGGTCTGCAGCTCCAGCGGCGCTAGCCCGGCTACCCGCGCGGCGGCCAGCGGCGCCAACGGGTCCGGATAGGAAACCAGCGTGGTCACCATGGTCGGGGCAGCGAGTTCACGCACCACCGACTCGTCGGAGTCGTCCCCGGTCTGGGCCGGCTTGATGACCGCGACCTCCATCCCGGCTCGCATCGCGGCGGCCGCGATCGCTGCGGTGGCAACGGTTTTGCCGACACCGGTATCGGTCCCGGTGACGATGGCTACCCCTGTGATGGGCGGCAAAGCTCGATCACCTCCAGCGCTTCCAGGAACTCTTCCTCAGGCACACCAACGTTCACGGTCAGCCGCAACCGCGATCGATTGTCCGGAGTGGACGGTGGCCGGAAGCACCCAACCGCGATCCCCTTCGACCGGCACGCCGCCGCCCAAGCCACCGCCTCCTGCGCCCCCGGCGCCGTCAGCGAAACCACTCCCCCCGGCGGGGTTGTCGCCATGGCACCACCACCCGTTGCACGGCCCAGAAAGGCGGACACACCCCCAAGCGCGGCAGTCGCGGCGCCGTCGAAAGCGGCCGACTCAATGGCGCTAGAGGCCGTTGGCGCAGACACGCCGCCAAGCGGGGTAGACGCCGAGGCGGCGAAAGCGGCTGGCGCGTCAGGGCCAAGGGCGGTTGGTGCGGCAGGGAGGGAGCCCGGCGCAGTGGGACCGAGTGCCGCGGGCAGGGTGGGGAAGGAGGAGCCGGGGAGGGCGGCGAGGAGGGCGGCACGGCGGTGGAGTTCGGCGCGCAGGTCGTCGGCGTCTCGGGCGATGCTCAACGCCGTGAGGACGCCGGCGGCGACAGCGGGCGGGAGGGCGGTGTCGAAGATGAAGGTGCGGCCGGTGTCGATCAGGTGGTCGATGAGCGGGGCCGGGCCGGCCACCACTCCGCCGGAACCGCCGAGCGCCTTGGACAGGGTGGCAGTGATGACGACGTCCGGTTCCCCCGCCAGAAAGCGGGTCGCGTCAAGGACTCCCAGGCCGTGGGCGTCGTCGATGAGCAGCAAAGCGCCGTGAGCCCTGGCCGCCGCGTGCAGCTCGCGCAGCGGGGCCAGGTCACCGTCGACCGAGAAGACCGACTCGGTGAGGATCACGTTGAGGCGGCCTGGCTGCAGCAAGGACGCGGCATGGGTCGCGTTGCCGTGCTCGAAGACGACCGTCTCGGCGCGGGAGAGGCGACAGCCGTCGATCATCGAGGCGTGGCAGTGGGCGTCGGAGACGATCAGAGTGTTCGGCGTGAGGCTCGCCAGCGCCCGGATGGCGCCCAGGTTCGCCAGGTACCCCGACGAGTAGACCAGGGCCCGTTGCGTGCCGATCCACTCCGCGAGGGCCTCTTCCAGCTCGAGATGAAGGCCGGTCGTCCCTCGTACCAGACGAGAGGCTGTTGCTCCTAAACCGAACTCCGAGAGCGCCTTGGCAGCGGCGGCCAGCACTCGAGAATCGCTTGAAAGGCCGAGGTAATCATTGCCGGCGAGATCTATCGCTGGCCCCCGAGCAGCCACTGAGCGGCGCAAACCCGCCCGCTCGCGTAACGCTGCCTTACGGGTGAGAGTGGCGAGCCAGTCGTTATAAGGTACCGACATGGCCTCCATCCTTGACCATGCCCGTATAACCGTCCTCGAGCAGGGGGTGGGCCTGACCCAGGCCGGCATCCTGGAGGTGCTCCAGCTGCCCGACGACGAGATCGAAGCCGCCCTCCAGCTGGCGCACGAGGTGCGCATGCGCTGGTGCGGGCCGGAGGTCGAGGTCGAGGGCATCGTGTCGCTCAAGACCGGCGGCTGCCCGGAAGACTGCCACTTCTGCTCCCAGTCCGGCCTGTTCTCCTCGCCGGTACGCAGCGTCTGGCTGGACATTCCCTCCCTGGTGGAGGCGGCGAAGCAGACCGCGGCCACCGGGGCGAGCGAGTTCTGCATCGTGGCGGCGGTGCGCGGGCCGGACGCCAAGCTGATGAAGCAGATGCGCGACGGGGTGGCGGCCATCAAGGCGGCGGTCGACATCAATGTCGCGGCCAGCCTCGGAATGCTGACTCAGGAACAGGTCGACGACCTGGTGAGCATGGGCGTGCACCGCTACAACCACAATCTCGAGACCTGCCAGTCCTACTTCCCGAACGTGGTGAGCACCCACACCTGGGAGGAGCGCTGGACCACGCTGAAGATGGTCCGCGAGTCGGGCATGGAGGTCTGCTGCGGAGGCATCATCGGGCTCGGCGAGACGCTTGAGCAGCGCGCCGAATTTGCCGCGCAACTGGCGCAGCTGCAGCCGCACGAGGTTCCGCTGAACTTCCTCAACCCGCGGCCGGGCACGCCGCTGGGCGACCGGCCGGTGATGGACCCCAAGGACGCGCTGCGCGCCATCGCCGCCTTCCGGCTCGCCCTGCCAAAGACCATTCTGCGTTACGCGGGTGGGCGCGAGATCACCCTCGGCGACCTCGGCACCCGCGACGGCCTGCTCGGCGGGATCAACGCCGTCATCGTCGGCAACTACCTGACCACCCTCGGCAGGCCGGCCACCGCCGACCTGGAGTTGTTGCAGGAGTTGAAGATGCCCGTCAAAGCGCTCTCGGCGACGCTATGACCTACTGCGACCGGTGCGGTGACGAGGGGGTCCACGAAGCGTGTGCGCAAGCACGCGCGCTCGAGCCGCCGCGCTATTGCCGGCATTGCCGTCGCCGGCTGAAGGTTCAGGTCGTCCCGTCCGGCTGGAGCGCCACCTGCGTTGAGCACGGCGCGATAGATGGCTGAGGACAAGGCCCAGCGACGCTGGCTGGCGCGGCAGGCCTGCACCCGCGCCCTGTCCGGCCACCTGCCGATGACCGCGGCGCAACGCCTGGAGTCGTTCCGCTCCGGCGGGTTCGACCTCGACGCCCTGCCCGACGCCTACGGCGACGGCCCGGTGCGCGATCTCGAAACGCGGGTTGCCGAGCTGCTGGGCAAGCCCGCGGCGGCCTTCTTCCCCAGCGGCACCATGGCCCAGCAGGTGGCGCTGCGCCTGTGGGCGGACCGCAGCGGCAGCAACGCGGTGGCGATGCACCCGTTGAGCCATCTCGAGGTGCATGAGCGGGAGGGCTACGTCCACCTGACCGGCCTGCGCCCGGTCTGGGTGACCCGCGAGCCCCGCCAGCCCACCCCCGACGAGGTGGCCAAGCTCGATGAGCGCTTCGGCACACTGACCGTCGAGCTTCCGCTGCGCGAGCCAGGTTTCCTGCTGCCCGCCAGCTTCGCTGAGCTGACCGAGGTGGTGGCCGCCGCCCGCGCCCGCGGCGCCTTCGTTCACTTCGACGGGGCCCGGCTCTGGGAGTCGACCGTCCACCTTGGACAGGATCTGGCCACCATCGCCGGCCTCGCCGACAGCGTTTACGTCTCCTTCTACAAGACCCTCGGCGGGATCTCCGGCTCGGCGCTGGCCGGGCCGGCCGACTTCATCGCCGAGGCACGAGCGTGGCGGCATCGCTACGGAGGCAACATCTTTCAGCAGTGGCCGGCGATCTACGCGGCGATGTCCGGATTGGACACTGTGCTGCCCCAGCTCGATTCCTTTGTCGCGCACGCGCAGACGGTCGCCGCCGCGCTGAGCGCACTGCCCGGGGTGCGGGTGCACCCCAATCCTCCCCATACCCACCAGTTTCAGATCTGGGTCGAGGGCACCGCGGCCGCCCTCGATGAGGCCAACCTGGCTCTGGCCGAGACCGAGCAGGTCTGGTTCATCGGCGGCTGGCGCGACCAGACCCCGACCGGTCTGGCCATGGCCGAGGTGACCATCCTGCAGGGCGCGCTGAGCTGGTCGGCCGAACAGGTCACCGAGGTGGCCCGCAAGGTCTTCCAGCGCTGACCGGGGCTAGGGCGACGCCATCCCGTCCCGGGGCAGGGCGACCACCGAAAAGCGCGCCTTGAGCCACGGCATGATCGTGCGCAGCGCCTCGGTGGTGTCGGGCTTCTGATAGTCGTGCATCAGAATCACCGAGCCGGGATGGCACGAGCCCTCCACGTAGTTGATTATGTGGTTGACCATCGACGAGCCCTTGCCGTACTGCGAGCTTTCCCAATCGCGGGTGTCCAGGTGCCAGTGCAACGAGGTCATGCCCATCGATCGCGCCACCGAGACATAGTCGGCTGTCCACTCGCCGCCCGGGGCCCGGAAGTAGGAGATCTTCGCGTCCGGGACCACCGACCTGATCGCGTTGTTCGTCATCGTCAGGTCTTCCCGGATCAGGTCGGGGCCGTAGCTGCCCAGCTGACGGATGTGCCGCCAGGTGTGGTTGCAGAAGGTGTGACCCTCGTTGTGGATCCGCTCGATCACGCTTCGCGCGTTGGCGACCTTGATGCCGTTGACGCAGAAGGTCGCCTTCAGCCCGCACTGTTTGAGCAGGTCCAGCACCTTTGGCGTGTTGACCGGGTCGGGTCCGTCGTCGAAAGTCAGCGCGACGTCCATGGAGCCGGTGGCGATGACGGTGCCGAACGGGCCCGTTCCGGTTGCCTGCGTGCGGTCGGAGGTGGCCGTGCCGGTGCAGTCCATGGGCGTGGGTGGCTTGGGCGCAGGCTTGGTGCTCGGCTTGACCGTGGGCGACGGGGAGGGGCTCGGCGAGGCGATAGCGGCCGGCTCGACCTCGAACGGGGAAGGCGACACCGACGGCGTCGGGCTGGGCGCGGCCCGGGAGACAGTCGAGGTCTGTGGTCCACACGCGGCCAGCGCCAGGGTCGCTGTAAGCACGGCAAGGACGCGGAGGTAGATCACGGCCGGGGCAACTTTCCGTCGGGGGGCAGCGCAATCAGCGTGTACTGCTGCTTCAGCCAGGGCAAGAGGGTCTCAAAGGCAATAACTGTGTCCGGCTTCAACTTGTCGTGGGCCAGGATGATGGATCCCGGTCGTGAGTGCTGCTTCACCTGCGAGACCACATTGTTGGCCATGGCCTGGCCCTGCGGATATTTGGAGTACTCCCAGTCGCGTGTGTCGACATGCCAATAGAGCGAGGTCATGCCCATGCTCGACGCGATCTTTACCAACGCGGCGTCGAAGTTGCCCCCGGGCGCCCGGAAGTATCCGATCTTCGCCTGGGGCACAGCCTCGTGGATCGCCCGGTTGGTGGCGGCCAGATCGTCCCGGATCGCGCCCTCACCCAGCGTGGCCAGCGTGAGGTCGTGCCGCCAGGTGTGGTTGCAGAGGGTGTGCCCCTCGGCAACGATCCGGCGAACCAGGTCGGGATAGGTCTGCACCTGCTTGCCGACCACACAGAAGGTGGCCTTCACCCCATTGGTATGCAACAAGTCCAGAATGTTCGGTGTGTACTCAGGGTACGGGCCGTCGTCGAAGGTCAGCGCCACCGCCTGGGAACCGGTGGACATGATCGAGCCACCCGGGCCGGACCCACGGATCACGCCGGGCGGCGGAGGGGTCTGCGGGCCACCGGTGGGCCGCTTCGGCGGCGGGGTGGACCGCGGCGGCGAAGTGGACGGTGCCGTCGTCAGCGAAGGAGTGGGCGACGGCGACGGAGAAAGTGGAGGCCCGGGGTTTGAAGAGATTGATGACGGGGAATCCTGGGGAGCGGGCGGGGTCTGGGTACAGCCCACCGCTGTGACCAGCACGGCGAAAACACCGACGAGCATGCGCACTGGGGGGCCTCCCGGGGGCTGGGGGAAGTGCGAGCCTGACGATAGCCCAGGCGTGCGACATGCAACTCCAATCACGAGAGCTTCGTCACGATCTTTGGGAAAACCCCAGGTCATACACGGTATGCGAGTCCCGGTATATGAACGCTCTATTGTCGGTGCAGGTGGGCAGCGGCAAGGTACGAACATGCAGCTGGCTTTCGGAACCGACTGGCAGACCACTTTGAGCCGTGCGACCGAGGTCGCCCCGGAGGCCTTCGACGGCGACGTCCTCCGCAACCTGATCCAGGGCGAGTGGCGTTCGCAGGGCCGCCCGTCCGCCCTGACCACGCCGGTCGACGGCACGGTGATCGCGAAGCTGTCGCGACTGGACGCCGGGGAGGCGCTGGCCGCCGTCCGGCACTCGGCCCGGACTCAGCGCGAATGGGCGGCCACGCCGCTGGCGCAGCGCAAGGAGCGGGTGGTCGCCGCGCTCGACCTGTTGACCGAGCACCGCGACCTGCTCGCGCTGCTGCTGGTCTGGGAGATCGGCAAGCCGTGGCGGCTCGCCTGCGCCGACGTCGACCGCGCCCTCGACGGCGTGCGGTGGTACGTGGACGAGATCGATCGCCAGGTGGCCGGCCGTGAGCCGCTGGCCGGTCCGGTGTCCAACATCGCCAGCTGGAACTATCCGATGAGCGTGCTGGTCCACGCCGAGCTGGTCCAGCTGCTGGCCGGCAACGCGGTGATCGCGAAGACCCCGTCGCAGGGCGGCGCGGTCTGCCTCACCGTGGCGCACGCCCTCATGCATCGCGCCGGGCTGCCGGCCTCGCTCGTGTCCGGTGGCGGCGAGGAGCTCTCCGAGGTTCTCGTACGCGCGCCCGAGATCGGCGCGGTCGCCTTCGTCGGCGGGCGGTCCAACGGCGGCAAGGTGGCCGCGGCCCTGCTCGACAGCGACAAGCGGCACTTCATCGAGCAGGAGGGCCTCAACGCCTGGGGCGTATGGAACTTCTCGCAGTGGGACGCCCTTGCCGCGCATCTGAAGAAGGGCTTCGAGTACGGCAAGCAGCGGTGCACCGCCTATCCGCGTTTCGTCGTGCAGCGGGAGCTGGTCGACGAGTTCCTTGACGTCTATCTGCCGGTGGTGCGGGCCATCCGGTTCGGGCACCCGCTGGCCGTGGAGAACCAGGGCGACCCGCTGCCGGAGCTCGACTTCGGCCCGCTGATCAGCGCCGCCAAGGCCGATGAGCTGCGCCGCAAGGTGGACGAGGCGATCAAGGCCGGGGCAATTCCGCTCTACCGGGGCAAGAACACCGGCGGGCGATTCCTCGACGGTCAGGAAACGGGTGCTTACGTGGCGCCGGTGGCGTTGCTCGCGCCGCCCGGCCGCAGCCGTCTCATGCATGCCGAGCCGTTCGGGCCGGTCGACACCATCGTCGTGGTCGACACCGAGGACGAGCTGCTCGCCGCGATGAACGCCTCCAACGGCGCGCTGGTCGCCAGCCTGGCCTGCGACGACGAGGAGCTGGCCGCCAAGCTGGCCCAGGATTTGCAGGCGTTCAAGGTGGGCATCAACAAGCCGCGTTCACGGGGCGACCGCGAGGAGCCCTTCGGCGGGCGCGGGGCCTCCTGGAAGGGTGCCTTTGTCGGCGGCGACCTGCTGGTCCACGCCGTCACCGTGGGCGAGCCGGGCGAACGGCTCTACGGCAACTTCCCCGACTACAGCTCATACCCTCCGTCGATCTAGCAGCGCGCGAATGCTCCGGCGTTGCTGCTGGGGCACTTCGGCTTCCGAGGTGTGTGCCACGTGTGCCACCGGGCACACACCCGGCCGGGCGACCTCGTCGCCCGACCCCGTGATCAGCTCCTGCGCCTGCTCGTCCAAATAGAAGTTTGGCCGTAGGTCTGCCTCCGCGTAGTACTGGTGAAAGACCGGGGTAATGCCGCCCGACATGGGCGGCACTATCCAGGTCCAGTCGGCCGGAGCGGGCCGTCCTGCACGCAGCTCCCTTTCCACATGTGTCAGGAACAGCCGTGACTCGGTGTGGTGGTCGGTCATCCGCACTCCGGCCTTCTCGAAAGACCACAGCACGGCACGGTTCAGCTCAAGCAGCGCACGATCGCGCCAGAGCGTCGACTCCTTCGCGGTGTCTAGGCCCATGCGCTGTGCTATCACGGGAATCTGGTTGTACCGGCTGGCGTCTGCGAGGTTGCGGGCGCCGATTTCGGTGCCCATGTACCAACCCGAGAACGGGGCGAGCGGATAACTCACGCCCCCGATCGACAGCCGCATATTGGATATGGCCGGGACCGCGTGCCACCGCAAGCCCAGCTCTGCGAACCAGGGCAGGTCTGGGTGCGCTAGGGGGACCTCCAGCACCGCGGTCTCCGGCAGCTCAAATAGCTGGGGCTCGGCATGCCCCGTTTGCATAATCAGTGGTAACAGATCGAAGGCGCTTCCCTTGCCCTGCCAGCCGAGTTCGGTGGCCTGCCGGGTCAGCTTCAGGTTGCGCGGATCCCCGACTATCCCGCCATCCTTGTCATGGCCTGCGTAACGGATCAGCTGGTCGTTCCAGATCCGGGTGATGGGCCGGCCCGGAACGGCCTGGCCGAATATGGAGATGATGGGCCGAAGATTCCCGCGCCGGTCGCCGTCACCGGTCGCGGCCTCCAGATGAAAAACCAAATCTTTGAACAATTGCTCCGGGGTACGCGGTGAGCGCCGGTCAAGCACGACCAGGCTGCGCCAATACACCCGGCCGATACACCGGCTCGCGTTGCGCCAGGCCATCCGGGCGCCGTGGATGAGTTCCATCTTGGTGTGCGTGTAGGTGCCGATCGCCGAGATCTGCTCGCGCACCGCGTTGATCCGGGGCTCGACCGGGCCTAGCTTCGGTACCTCGGAATAACAGGCGCGAAGGAACTCCTCTGCCTCCCCCTCATCGACCGGTATGTCGGGTGCCCATCCGGGTAATGGCGCGTCACGATAACCAACTGGGGGGACGGCGGCTGTCATGCGACAGATGCTCACCCGGGTGATTCGTGCCGCGTCGCACACTTTGTGCGACCGGTCCACTACCGAATCCCTTAGAGTTCTGGGTGCAGCTCTCCCAAGCTCGCGCCCGCAGTCCCCCATGTGTAGGGGTCTGCGGGCATTTTGTCGTAGGTGCCCGCGAGGATGTCCGCATGGGCATCGAGGACCTGTTCACGCTCAAAAGCGGGCGCCGGTTGGCGGTGCACACCCTGGCCGAGGGCGTCTCCGGCCGCACGGTGGTGTTGTGCCATGCGGCGCCCGGCTCCGGCCTGTTCGACCCCGACCCGGAGGCGACCTGGGCGCGCGGGGTCGCCCTGATCTCCGTCGATCGTCCCGGCTATGGCGGCTCCGACCCGGTGGGGCCGGGCGAGTGGTCGAGTGTGGAGCGGGCCGCCGACGAGCTGGCGGAGGTGCTCGTCCAGCTCGGCACCGGTCCGGTGGGCGTGGCCGGCTGGTCGGCGGGCGGGCGGGTTGCTCTCGCCCTGGCCGCCCGGCATCCCGATCTGGTGGAGCGGGTGGCGGTCGTCGCGACGCCCGCGCCCCACGAGGAGGTGCCGTGGATTCCGCCCGAGCAGAATGCGGGCCTGGAAGCCCTCCGGAGCATGCCGCCCGACCAGGTGCACGCGGCGCTGACACAGCAGCTCGCCCCGCTCGCCACCGATCCCGCGCATGCCGTCGCCCTGCTCGGCGCCGGGCCCGCCGATCAGGCCGCGCTCGCCGCACCCGGTGCCCGCGATCGGCTGGAAGCTATGCTGCGCAACGCTTTTGTCCAGGGCGCGGCCGGCCTGGCAGCCGACATCGCCGGCTACTGCTTGGCGCCGTGGGGTTTCGAGCCGGAGCAGGTGGAAGCGAAGACCTTGCTCGTCTACGGCGCCGCCGATCCGGTCGCCGGCCCCCGCCACGGCAAGTGGTACCAGCGACGGGTTCCCGACGCGCGTTTCGAGCAGTCGCCGGGCTCCGGCCACCTCGACATCATCCCGAGGTGGCAGCGGGTGCTGTCCCATCTGGCACCGCATAGCAAGCGATGAGCTCACGCGCCCGCGCCACGAGAGCGGCCGACTCGTCGGTGTAGAAACGCAGCTGGGAGAAGGGCTCACTGGTTTCGCCACGAAGGTCGACCGTCAGCGCCCGGCGCAGCACCACATCGAGGTTGGTCTGGCTTGCCACACCCACGCTCAGCACCAGGCCGGCCTCGGTTTCCTCATGGACCACGGTCCTGTTGCTGTGCAGGGCACGGATCCGCGGGCGAATGGCGGCAATGTCCTGCCATGCGATGGTGAAGTCGAGCCCGGTGCCATAGCGGATTCGCAGCCCGGAGTCGCTGACCTCATGCGGGTTCACCCGCAGGCTGGCAAGGAGCCCGATCATCCAGAAAAGTGTTTGCACGCCGAGCAACAGCAGGACCAAACGCACCGGTGCCCAGGGCAGGAGCAGGTGCGCGACCGGGATCTCGATGGCGGCGACCACGGTGATCCCGATGAACATCGGCGTCACCACGCCGGCGTAGCTGAACCCGACCGCGGTGGGGTCGGTCAGCGCTGTTCGGCGCAACGCCCACCGGAACAGGCTTTTCCACAGACCGAGCTCGAAGCGGATAGCCTTGCGCGCCAACGGGAGGATCTTCATCTATCCACCTGCCGCATTCCTTGTCAGGCCCGCCTTGGCCAGCCGGGCGAGCACCTCGCCCAGCCCGCCGACAAAGGCATCGAACTGCTCGCGCGGCATTCCCGCGAAGAGCAGCTCGGCGAACTCCTCCTGATCGCGTTGCAGATCGCGCGCGGTCGCCTCGCCCTGCTTGGTGAAGGAGACCAGGGTGGCGCGCCGGTCGGTGGGATGGGGCTCGCGGGAAACGAAGCCGGTGGCGACCAGAGCATCGACAAGACCGGTGATGTTGCGGGCGCTCACCCCGAGCGCCTGGGCCAGGCTCCGCTGAGTGAGGGGACCTCGCTCGCGCAGCACCCACAGCAGGTGTGCCCGCGACCCGGTCAGCCCCAGGCTGGCCAGGCTCTTGGTCATGTCGTCGTTGAGCAGCACGACAAGCTCGAGGACGCGGTCGAGCGCCCCGGAGAACCGATCCTTCTCACTCATCGTGATGCACCTTCACTATGTATCTGCATCACGATTCTGCGCTGATCAGCCCAAATAGGCAACATCGGGAGGCGGGTCGGTCCATGATCGAGCTGTGAGCCAGGCTCGGCTGCCCGTGACGGTTCACCCCATGCTGGCCACCCTGGGGCCGATGCCCACTGGCCCGGAGTGGGCATACGAGTTCAAGTGGGACGGGGTAAGGGCGATAGTCAGCGTGGCCGGTGAGCGAGTCCGGGCCACCTCCCGCAACGACCTGGACATCACCGTCAGCTACCCGGAACTCGCCCTGCTTCCCGCGCAGCTCGGCGGGCGGCGACTGCTCCTGGACGGCGAGCTGGTCACGCTCGACACCGACGGCGTCACCTCCTTCAGCCTGCTGCAACAGCGCATGCACACCAAGAATCCAGCCGCCGCACTGGTTTCCCGGATCCCCGTGCTCTTCTACGCCTTCGATCTGCTCTGGCTCGACAACGCGCCCACGCTCAGCTGGACCTACACGCAACGCCGCGAAACCCTGGAAGGCTTGTCCCGTACCGAAAACGGGCCCATCTCCATCCCGCCTTCCTTCTCCGGCCCGGGACAGGCGCTGCTGGACGCGGCCGCCGAGCACCGCCTCGAGGGTGTGGTCGCCAAACGCCTTGATGCGGCCTACATCGCGGGCCGGCGTTCCCCGGCCTGGATCAAAATTCCGCTCAACCGCACCCAGGAAGGCATCATCATCGGCTGGCGATCGGGCGAAGGCAACCGCACCGGCACCATCGGATCGCTGCTGCTGGCCGCCAAAGACGGTGACGGCAAGCTCTCCTTCATCGGCGCGGTCGGAACGGGCTTCACCCGCAAGATGCTCACCGATCTGCAGCGCCAGCTTGAGGAAACCGAGATCGGCGCCTCTCCGCTGACCGGGCGGCCGGTGCCGCGCGAATACCTGCGCGGCGCGCGCTGGTGTGAGCCCACGCTGGTCGGCGAAGTCCAATTTAGAAACTGGACACCCGACTCCACCATGCGCCACCCAAGCTGGCGAGGACTGCGTCCCGACAAGACACCCGGCGACGTCAGCCGGCTTGACTGAACTCGATCAGGTGACCGTCGGGGTCGCGGGTGAAGCATCGGATCTCGCCGCCCCAGTCGTGCGGCGGGGCAAGGAACACCGCGCCCCGGGCACGCAGAATCTCGTACACGCCAAGGCAATCAGCCACCCGAAGGGTCAGCGCGTGGCTGACCCGGGTGGGGTCGGGCGGCGCGGCGAAGGTGGTGTCGGGCTTGTCCACAGTTGGCGGGCCGCCGGTCACCAGCAGCAGCCAGCTGCCGCCAAACCTGAGCACGAGACTGGTTCCGCCGTATTCACGGTAGATCTCCGCGCCAAGAACATCGACCCAGAACGCACGTGACTGGTTCAGCTCCGACACCACAAGGATGTGGGTGACGGCCAGATCGGCTCCGTATGCGGCTGCAAGCGTTTCTGTCATTGGCGTCCGGACTCCTTCGCGTCGGCTGCGTAACGCGGTATCTCGGCGTGGATTTCGAATCCGCCGTCCGCGGTCGGGCCCGATTCGAAGGTGCCGCCGAGGGCGCGAACCCTTTCGCTCAGCCCGGCCAAACCCAACCCGGAGCCGGGAATCGGCTCGGAGATGGTCTCCGGCGCGCCGTTGCGCACGTTGATGTTGAGGGTGTCCCTGGGACAGATGACCGAGATTTTCACGGCCGCGCCCGGGGCGTGCTTGACCACATTGGTCAACGCTTCCTGTACCAGACGATATGCGGTGCGTTGCGCGGCAGCGCTCGCATTGCGGGTCTCCTCCTGCAGGTGCAGATCGATGGTGAGGCCGGCTTGCCGGCTGAGTTTGGAGAGCTGATGGATTCCCGCGATGTCGGGCATCGGTATCGCGGCGGCGGTTCCGCGCAGGACGCCGAGGACCTGCCGCAGCTCGATGAGCGCCTCCCGGCCGGCGCTGCGGATCAGGCCGGCTGTCCGCGAGGTGGGCTCGTCGCGGGCGCCCATCTCAAGCGCGCCAGCGTGAATCACGATAAGCGAGACTCGATGGGCGACGATGTCGTGCATCTCGCGGGCGATCCTGTTGCGTTCCGACTCACGGATTTTGAGCGCCTGCATCCGTTCCGCCTCGGCCTGCTGTTCCCGGCGGCCCTTGGTCCACAGCCCGAAGATTAACGGCAGCACGATCATCATGCCGATCGCCGAAATGACGTAGACCACCGAGCCGCGCCAGAGCCCGCCGCTGGAACCCTCTGAGGTGAACACGACCGTCGCGATGACCAACACCGCCAGCCCGACGAACAAGGCTTTGGCGAGCGGCCCGAACTTCAGCCCGGCGTAGAAACTGGCGACGATGACAACGGCCCACATCCCGAAGGTCAGCCAGCCAACGGCCGCCATCACGTACAACGGCGCCCGGATCCGGCGTGCCAGAGCGACCGCGATGCCGCAAGCGGCGGCGATCGGGATGACTTTCCACGACGCGATGAGCGGCTCCTCCGCGCAGGTGCGCCAGCAGGAGCTGCTGGCATCACTGATGGGCGAACGCTGCGGGGAAAGGAACGACAGCAGGAAGACCGTCACCCCGGCGATGACCGGGGCGAACGCCTCGAACCGGCTGAAATTCCTGCTCACAGCCCTTAGCCTAGGGCTGGCTGCGGTCTGGCCGCCTAGCGAACGGCTCCGGCGGGCAACTCGGTGACGATGAGCGTGGCGCTCACGACAGCTCCGTCGACGTCAAGGGCGGCGGTCTGTGGCATCCGGCGCACTGTGCGCAGCATGGGCTCGTTGTCGGCGTGGGTGTGCAACACGACCGCCCGGAAACCCGACGGCTGAGCCAAAGCGATGAGACGCCTCAGCATCCCGGTACCAATTCCGCGCCGCTGCCAAGCGTCCTCCACCAACAGCGCCGCCTCGGCCTGCTCCCCTTCACCGATCAGGTTGGCCAGTGCCACCAGCCTGCCGTCGGCGTCCTCGGCCACCAGCGCGCTGCCCCGGGCGGGTCGCAGCAGCCGCTCGAGCTGCTGGCGGCTCGGCCCGCGGGTGCCCGCGAAGTAGCGGCGGTAAAGCGAATGTTCCCCGCACCGGGCGTGCATCTCCAGCAGCGCCGGCAGATCCGACGAGCTGGCCGGGCGCACCTGCAGCTCGGCGCCGTCGCCAAGCAACACCGTCACCACACTCAGCCGGCGGGCCAGCGCCGAACGGGCCACCTCCACCAAACCCTGCGCCCGCGCGAACTCGGCCGGGGTGAAGCTGGGCGCGAGCCGGGTGAGGATGATCATGCCGCCGCCGTTCGGATCGGCCATGCGCATGACATTCGAACCCTGGCCGGTGATCGACGTGTCCGGGTCGTGCTGGACCAGACATCCGCCAAGAAGATCGCTGAGCGCCTGGCCCAGCAGGGTCGGATCGGCGGTGACCCGGGCCGCCAGGCTGGCCATGTGGGTCGGCGGGTCTACCAGGTCGTAGGCGTCGGTGCGGGTCACCCAGGCGTTGCGGCCCCTGCCGCGCTCGATCGCCGCGAGCAGCTCGTCATCGTCAAGGCCATCGGGTGCGTCGAGCAGGAAGTCGTCAACCGCGCCGGTCTCGGTGGTGTGGACCTGGACGGCGAGGATATTGATCGACCGCAGCGCCAGACTGGCCGTCAGGACCGCGAGGAAACCCGGCCGGTCATCGACTGTCGCTCTTACCCGCCAAAGTGTCATGAAGTTCAGCCTGCGCCCGTGAGGTTACATCGCTATTACCAGCGGTTATACACGACTGATTGTGCGCCAGCTCACCGTTGGCGATCTCCTCATCCAGTCGTGTCCCCATCATCACCGAGGTCGCCCTGACCAATTGGGCCAGCCGATCGACCTCGGTGCCGTGGAAGGTGGCCACCGGAAGCTGGTTGTCGGCCTGGCGGGCGACGGCCAGAACCAGGCCACCCTTGCCGAAGGGCACCAGCGCGAAGCGTGTTCCGTCGGCCGCGGTGGAAGCGCGCGGCCGCAGCGGGGTGATCTCGGGCAGCTCTGGTGGCTGCGGCATGCGCCAGCTCGCGTAGACGATCGCCGGGTCCATCCGCCGCACCGCCCAGTCCGCCGGTACCAGCAAAACAGCGGCCCAATCAGCGGCAACCAGAGCTGGAACGGTGTCCACGAGGATGCTCAGCCCGTCATCGGGCTTGCCGGCGATCTGGGTGAGCAGCTCGGCGTCGACGCCGCTGGAGACCGGTGAGCCGATCGCCCGCCAGATCCCGTCCACCCGCACGCCCGGCATCGCGGCGAGCCCGGCGCGCAGCCTCTCCACGCCCGAGCCACCCGGCCAGACCACGGTGAAGTCGTCGACCGCCCTGCCGCCGAGGCGTTCGAGCACGACCACCTGAACGATGTCAGCTCCCGAGACGCCCAGCGTTCGCGCCACCTGGCCCAGAGATCCCGGCCTATCCGGCAGCGCCACGCGCACCCTTAGCAACATGTCGGCAAGCATGCCCGATCGGCGTTACGTCCGGATTTCGTCGCCATGTCACCCACCACTTTTGGGTGTTGAAACCCCTACCCGGAGACGCGCTTGACCAGGTGCGTGTCGAGCAGGACGTGGGAGGGTGAATCCTCGTTGCGGATGCGGGCGAGCAGCAGCTGGACCATCTGGCGGCCCATCTCTTCGACGGGCTGGTAGACGGTCGTCAGCGGCGGCTCGGTCTGCGCCGCGATGGGCGAGTCCTCGAAGCCGACGACAGCCACATCATCGGGCACCCGGCGGCGCAGCTCGCGCAGAGCCCGCAGGGCGCCCGCCGCCATCAGGTCGGAGGCGACGAAGACCGCGTCGATGTCGGACTCCTTGGCCAGCAGCTCCCGCATGGCCTCGGTGCCGCTCGCCTCGCCCCAGTCGCCGTAGGCGATGCGCTGCTTGGCCGAACCCATCGCTTCCTGATATCCGCGAAGCCGGTCGACGCCCACGCCCATGTCCTGAAGACCGGCGATGGTCGCGACCTTGCGCCGCCCCGAATTGATCAGATGCTCGACCGCACCGCGGGCGCCGCCAACGTTATCGATGTCCACATAGGAGATTTCCTGACCCGGCCCGATCGGGCGACCGCCCAGCACGGCCGGCAACCCGCGGTCGCGCAACAGCCGCGGCAGCTGATCGGACTCGTGCAGCGAGAGCAGCAGCACCCCGTCGACATGCTGGCTGGTCAGGTGGTGCTCGACGCGCTGCTGCTCGGCCGCGGTCTGTGCCATCGCGAGCCACAGCTGCAGCGGGGTGTCGGCCAGGGCGGAGGAAATTCCGCGCACCAGCCCAGCGAAGTAAGGCTGGGCGAAGACCCTGTCCTGCGACTCGGAGACGACCAGCGCCACCGAGTCCGTCCGCTGGGTGACCAGAGCCCGGGCCGCCCGGTTGGGCACATAGCCGAGCTCCTTGATGGCGTCCTGGACCGCTGCGCGCGCCTCCGGACTCACCTGTGGTGAGCCGTTGACCACGCGGGAGACCGTGCCCCGGCCCACCCCTGCGAGCGCCGCGACCTCGTCCAGGGTCGGCCGCCCGGCAGATCGCGTGCGCTGCGTTGTCATCTACTTATCCCCCAAGCCGCCATTTCGGATTACATCCGAATACCAGTGTGCACTGGCCTTCGGCGTCCTCGCTTGCGACTCATAGTCCACATGGACGATGCCGAAGCGTTTCGAGTATCCCCACGCCCATTCGAAATTGTCCATCAACGACCAGACGAAATAGCCCTTCAATGGGATCCCATCGGTCACCGCTCGTTCACAGACCCGAATATGGGCCTCCAGATACGCGATCCTGTCCTGATCATCTACAAATTCAGGATATGCCGCGCCGTTCTCCGTGATGTAGAGCGGCAGATCACCGGCAACTTTGTGCACGTCACGTAGCAGTTGGGCCAGTCCGTCCGGATCGATCTCCCAGCCCATGTCGGTGGCCGGCAAGCCGCGGTTGAGCCAGCGCACCGACTCGCTGCCCGGCCACGCCGAGGGAAACTGCGGCTCGTCACCGTTGGCCACGAGCGCGCGCGTGTAGTAGTTGACCCCCATGAAGCCGATCGGCTGGTGGATGATCTCCAGGTCGCCCGGCTGGACGAAACTCCAGTCGGTCAGCGACGCGGTGTCGGAAAGCAGATCCTCCGGGTAGGCGCCCTGGAAGAGCGGGCCGAGCCAGATCCGGTTACCCACGGCATCCAGCCGCCGCACGGCATCGGCGTCGGCATCGGTCTGCGGCAGGAACGCGTGCAGGTTCAGGCTTATCCCGACGTTGGCTCCCGCCAGCGCCTGCACCGCCAGGCCGTGGCCCAGGTTGAGGTGATGCGCCGCCGCGAGCGCGGCCGCGCCGTCGGTGCGGCCGGGCGCGTGCTCGCCACTTCCGTAGCCGAGGAACGCGGCACACCACGGCTCGTTGTGGGTGGTCCAGAAGCGGACCCTGTCCCCCAGCGCGTCGTGCATCAGCTTCGCGTATTCGGCGAACCGGTAGGCGGTCTCCCGGGCCGGCCAGCCGCCCGCGTCCTCCAGCTCCTGCGGCAGATCCCAGTGGTTCAAGGTGAGGAAGGGCTCGATGCTCTGGGCTCGCAGATCGTCGATCAGACGCTTGTAGAAGTCCAGGCCGCGCTGGTTGACCGGGCCGGAACCGGTGGGCTGCACGCGCGACCACGAGGTGGAGAAGCGGTAGCCCCCCACCCCGATTTTGGCCATCAGCCGCACGTCGTCAGAACTGCGGTGGTAGTGGTCGCACGCAACATCGCCGGTGTCACCGCCGAGCACCTTGCCCGGCGTGTGACTGAACGTGTCCCAGATGGACGGTGTCCGGCCGTCCTCCGTGGCACCCCCTTCGATCTGGTAGGCGGCTGTCGCGGTACCCCAGAGAAATGTTTTCAAGCTTTTACAGCACCTTCCATAATTCCGCCGATGATCTGGCGGCCGAACAATGCGAACACGATCAGCAACGGCAGTGTGGCCACCGCGGTCGCGGAGAAAACCTGCGCGTAATCGGTGTAGTACGCCTGCGAGAGAAGTGCCAGTGACACCTGAACCGTCGGCGTGTCCGCGTTGAGGATCGCATAGGGCCAGAGGAACGAATTCCACTGTTCCATAAAGGTAAGCAAACCGAGCACACCCATGGCTGGGCGCAACGCGGGCAGCACGACACTCCAGTAAATACGGAAAGTGGTGCAGCCGTCGACCCGCGCGGCCTCGATCAGTTCGTCGGAGATCGCCGACGAGGCGTACTGGCGCATCATGAACACGCCGAGCCCGGTCACCAGGAAGGGCAGGATGACCGCCGGAAGCGTGCCATCAAGGTGGAAGAAGTTCACCATCATGTCGTAGAGCGGGATGATGCCAAGCTGTGTCGGGATCATCATGGTGGCGATGATGATCAGCAGCAGGGCGTTCTGTCCGCGGAAGCGCAGCTTCGCGAAGGCGAAACCGGCCAGCGAGGAGAAGAAGACCACGCTCAGGGTGATGATGCTGGACACCACCACGGAATTGATCAGGCCGTAGATGAACGCCGCATGCTCATTATCGAGAACCCGCTGGAAGTTATCGCCGAAGTCGCCGCCGGGGGTGAACGGCGGTGGCACAGCGTTGATGACCTCGAGCTTGCGGGTCGCCACCACGAACATGAAGTAGAACGGCGTGATCGACAGCAGCACCGCGAGAGTCAGCGCGAGGTAAGTCAAAGGGCTTGCCGCCCAAAGCTTTTTCATTAGTTGCGCACCGACCTTCGCACGAGCAGATAGTTGAGGACCGAGAAAATAACAATCAACGCGAATAGGGCGAAGGCCACCGCCGAGCCGTAGCCGAACTGAAGATTGTCAAAAGCCTTCTCGTACATGTACATCGCCACGGTCTGGAACTCGCGCCGCGCCCCGCCGAGGATCGCGCCGCCGCCGCCGTTGAAGATGAGCGGCTCGGTGAACAGCTGCCAGCCACCGATCGTCGAGATAATCACGACGAAGAACAGTGTGGGCCGCAGACCCGGAAGGGTGATGCTCAAGAACTGCCGCCATCGGCCCGCGCCGTCCAACGCTGCCGATTCGTAGAGGTCCTTGGGAATGGCCTGCATCGCGGCCAGGAAGATGAGGGTGTTGTAACCGGTCCAGCGCCAGTCGATCATTGTCGCGAGCGCGATCCAGGAAGGCCACTGCTCTGTGCGCCAGCTGATCGGGTCGATCCCCACCAGGCCGATGAAGTAGTTGACGATGCCGAAATCGCGCCGGAAGAACACGCCGAACACCACGGCCACCGCGGCGAGCGAGGTCACGTTCGGCACGAAGATGAGCATGCGCCAGAAGGTGCGCGCGCGCAGCGGGCGGTTCAGCAGAGTCGCCAGGAACAGCGCGAGGAACATCTGCGGGACTGTGGCGATCAGGAAGATGGCGAAGGTGTTGCGAACCGCGTTCCAGAAGTACTCGTCGACTAGCAACGCCGAGTAGTTCTCCAGGCCGACGAAGGAGCGATCACCGATGAGGTTCCAGTCGGTCAGCGACATGTAGGCGGTCATCAGCAGCGGGTACAACCCGAAGACCCCGAACAGCACGAAGAATGGGGCCACATAGAGGTACGGGGAGTACTTGATGTCCCAACGCGAGAACATGGGCTTCCTTGTGACTCAATAGGTCCTGGCGGACAGCGGCGTGGAAGTGGTTCGCCACTGTCCGCCAGGAGAAACCGGGTGTTAGAAAGCGCCCTGTGTCTTGGCGTCCTTTATTGCGTCTTCCCAGGCTTTGGCAGCCGATACCTGGCCGCCTTCAAAGGCTTGGAGCTGAGGCTCGAACGCCCGCTCCTTGACCGCCTGGTGCTTCGGACCGAGCACGAGCGGCTTGAGCGTCTTGGCGCCCGAACCGAAGATCGCGCCGACCGGAGCGTCGCTGAAGTACGCGTTCTTGTAGGCCTTGAAGTCAGAGTTGTCCAGTGCCTTCAGGTTCGACGGCAGCGGGCCCTTGGCCTTGAACGCGGCAACCTGGCTGTCCGCGTTGGTGAGGAACGCGGCCAGTTCAGCGGCCTCCTTGGGGTGCTTGCTCTGGGTTGGCACGGCGAGGAAAGAACCACCCCAGTTACCGCCACCGCCAGGAACATCGGCGACATCCCACTTGCCCTTGTTGGCCGCGCCGGAGTTCTGCTCGACGATGCCGAGCATCCATGACGGGCAAAGGGTTGCCGCGAAGGTGCCCTGCTGGAAGCCGGCCGTCCATTCCGGTGACCAGGTGCGGATCTTCGCGGTGATGCCCGCGTTGGCGAGGCTGATCGCGGTGTCCCACGCCGACTTCACGGTCGCGCTCTTGTCGGCGACGACGTTGAAGTCCTTGTCGTAGAAGCCATCGCCACCGGCCTGCGACATGGCAGCGCTGAACGCGGTGGTGACGGTGTCGAGCAGAGCCTTGCCGCCGGACTTCGTCTTGTACTCCTGGCCCACCTTGATGAAGTCGGCCCAGGTCTTCCAGCTGGCGGAAACCTTCTCCCGCTCGAACGGCATGCCTGCCGCCTTGAACAGGTCACTGCGGTAGCAGGTGGCCAGGCCGCCGACGTCGGTCGGGAGGGCCATCAGCCGGCCGTCCGCGAGCACTCCGATGTCGTACTTCCACGGCAGGTAGTCGTTGCGCTTGTCGCCCACGTACGGCTTGAGGTCGATCCAGTTCGCCGGGTTCGCCTTGAACTCGGTGATGATGCCCTCTTCCAGGGCCACGACGTCGCCCGCACCCTTCTGGGTGGCGAGGTACCGGACCAGCAGCGGCCGATAGTCGTTGAGCTGTGCTGTCTTGCGAATTTCCACCTTGATGCCGGGGTGGGTGCTCTCGTACTGCTTGACCAGTTCGTCGTACCCAAACTCACCAAAGTGGTCCACGACGAGCTTGATCTCGCCGGGCTTCGCCTCTTCGTCTTTCTTGCTACAAGCTGCGAGACCGCCGAGCGCGGTGACCGCAGCCAGAGCGACCACCGCGAACTTACGGCGGCGCGTTGTAACGCTCATGCTGGCCCCTTTTCTCAATATGGGCGAAATCATGGGAGCGCTCCCGGGGGGAGCGCTCCCATGATTGCCAGCGCGTTACGTAAGTGTCAATAGGCCTCTGGGAGCGATCCCAATCCGTTACCTAAATAGGCAGCTGACATGCCAGATCATGACTGGATGGGCCTCAAGCCGGATAGGTTGAGGAAATGGTCTGCCGAGCTTGCAAAGAGAAGCGGCACGAGAGCTGCCCTGGGCATTCCTGGTGCGATTGCCAGCACCGCGACCCCAGACCCACCCCTCCGGTCACTGGACCTGCGGGCGAATAGTGCTCAAGGTCAACTTTGTGGCGAGCCTCGACGGCGCGACACACATCGATGGACTCTCCGCCGGGTTGTCCGGCGAGGCGGACAAGAGACTGTTCCGTCAGCTCCGGCGCGAATGCGACGCGCTGCTCGTCGGGGCGGGCACGTTTCGGGCCGAGAACTACCGGCCGCTCACGCTCGACGCACCCCGCCGGGCGTGGCGGGTGGAACACGGGCTCGCCGAGTACCCGCGACTGGTGGTGGTATCGAGAAACCTCGCTCTCGATCCAAGCCACCCAGCGCTTGCCGCCGCTCCGGTCAGGGCGGCCGTCCTCACCACAGATGATATTGCGGCGTCGGCCGAACTGTCCAAAGTGGTCGATGTGATTCGCGGCCCCAGCCTCGCCGCCGGGCTGGCGCAGCTGAAGTCGCTCGGCCTGAACCAGATCCTGTGCGAGGGCGGGCCACAGCTCTTCGCCGCGCTGGCGAAGGAGGATCTGATCGACGAGCTCCGGCTCAGCCTGGCTCCCTTGCTGGCCGGGCCGGGCGCCGGGCGCATCACCGCGGGCCTGCCGCACGAGGTGCGGCGGATGCGCCTGGCCGACTGGACCGTTTCGGACGACGGCACGCTTTTCCTTACCTATCAGCGTGCCTAGTCGGTCGTTGGGGTGAAGGTCATACCCGGGGGGTATGGTCTTGGCCGTGGCTGAGGTTGGAACACCTGTTGGGAGAGTGCTCGGCACCGAGGACGCCAGTCCATTGACGTTCTGGGCCGCCGTCAACTCCGAAGACGGGTCCTATTTGCAGCTTGACGACGTGGTGGTGACCCAGCGTGAGCTGGCAGATCACGGCCGCGTCACCATCGCCGGGGTGGTCACCGCGGTGCGTGCCCGGCACGAGGGCGCCAGCTTCGACTCCGATGTTTTCGCCATCGCCGACGGCATGCTGCCCGCCCGGGTTCAGGAGGCGGCCGAGGTCACCGTCACCCGTGTGGAGCCGGAGGTTTACGTTCCGCCATTGCCCGGTGCGGTGGCCTATCGGGCCGAAGGCGAGGCCCGCGACAGCGCGCTGTCCTTCGATCGGATGCAAAGGCGCCTTCCTATGGGTACGGGGCGAGACGGCCAGCCCGTCTTCCTCAACGCCGACTTTCTCGACGGCAGCCGGGGCGCTCACGTTTCCATCTCGGGCATCTCCGGGGTGGCCACGAAGACCAGCTTCGCCACCTTCCTGCTCTATTCGGTCTTCAAGTCCGGTGTCTTCGGCGGTGACGCCATCAACACCAAGGCGCTCATCTTCAACGTCAAGGGCGAAGACCTGCTGTTCCTGGATCATCCAAACACGAGGCTCGATGAGCGCACCCGCGCGGCCTATCACCGGCTCGGGCTGGAGGCAGGCCCCTTCCCTCAGGTGAGCGTCTACGCCCCGGCCCGCGCGGGCGACCGCACCGGCAGCCCAGACGTGGCGAGCCGGCTGACCGGGGTGGATCCCTTCTACTGGACGCTTTCCGAGTTCTGTTCGGATCGGCTGCTGCCCTACGTGTTCGCCGATGCCGACGACGAGCGCCAGCAATACACGATGGTGGTGCATTCGGTCACCGCGCAGCTGGCGCGCAACGCCGTCGACAAAGACGGCGGCATCAGCATCGACGGCACCCCCATCCACAGCTATGAACAGCTCGTCGACTACCTCGTGGAGCAGCTCAACGACGACGCCACCCGCGGCGGGTGGGCGGGCAGCGCGGTCGGTCTAGGCACGATCAACGCCTTCGCGCGGCGGCTCATCAACAGCAAACGCGACCTGGCCCGCCTGATTCGCGGTGACCTCCCGGCCAAGCAGCAGCACCGCATCTCCACGGCCGACGGCGCCCAGGTCACCGTCGTCGACCTGCACAACCTGCCCGACCGGGCACAGCGCTTCGTCGTCGGCGTCACGCTCAAGACGGAGTTCGAGCGCAAGGAGAAGGCGGGCAGCGCCAAGCCCTTGCTGTTCGTGGTCCTCGACGAGCTGAACAAATACGCGCCGCGCGATGGCTCCAGTCCCATCAAGGACGTGCTGCTCGATATCGCCGAGCGGGGCCGATCCCTTGGCGTGGTGCTGATCGGGGCGCAGCAGACCGCCTCCGAGGTGGAGCGGCGCATCGTGGCCAACTCGGCCATCCGGGTGGTCGGCCGGCTCGACCCGGCCGAGGCCTCCCGGCCCGAGTATGGGTTTCTTCCGCCCGCGCAGCGCCAGCGCGCGCTGCTTGCCAAGCCGGGCACCATGTTCGTGGCGCAGCCCGAGATTCCGGTGCCGCTCGCTATCGAGTTCCCCTTCCCTGCGTGGGCAACCCGGCCCGGAGAGGCCGGCCCGGCACCGAGGGCCACGCTTGCCAGCATGATCAGTGCCACCGATCCGCTGACGGTGGTGAAGGGCAAAGACGACGGGATCCCGTTCTGATGAAAATCCTTCATACCTCCGATTGGCACATCGGCAAGGTGCTCAAGGGACGCTCGCGTCTCGATGAGCAGATCGCCGCCATCGCCAACGTGATAGACATTGCGCGCCAAGAGAAACCGGATCTGATCCTGGTAGCGGGCGATCTGCACGACAACGCCCAGCCGTCGCCGGAGGCGACCAAGGTGGTGACGCGGGCGCTGACCGCCTTGCGGGCCACCGGCGCCGACGTGGTGGCCATCGGCGGCAACCACGACAATGGCGCCGCGCTCGACGCGTTGCGGCCGTGGGCCGACGCCGCCGGCATCACCCTGCGCGGCCGGGTCAGCGATCGCGTGGAGGACCATGTCATCGCGGGCACCACCCGCGGCGGCGAGCGGTGGCGCTGTGTCGCGCTGCCCTTCCTGTCCCAGCGCTATGCGGTGCGTGCGCTGGAGATGTTCTCGCTGACCGAGGCACAGGCCCAGGCCACGTACGCCGACCACGTGTCGCGGTTGCTGTCGGTTTTCGCGCAGGAGCCGCAGGCGGGTGTCGTCAACCTCATCATGGGGCACATGACCGTCGTGGGTGGACTGATGGGCGGCGGCGAGCGCGAGGCGCACACGATCCTCGGCTATGCGGTGCCCACCTCGGTGTTCCCGGCCAACACCCACTACGTCGCGCTGGGGCATCTGCACCGCGCGCAGGTGATGTTCGGGCCGTGTCCGGTGCGCTACAGCGGGTCGCCGATCGCCATCGACTTCGGCGAGGAGGAGAACGCCTCCTCGGTGACGATGGTGGAGGTCAGCGCCGACACCACGGCGAAGGCCCGGGTCGTGCCGGTGCCCGTGGCGGTGCCGCTGCGCACCATCCGTGGCACGGTGGAACAGCTTGCCGCGCTTGAGGTTGGCGAGGCGTGGCTGCGGGTCTATGTGACCGAGCCGACACGGGCCGGTCTGCGCGAACAGATACAGGAGATGTTCCCGCGTGCTCTGGAGATCCGGGTCGACCCGGGCGACCTGAGCCAAAAGGCCCGCGCCGTGCGCGCGGGGCGAAGCGCGCCAGAGCTTTTCGCCGACTACCTGGAGCAGCGCGGCAGCACCGACCCGCACACCCAAGCCCTCTTCGACCGCCTCTACGACGAAGTGAGCACGGTGTCATGAGCGAGCTTGTCGAGCTCATCATGAGATTGGGATTCTCTCATGCCTTCACCGCAGGTGATGGCCGACGTGAGGAGGCCATGGCATGAGGCCGATGCGATTGGACATGCGCGGGTTCGCGGCGTTCCGTCAGCCGGCGGTCGTCGACTTCACCGATACCGACTTCTTCGCCCTGATCGGGCCCACCGGGTCGGGCAAGTCCACCATCCTCGACGCGATGTGCTTCGCGCTCTACGGCACCGCACCGCGCTGGGGCGCCCGGTCGGTCGCGCATGCGCTTGCCCCGTCGGCGACCGAGGCCGCGGTTCGGCTCATCTTCGAAGCGGGCGGCTCCCGATACGCCGTGACGCGGGTGGTGCGCCGCGACGGAAAAGGCCGCGCTTCCACCCGCGCCGCTGCGCTGCAGGCCCTCTCGCCCGGCTTCGATCCGTCCACTCTGGACGGTTCGGAGTTGCTGAATGAGCTGGGTGAGGCCCTCGCCGGGAGCCCGGCGGAGCTGGACACCGCCATCGTTGACGTGGTGGGGCTTCCCTACGACCAGTTCATCAAGTGCGTGGTGCTTCCCCAGGGCGAGTTCGCCGCCTTCCTGCACGCCAAACCGGCGGAGCGGCAAGAGATTCTGGTGCGCCTGCTGGGCTTGGACGTCTACGAGAAGGTGCGTGACCGCGCCACCGGCCTGGTGACCGAGGCGGCGGCACAGCTGGCCGCCACCGAGCCGGTGCTCGCCGAGCTGACCGCCGCCGCCTCGGAGGAGGCGCTGGAGGCAGCCGAGGAAGACCTGCACCTGATGACCCGGATCACCGATCTGGTGGAGAAGGCGCTGCCTGTGCTGGCCAAAGCGCAGGAAAGCAGGACTGTCGCCGCCAACGCGGTGGCCGAGGTGGAGAAGCGGCTGTCGCTGCTGGCGCTGGTGCGCCCACCGCGCGATGCCGCTTCGCTGGCCGCGAGTGCGAACGAGGCGACGGCCCGCATCGCCGACGCGGCGGTGGCGGTCGGCGCGGCCGAAGAGCACGAGGAGAAGTTGCGCCACCAGCTCGACAGCGGCCCCGATCCGGCGGCCATCGCGGCCGTGCTCAATCTGCACGAGGAGCGCGGCAAGGTCGCCACCCGGCTCACCGCGCTCGACAAGGATCTGGCCCAGGCCCAGAAGGCGCACACCGCCGCCGACAAACAGCTCAAGGCGGCGCACAAGGCCTCGGCGGCGGCGAGCGAAGCGGTGACCAGCGCGCAGCAGGCGTTGCTCACCGCGCAGACCGCCGACCGCGCCGCCTGGCTACGCCGAGACCTGGTGGCCGGACACGCCTGCCCGGTCTGCGAGCAGACGGTCGCCAAGGTGCCGGCCCAGCCGGAAAAGCCGGCCATGGTGGCGGCCAAACATGTGGTGGCACAGGCCGAAGACGAGGCCGAGAAGGCGCGCAAACAGCTCGAAAGGGCAGACCTGGCGGCCCGCGAGTCCGACCGCAAGGTGACCACGGCCCAGGCGTCGCACGACCAGCTGGCCGCCCGGCTGTCCGAAGTGGACGCCATGCTGGCCGGCACCGAGTCGCAGGAAATCCTGCGCGGCCAGCTCAAAGCCGTGGAGACCCACAAGCGTGAGCTGGCGGCGGCCTCCGGCGAGCTGCGCGCCGCGCGTGAGGCCCATCGCAAGGCCTCGCTGGAGGCGCAGCAGGCACAGGAACGCCTGCGCAGGGGCTGGCGCGACTTCGACGCCGCCCGCGACACCGTGGCGGTGCTCGGGCCACCGTCCGCCGACCGCGACGACCTCGGCCGGGCATGGGCCTCCATGTCGGGCTGGGCAGCCGAACAGGTGACCACGGGAGAGAAACAGCGGGCCCGGCTGCGTAAAGAACACGACACCGCCAGCGGCGAAGTCACTCGGGCGATGGCTTCGCTCGACGAGCTTTTCACCGATTCCGGTCTGGCCAAGCCGCGGCCGGGAGAGCATCAGCGGGCCGCCGCGGTGGCCGTTGAGCGGGCCAGCGCGGTGCGGGAGCGGATAATCCAGATGCAGGCGCAGGCGGAGTCGCTGCGCTCGCAGCGGGCCGCGGTGGAGGCCGATCGGCAGATCGCCTCAACCCTGGCGCAGCACTTGCGCGCCAACAATTTCGAGGCCTGGCTGCTGCAGGAGGCGCTGGAAGCCCTGGTTTCGGGGGCTTCCGGGATCCTGCGGGAGCTGTCCAACGGGCAATACGACCTCATCCACGACGACCGCGAGTTCTTCGTCGTCGACCACCATGACGCCGGTCTGCGCAGAGCTGTCAGAACATTGTCAGGCGGGGAAACCTTCCAGGCCTCACTTGCCCTGGCCCTGGCCCTTGCCGACCAGCTCGGAGGCATGTCGTCAAACGCAAGCCTGGAATCCATCATGCTCGACGAAGGTTTCGGCACCCTCGACGCGTCCACTCTGGACACGGTCGCGGCCACGCTGGAAAACCTTGCCGCTACAGGGAATCGGATGGTAGGAGTGGTCACTCACGTGCCAAGTCTGGCCGAGCGCATCCCGGTCCGCTTCGAGATCACCAAGGATGCTCGAAGCGCCCGGGTTGAACGCATAGGTTAAAAAGTGTTCATGCAGTTTCACGTTGATGCGTGGAATCCTGGTTTCGGGTCGAGCGCCGAGGCGACCGACCGGGGGCCGACGGCGTCGAGCACCGCGAAGCTCGACACCAACATTGAGGTCGACGCCAAGAAGTGGCAGCCCATCGACCCACCCGCGGGGCTGAGCGCCCCCCAGCGCGTGCTTCTCGTCGACGGCGTGCGCCGCACCGATGCCCGGCTCTGGATAGGCCTGCACCCCGGCTTGGCCTGCTCCTACGCGGCCGGTGTGGTGGAGTGCACGCCGGGGCAGGCCAAGCTTGCCGCCGCCCAGGTGCAGCGCACCATCTTCACCTCCGCCGAAGAGGTGTCCGATGTGGGCACGGCACCGGCCCGTTACCGCGCCGTCTGCGTACAGGGGGCCGACGAGGCCGGGCTTTCCAATGCGGTGCAGGCCCACCTGACCGAGCTGGAAATCAACATCTCGTCACTGGCCCGCACCGACGACGACCTGCTGATCGTGGACGGGCCGCTGCGCTCGCGCGGCACCCTGCCCCGCGCGCTCGGCTACGTCAAGACACAGCAGAAGCAGTACCTGCCCGAGTCACTCGTTGGCATCGTCACCGCGCTGAAACCCGGTCAGCGCACGCCGGTGTTCCTCATTGGCGGGATCTATCAGCGCATCACCTGGTACCTGAAGCTTCCTGGCGGCTCAGGGGCGCCGTGGGCCGGCATCGTGCGGGTCGAGTGCTCGGCCGAGCTGCCCGAGCATGAGGCCATCCGGCTGGCCGGCCTCTCTGCCGTGACCATCCCCCGCTTCGCGTCGGTGCCCTACAAGGACCCGCGCGCCCCGCAGAACCTGATTCCCATTGCGGGCCTTGAGAAACGGCTGCGTCAGCTGCTTGGCGATCCGAAGCTACTGCACCGGGCGCTGGTTCGCGCATCAGCCTAGGGCCGAAGCGGCGAAGCGGCGATGCGATAGCATCCGCGCATGAACGTCGCCGATGTCGCTGACGACCTCGCAGAAGTCCTCCACTCAGAAGCCGAAATCCTGGCCCGGATCGACCAGCTGGCAGCAGAAATCGAGCGCGATTACGAGGGCAAAGACCTTGTCCTGCTTGGGGTTCTCGGTGGCGCGGCGATGCTCACCGTCGATCTGGCCCGGGCGCTGACCCGGCATGTCGAAATAGCCTGGATGGCCATCCGCTCCTATGGTTCGGGCACCAAGTCGTCGGGTTCGGTGCGGCTGCTCAAGGATCTCGACATCGATGTCACGGGCCGCCATGTGCTGGTGGTCGACGGCGTCATCGACACCGGGCTGACCGCCCAGTGGCTGGTGTCCAACATCGGTGCCCGCAAGCCCGCCTCAGCGCACGTCTTCACCCTGTTCCGCAAGCCGAAGGCGCCGCCGATGCCCGACGCGGTCAAGTATGTGGGGTTCGATATCGGCGAAGGCATGATCGTCGGGTACGGGCTGGACTACGCGAGCCGTTATCGAAACCTGCGCTGCTGTGCTGTCCTGGCCGAGCACGTCTACAAGTCGCGCGTGGGGTGATGGCGACGGTATCGCCAGATCGCCCATCCGGCGATGGCTGCCGCCACCACAAGTAGGCCCGCCAGTGCGATCACCCATCCCGCGACGGCGAAGGCCGGGCGGCTGGAGGCGATCGGCTGAATGGACGTGGACGGCGTGGGCGACGGCTCGGCTTGGCCGGTGGGCGACGGCTCGGCCTGGCCGGTGGGCGACGGCGTCACGGCGTTGACCGCGGCCTCGGGCACCGGTGCGTTGGTGCACCCGGTGGCGTGGAGGTCGACTCGGGGGTCGGAGTTCTGCTGATTGGGATCTTCCATCACCCACTCCATGGCGAACACCACAAAGCTCTTGCCGGCGGGAGGACAACCGGTCAGCTTAAAATCGATCGTCACCGTTCTTGTTTCGCCCGGACGGATGGCCTTCATAGCGCACCGGATGCTGCTCGACGACCCCGAGCAGGGCTTGCCTGAGACGATCTGAATCGCCGGATCGGCGATGTGCGGCGACCGCAGGGTGTAACTCATCTGAGTATTGGGGCCTTTGTTGTGCACCTTGATGCTCGCGGTAACCGTCTGACCCACCCTGCCGGTCACGTCGGGCGTGGTGAGCTCCATGTCCGCCCCGAGCTCGCGGCGCATCACATCGAGCTCCAGCGAGCCGGAATCGTTGCCGCTGTTGGGGTCGGTCACCTCGCCGCTGGTCGGGCGAACCCGATAGCCGATCGTGCCGGCAGGCCCGGGTGACGCATCGGCGGAAACCGTCATGCGCAGGCCCACCGTCATCCCGCCCGATCCGAGCCAGCCCCGGCAGACCCGCTGCGAACCGTTCTCCGCGCAGGTGGCTTGGGTGGACTCGGTCACGACCGAGATGCGGCCGTCCAACCGGGACAGATCAATGATCATTTCGAACGGGAACTCCCAGGCGGCGTCGGGGGCCGTGACCTCCAGCAGCCGGGTGCCGGACACCCCTGGACTGAGGTACAGGGGCTCGCCGTTGCTGCTCAGGTCCCGCACCCGCAGATCCGCCTGCTGGGGCAGGCCCACGCCGGAGAGGGCCACCGCGGCGCTGAGCCCCATCGCCACGGCAGCATGCGCGAAGGACACGACAAACCTCCATAGCGGGTAGGGGCGATGAGCATAAGCGCAGCAGGGCTTGCGCCGCAGTCCCGGTACCCTTGGCGGGTGTCAATCGATCCCCGCCACCTCGAAATCTGCCTGAACGTGCTAGCCGACGTCGAAAAGCTGCCACCCCAGCACCCCGATGCGGTGAAGGTGCGGTTGGCCACGGCCGCCATCTTCAAGGCGGTCAAGCAGCAGCGCCGCCGGGAGGCGCGCGAGTCGGTGCTCGCCAACGACAACGCGGTGACGGCCGCCACGGCGACCGGCGCGCCGGGCCGCATCGATGACGAGACCGCCGGGATCCAGCTGACCTCACCCACGATCGGCGCGACGGCCGGCGAGCTGAAGCGGGCCCGGCCGTGCTACGTGTGCAAGGAGCGCTACACGCTGGTCGACGCGTTCTACCACCAGCTGTGCCCGCAGTGCGCCGCGCTGAACCGCAGCCGCCGCGACGCCCGTACCGACCTGACCGGCAAGCGGGCCCTGCTCACCGGCGGGCGGGCGAAGATCGGGATGTATATCGCGCTGCGGCTGCTGCGCGACGGCGCTCACACCACCATCACCACCCGCTTTCCCAACGATGCTGTCCGCCGCTTCAAGGCGATGCCCGACAGCCACGACTGGCTCGACCGGCTACGCATCGTGGGCATCGACCTGCGCGACCCGGCCCAGGTGGTGGCGCTCGCGGACGCGGTGACCGACCAGGGTCCGCTCGACATCCTCATCAACAACGCCGCCCAGACGGTGCGCCGCAGCCCGGGCGCCTACGCGCCGCTGGTCGCGGCCGAAGCGGCTCCGCTTCCTGACGGGCGGCTTCCCGAGCTGATCTCCTTCGGCCACTACACGGGCTCGTCGCCGGCCGCGGCGGCGATCCAGTCGATGCCGCACCAGATGCTCGACCCAGAAATGGTGACCGCGCTCGCGCTCACCTCGCGCGGCACTGTGATCGACGCGGGCGGGCTGGTACCCGACACCGCCGCCACCAACAGCTGGGTCCAGGTCGTCGACGAGGTGGACCCGATCGAGCTGCTCGAGGTGCAGCTGTGCAATGTCACGGCCCCCTTCGTGCTGGTGAGCCGGCTGCGCCCGGCGATGGCGAAGTCGCCTGCCCGCCGCAAGTACGTGGTGAACGTCTCCGCGATGGAAGGCCAGTTCGGCCGCGGCTACAAGGGGCCGGGCCACCCGCATACCAACATGGCCAAAGCCGCGCTCAACATGCTGACCCGCACCAGCGCCAAGGAGATGCTCGAAACCGACGGCATCCTGATGACCGCGGTCGACACCGGCTGGATCACCGACGAAAGGCCGCACCCGACCAAGATGCGCCTGCACGAGGAGGGGTTCCACGCTCCGCTGGATCTGGTCGACGGCGCGGCACGGGTTTACGATCCGATCGTGCGTGGCGAGCTTGGCGAAGACCTTTACGGCTGCTTCCTGAAGGACTATCAAAAGTCGGCGTGGTAGATGAGCGCACTGAGCCTCATCGGTTTCACCCGCTACGATCCGTGCGCCCGCTGGATCGACGGGTCGTTCTGGCTGGCTGCCCGCACCCCGCACGGGCCGGGCTCGATCCGCTTGCATCCGCAGGTCGAGGCGCACGGCCCGGGTGGGCCCTGGTTGCTTGAGCGCGCGCCGGGCATGCTCGGCGAGCTGGACGACGTCACCGGTTTCGCACCCGAGCATCCGCTGCTGAAACGGCTGAAACCGGTCACTCTGCCCCGAACAGGGCTGGTCTTTCCCCGTCTGATGCGGGCCATCTGCGAGCAGAAGGTCACCGGCAAGGAGGCCTACCAGGCGTATTCGGCGATCGTGCGGCATTTCCGCGAGGAGGCGCCGGGGCCTGTGGCCGGGTTGCTTCTGCCGCCTTCGCCGGAGGCGATTCTTGGTACCCCATATTGGGGATTTCATGCTCTAGGCCTTGAACAGCGGCGAGCGGAAGTGTTGCGGCGGGCGGCTTTTGAGGCGCCCCGGCTTGAGTCCTGTGTGGACAGTGCGGCGCTCGCGAAGCGGCTGTTGAGCATCCCCGGCATCGGGCCGTGGACGGTCGCCGAGGTGACCCGGCTCGTCTTCGGCGACGCCGATGCGGTCAGCGTCGGCGACTTCCACATGAAGAACTTCGTCAGCTGGGCCTTGGCCGGTGAGCCACGCGGAACCGATGAGCGGATGCTCGAGCTGCTGCAGCCCTATGCCGGGCACCGGGGCCGGGTCTGCCTCATGATCGAGTCGGCCGGGCTGGGGGCGCCGCGCTACGGGCCAAGAGCGCCGATCCGCAACTTCCGCTCGTTTTGACACACCCCTTGAATAGGATGGGCGGTATGGCCAACAGTGTGGTGCATTTCGAGGTTCCCGCTGATGATGTCGAGCGGGCGAAGACGTTCTACCGTGAGGCCTTCGGGTGGCAGATCCAGGCCTATCCGGGCATGAATTATCACGGCGTGACCACCGCCGAGGTCGGCCCCGACATGATGCCGCTCAAGCCGGGCGCCATCAATGGCGGGCTGTTCGACAAGGCGGAGTTTCCGATTACCTCGCCGGTGCTCACCATCGGCGTCGACGACATCGATGAGGCGCTGGAAAAGGTGGAAAGGCTGGGCGGCAAGACCTTGATGGGCCGCCAAGCCGTCGCCGACATGGGCTTCACCGGTTACTTCACCGATCCGGAGGGCAACGTTATGGGCCTATGGCAGAACGCCCCAGCGGCATGACCCTTCCCATCACCCCACCGGTCGAGCCGATGCTCGCCAAGGCCGTCGACGGCCTGCCCGAAGCGCCCGGCATGACCTATGAACCCAAGTGGGACGGCTTCCGCTGCATCATCTTCCGCGACGGCGACGAGGTCGAGCTGGGCAGCCGCACCGAGAAGCCGATGAACCGCTACTTCCCCGACGTGGTGGCGCAGGTGCTTGAGCAGTTTCCCAAGCGCTGCATCATCGACTGCGAGCTGGTCGTCATCCGCCGCGAGGAGGGCAAGCTGCCACGCCTCGACTTCGAGCTGCTCGGCCAGCGCATCCACCCGGCCGCGTCGCGCGTGAAGATGCTCGCCGAAACGACCCCCGCCGACATCATCGCCTTCGACATCCTCGCCCTCGGCGACGACGACCTCATGAAACAGCCCTATCAGCAACGCCGCGAGCTGCTGTTCAAAACCCTTAACGGGGTTCGGCCGCCGATCCATCTGACTCCGATCACGACAGATGCCGAGGTGGCGCGGCGCTGGTTCACCGAGTTCGAGGGGGCCGGCCTCGACGGCCTGATCGCCAAGCCCGCCGACATGCTTTACGAGCCCGGCAAACGCCTGATGTTCAAGGTGAAACACGCCCGCACCGCCGATGCGGTGGTGTGCGGGTTCCGTTACCACAAGTCAGGCCCGATCGTCGGGTCCCTCCTTTTAGGACTTTATGACGACGAAGGCGTGCTCCATCACGTCGGCGTGAGCTCCTCGTTCAGCCTGGCCCGCCGCAAGGAGCTGCTCGACGAGATCGAGCCCTACCGCAACCCGAAGGATCACCCCTGGGCCGATTGGGCCGAGCAGGCGACCACGGGTGGCAGCCAGCGCATGCCGGGCGCGGTCAGCCGGTGGACCGGCAAGAAGGATCTCTCCTTCGAGCCGCTGAGCCCCGAGCTGGTGGTCGAGGTCGGCTACGACGCGATGGAGGGTGATCGATTCCGGCACACCGCCCAGTTCAAGCGGTGGCGGCCCGACCGCGAGCCCCAATCATGCCGCTACGACCAGCTCGAACGTCCGCTCAAACTGAGCGTCGACGCCGTTCTGGAAACGAGCGGATAGGCTCGCGGGCGTGGTGCGCCTCCCCTCACGCCTCGGCATCGCCTTTCTGGCCATGACCGTCGCGCTCGCCGGTTGTTTCCTGCCGCCTATCCTCGACGGCGGGCAAGCCCGCGAAGCAAGCCCGGAGCCGGGCTGGACCTCCTGCTCAGGTGAGGCGCGCAGCCTCCTCGGGCGGGTTCCGGCCGGCTATTCGTTCCAGTGCCGCACCATCCAGGTGCCGCAAGACTGGGGCAACAAGGCCGACGGCCGCACGCTGGGGATCTCCGTGATCCGGGCGCGCGCCGACGACCAGCGCGACCGGATAGGTTCGCTGCTGGTCAACCCGGGCGGGCCGGGAGGTTCCGGGGTCGACCTGGCGATCTATCTGACCCAGGGGCTCCCCGCGGAGATCACCCGCCGCTTCGACATCGTGGGCTTCGACCCGCGCGGGGTGGGTCGCTCCGACCCGATCACCTGCTACAACTCGGCCGGCCTCGACGCGAGCTTCGGCGCCGAGCCAGACCCGCTCAGCCAGAGCGCGTTCGACGAGGTGGTCGCGCTCAACAGGAAGATGGTCGACGCCTGCGACGCGAAATACGGCGCCAAGCTGCCCTACTACTCGACCGAGCAGGCAGCCCGCGACATGGACAAGATCCGCGAGGAGCTGGGCGACCCGAAGCTGACCTACCTGGGCTACTCCTACGGCACCCTGCTCGGTGCGGTTTACGCCCAGCTGTTCCCCGACAAGATCCGCGCGCTGGTTCTCGATGGCGCCGTCGACCCGCAGGCGAACTCGGTCGAGTCGTCCGAGGGGCAGGCCAAGGGCTTCGAGCTGGCTTTCGGCAACTTCGCCGCGTGGTGCGCCGACAACGCCAGCCGCTGCCCGATCAGCGGCGACGCGCAGGCGGTCGTGCTCAAGCTGATGGAACAGGCCCGCACCAACCCGGTCGGCTACCGTGACGGACGCCACGCGACTGCGGGCTGGATCCTGTGGGCGGTGGTCTCCGCCATGTACACCAAGACCCGCTGGCCCGACCTGGGCAAGGCCCTCGACGACCTGGGCGACGGCAAGGCCGGGGGCATCTTCACCCTCGCCGACGCCTATTCCGATCGCGATCCGAACGGCAACTACAGCAACCTTTTCGATGCCAACGCCGCGGTCAACTGCGCCGACGACGGCAAGCCGGTGACGGTGGAGCGGATCCGTTCGCTGCAGTCGGAGTGGCGCGCGAAATACCCCGTGTTCGGCGCACCCCTCGCGATCGGCATGCTTACCTGCGCGCTGTGGCCGGGCAAGCGCGATCCGTACCCGGTCGGCCCGGCCAACGGTGCTCCCCCGATCCTCGTGGTGGGCACCAAGGGCGACCCGGCCACCCCCTTCGACCAGACACCGAAGCTGGCTGCGATGCTCGGGGTCGGCGTGGTGCTCGGCTGGGACGGCGAGGGCCACACGGCCTATCCGGAAACCCGATGTATCGCGGCCGCGGTCAACAAATACCTGATCAGCCTGGAGCCTCCGCGCAACAACACCACCTGTCCGGCGTCCTAAAAGGACACTAAGATCGGCCCATGTACGACGGGCCTGTCATCGACATCCACGCGCACCTCGCCCTCGACCGGGAAAGGTCCGTGGGCGACCATCACACACTCGGTCTCGACGGGCTGCTCGCCGCCGTGCGGCAGCCGCGGGTGAAGCACGCCACGGCAATCGTCATGGCGCCCCGCGACGACATGGAAACGACCCGCAGCCAGAACGACGCGGTGCTAGAGCTGGCCGCGAGCACAGACGGGTTCCTCATCCCGGTCGTCTCGGTCCACCCCGCCGACCGCGAGCTGGCCTCGGCCGAGCTACATCGGGTGGCCCAGCTCGGCGCCCGCATGCTCAAGCTGCATCCGAACACGCAGGAGTTCGATGTCGGCGACGAGGAGGTGACCAACCTGGTGCGCCGGGCGGGAGAGTACGGCATCATCACGCTCTTCGATGGCTACAGCCCCTTCGATCCGGCTCAGCCGGGCAAGTTCATCCGCCTCGCCATGACCTGCCCCGAATCGAAGCTCATCCTGGCCCACATGAACGGGCCTGACTTCGTCCAGACGCTGGTTTACGAAATTCTGGGGCGCTATCCGTGGTACGGGCACAACGTCCACTTTGACCTGTCGGCCACCGGGCCGATGATGGCCGGTGGTCCCTACGCCGAGCATTTCCGCTGGGTGATACGCAAAGTCGGGGTGCGCCAAGTGCTTTACGGAAGCGACTGGCCCTTCGACGATCCGGCTTTCGCGCTGAGCGCCTTCCACAGCCTGGGCTTCACCGACGAAGAGGAAAAGGCGCTGCTGCACGACAATGCGGCCGCCCTGCTCAACTTGTGACAGCTCCGACAGCGGCCGCCGCCCAAACTGGGCGGCGGCCGTCGCTGGAGTCAATCGCTACGAGGAGGTCCCTCGGTAACCACCGAGGGCCGCCGCGCCGACGATCCAGCCCACGAAGAAGCCATAGATCGCCCCGCTTCCCGCGGCGTTGAAGGCGCCCAGCACGGTGGGGTTGGTCTGCACGAAAGCGGCAAGCAGCGCCGCGAACGCGCCCGCGAAGATGTAAGCGGCCCAACCGGCCAGGAACTGACTGCCTCCGCCACGGGCACGGGCCAGCTGCGACCCGGGCAGCAGCACCATGAATCCCCAAGTCAGCAGCACCACCAGAATCGCCTTGATGTCGTCGGCGATGAGACTCTGCACCGAGTCCTGGGCGTCAAACCTCCACGCCGGCCAGGCCAGCAGGCGCATGAACCAGCCGCCCGCCGAGCCCTCATCTGTATTGCTCTGCACCCAGCGCACGTATGCCGGGCTGCCGAATATCAGCACCAGCAGAAACGCCGCCAGCGTCCCAGCACCGGGGGCAGTGCGGTAGCGAGAGAATGTAGCCATGGCGACAATGTCCCCGTTGGACATTCAATCCAAACAATAATTCTGGCGCGTGCGAAGCAACGCGCGGCATTGCCGCCCCAAAGCCACCGTCTTCCCTCCCGATCTTGCAAGCAAAGAACGCTTGCAAGATCGCTCAGTCCAGACGGCGGCGGCGGCAATGCGCCAGGGCTACTCTTCCCAGTTGGCGGCTACCTTTTTGCTTGGCTGGACGCGCGGGGGTTCACCGGGCATTTTTGGATAATCTGGGGGATACGGCATTTCGCGGGCGTCCTGCTCCCACCACTCGAGGAGCTTTTCCAGCCCGAAGTGCTTGGAATCCATGGACTCGAAGGGGTCTCCGACCTTCTTCAGCCGCTTGGGCAACGTCTCCAGATCGAAGTCGTCGGGCTCCACATCGGACAGCTCCGCCCAGGTGAGCGGGGCGCTCGCGGTCGCCCTCTTGTTGGCGCGCAACGAATATGGGCTCGCGATGGTCCTGTCCCGGGCCGCCTGGTTGAAGTCGATGAAGACCCGCTCGCCGCGCTCCTCCTTCCACCACGCCGTGGTCACCCGCTCCGGGTCGCGCTGCTCCACCTTGCGCGCCAGCGCGATCGCGGCGTGGCGCACGTCGATGAAGTCCCAGTCGGGCTTGATCCGCACGTAGACGTGGACCCCTCTTCCTCCGCTTGTCTTCGGGTACCCGACAAGGCCCGCCTCATCCAGCACCGCCTGGACATGCTCGGTCGCGACCCGGGCGGCGTCGACGAAGTCGGTCCCCGGCTGCGGGTCAAGATCTATCCGCAGCTCGTCGGGGTTTTCGGTGGCCGGTTCCCTTACCGGCCACGGGTGGAACACGACCGCGCCCATCTGCGCGGCCCACAACAGGTGAGCCGGCTCAATCGGGCACAGCTCATCGGCTTTGCGCCCGCTGGGGAACGTGATCTGGGCGGTGTGCATCCAGTCCGGTACCCCCCTGGTGGGTATGCGCTTTTGATAAAACATCTCGCCATCGATGCCGTCGGGGAATCGTTGCAGCGTGGTGGGTCGGTGATTGACCGCGCGCAACATCGGCTCGCTGACCGCGAGATAGTACTCAAACACGTCTTTCTTGGTGAATCCGCGCTCCGGAAACATGATCTTTTCCGGGCTGGTAAGTCTTACCTTTCGATTACCGACCTCGTACTCGAGCGCCTCAGCCTTGGGCATGGTCCGACGTTACCGCGTACCTTTAGGGCATGGAGCAGATCTCTGAGGACGAATGGAAGGTCCGCCTCAACCCCGCGGAGTTCCGCGTGCTGCGCCAGGGCGGCACAGAGCCCGCGTGGAGCGGGGAATACGTGGACACCAAGACCGCGGGAAGGTACAACTGCCGCGGTTGCGGGGCGCTTCTGTTCGACAGCACCACCAAGTTCGACAGCCACTGCGGCTGGCCCTCCTTTGACGAGGCCATCCCGGGCGCCATCAAATACATTGAGGACCGCTCGCACGGCATGGTCCGCACAGAGGTCCGCTGCGCCACCTGCGACGGCCACCTCGGCCACGTCTTCTACGGCGAGCACATGACTCCCAAGGACGCCCGCTACTGCATCAACTCGCTGAGCATCAAACTCGACCCCAGCGAAGGCTGACTGAGCCAGGGACAGGAAGCGGTTAGTCCGGGTTTTCCAGGTGGCCGCACCAGCGGTGGTGGTAACCCGTCTTGCAGGTCCGCACCTCGGCCATGCCGTCGTCGGCCGCCCGGGCCCAGGCCCGGCCGATCGGCCGCAGCACCCGCTTGAAGAGTATGGCCAGCAGGGACGGCCAGGTCACCAGCAACACTGAGACCGCCGCCAGCGTGTATAGCTGTTGCCGGTCACTGACATGCGCGTCCAAGACGACAACTGCGACGGCGAAGACGGTGATCGGCTCGATTGCCTTGAAGGCAAATCGGGTCAGGCCCGTCTTTTCCGCGGGCTCCGTTTCGAGGCCCGTTCTCATTGACCTCCATAGGTTGCGACCCGAGTACAGGAGCAAGATGATCAGGTGCAGCGGCAGCCGCCAAAGGCCGATCTGCCAGGCCCATTCCGACACAGCTGCGCGGTTGGCTCCGTCAAACAGCTCCGGCGCCATGAGCAGCAGCAACCTGTACCCCACCAGGAGCAACAAATAGTCGATGGCCGCCAGAAACAATGGCCCGAGCAACAGCAGCGCCGCAGCCCCCAACCGCACAAGAGGCTTGGGCATCGAGGTCGTCGCCTCGTCCTCCAGCTCAGCTGTCACGAGGTCACCGCCACGCCGCCGATGTAGCGGGCGTCGGTGTCGAAGAACAGCTTTGTGCGGAACCATCGCATGTCGACCTGCGCGAAGCCGGCCTCGTTAATGGAGCGCCAGGTCTGGCGGGTCGGGTCGCAGCCGCCGTCGAAACGGCGCGAGAACGGGGCCCAAGCCCTTTGCAGCCAGTAACTCCAGCTTCCGCGCCGGGCCGCCACGTGCTCGAAGAAAATGAACTCGCCGCCCGGTTTCAGCACCCGCTTGACCTCGGCCAGCACCTTGGCCTGGTCTGCCACTGAGCACAACACCACCCTGGCCACCACGGCGTCGACACTGGCGTCGGGCAACGGGATCTGTTCCGCTCCGCCCTCCAGAATCGGGCTGGAATGCCCGTGCGCCGCCGCCACCTGGCTGAGCACCCGGCGTCGGGCCGGGTCCGGCTCCAGCCCAATCCATTCGATGTCGCGGCGCAGCCGGTCGAAGTTGCGGCCACGCCCGGCCCCGATCTCCAGCACCCGGCCGCCGACCCCGCCGATGAGCTGGTCCATTAGCGCGTAAAAGCTCTCTTTTGTGCCCGCCACCGGCTCGCTGTCCCCCATGCCGCCAGCCTAGTGACGTAGGTCAACGCCCGGTTACCATCTACGGCAGACGATGTCGGTCCGTCGGGAGCCGGACCCCTCGCCCCATCGCCGCGTTGATGACCTGCAGCGCTCGGGTCTCCGCATGGGCAGCGGGGGTCTGCGCGCCCCTCGAAAGGACCCGGCACTATGGCACGTCCTGCCCCATTGGCTGCGCTGGCGGCCACGGTCGCGGCATTGATCGCCGCGCTCGTGTACGTCGTCGTCTCGCCCACTCTCCCCGCTCAAGCCGCGGCCGTACGGATCATGCCGCTTGGCGACTCCATCACCGGATCGCCCGGCTGCTGGCGTGCGCTGCTCTGGAATCGTCTACAGAACAGCGGTCAGACCAACATCGATTTTGTCGGGACGCTGCCACCACAGGGCTGCGGGGTCGCCTATGACGGCGACAACGAAGGCCACGGCGGCTTCCTGGCGACCAACATCGCCAATCAGAACCAGCTGGTGGGCTGGTTGTCCGGCACCCGCCCCGATGTGGTGATCATGCATCTTGGCACGAACGATGTGTGGAGCAACATCGCGCCGGCGACGATTCTCGCGGCGTTCAGCCGGTTGGTGGACCAGATGCGGGCCAGCAACCCGGCGATGAGAATCCTCGTCGCGAAGATCATCCCGATGGGCACCTCTCAGTGCACGCCGTGCGGGCAGCGGGTGGTGGACTTCAACAACGCCATCCCGAGCTGGGCGGCGGGCAAGACCACCACCCAATCACCCATCACCGTGGTCGACCAGTGGACCGGTTTCAACACCACCACCGACACCACCGACGGCGTACACCCGAATGCCGCCGGCGACCAGAAGATCTCCGACCGGTGGTTCTCGCCTCTGGTCAGCGCGATCGGTGGTGTCCCACCGACTCCGCCGACCGCAGGCCCGACCTCGTCGCCGACTGTCAGCCCGTCGCCGAGCCCGTCCACCCCGAACCCCATCCCGCCGCTGCGGTGCCGGGCGGTCTACCAGGTGGTCAACCAGTGGCAGGGCGGGTTCCAGGCCGAGGTGACCGTCACCAACATCACCACGGCCACGCAGATGACGTCTTGGTCGCTCAGCTTCAACTTCGCCAACGGGCAGACCATTACCCAGATCTGGAGCGCTAGCTATACGCAGACCGGGGCCACTGTCATTGCCAGGAATGTGAACTACAACGGGTCGCTGGCGCCCGGAGCCAGCACGAAGTTTGGGTTCCTGGCGAATTGGAACGGGACCAACTCCGTCCCAACGCTCAGCTGCGCCTAAGGCGTAACAGCGATGGCGTCTCGGCTTCGGGACGCCATCGCCCACACCCCGGCCGAGCACAGCGCGGCGACTCCCGCGACGGCCATGGCCGGGCCGATGCCGGCCAGCTGCCCGAGCGCGCCGAACGCCAGCGGCCCCAAGCCTTGCAGCGTCATGAGCCCGGTGCCCAGGAGCCCGAACGCCTGTCCCCGATGGGGCACCGGCACCGCGTCCAGGAAGGCCTGCTGCAGGCCCAGCAGGTAAGAGAAACCGGCGCCGCCGAATCCCAGCGCGATCACAGACACGGCAGGCGGCGGGTTCACGGCGAGCAGGATCAGTGGAATGCCAAGCAGCGCAATGAGTGGCGCCACCAGGCGGGTCCGCACCGTGGGCCGCACCAGCCGCCCGACCACGAGGTCTCCCGCGAGCATCCCGGCCGGGGCCGCGGCAAGCATCGCGCCGGTCATGCCCGGCGTGAAACCGCGGTGCGCGCAATAGGCGACGATCAGCGCCTGACCGCCCACGACGAAGGCGGGCGGCAGCCATTGCACCATCAGCAGCCGCCGGATCCCCCGGTCGCCGAACAGCTCGACGTTGGTGGACCAGCTCTGCGCGACAGCCGAACGCTTGTCAGCGCTGGGCGGCCGCTCGAAATTCGGCAACCGGATGGCGACGATGGACGCCGACACCAGCAGGCAAAGCGCGCTCAGCAGCAGGGCTCGGCGTGGGCCGGCGGCGGCAACGGCAAGCCCGCCCACGGCCATCCCGGCGATCTGCGCGGCCCCGGCGCTGATGGTGGCAAGCGACCGGCCGAGCACATAGGTGTCGCCCGTCAGCACCTCGGAGATCACTCGGTTGGCCGCTCCGGAGAAGATCGGCGCGAAGGCGGCGGCCAGCGCCACCAGGCCGAGCGTGAGCCAGATCGGCATGGCGAAAGCGGCAAGCAGCACCGCGACCGCGGCCTCGACAAGGAAACCGGTGACTATGAGCGGCCGGGGACGCCACCGGTCGGCCAGCGATCCGAGCAGCAGACCCCCGGCCACCTGCGGCATGAACCCGATACCGAAGGCGATGGCCGAGAGCAGGGTGGACTTGGTGGCCGCGAAGACCAGCAGGGAGAGCGCCACGATCCGCAAGGTGTTGGCGGCGATGGCAAGCGAGCGGCTCGCGAAAAGCACCCGGAACGCGGGCACCGCGAACACCTCTCGATAGGTGGCGGGTTTGTCGGCCATGGATACACCCTGCATCGGCTCGGCTGGGCACACCATTCCTACGGCTATAGCCGTAAGGTCAGGTCATGCTCCGGTTTGAGGTTGGCGCGGATGACCTGCTGCACAGCAGGTTCGCCCTCTCGCCGCTGTTTGAACTCGAGAATCTTTTGCGGGTACTGAGCGGGATGAGCTCGCATCGGCCGCCCTGGGCCGCCCGCCTCAAACCCGCCTTCGCCCGCCTGAGCCGCGACACCGATCTCGACGCGCTGCTGGCCCTGTTCTCCCCTCGCTATGGCCCCAATTTCGTGGTGCCACCGCCTCAGGGCCTGGCCCAGTCGATCGAAGACGATCTGGCCACGATGCGTGCCACTCCGCTCAAGGTAGCCCGCGCCGAGATCGCCGAGGCGCTCCGTCACCGGCCGGCCTCCGACGAGAAAGTGCTGCGCCTGCTGCGGGGACGGGACATCGTGGCCCGTCTCGCGGAGGTGCTTGAGCGGGCGTGGCACGAGTTGCTGGCCCCGGACTGGCCGCAGCTGCGGGCCATCTGCGAACGCGACGTCATCTACCGTTCCGGCGAGCTGAGCCGGGCCGGTTGGGCCGCCGCGCTTTCCGGGCTGCATCCGCAGGTTCGCTGGCGCGACGACGGCATCGAGATCTCCCGTTTTCAGCACGCCGAGCCGGTCCAGCTCGGTGGGGCCGGGTTGCTGTTCATCCCGTCGGTCTTCATCTGGCCGAAGCTGGCCGTGCACGCGGAGGACCCGTGGCCCAAGGCCATCGTCTACCCGGCGCGAGGCACGGCCTCGCTGTGGGAGCCAAGCTCGGCCGCGCCGGGTGCGCTCGCCGATCTGGTCGGCCGCTCCCGGGCCGCGCTGCTGCTGATGCTGGATGAGCCGGCGAGCACGACACAGCTGGCCCGCTCGGCCAACCTCGCCGTCGGCTCGGTCGGCGATCATCTGCGGGTGCTGGAACGCGCGGGTTTGCTGACCAGCGCTCGTTCCGGGCGCTCGGTGCTCTACCGGCGCACGGCACTGGGCGATGTCATCGCGGGGATTGAAGGTCCCGCATGATGCGCGCCACCGATTCCTCCATTGTGGACGATTCCGGGATGACCGCCTCCTGCGCGAAGGTAACCCGGTCGTCCTCCCTGTACCACGAACGCATCTTCGCCACGTCGAAGTGAGCCGACTCGGGGCGCGTCGCGTGCCGTCGCGCGGTCTCGGCGAATCCGATCTGGAAGTAGTAAAGGTGGGTGTCCCACAAGCGCGATCGCCACAGCGGCTCAAGCATCTCGCTGTAGCGGCCCCTGTCCAGGATGCCTTCAAGCACGACGTGATAACCGCTGTCCAAACAGTAGCGAGCCATTTGCGCAAGCAGTCCGGCCGTGGCCCGGTTGTCGCCGCCGCCGTCTTCGCGCAACACGGTCCGCCGCACGAAGTCCTGCTGCACCAAGGCCGCATTGGCGCCAAGCCGTTCCCTGAGCGCCACGGCGACCGTGCTCTTACCGGAGCCCGAGTTTCCCCGCAGCACAATGAGATGCGCGGTCACGGCCGGTGGGGCGGCATCGCGCCCGAGGCCACCCCGAGCCGGTTCCACGCGTTGATCACGGCGATCGCCATGACCAGAGCCGCGATCTGTTCGTGGGTAAAGACCTGCGCCACCCGGTTGTACAGATCGTCGGGCACGCCCGCCTCGGGGAGCCGGGTCATCGCCTCGGTCAGCTCGAGCGCGGCCCGCTCGCGCCGCGAGAACAGCTCGCCGCATTCGTGCCAGGCCGCCACCACGTCGAGGCGCGCCTGCCGCTCACCCAGCTCACGCGCCTCGTGCACGTGCATGTCGAGGCAGAAGGCGCAGCGGTTCAGCTGGGAGGCACGGACTTTGACCAACTCCACCAGCAGTGGCTCCAGACCGGCCTCGGCGCCGGTGCGGGACACCACGATGTGCCAGTCCGAAAGTGCCTGATAGGCCAGCGGCATCAGCTTTTTCATGCGCAGTCGCGGGGCGGACGTCATGGCCTGCGAGCATACGGCACCATGAAGGGCATGGAGGGAGCCCCCGATCGCCAAGATCCAATTAAGATCGTCGCTTACGACCCGCAGTGGCCGAGCCTTTTCGATCGGGAGCGGCACCGGGTGGAGGGGGTGCTGCTGCCCTGGCTCACCGCGCCGGTGGAGCACATCGGGAGCACGGCGGTGCCGGGGCTGGCCGCCAAACCGATCATCGACATGCTGGCCGTGGTGAGTGACTACGACGCGGTGAGCGCGGCCGTGCCGACCATGGTCGCGATCGGGTGGGCCCATGCCCCGGAGCCGAGCGACCCCGAAACGCGGACGCATTCCTTCTGCCATCCCGACCCGGCCTGGCGCACCCATCACCTGCATGTCGTCGAGCACAGCTCGGCCGGGTGGCGCACCTGGCTGGCCTTCCGTGACCACCTGCGCGCCAACCCGGCCGACGCCGAGGAATACGCCCGCCTCAAGCAGGAGCTGGCCGCCCGCGACGACCACGACCGCCCGGCTTACCGCGCCGGCAAGGCGCCCTTCATCACTAGCCGAATACAGCGGGTGGAAGTGCCTGCAATGCGGGAGCCGCCTGGAGCGGAGAGCTGAAGACGGGCTCGCGGGTGCGGCTGCGCTTGAGCTCGAAGAAGTCTTCCGTGCCGGCGACGAGAAGGACGCCGTCCCACAGCCTTCCGGCATCCTCGCCACGCGGCGCACGCGCGATGACCGGGCCGAAGAAGGCGATCTTCCGACCGTTGGGGCCGGGCACGTGGATGACGGGAGTGCCCACCTCCTGGCCGACCGGCTCCATCCCGCGGTCGTGGCTGACCCGCAGCGCCTCGTCGTAGTGGGTCGACTCCGCCGCGTCGGCCAGCTCGCCAGGCAGGCCGGCGTCGGCGAGCGCCGCTACGTAAAGGTCGTGGCCACGTGGCTGCTTGTCGTGGTGGATCCTCGTGCCCAGCGCGGTGTAGAGGTGGCGCAGCACGCCGGTGCCGTACTGCTGCTCGGCCGCGATCGCCACCCGAACCGGACCCCAGCTGGTGGCGGTCAAGGGCTGGGAATTGAGGATGGCAAGGCTCATCACATGAAAGCGAACCTCCACATCACGAGCCCGCTCCACCTCGAGCAGCCAGCGTGAGGTCAGCCAAGCCCAGGGGCAGAGCGGGTCAAACCACATGTCAGCAACAGTCACGCAGCCACCCTAAAAGGCTGATCATGTGATCACGGTGTGATGCTCACTACTCCATCGAGCCTGACCTCGGTCACAGATCGTCCTATGTGGACGCCGTAGTCGCCTTCGATGGTCTGCCATCCCTCATCTGACCAGCGCTGGAAGGACCGCTTTGGCAGCTGCACGGCCACATCCGCCGCCTCGCCGGGCTCCAGCGAGACACTGGCGAACCCGCCCAGCCAGCGCTGCCCCTTCCGGCTCAGGTAAACCTGGACCACCTCACGGCCGACCCGGTTACCGGTGTTGCGCAAGGTGACCGTCACCTGACGGCCTGAAACCGCAAGGTTCGAATACTCCCAAGACGTGTAGCCCAGACCATGGCCGAACGGGAAAAGCGCTTCAAACCCGGCGCGGTAGCCGATCGCCAGCTCCTCGCTGTAACGCAGAATCCCGTTCACCGGCTCCACCGGCAGCGCCTGATCGCCGTGGCGAGGCCAGGTGGTGGGCAGCCTGCCGCCCGGCTCCTGCTCGCCGAGCAGCACCGAGGCCAGGGCCGCGCCGCCTTCCTGGCCGGGGAACCAGCCCAGCAGCACCGCCGGCACGCTGTCGGCCCACGGCAACAGCACGGGCGAGCCGGAGTTCACCACCACCACCGTGCGCGGGTTGACCTGCAGCACCCGCTCGACCAGCTCGTTCTGCCGGCCCGGCAGGGTGAGGTTGGGACGATCGAAGCCCTCCGACTCCACATGCTCGGTGGTGCCCACCACCACGATCGCGACGTCGGCCTGCGCCGCGGCCGCCACCGCCGCCTCGAGCAGTTCATCGTCGCCGGGCCTGGGCTCCATGTGGCCCAGCTGGAACGAGGTCGCCGGGATGGGCAGCCCCTCGATCGTGTCGTGTACCAACCGCACCGTGACCGGCGAAGTGCCCAGGGTGACCCCGACCCGCTCCTCGGGCGGGAAGAGGAAGCTCGCCGGATCGCTCATGTCCGGCCAGATGGTGCCCGTCCACACCTGCTCGCCGTTGACCTCAAGCCGGAACGGGCCGGTGCCCCGCACCGAAAACGTATGCTCCCCAGCGCTTTGCGGGCGGAACAGGCCCTCGATGGTCACCACGGCGATGTCGGGCGCCGGAATGTCGCCGATCCAGCGCACGCTCGCGCTGACCAGCGGCTCGGTGAAAACCTGCGCGCCGTCGCGGTCGTGGCAGGTCACCTTCAGAGCGGACCAGCTCGCACCACCGGCCTTGGGCAGGGTGGCGCGCGCGTCGACGCCGATCGCGTAACTGATCTTCTGCCCGAGACGTTCCTGCAGCCCTTCCAGAAGCGAGACCACGCGCTTGGGCACCACCTCAGCGCTGCCCCCGCCCATGGCCCGGGTCTCGTCGGCGGCGATGCCCAGCACCGCTACCGACCCCAACTCGTTTCCGCGCAAGGGAAGCAGGCCGCCTTCGTTGCGGGCCAGCACAAACGAGCGCACGGCCACCTCATGGGCCACCTGGGCGCCGTCAAGCTCCACCGCCGATTGCGGCCGCTGACCTCCGAGCAGGCCCACCCGAGCGGCGAGGCGCAGCACCCGGCGTGCTTTTTCTTCAATCACTTTTTCGGGTACCAAACCAGCCTGCACCGCCTCCAAGAGCTGCCCCTCGGTCCACGGGTTGAGGGTGGCGGGCATGGCGATGTCCAGGCCCCCCAACGCGGCTGGCGCGGTCGACCGGGTGCCCAGCCAGTCGGAGACCACCACCCCGTCGAAGCCCCACTCCGCCTTGAGCAGACCGTTGATCAAACGATCGTGCTCGCTCATGGTGGTGCCGTTGACCGAGTTGTAGGCGGCCATCACCAGCCAGACCCCGGCCTGCACCGCCATCTCGAAGGGAAGCAGATACAGCTCCCGCAGCACGCGCTCGCTGACCTGAACGTTGACCGTCATCCGCTCGGTCTCGGAGTCGTTGGCCACAAAGTGTTTGGCGGTGGCGGCCACCCCCTGCTCCTGCACGCCGGTGAGGAAGCCGACCGCCATCACCCCGGTCAGCAGAGGATCTTCCGAGTAGCACTCGAAGTGGCGGCCGCCGCGCGGGCTGCGGTGCAGGTTTATCGTCGGCGCGAGCAGCACGTGCACGCCCTTGCGCCGCGCTTCCTGACCGAGCATCAGGCCGGCCTTGCGCGCCAGCTCCGGGTCCCAGCTGGCGGCCAGGGCGGTCGGGCTCGGCAGCGCCACCGACGGATCCTTCGGCCCCCAGGCGCGGCCCCGCACCCCGATCGGCCCGTCCGACATCACCAGCGCGGGCAGACCGATCTCCGGCAGCTCCGGCAGGCTCCACATGTCTTGTCCGGCAAGGAGTTGCACCCGGGCGGCAAGGTCTAGTTTGGACAGTGCTTCCTCAATGATTTTCGCCAGCTCGTCGGTCACGGCTACCATCCTCCTATGTTTGAGCTGGTTTGCGAGATCGAGCCCCCGACAAAGCCGGAGTTGCGCAAAGTGCGCCACCAGATCGGCGTGCTCTCCCAGGTCGCCAGCTCCTTCCTCATTCCGGACAACCACATCGGCCGGGCCACCGTGTCGAGCATCGCGGTCGCGCACGAGGTGGCCGCGATGGGCGGGCGCAGCATCGCCTGCCTCAACTCGCGCGACCGCAACCTGCTCGGCTTCCAGCGCGACATGCTGACCGCCGCCGCCTATGGCGTCAACGAGTTCCTTTTCGTCTACGGCGACAAGCCGATGGCCGGTGACCGCACCTCCGAGCTGACCGTGCGCGCGATGATCGAGGAGGCGCGCGGGCTCGACTTCGCCTCCGGCTTCCGCCTCGGCGTCACCTCGGGTCTGCGCAAGGTGCCGGCCTTCAAGAAGGCAGCCGACTTCGCCTTCGCCCAGATCTGCTTCTCCGTTCCCGACCTGCTGCGCTGGCGCGAGGCCAATCCGCTGTCGATCCCGGTCTACGCCGGGGTCATGGTGCTCGCCAGCTCCACCATGGCGCTGCGGCTCGCCGGCACCATTCCGGACATCTCCATCCCACAGTCGCTGATCGATCGGGTGGCGCAGGATCCGCGCGCGGGGGTCGACTTTGCCTGTTCCCAGATCGAGGAGATCCGCGCCAGCGGGGCTTTTGACGGCGTGCATCTGGTGCCCGTCTCCCGGTACAGGGAGATGGCGCTGCGTCTGGAAAACTGACGCCCATGTTGATCAGGCGGGAAACCCCGGCGGATATTCCGGCCATCTATGCCGTGACCAAGGCGGCCTTCAGCAAACCCGACCAGCCCGCACCCGTCGAGGCCGAGCTGGTCGACTGGCTACGCGCCGACGAGGGCTGGATCCCCGCCCTGTCCCTGGTCGCCGTGACCGGCGAAGACGTTGTCGGCCACGTCGTCTGCACCCGCGCCTGGATCACTCCCTCGGCCGCACCTTCCATCCCGGCCGCGGTTGCTGGCGCCGGTTCCGGGGCGGCCGACCGTGGCGAGCGCGGCTTGGTGAGCGAGAGCACGGCGCTGGGGCTTGGGCCGCTCAGCGTGCACCCCGACCATCAGCGGCGCGGGGTGGGCCTCGCGCTCATGCATTCCATCCTGGGCGCGGCCGACGCGCTCGGCGAGTCACTCGTCGCCCTGCTCGGCAACCCCGGCTACTACACCCGGTTCGGCTTCGGCCCCGCCTCCGGCCTGGGCATCGCCGCGCCGGATCCCCAGTGGGGCAACGCCTTCCAGGCCCGCCCGCTCAGCTCCTACGACGGCACCCAATCCGGGACGTTTCGCTATTCCGAGCCCTTCTCCAGGATCTGAGGCGGGAAGTCCCAAATCGCCGGAAACGTGCTCGGCGTCCAGCTCGGGTCGGGCATGAAGTCGACGTGGGTGCCGTCGAACGGGTAGGCGCCCTTTTCCGCCAGCGCGATCATCCGCTCCCCCTCGGCCCGGATCTCCACCGCTTCCTGCGAGGTCCAAAACAGAGGGTGGTCGGTGCGGTCGGCGAACTCGTCCTCGTCCTTCCACCGCCAGCTCAGGTCGGGGTGCACCCAGATGTCCAGCGCTTGATCGCGGATGTCTATCCCGCCCCGCCATCGCACGGCGGGCGCCTCGAGGTTCACGTACCAGCCGTCAAAGCTCGCGTCTTCGCCGAAGAACCACCAGATCGAGTGCGCCGCGCCGGGCGGGGTAAGGATCAGCACCCCGTGCCCGCGCCACCGCATCGGCTTCAGCATCGTCGGGATGGCCAGTTTCTCCCGGACCGGCAAGGCGCGAACCAGCTCGCCATCAAGGGTGGCCCGGCGCATCACCCCTGATCCGCCGCCCACCCAGATCATCAGCCCAAGGTGATCGTCGCTGATCACCCGGCCCGACTCCGCGGCCGCTATCCGGCCGTTGCGATGCACACATCGACGAACCACGGTCTGGCCCGGCTGAAAACGCATGAGTGGGACCCTATACCTTCGGTCAGCAATACGTGACCACTCCGTTACCCCTCCAGGGCTGCGAACGATTGCGATATGCCGTCACACTTTCACCGTGAGTCAGCCCATTTCCCGAAAGATCGCGCTCTTGAGCGTTGCCGCCGTGCTCCTGGCGGTGGCCGTGGCATGGGTCTGGCCCGGCGACAACACGGCTTTCTTCTCGTCGCCCGCCATCTCCGCGCCCACCGCCGCGCCCAAAGAGACCCCTTTCCAAGGGTGGTGGGATGCGCGCCGGCAGGGCGAACCCTACGGCACCCAGGTGCAGGGCATCATCACCTTCCGCGGCAACCCGACCCGCACCTTCTACGGCACCGGGCCGATCCCGCGCACCGCCCCGCAGGAGCTGTGGCGCTTCCCCAAGTCGGGTGGCCTGTGCGCGATCTCCGTCGACGACCAGGGCCCGCGCGAGTGGTGCGGCACCGGCTTCACCGGTCAGCCCGCCGTCTTCGAACGCGAAGGCAAAACCTGGATGGTCGTCGGCGCCTACGACCGGGCGCTGCACTTCCTCGACACCAAGACCGGTGAACGGATCATCGACGACTTCCCCACCGGGGACATCATCAAGGGCACCGTCACCATCGACCCGGACGGGTTCCCGCTGGTCTACACCGGATCGCGCGACAACTACTTCCGGGTCGTCGCCTTCGACCGCGGCAAGCAGCCCAAGGAGCTGTGGAAGATCTCCGCCGACGCCGTCTCGCCCACCATGTGGAACGACGACTGGGACGCCTCCCCGCTAGTGCTCGACGATTTCCTCTTCGAAGGCGGCGAGAACGGCCAGTTCCACATCATCAAGCTCAACCGGGGCTACGACTCCAACGGCAAGGTCACCGTCAACCCGAAACTGGTCTTCAACACCCCCGGCTGGGACGACCAGCTCCTCAAGGACATCAAGGACCGCAACGTTTCCATCGAGAACGCGGTCACCGTCGTCGGCAACATCGTCTACTTCTCCAACTCGGGCGGCCTGATCCAGGGCTGGGACATCAGCGGCCTCAAGGACGGTAAGAAACCCGACAGGGTTTTCCGCTTCTGGACAGGCGACGACAGCGACGGCTCCATCGTCGCCGACGAACAGGGCTTCCTCTATGTGGGCGCCGAGTACGAGCGGGGCAACGAGACCTCCAAGCGCAACGGGCAGATGATGAAACTCGACCCGCGCAAACCCGACAACCCGCTGGTCTGGAAGGTCGACGACCTCAACAAATCCGGCGGCAAGGGCGGCATCTACGACTCGCCCGCCCTCTACAAGGACCTCATCATCTGGGGGACCAACAAGGGCGATGTCATCGCCGTCGACCGCGCCACGGGCGTGGTCCGCTGGCGCATCCCGCTGTCCCGCGTGCACATGTCGCCCGTCGTCGTCGACGGCGTCATGGTGGTCGGCGACTGCACCGGCATCCTCAACGCCTACGACATCGCCGACACCAACGCCCAGCCCAAGCAGCTGTGGTCCATCAAACCCGGCGCGTGCATCGAGTCGACGCCGGCCGTGTGGAAGGGCAACCTTTACTTCGGTACCAGAGGCGGTGCCATCCACGCCCTGGGCCTGCGCTGACCATGTCATAAACTCGCGCAGACACGGCCGAGCTAAGGAGCAACAGGTGACCACTGCCTTGACCACCGTTTCCGTCACGCCCATGATCGCGGAGAAGACCGCGATCGACGGGCTCTGGCTGATCCAGATGAAGGAAGTCAAGGACGGCCGAGGCATCATCCGTGAGTTCTACCGTGAGTCCGCCTTCGTCGAGGCAGGGCTGCCCTCGCTCGGCCCATGGCTGCAGATGAACGTGACCGAGTCCAGCCGTGGTGTCGTGCGCGGGCTGCACGGCGAGGACATGCACAAGCTGGTGGCGATCATCGAGGGCGAAGCCTTCGGCACCTACGTCGACGCCCGCCCCGCCTCGCCCACCTACGGCGCCGTGGTGACCGCCCAGCTCACCAAGGGCAAGCAGGTCCTCGTGCCCAAGGGCGTGTGCAACGGCTTCCAGTCGGTCAGCGACCAGCCCAGCCAATACCTCTACTGCTTCGACGCCGAGTGGGTCCCCGGCATGGCCGGCACCTCCCTGCACCCGCTGTCGGACCAGCTCGGCATCGCCTGGCCCATCCCCGTCGACCGCACAGACACCGACCTCATCTCCGAAAAAGATCTCTCCGCTCCAGAGCGCCTCCCGCGCCGCGGCTGATCCCTCCGCCGATGTGGGTGAGACCGGTGTGGGTGCGGTGGTGGGCGCTGGTCTCGATTGCGGTGACGTTGGCCGTCGCTTTTGCGATCCGGGCTTGGGCCGATGGTGACCTCGAACAGTTTTCCGGCACAGCCCTTTACGGGTCGGCTGTTTACGGGGCAGTCGTGTTCCTGTGGCCGCGTCTGCGGCCGCTGGCCGTCGGCGCGATCGCGATCGGCTTCTGCGAGCTGGTCGAGATCGCGCAGCTGACGGGCGTTCCGGCCGCGCTTTCGCAACGCAGCTACCTGGCGCGGCTCGCGTTTGGAATTCAGTTCGATCCGGTGGATCTGGCCTGGTACCCGGTGGGGATAGTGCCGCTGGTGGCCGTGCACTGGCTACTGCGACGGGCGTGTCAGGACCAGAGCCAGCCGTTGGCCAGATCTGCGTCGTAGTCAACATGGTGCAACCCGAGCGCCAGCCGTCGGGCTCGGCCGGACGGACGCCGATAGGGTGGGGGGTATGCGGATTGGCGTTTTGGGGACGGGTGCGGCCGGGCGTGCGCTGGCGGCGCGGTTTGCCGAGGTTGGGCATGACGTCGCGCTCGGAACGCGGGAGGTCGACGCGACCCGGGCCAAGGAGGAAGCCTGGTATGACGGGCATCCGGAGGTCCGGCTGGCGACCCAGGCCGAGGCCGCCGCACACGGTGAGATCGTCGTCAATGTCTGCTCGGGAGCGGGAACGCTTGCGGCACTTGCGAACGCGGGCGCGTCCAACCTGGCCGGCAAGGTGCTTGTCGACGTGTCGAATCCGCTCGACTTTTCGCAGGGCTTCCCGCCCACGCTGTTCGTCAAGGACACCGATTCGCTGGCCGAGCGGGTGCAGCGCGAGTTTCCCGAGACCCGGGTGGTCAAGGCGCTGAACATGGTGGCCAACGAGGTGATGACCCATCCGCTTGACCTGGCCGGCGGGGATCACACGCTGCTCATCTCGGGCAACGACGAGCAGGCCAAGAGTGTCGCAAGTGGACTTCTGCGCGAGCTGGGCTGGGCGGACATCTTCGATCTCGGCGACCTGAGCAATGCGCGCGGGCAGGAGATGTGGATGGCGCTCTGGACGCGGCTGTACCGCAAGATCGGGCACGTCAACTTCAACATCAAGCTGGTTCGATGATTTTCCATGCGGCGGGCTTCGCCGAGCTGGACACCTGGACCCTTTACGCCCTGCTGAAGCTGCGGACCGACGTGTTCGTGGTGGAACAGAGGTGCGCCTATCCGGAGCTTGACGGCCGCGATGCCGAGCCCGGGACAAGACATCTGTGGTTTGAATCCAATCGCGTGCCGATCGCCTATCTGCGTCTGCTGAGCGACGTGGAGGAGGGCGCGCCGGTGGTGCGGATCGGCCGGGTGGCGACCGTCAAGGAGGCCCGCGGCCAGGGGCTAGCCGGCAAGCTGCTGGTGGCGGCGCTCGCCGCGGCGGGCAACACGACCTGCGTGCTCGACGCGCAAACCGAAGTCGCCGAGTTCTACGGCAAGTACGGCTTCAAGCAGACCGGGCCGGAGTTCGTGGAGGACGGCATCCCTCACGTGCCGATGCGGCGCGACATCGGCGGGTGAGTCGAGGCCCGCACCACGAGCTCGGTGTCGAAAAGGTATTCGTCCTTGGCCACGTCGCCGCCGTCGATCTGGGTGACGAGCAGCGCGACCGCGGTCTGGGCCATGTCGCCGATGGGCTGGCGCACCGTGGTCAGCGGTGGATCTGTACAGGCCATGAACATGGAGTCGTCGTAGCCGATCACGGACACGTCGTTGGGCACGTGCAGCCCCATCCGGCGGGCGCCGCGCACCGCGCCGAGGGCCATGATGTCGGAGGCGCAGATCAGCGCGGTCACCCCCTGCTTGTAGAGGCGGGTGGCGGCGGCCTGAGCGCCTTCCATGGAGTAAAGCGAGCGGGCGACGGGAAGGTCGGGGAACTCGGCCGCTTTGCGCATCGACGGCACGTGGTCGATCGGGCCGAGCAGCAGCCCGATGGCGGTGTGCCCGAGCGAGATGAGGTGGCTGTGGGCCTGGCGCACGGCGATCCGGTCGTCGGCGGAGACCACAGGAAAGCCAAGCCCGTCGATGGCCGCGTTGACGAGGACCACGGGCAGCCCGCGCTCCTTCAGCCGCACATAGTGCTCATGGTCGGCGTCGGCCTGCGCGTAGTTGCCACCGGCGAAGATCACTCCGGAGACCTGCTGTTCGAGCAGAATGTCCACGTAAGCGGACTCGGAGACGCCGTCTTCGGTGCGCGTGCACAGGACTGGCGTGAAGCCGCGCTGCGCCAGGGCCCCGGCGACCACCTCCGCGAAGGCGGGGAAGATCGGGTTCTGCAGCTCGGGCAGCACCAGCCCGACCAGCCGAGCGCGCTCTCCGCGCAGCTTGACCGGCCGCTCGTAGCCCAAGACATCGAGCGCGGTCAGCACCGCGGTGCGGGTCGCCTCGGATATGCCGGGTTTGCCGTTGAGCACGCGGCTCACGGTGGCTTCGCTCACCCCGACGTACTTGGCTACCTCGGCCAGTCTCCTTGTCACCCGGACAGCTTAGATCCCTGCGCACTTGGGAGTGTCCAAGCCTTCGCTGTTCGTGACCGTTAGGACGAAGGGAAGGAGATCGGCGCACAGGTAGACCCCACCGGCGACCCGGCTGTTGTCGATCTTCGCCGAGCCGGTTGACTGGATCTGCACGCCGACCGTGCCCGGCCGCTCGATGATCAAGCGATCGACGCTCACGCCCTCGATCCGCTGGGCGAAAAGGTGCAGGCCGGAGTACGAGCTGTCGATGAGCCGATTGCCGGTGAGCTCGACGACGCCGGTGATGGGCGAGTCCTTGCCGAAGAGGAAGATCGCCCCCACGTCCGCTTGAATCCCGGGGAACTTCGATCCACCTCGCAACACTGTGTTGTCCGACGCCTTTGTGGTACCAGACAAAGCCACCGTGCCGCTGAATCTGTTCGCGATCTGGATGCCTGCGCCTTCGAGCAGCACGTCGGCCACGACGTTGCCGGTGACCGCGTTGTCGTGCCCGCCGTAGATGCCGATGCCGTTGGCGAGCATGGGCAACTGCACGGTGTTGTTGCGAAAAACGTTGTGGTGGTTGGGGTTCTGGTCCGACCACATGGCCATCCCGTCGTCGCCGGTGTTGCGCACCACGTTGTGTTCGACGATCGCGTTGCTGATGCCCTGGTGCAGGTTGAGCCCGTCCGCGGTGGTGTCGAAGATCCGGTTTCCGCGCACGGTCAGCCCGTCGAAAGGCCCATCGAGCCACATTCCGACCTTGGTGTGCTGGATGAACAACCGTTCCACGGTCGAGCCGTTGCCGGGTGCGCCGCCGACGCCGTTGAGCTGAGCCTTGTCGTCGCGTTCGGCGACCTCGCCGATGATGGCGAAGTCGGTGAGGTGGATGTTGCCGTCTTTGCGGGCGTAGACGCCGACGCCGGGCCCGGTCAGGGTGCTGTGCCACATCCCGGCTCCGCGCAGCTTCGCGTTGGCGAACTCCAGGTGCCGGGTCACTTTGAAGGTGCCCGCCGGGATCCAGGCGTCCCTGCTCTGCGCGAGGGCGGCGTCGATCGCGTCCGAGGAGTCTTTGCCGCCGGTGGGATCGGCCCCGAAGTCCACAATGGACTTCGAGCCGGCCGGCTGCTCCAGTGGCGCCGCAACCTCTTCGAAGTCGGCGAGGTCGATGGTGCAAGCACAGTTCAGGCTCACCTTGGTGCCGGCCGCGAGGCTGACCCCGAGCAGCGCCCGGGCGTGGTCGTAGAAGTGGTGCGCTGAGCCGTCTGAAGGATTGTTGGTGAACGGAAAGCCGCCGTAGTACCACGAATATTTGGAGGTCAGCGGTAGCTCTTTCACGGTTTCGCCACCGGCCGACACCCGTAGCGAGCTCTGGGTGCCGTCGGGGACGCTGGCTCTCACCGTGACGGCGTTGGCCGACTGCACCAGCGTGAAGCTGACATGGTCGGAGGCAGCGGCTAGCGTCACCGCCATCCGGCCCGAGGACTCCCCGGCCAGGGTCTTGGCGGCACGGGTCGGCCCGATCAGGGTGCCCTGGAAGTCCGCGGCTTCGGCCTCATATTCCACAAAGGACACTGCGGCTCCGCGTCCCGCGACCGCGAAAGCCAGCTCAGCCTTTGGCGGCGCGGTCGGCTCGGCCGGGGTCGGGCTGCAGGCGGCGACCAAGGCCAGCGCAATCCAGGCGGCGACGCGTTTCACTGCTTATCCCTTCGCATACGTCTTGAGAAAGCCGGTGATCTCCAGGCCGGGCTCGTTGTCCACGCCCGGCATGAGCATTGCCACCCCGTGCTGGCTGCCGTAGGTGATCTTCAAGCGGCGATCCTTGCTGCCCTTGCTCAGGTCGTAGAGCTCCTTCGCGGCATCGACGAAGCTGGTGTCGAACTCCGCGCAGATATAGAGAACCGGCACCGCGAGTGCGGGCGCGGCCTCGCGCGCGTTCATCCCGGCGAACGCGGCCGGGGCGGAAAGGCTGATCACGCCGTCGACCGGCGGAGCGATCCTGGCGCCCGCGGTCACCACGGCCGTGCCGCCGCGGGAAGCGCCCATCAGAAAGACTTGGGTGACGCCCTGCCCTCGTAGGTAGGTGACCGCGTCGGCGACGTCCTGGTCGCCCAGATGGCCGGTGAAAGAAGAGGATCCGGCCCCGTTGAAGTCGAAGGCCAGCGCGCGGTAGCCACGCTCAGCCAGGGATCTCGCATAGGGCAGCCATTCGCACAGGGACCCCGGTGCCTGGTGGGCAAGGACCACGGCCGCCTTGCCGTCGCCGATGACAACGCCGGCCAGGCCATCGTTCTCCCCGAAGCGCACCTGCTTCCCGCCCGGCTGTACGAGCCCCTCACAGGCGGAGCCGCCCGGCTTCAAAGCCGGTGGCGCGGCCGGGGTCTTCGACGAGCAAGCTGTCAAAGCGATCGTGGCCGCCAGGGTCAGGCAAAGTGCGCGCATTGCTGAACTGGGTCTCCCGTCTGAGAGTGTTGCCGCCCTTGCCCTGCGCCTTCGGCGTCAGGCCCGCTCAGCCCGCGCTTTGGGGCGCAGGGCAAGGGTGGGGCGTGGACACCGGGCTCGGCGTTGCCCGGTGTCCACTCGTGTTACGAGGCGTAAACCTCGAATTCGGAGAGCTGGCCGGCGGGCCAGCCGGTGTTGCCGGTGAAGTTGATCCTTACGTAGCGCTGGCTGGAAGCGGTGAAGGTGATGGTCACCGTGTTGGCGCTGGACGGGTTGAAGACCCTCCCAGCCGATCCGGACAGCGTGGTGAACGAGGAGTTGTTGGTGGAGCCCAGCACCGACAGGGTCTGCGTGCGAGTCCCCCACGCGGGCGGGAGCTTGAGCACCACCCGGCCGACGCTCTGGTTGCTGCCGAGATCAACGGTGATCCACTGTGGCCACGCGTTGTTGACGCTTTCCCAGTAGCTGCTGGCGTTCCCGTCGACCGCGTTGGCCGAGCCGTAGACGTCGGCGTGGCCGCTTTCGAAGGTGGGCCGGCCCAGCGCCAGGTTGCTGTTGCTGGCCACCCCGTTGCCGGACAGGTTGACGGGGTGCGGGCTGCCCGGCGCGTTGCTGGTGAAGCTCACCGAGCCGGAGCGGGTTCCCGTACCGGTCGGCGTGAAGGTCACGCTGATCGTGCACGAGGCGCCGGCGGCCAGCGTCGCTCCACACGTGGTGGTGCGCGCGAATTCGCCGGTCACATTGACCGCGCCCAGGTTGGCCACGGCGTTGCCGGAGTTCGAGACCGTGACCGTCTGCGCCGCGCTGGTCGTGTTGACCGTCTGGTTACCGAACGCCACGCTGCTCGACGAGAGCCCGATCACGGGGCCGGTCGGCGGGGTTCCGCCGCCGTAGACCTCGAACTCTGCCACCTGCGCGGCGGGCCAGCCCGTGTTGCCGGTGAAGGTGAGCCGGACATAGCGACGGCTCGTCGAGGTGAAGTTGATGGTCACACTGTTTCCGGTGGCCGGGTTGAAGGTGTAACCGGCGGATCCGACGATCTGCGAATAGCTGCTGTTGTCGGTCGAGCCGAGCACCGACAGGGTTTGCGTGCGGGCGGCCCATGCGGCCGGGGGCGGCAGCTTGAGCACCACCCGGTTGATGTTGTAGGCCGCACCGAGATCGACGGTAAGAGACTGCGGCCATGAGTTGTTGACGCTTTCCCAGTAGGTGTTCGGGTCACCGTCGACCGCGTTGCCGGGCGCGTAGGGACCGTTCTGGCTCGTTGCCGAGGCTGGCTTGCCCGCGGCCAGGTTGCCGTTGGGGTCGAACCCGGTACCGGTGAGGTTGACGACGTGCGGGTTGCCCTGGGCGTTGCTGCCGATCGACAGCTGCCCCGAACGTGTTCCCGAGGCGGTCGGCGTGAAGGTCACGCTCACCGAGCAGTTCGCGCCCGGGTTGAGGGTGGCCCCACAGGTGGTCGTACGGGCGAAGTCGCCACTGGTCGCGATGCCGGAGATGGCCACCGCGGTGGAACTCGGGTTGGAGACGGTGACGTTCTGCGCCGCGCTTGTGGTGCCAACGGTTTGCGTGCCGTAGATCAGCTGGCTTGTCGACAGCTGGAGCTGCCCGGCCGGTGGGCCGGTGGTCGGCGGTGAAGTCGGCGGGACAGGCGTTCCCCAATTCGGCTCGTGCCACGGCCCGCAATAAGGAGTCGAGTCGAACCAGCCGGAGTTGCCCGCACCCTGGGTGATCACGAATCCGGAGCCGACACAGTTGTGAATGAGGTTGTCCGGCGCCTGGGCGATGTTGGTGGCCACCACGTTGGTGAAGGTGGCCGCGCCGGGTGCTTGGATCTGCAGCGCATAGGTTCCCGCGCCATCTATCCGCACGTTGGTGAAGTTGACCGTCCGCGTCTGCCCCTCGATCCACATCAGCGCCGCGTAGGAGCTGTCATAGATGTCGGTGTTGGTCACGTTGATAGTGGCGTTGATGGGCTCGTTGAGGCCGCTGAACCAGATCGCGCCCACCCCGAACTGCCAGTTGAAGTCACTGTTTCCGTTGCGTACCAAGGTATTTCGCGCCACGTTGGTGACACCTTGGACAGCCGTGGCACCGTTCACCCCCGGATACCGGTTGGCGACGTGGATGCCGCCACCGTTGGTGAGCGAGTCGGCCGTGACGTTGTCGGTGATCTGAATGTCCCGCCCGCCATAGGTGACGATGTTGTTGGCGAGGATCACCTGGACGACGGTGTTGTGGTCAAAGGAGTTGGCGACGTTCGGCACGCTCTGCGCCCACATCGCCAGGCCATCGTCGCCGGTGTTGCGCACAAAGGTGTTGGTGACCCGCGAGTTGGTGACACCCCAGTGGAAGTTCACGCCGTCGGCGATCTGGTCCACAATCTTCGAGTCTCGGATGACGAAGTTGTTCATAGGCCCATCCATCCAGGCCCCGACCTTCGTATTCTCCATCCAGACCCGCTCGACCACGGAGTCGGTCATGGCGCCACCCATGGCGTTGACCTGATCGTTGTCCTCACGCTCACGGATGTCACCGATGATGGCGAAGTCTTTGACGGTCACGTTGCGGGACGGGCCGCCGGCCTCGTGCGGGCGAACCCCGCCGCCATAGCCGCCCCCGCTGACATACTTGCCGTAGACGCCGACCGCGCGCGAGCGGTCGGTCGGGTGACGCCCCACCAGCTCGCTGTACCACATTCCCGCACCCTGCAACGTCACCTGGTCCACGACGACGTGGTCCCAGAGCGTGTATCTGCCCTGTGGAATGTAGACCGGCCTGGCCTGCGCCCGGCCCGCGTCGACGGCGGCCTGGAACTTGGCGGTCTGGTCGGCCGCGCCACCGCTCGGGTCGGCACCGAAGTCGGCGACGACGTCGATCGCGTTGGTGGGCTTGCCAATCGGTCCGGCGACATTCTCGAAGTCGGCCAGATCGATGGTGAAGCTGGGCGACTGGGCGGTCGAGCTCACCTGCAGGCGGATCTTCGTCCCCGCCGCGTAGGTTGAACCCAGCAAGGTGCGCGCCTCGTCATAGAAGTGATGCGGGTTGGTGTCGCCCGGGTTGTTGTTGAACGGATATCCCCCGTAGTACCAACCGAATTTCGAGGTGACCGGCACGCTCTTGAGGAAGGTGGTGCCCACCCGCACGTCGATCGTGGCATCGCGACCGGCACCCCCATTGCCGTCCGGAATGCTGTACCGGAACACCATCGCGTTCGCGGGCGCCGAAAGCGTGAATTCCACGAACTCGCCGACGGCGTCGAGCGTGATGGCTTGCCGCCCCGAGGCTTCGGAAGCGAGCGTGGTGTAACGGCGGTCGGGGCCGACCAGGGTGCCGTTGTTGGCGGCGTACTCAGCCTCTTGTTCGGTGAACGCCACGGCGGCGCCGCGATTCGGGATGCCCCAATAGGAGCGGGCCGGAACCCCGGTGGCCGCCGTGGCCGGTTGGGAAATGGCCAATGCTGCCATGGTTGCCGCCGCGCCGAGGGCACCGGCGAGGGCGGCAGCCAATTTCTTACTTCGTTGCATGAGCACAACCCTTCTAGGGGACGTAAGAGCCGTGCCTGGCAAAGTATTTAAGCCAGAAGCCAGGCCGCTGTGTCGGGTTGGAGCGCGTTGCTCGCCAGCGGGCGGCTGGTGAGCAACAGGGTCTCGTGCGGTGGAAGCGGAACATCCTCCTTGGACAGATTGACGATGCAGACGTGCCGTCCGCGGGTGAAGGTGAGCACCTCAGGCTGCGACTGGGACCACGCGAACGGTTCGTCGCAGAACTGGCGGCGCAGGCGAAGCGCCGTCCGGTAGAGCTCGAGCATCGATTGCGGATCGCCCTTCTGGGCCTCCATCGTGTAAGCCTTCCAGGCCGGCGGTTGCGGCAGCCACGGCTTGGCGGCCGCGTCCTCCGGGCTGAACCCGAAAGGCGGCTGGCTTCCCGACCACGGAATCGGGACGCGGCAGCCGTCGCGGCCCGGGTCCACGTTGCCGGAACGGTGCCACATCGGGTCCTGCCGCAGCTCGCTCGGGATGTCTTCGACCTCCCAAAGACCTAGCTCCTCACCCTGGTACAGGTAGGCGGAACCGGGCAGCGCCAGGGCCAGCATGATGGCAGCGCGGGCGCGCACCGTGCCCAGCTCGAGGTCGGTCGGGATGTCGTGCGCCTTGGCCAGGAACGCGAACGAGGTGTCCTCGCGGCCGTAGCGGGTCACGTGCCGGGTAACGTCGTGATTGGACAGAACCCAGGTGGCGGGAGCGCCCACCGGCTCGTGATTGTGCAGCGTCTCGTTGATGACCGAGCGGAGCTTCTCGCCATCCCAAGGGCTGCAGAGGAAATCGAGGTTGAAGGCGGTGTGCAGCTCGTCCGGGCGCAAATAGTTGGCGAAGCGAACCGGATCCAGGTTCCACACCTCGCCGATCAGCGCCCGGTCGCCGTATTCCTCTGCTATACGCCGCCAGGCCCGGTAGATCTCGTGCACCTCGTCCTGGTCGATGAAAGGGTGCGGCTTGCCCTCCTCGACCTCGGGCAGGGCCGGGTCCTTGGCGAGCATCGCGGCCGAGTCGATGCGGATGCCGTCGGCGCCGCGCTCGAACCAGAAGCGCAAAACCGCTTCAAACTCGGCTTTGACGTCCGGGTGCTCCCAGTTCAGGTCGGGCTGGGTGGAGTCAAACAAATGCAAATACCATTGTCCGTCGGGTACCTGGGTCCACGTGCCGCCGTTGAAAGGCGAAACCCAGTTCGTCAGCGGGGCATCGCGGAACCAGAAGCGTTCCCGCTCCGGCGATCCGGGCCCGGCCGCAAGGGCCTCGGCGAACCAGGGGTGCTGGTCTGAGACGTGGTTGGGCACGACATCGACAATGATGCGGATCCCCAACGCGTGAGCCTCGTCGATGAGTTGCTCAGCCTCTTGAAGCGTGCCGAAGAGGGGATCGATCGCTCGGTAGTCCGAGACGTCGTACCCGCCGTCGGCCTGTGGCGACGCGTACCAGGGGTTGAACCAGATCGCGTCGATCCCAAGCTGCTTGAGATACGGCAGTCTGCTTCGGACACCCGCCAGATCGCCGACACCGTCACCGTTGCCGTCGGCGAAGCTTCGCGGGTACACCTGGTAAATGGCTGCAGAACGCCACCATTGGTTAGGCATGGTCAACCTTTCATCGAACCGGCCGACAGGCCGCGGAGAATGCTGCGCTGGAACACCAGGAAGACGAGAATCATCGGGATACTGGCGATGACCAGTCCCGCCAGCAGCTGGGTGAAGGGCACCACCCCACTGGTCGCCGCCAGCCTGGTCAGAGCCACGCTGAGGTTTTGCACCTCAGGGTCTTGCAATACGAGCAACGGCCAGAGGTAGTCCTTCCACGCGCCGATGATCGACAGGATCGAGATGACCGCCAGCACCGGGCGCGACAGCGGAAGCACCACGCTCCACAGCATCCGGAACTTGCCCGCGCCGTCCATGGCCGCCGCGTCGAGGATGTCCTGCGGGATCTGGTCGAAGAAGCGCTTGAGCACGTAGATGTTGAAGGCGTTGGCCGCACCCGGCAGCCACAGCGCCCACGGCGTGTTGATCAGGTTCCAGCCCAGGATCGGCACATCGGTCACCGTCAGGTAGGCCGGCACCAGCAGCGCCGTCATCGGCAGCATGAGCGTGGCCAGCATTCCGGCCAGCACCAGCTTGCCCAGCACCGGCCGCAGCCTCGACAGCGCGTAGGCGGCGGTCACGTCGATGAGGACCTGGAAGAACCAGACGCCGACCGAGTAGTAGAGGGTGTTGAGGAAGTAGTGCCCGATCCGCAGGTTCTTCCACGCCGTCAGGTAGGTCTCGGGATGGAAGCTCTGCGGGATGATCGTCGGCTGCGGCGAGAAGATCTCCTGGTTGTCCTTGAGCGCACCCGTGATCATCCAGTAGAGCGGGAAGAGGAAGATCAGCGAGAACAGCACTATAAGAACGGTCAGAGCCGTGAAGTAGAGGCCACGGTGACGCCGGAAAAACACAGGCGAGACCAGACTGCGCACGTCGTCATTACTGCTCATCACGCCTCATCTCGGGTAAGTCGCAGGTACAGCGCCGAGAAGACGCCGAGCACTATGAACAGCAGCACGCTCATCGCTGCCGCCATGCCGAAGTCGTAGTTCACCGCGAAGGCGTACCGGTAGATGAGCACCATCACCGTGATGGTGTCGGTGTTGGTGACCCCGGTGAGCTGGAACGGCTCGATGAACACCTGCATCGTGGCCACGATCTGCAACAGCAGCAGCACCAGCAGGATAAAGCGCATCTGCGGGATGGTGACGTGGCGCAGCCGCTGCCAAATGCTCGCCCCCTCCATCTCGGCGGCCTCGTAGAGCTCGCCCGGGATGTTCTGCAACGCGGCCAGGTACATGATGAGAGCACCGCCCATGTTGGCCCAGGTGGACACGAGCACGAGTGAAAGCATTGCGGTGGAGGATGATTGGTGCCATTGCAGGGTGGGCAGGTGCACGCCCTTGAGGATCGCGTTGAACAGACCGTTGCCCGGGTCGTAGAAGTATTTCCAGAGCAGCACCACCACGATCGGTGGCAGCATCACGGGCAGGTACACCGCGACCCGGAAGAAACCCTTCGCGTGCCTGACTTCGTTGATGAGAACAGCGAGCGCGAAAGGCACCACATAGCCGAGAAGCAACGCGATCCCGGTGAACACCAGGGTGTTCTTCCACGCCGTCCAGAACAGAGGATCGTCGAAGATGGCCTTGAAGTTGGCCAGGCCCACCCACTCCGGGTCGGTCACAAAGTTCACTTGCTGGAAGCTGAGGATGACCCCGCGAACCAGCGGGTACCACGAAAACAGAGCGAAGACCGCGATGCCCGCCGCCATGAACCCATAGGCGGTGAGATTGTCGCGAACCCGGGTCGCCAAGCTCTTGCCCATACCGACTCCTATGTGGACTCGGGCCGCCGGCGAACCGGCGGCCCGTTGCGCCATGTTTACTTGACGGTCGCGAGGATCGAGTTGACCTGCTTCTCAGCGTCGTTGAGAAGCGCCTCGATGTTGGCGGCCTTGTCGGTGAGCACCTTGGCCATCACGGTGTCGAGCACCGCGTAGACAGCCTGAGCGTTCGGCGGTTCCACCTTCAGCGGGACGGGGTTGGCCACGAACATCTTGTAGTTGTCCGCGGGCACGTTGCCGTACTGCTTGCGGGCGGCTTCGGTCTTCGTCTTGGCGTCGCCGGCACCCCACAGGTTCGGCTCGGGCAGACCCACGACCTCTTTGTTCTCAGAGGCGGTCTTGTGGGCCTTCTCGATCCGGTCCGGGTTGGCGAACTTGAAGGTCAGCCACTTCAGGCCGGCCCGGATCTTCTCCGGGGTCGCCTTCGCGTTGATCATGTAGCCAGCGCCACCGGCCAGGGTGTTCTTGCCACCCGGGATCGGGGCCAGGCCGTACTCCTCCACCTTGCCGCTGTAGGAGTTCTTCATCGGGATGATGCTGTCCGGCGCGCCGACGTTCATGCCGAGCTTGCCACTGGCCATCATCTGAACGAGGTCGACCCACTCCAGGAGCTGCTTCTCGCCCATCGAGTTGTCGGTCCAGCGCATGTCGTAAAGGTCCTGTAGGAGGGCCTTTCCGGTGGCGTTGTTGAAGTCGGCCTTCCAGGTGTCGCCGTCCTTCTTCGCGACGTCGCCGCCACGGGAGTACATCTCGGCGGTGAAGTGCCAGCCACCGGTGTTGTTCTTGCTGTACTCGCCGTATCCGACGGTGCCGTTGCCCAGCGCCGAGATCGCCTTGGCCGCGGTGCGGACCTCGGCCCAGGTTGTCGGCGGCTTGTCCGGGTCGAGACCGGCGGCCTTGAACAGGTTGCGGTTGTACATCAGGCCGAGCGTGTACTGCTCGGTCGGCACGCCGTAGACCTTGCCGTCAGGGCCGCTGAAGATCTTCAGCAGATCGGGGCGGAGCTGGGCGAAGGCCGGGAATTCTTTGGTGTATGCGGAAATATCGGCAACCTGCTTCTTGGCGATCAGGTTGGCCGGGTCGGTGAACCATACGTGGAAGACGTCCTCGAGCTGCCCACCGGCAAGCCGGGCGGGGAACGTCTGGGCGTCCATCGTGCCCTCTTTGGCGTCAATCTTGATGTTCGGGTTCGCGGCTTCGAATTCCTTGACGTCGTCGAGGAAGGTCTTGCGCTGCGCAGCGTTCGTCTCCGGCGGGAGACCGTTGACCGTGATGGTCACCGGGCCCTTGGGCGCCTCAGGCTCCTCGCTGCAAGCCGCGGTAACCGTCGCGAGGCTTGCGGCCAGCACGACGCCGAGCGCCCTGCTGAACGTCCGTCTGTCCATTGCTCGAAGTCCTCTCGGTTTCAGGGACGTCACCTCGACGTTTCACGCGGGCGACGTTGCGGAGAAGACTAAGACCAGAGTTCGCAAGAAGTCTAGATGTCGTTGCAAAAACTTAATGCGCCGATGCAGTACTCCCACGAACTACCAGTTCAGGATCGAAAAGAAGCTCGTCGGCAACGACCGGGCTCCCGGCAATTTCGGCTACCAACAGGGCGACCGCGGCCTGCCCCATCGCCTCGATCGGCTGGCGGATGGTGGTCAGCGGCGGATCCGTGCAAGTCATGACGCTCGAGTCGTCGTAGCCGACGATCGATATGTCGGAGGGGACCTTGAGCCCGGCCCTTCTCGCACCGCGCACGGCGCCCAGTGCAAGCACGTCGCTGGCGCAGATCAGGCCGGTCGCGCCGCGGTCGACGAGCCGCGCGGCGGCGCTGTGGCCACCCTCCATCGAGAAGATCGTGCGTTCGACCAGCTGCGGATCGCCCTTGAAGGCATCGAGTTTGCGCTGCGAGGGCTGGTGATCGCGAGGGCCGAGAATGAGCCCGATGCGCTCGTGCCCGAGCGAAGTCAGATGCCCGTAAGCCTGCTCCACCGCGACCGAGTCGTCGGCCGAGACGCGCGGGAAGCCGAGCCCCTCTATCGAGGCGTTCACCAAGATCGCGGGTAGCCCGCGCTGCAACAGCCGGCGATAGTGATCATGATCGGCGTCCGCTTGCGCGTAGTTGCCACCCGCGAAAATCACTCCGGACACATGCTGATCTAGCAGCATGTCCACGTAGTCCGCCTCGGCCACGCCATCGGTGGTGCGGGTGCACAGAACCGGCGTGAAACCCTTCTTCGACAACGCTCCCGCGACCACTTCGGCGAACGCGGGAAAGATCGGGTTTTGCAGCTCAGGCAGGACCAGTCCGACCAGCCGGGCCCGCTCACCGCGCAGCTTGACCGGCCTCTCGTAGCCCAGCACATCCAGGGCCGTCAGCACGGCATTGCGGGTGGTGTCGGAGATCCCGGGACGGCCGTTGAGCACCCTGCTCACGGTCGCCTCGCTGACCCCGACGTACTTGGCAACTTCGGCCAGTCGACGCGTCATGCGTGCAAGCATAAGGCACGAACGTGCAAATAGCTTGCACGGATTTGCGCTATGGGAGCGCGGTCACGATCTCCAACACCGACCTCCTGCGGCCCGTATAGAAGGGCACCTCTTCCCTGACGTGCCGGCGCGCGGTGGAAGCTCGAAGATCACGCATGAGATCCACAATGCGGTGCAGCTCATCGGCCTCGAACGCGAGCATCCACTCGTAGTCACCCAGCGCGAAGCTCGCCACTGTGTTTGCCCTCACATCGGGGTAGCCGCGCGCCATTTTGCCGTGCTCGGCGAGCATTTCGCGCCGCTCCTCGTCGGGCAGCAGGTACCACTCGTAGGAGCGGACGAACGGGTAGACGCAGATGTACTGCTTCGCCTCTTCACCGGCCAGGAACGCAGGGATGTGGCTCTTGTTGAACTCGGCCGGCCGGTGCAGCGCCGCCTGCGACCAGACCGGCGCCAGGCACTTGCCAAGGCTGGTGCGCCGGAAGAGCCCGTAGGCGTCCTGCAGCGCGTCGGCCGACCCGGAGTGCCACCAGATCATCACATCGGCGTCGGCGCGCAACCCGGCGACGTCATAGATCCCACGGACCGTCACGTCCTTCTCCGCCAGCTGAGCGAAGAGCGACTCGACCTCGTCCGCGGTGTCCTCCCGCATCGCGGGGGCGGGCTTGTCCGCGCGGAACACCGACCACATGGTGTACCGGATCGTCTCGTTGAGCTCCCGGAGACGGGCGGCGTTGCTCTGCTGTTCGGTCATAGGCCCCATTTTCGCATCAATGTCTGCGCGGCCGCGCGGCCGGAGGAGACACATGCAGGAATCCCGATGCCGTCATAGGCCGCGCCCGCCAGCGCGATGGGGCTGTCTTCAAGCGAGGCCCGCACCGCGGCCACCCGTGCCAGGTGACCGGGCGCGTACTGGGGCAGGCCGCCACCCCACCGGTCAACGCTGACCTGCACCGGCTCGGGCAGATCACCGAGCACCTGGCGCAGATCGGTTCGCGCCGTCCGGGCGAGGTCGTCGTCGCCGCGCTGCAGCACCTCCGGCGACTGTGCCCGGCCCAGGCTCGCCCGGATCAACACGCTCCCCCCGCGCAGATGCTCCCACTTGCTCGTGAAGAAGGTGGCCGCTTTGATCTGCAGGCCTTCGTTTTCTGGTACCAGGAAACCGGAAAGCTCAGGCAGGGAAACCTTAGGGAAGCGGAGGGTGACCAGGCCTACGCTGGCATAGTCGACCTCCACGGCACCGAGCTCCGGCAGCAGCCGCCGCGCCTTGCCGCCCGGCACCGCGAGCACCACCCCGTCCGCGTCCACTTCGGACAGATCGCGGACCACCGCTTCCGTCTTCACCGTGACACCAAGCTCGACGAGCCGGTTCACCAGCGCCTCCACCAGCCGCGACAACCCGCCCACGACGGTGCCGAAAACCGGCCCACCCGAATGCGCTTTGCTCGCCGAGATCGCCCGGCCCACCGCGGCGGACAACGTGTTTTCGGTCTGCAGCAACCGATGCAGGCCCGGCATGGTCGCGGCCACGGAAAGCCCGTCGGCGCGGCCGGCGTAAACACCGCCCAGCAACGGATCCACCAGTTTGGCCACCACGTCGTCGCCCATGCGCTCGCGCACCACCTCACCGACGGCCGCGTCTTCCCCTTGCGCAAGAACAGGTTTCCCTTGATCGACATCGTGCCCCGCGCGCTGGGCGATGCCCCCCAGATCGGTGTCCGGGCCGGGGATGCCGAGCATTGTCCCGCCTGGCAACGCTTTCAGCGCCCCGTCAAGGTAAAGCCCGGCCCCGAACCCGGTCGGGTGAACGATATCCGCGCCAAGCCCAACCTCTTGCGCCAGCACCACCGCGGCGCTCGGCCCGCCCGCGGGCGCGCGCATCAAGAAGTTCTCCGCGCCCGCCTCCCGCCCGTCCACGGTGCGCAGCTTGCCGCCCAGCCACCGCGAGCCCTCGAGCACCGTCACCCGCGCCCCGGCCTGAGCCGCCTCCAGCGCAGCCGAAAGCCCCGCTATCCCGCCCCCCACGACCACCACACTCCTACGCACCCCACCACCCTAACCACCCCCACCCCGCCCGCCCCGCCCGCGCGCTGCGGGCGGGGCGGGCGGCGGCATGGCTGTCGCGCCACAGCCCTCGCCCGCGCTGTGGGCGGGCAGGGCGGGTTTGTCGCGGCGAAGCCGCGGGGGTGACCAAGCACGGAGGTGGCGTTGCCGCCCGGGAGGTGCGGCGAAGGACCACGACGTGGCGGCGCAATAAGGTTCAAAGGCGGGAGGCGATGATGTCGGCAGCGCGGCGGAGGGTGTCCAGGTCGTCCTGGGAGAGGCCTTTGAGCAGGGCGGCCACTGCTCGGACCCGGTCGGCGCGGCCCTGCTCCAGCAGGAGGCGGCCGGCCTCGGTGGCTTCGACGTGGACCAGGCGGCGGTCGGTGTCGTCGCGGCTGCGTTTGGCCAGGCCGGATTCTTCAAGCGCGGCAACCAGTTTGGTGATCGCCGCGGGGGTCACCCGCTCCTGGTTGGCCAGGCGGCTCATGGTTTGCGGGCCGCCGAAGACCAGGACGGCGAGCAGGGAGGCGCGCGGGCCGTCGAGGTCCATGCCGACGTCTGCCCTGGCCGCACGGCGCAGCAGGCGCAGCGCGGCCGAGTGCAGCACGTTTGCCGTTCGATGGCGGGCATCCCTGGGTACGCCTTGCGGCGGTGGAGGCAGTTGACTCACCCCGGGTCACCTCCTTTACGATGGTAAAAGATTTTCTGGAGTAAACCATATTCTGGAGGAAGTCATGGCGCTCGGGCCACTGGGGCAGATCCATCTCACCGTTACCGATCTCGACCGGTCGGTGGCTTTCTACCGCGACGTGCTGGGGATCCCGCTCATGTTCGTCGTGCCGGGCCAGCCGATGGCCTTCTTCATGAGCGGCGAGGTGCGCCTTTACCTGGGCAAGCCCGAGTCGCCGGAGTTCGTCACCCGCTCGATGCTCTACTTCTGGGTGGAGGATATCGACGCTGAATTCAAACGCCTTTCCGCCGCGGGTGTCCAGATGGCCGATGAGCCGCATGTCGTTCATCGCGATGACTCCATCGAGCTGTGGATGTCTGCCTTCCACGACCCTGACGGCCACCACCTGGTTCTCATGCAGGAGCGACCTCTGCCATGACCCTGTTCATACCGTCGTGATACCCCCGAAGCCGGGTCCGCTAACTGCAATATGATCGAGGGATGCAAAGTCCACTGGGGAACTTTCCCGAAGCCTGGCGCGCCGTTGACCGTCCCGATCTGGTGGCTCCACCCGTCCTCGAAGCCCTGACCATATGGTCGGCCGGCGAGGAGGTCCTGGTCGTGGACACCGATCCCGAGCTGGCCGACACGGCCAACTTCTGCGCCGCCTACGATGTCGCGCCGCAGGCGAGCGCCAACTGCGTGGTCGTCGCGGGCAAACGTGGCGGGGCCGTGACCATGGCCGCGTGCCTTGTTTTGGCCAGCACCCGCGCCGACGTGAACGGCCTGGTGCGAAAGCAGCTCGACGTGCGCAAAGCTTCGTTCGCGCCGGTGGAAACCGCGGTGGCGGAGACCGCGATGGAATACGGCGGGATCACCCCGATCGGGCTGCCGGCCGGCTGGCCGCTGCTGATCGACGCGGCGGTCGCCGACACGGCACACGTCATCATCGGCAGCGGGCGGCGCAGGGCCAAACTCCTGGTGCCAGGCAAGCATCTTGGCACGCTGCCCCGGGCGCAGATCCTGGCCGACCTGGGCATCTGAGATGCCGACGACCCACATTCTGTTCGACTTCTTCGGAACCCTGGTCGAGTACGACTCCGCCAACGGGGTGACCAGCTATCCCAAAACACGCGAGCTGCTTGCCCGCTGGGGCGTCGAGCTGACCGACGAGGAGCTACTCAGCCAGTGGCGGGAACACTGGATGGGCTTTGAAGTGCGAAGCCAGATCGATCATCGAGAGTTCTCGATGGTCGAGGCGGCCGGCCCGTTTCTCACCATCCTGCTGGGGCGCATGCCCGGAAGCGACGAGGTCGACGAGTTCGTCGCGGTCTACATCGAGGAATGGAACGGCGGCGTCTATCACATCGACGGCATGGCCGACTGGCTCACCGAGCTGGCACGCAACTACCGGCTGGTGATTGTCTCCAATACCCATGAGGCCGATCTGGTACCAGGACATCTGCGCCGCATGGGCATAGCTGGCCTGTTCGACCTGGTCGTCCTGTCGGTGCAGGTGGGATGGCGCAAGCCCCATCCGGAGATCTACACCGCCGCGATGGATCGGCTACGCCTCAAACCCGAAAACGCGGTGTTCGTCGGCGACAACTATCTGGCCGACTACGTCGGGCCGAGTCAGGCCGGCATCCGCGCCTACGTGATCGATCCACTCCGGATCATGGACGTGCCGCCCGAGCATCGCCTAGGAAGCGTCTTTGAGGTGGCCGAACGGATCCTCGGCTGAATAGTCGCGAGCCGGGTCGGTCTCCACCAGCTGCACCAGCTCGTCGGGCCGCACCCGCTCCGGCAGCTCGCCGAAGCGCGCGTGGCGCAGGAAGGCAAGCTCGTCGTCGGTGAACTCCTCGGGCATGCCCCCAGTATGAGGGGCGGCCCCGGGAACCGGGACCGCCCCACATTTCTTTCACGGACTAGGCGAAGGCCCGGCCCGCAGCGTTGGCCGCCAGATCAGGGCGATGCGTCACGCGCAGCGAACTGATCAGTGGCTTGTTGAAACCGGTGTGGGTGATGAACCTGATGTTCATCACGCCGTCGGTCACGGTGGCCGTGAACGTCCGGCTCATGGCCTTGTAGTTACCGCCGGTCTCAAGGTTGATGTCCAGGTTCGGGATCACCTCGACACCTTCGATCATGACATCGAAGATGCGCTTGTTCGGCTTGGTGTTGGTCAGCTCGGCAAAGTCGAGCTGCACCGTGTAGGTGCCGTTGGCCAAACCGTCGCAGCGGTACTCGTACATGTTCTGGCGAGCGTTGGCCAGGCGAGCCGGGTCATCAGTCCCGGTGATCGCGTGGCCGGTGCTGACCACTGTGGTGCTGCCGAGGTAGCCGCAACCGGCGCCCGCGACAAAGGCCTTGTCCTTGGTCCAGGTGTCGCCCTGCGGGTCGACGTGGGTGTTGTTGCTACCCGAGTCGATCGCCTGCTGGAAGCCCGGAACGATCAGCCTCACCGGAATGAGCAGCTCAGGGTTGCGGCCGCTCTGCGAGGTGACCTTCAGGACTCCATTGTGGACACTTCCGGCCGGAAGCCCGTTGGCGTCAACCGTCACCGTGATCCGGGTGGAAGCCCCTGGTGCCAGCGAACCCGACGCGATCGACGCGCCGAGCCACGGAACGTCCGGCGACTCGGCAACCGAAACCGGTGTGGCAAGGCCACCCGTGTTGGTCACCGTGATCTGGCGGACCCGGGACTGCCCGGCCGGTACCACAACCTCCAGCGCCGCAGGCGTTGCGGTGACCCGCGCCGTCTTCAGGCTGGTGTTCAGAACCGCCACGTCGGCCGACTCGAGCGCGAAGCTCACCGTCGTCGTCTCGTAGCTGGCCTTGGTGATGGTGGCCGTCCGGTCCCCGGCGGGGATCTGGGCAAGGTAGGTGCCGTCGGCCGCGGTGGTCGCCGTGCCGCCCTCGTCGAAGGCGACGGTGGCGCCCGCGACGGGCAGGCCGTCGTTGGCGTCGGTGACCGTGCCACGGACCACGCCGTGCTTGGTGGTGCGGAAGGCGATCGCCGTCGAACCCGTCGCGAGCACCGAGGTGTTCAGCGAGTACTGGAAGGCGTCGGTTCCTGTCGCGTTCTCCAGACCGATGGTCGCGCTGCTGCCGGACTCGAAGCTAGTCCCCTCGACGTCCTTGTAGCGGTAGACAACGCTGCCGTCTTCGGAGATTTCAGCCGCGAACGAGAGACGCTGCGCAGTGTCGAAGAAACTGCGGATGTTGCGCCATTCGATCACGAACTTGCGGTGGGGTGCGGTGCCGACCACACCGGTGTAGACACCGGCTGGGGCATCGACGAACCAGTCGTCCCACAGCGGGTAGAGCGCGCCGTTGGGAAGGCCGGTGGACGGAATGGCCACGTTGGTCTGCGTCGCAGAGGCTGCGGCGAAGGCCACGCTGCCATTCGTGGTAACGGTGGCGCTGGTGTAGTTGACACCGTAGAGCGGAACAGCGAACGGCAGGGTGATAGCCAGCTGAACGTCGTCACCTGTCAAAGGAAGCAGGTTGGACACGTCTGGATAGGTGCCGGTCGCGGTGCCACAGGCGTAGCCGAAGCTGTCCGTGCGCTCAGGGAGAGCGACGTCGACTGTGACATTTCCGTTGAGGTTGACCGTCTGCGTGACAGAGTCAGCGCAGCGCAGCGGCGAGCTTACCGCCAGCTCGTAGGTGCCCTGGGGCGCCGTGATGCTGTAGAAGCCGGCCGCGTTGGTGACGGCCGACAGCGGCGTGGTGAGCAGCTGCACCGTTGCCCCAACGACGGGTGCTCCGGCGCTGGTGACGGTTCCGCTGATCGTGGCGTTGGCCGCGGAGGCCAGGTCAAGATTCAGCGTGGCGGTCGCACCTTCGGTGACCGTCACATTGCCGGTCGCCGTGGTGAAACCGAACTTCGAGGCGGTCACCACGTAGTCCCCGACGCTGAGCACCGGGAACGAGTAGGTGCCGTCTGCGGCGCTGGTCGTGGTGCGGCTGATTGGCCCGTCCGCAACCACGGTGGCACCGGCCAGCGGAGACCCGCCGCTGGTGATGACGCCGCTAAGCGCACCGAGCGCACCGCGCGGGGCGGCACTCACGGCAGCGAAGGCGTCCAAACGTCCCTCACCGAAGACGTTGTTGTCGGCCGCTGTTCCACCACAGGTGGTGTCGTTGACATCAATGGCGGTGGTGTCAAGAAGTGCCCGAGTCGCCTCGATGTCACCCCTGACCGCAGGCGATGCGGACCAGATGAGCGCCACCGTCGCCGCAGTGTGCGGTGATGCCATCGAGGTTCCGTTCAACGTGGTGTACCCGCCGCCCGGGATCGATGAACGCACGTTCACACCAGGAGCCGCGATGTTCGGCTTGACGTCGCCGTTGAGGCCGGGGCCGCGGCTGGAGAACGAGGCGATCACGTTGTTGATGTCGAACGCGCCAGACGCGTAACTGTTGGTGTACATACCGGGCGAGCCGGACGAGTTACACGACGGGCCGCTGTTGCCGTTCGAGAAGGCGGGGAAAATCCCGGCCGCGTTCCACGCGTCCACAATGGCCTGGTAGAACGGGTCGAAACCGCCGCCACCCCAAGAGTTGTTCACCACGTCGGGCGCAAGGTCCGGACGCGGGTTGTTACCGTTCAGATCGGTCGGAGCGATGATCCACTGACCCGACGAGAGAAGTGCGAAGTCGGAACAGCTGTTGGTCTCGCAACCCTTGGCAGCGATGAAGCGTGCGTTCGGAGCGACACCGATCTGATTGCCTGCACCATCGTCACCGACCATGGTTCCCATGGTGTGAGTGCCGTGGCCGTTGTTGTCGCAAGGAGCGGCGGTTGGGCAGACTTCGGAGGGATCGAACCAGTTGTAGTTGTGGTCGAAAACTCCTCCGCCCAGGTTTCCGCGGTACTTCGCCACGAGCGCGGGGTGGTCGAACTGCGTGCCCGTGTCGACGTTGGCCACGACGATTCCCTCGCCGCGGAACCCTAGCTCACTCCACACCCGTGGCGCGTTGATGCGATCAACGCCCCACTCCACCATGTTCGGGGACACGCTGGCGGTGCCGGGTGTGACGTCGGGCAGCTTGTAGGTCTTGAGCTCTTCGATGGTCGCGACCTCGGCGCGCTCGGCCAGTGTATCGATGAGCTTGGAGCTACCCGTGACCTTGATGCGGTTAGCGATCCAGAAGGACTGGTAGTCAGCGCCCGTGTTGTCGAGCAGATTACGGACGCCAGCCTGCGATGTTGTCGCAGTGTCCAGCAAAAGCCGCCTCACCTCGGCGCCCTTTTCGGCCTTCGTGGTCTTGGCCGCGGCCGCACTGAGTGGTGCCTTCGCGTTGAAGGTCACCCAGAACGTGATTTTGTCGCTAGCGGATGCGGCAGCGCGCACCGCCGCCGACACCTTTTCCTCCCCCGTGGAAGGCGCTGCAGCCGCATAGGTAGGGCTGCCGGCCATGGTGGCCGCCAACACTCCTATTAGGACAGCACTCCACCGGGAGCGAGTCGCAAGAACAGTCATGGGCCGACACTGCCGGTTACCGATCCATCGCAAAAGATATTGATCGTGGCACATATGTGACGTGGCACGATTGTGTCATAGTGATTGGATGTTCGAGGCACTGGGGCTCAGCCGAACAGAGGAGCAGGTCTACCTGCGGCTTCTCCGTCACGGTCCGGCCTCGCTCGCGACGCTTGCCGCAGCCACCGCTCTGACCAGGCGCAACTTAAAGGGGGCAATCGAACGTCTAAATGCGCTTGGCCTGGTGTCGTCATTGCGACAGGAACGTTTAATGGCCGTTCCGCTCGAGATCGGCGTCGATCACCTGATCCAGCAACGACGACACGATCTCGAGGTGATCCGCCACTCTGCGCTGCGGCTCGGCCTGGAATTACAGGCCGCTTCGGACACCGCGACCTCCGGTCAGATCACCGTGCTGACCAGTCCACACGAGGTTTCCCTTGCCCTGCCTCAGCTTTGCCAGGTCGCCGAGCAGGAGCTGCGCATCCTGGTCCGCTCCCCCGCCGACGGCTACCCAATTCCCGAAGCGGCGCAAGGTGTTTCGCGCAAGGTAGCACTCGATCTTTCGCTCGCCGAGCTGTCGGTGAAGGGCGATGCCGAGGTGCGGCTGGCCCGCGACCTGCCCACCAACCTCGCGATCGCCGATCGGGAGATGGCCCTGCTCCCGCTGGAACAAAACGCGCTTATCGTGCGGCGTGGCAACCTGTTCGACGCCCTTGAGGCGCTCTTCGAGGCGGTCTGGGCTCGGGGCACCCCGCTGGCCCAGGAGCCGAACGACACCATCGACATGCAGGACAGGGAGTTGCTTTCCCTGCTGGTGGCCGGGCTCACCGACGATGCGGCCGGGGCTCGGCTCAACATGAGCCGCCGCACGGTCGCGCGCCGGGTGCAGCGGCTGATGATGGTCACCGGGGCCCACTCCCGACTCCAGTTAGGATGGTGGGCCAGGGAACGCGACTGGCTGTCCTAGGAGGACCCTGTGCCAACTGAGTGGCGTCGTGATCTGGTCACGGCCTTGATCGGGCTTTGGATCGTCGTAGGCGTCCACTTCGACGGCTGGGCACATGTGCACGTGCTCAACCTCATCGACGATTTCTTCACGCCCTGGCACGCCTCGTTCTATTCCGGGCTGGCCGCCTTCGCGGCGTGGCTCGGCATCATCGCGCTGCGGATCCGCCGCCCCGGAGATACAGCATTTCAAACATTTCAAAGGCTGCCTCTCGGGTACCGGGGAGGCGCCATCGGCGTCGCCATCTTCGCCGCATCGGGCGCCATCGACCTGCTCTGGCACGAGCTGATCGGCATCGAGGCCTCCATCGACGCGCTGCTGAGCCCGCCGCATCTCGGTCTGATGACCGGCGTTCTGCTGATGGGGACGAGCGCCTGGCGCTCACAGCGGGCCCTGTCGGCCACGGCCACCATCCCCGAGCTCGTCTCGCTCACCTCGGCCGTGATGGCTGCCGGGTTCTTCCTCAACCCGCTTTCGCCGTTTCGCTGGGCGGCCCCGGCCACCGGCTTCCAGCCCTACGACGACGACTACGTCGTGGTGATGTGGCTGGGCGGCGTGCTGGTGAGCACCGGCCTGCTGCTGATCCCGACCCTGTGGCAGGTGCGCGACGGCCGCCACCGGGTGGGCACGCTGACCACCCTCACCGTGGCCGTCGGCCTCGGCACCGCGATCGCGATGTCGGAGCACTGGAAGATGAGTGTGCTCATCCCCGGCGTCATCGCCGCCGGGATAGGCGCGCTGGCCGGTGACCTGATAATCGCCCAGGTCCCCTGGCGCGACTGGCGTTACGGCCTGCCGATCGTCGCCGGCCTCAGCGCGTTTCTGATTTGGACCTTCCAGCTCATCGCCTACGCGACGACCGCCGGAGTGCTCTGGCCCGAATCCCTGTGGGGTGGCTCGCTGCTGTTCGCGGCCGGCACCGGCGCCGCCCTCGGCTCACTGCTATGGCGCCCGTCGCGCCATCTGTCCTCGCCCCCGCAGGCGGCTGAGCCCGCCTACGCCGAAGCTCCGCGATCAACTCCTTGATCACAGGGAGTGGACCAGCTCCACGACGCGGGTGAGGACGGCGGGATCGGTCTCGGGCATGACACCGTGCCCGAGGTTGAAGATGTGACCCGGCGCGGAGCGGCCCTCGGCGACGATCCGGCGGACCTCCCGCTCCACCACCTCCCACGGCGCGAAGAGCACGCTCGGATCGAGGTTGCCCTGCACCGCGCGGCCGCCGACCAGAGCGGCCGCGGTGTCTAGCGGGGTGCGCCAGTCGACGCCGACCACATCGGCCCCGGCTTCGCCCATCGCGGTGAGCAACTGGGCGGTGCCCACGCCGAAGTGGATGCGCGGCACCTTGATCCTTTCCAGGACGAACGAGGAGTGCGGCATCACGTAGGTGCGATAGTCGGCCTCGGACAGCGCGCCCGCCCACGAGTCGAACAGCTGGATCACCGAGGCCCCCGCCGCGATCTGCACCTGCAGGAAGGTCAGCGTGATCTCGGCGAGCCGGGCGCACAGGGCATGCCAGAGCTCGGGCTGCCCGTACATCAGGGCCTTGGTCTTCTCGTGATGCTTCGACGGCCCGCCCTCGACGAGGTAACTGGCGAGGGTGAACGGCGCCCCGGCGAAGCCGATCAGCGGCACCTCGCCCAGCTCCTTGGTCAGCAGCCGGACCGCTTCGTCCACAAACGACACCTGCTCGGGCGCGAGCGCCGGTGGCAGGTCGGCCTCGGTGCGGAAGGGCTCCGCGATCACCGGGCCTACCCCACCCACGATGTCGAGATCCACCCCGGCCGCGACCAGCGGAACCACGATGTCGCTGAAGAGGATCGCGGCGTCCACGCCGTGCCTTCTCACCGGCTGCATCGTGATCTCGCAGACCAGTTCCGGCCGCCGGCACGACTCCAGCATCGGCACCCCGGCGCGGACCTGCCGATATTCGGGAAGCGAACGTCCCGCCTGCCGCATGAACCACACCGGCACGTGCTCAACGCGCTCGCCCCGGCTGGCTTTCAATAGCTCACCCATCCCAGTCATCCTCACACAAACGCGGCTCGGCGCGCCGTGGAGGGTGATAGGGGGAAATAGAGCCTACTGTGATGTGTATGGCGCTCACGACCGTACTGCCTGAGACCTTCACGCGCGCCGTCAGCGCAATGCGTGAGGTCCACCCGCGCCAGGAGATCGCGCTGGAAGAGGTGCCACCGCCGACCAAGCTGGCACCGTACTCCTTCGCCATGGGCGGCAGCGTTCTGCGCCACGGCGAAGAGGTCACCACCGGCAGGCTCATCCTGCTGCACGACCCCGCCGGGCATGAGGCGTGGGAAGGCGACACCCGCCTGGTCTGCTATGTGCAGGCGGAGGTCGAGGCCGACATGGCCGGCGATCCCCTGCTCCCCCAGGTCGGCTGGGCCTGGCTGGTCGACGCGCTCGACTCGCTGACCTCGGGTTACCGGGCCATCGGGGGAACCGTCACGCTGACCACCTCGAGCAAGTTCGGCGGGCTGCACGGGCCCACCACGACCGATCTTGAGCTGCGGGCTTCGTGGACTCCACTGCGGGTACCGGTAAATGATCATTTAGAGGCATGGTGTTCGCTGCTCGCGTCCACCGCGGGGCTACCGCCCGTCGGCGTCGCCTCGCTTCCCCTGCGCCGCACCTGACAACATCATGGCGTTACGGTGTAGTTCATGACCCTGCTCACCGCCCCCGCCGAGGGAACGCCCGCCCCGGCGGTCACCCCGGCGCAGCTTCGCGAGGTGGTGACCCGTTTTGCCGCCGGAACTGGCCCGGTGGCGGTTGATGCCGAGCGCGCCTCTGGATTCCGTTACAGCCAGCGCGCCTATTTGGTGCAGCTGCGCCGGCAGGGCAGCGGCACCGCCCTGATCGACCCGGTGCCCTTGGGCGATCTCTCCGCGCTCGACGAAGCGCTCGCCGACGCCGAATGGGTGCTGCACGCCGCCAGCCAGGACCTGCCCTGCCTCGCCGAGCTGGGGCTGCGCCCGAAACGGTTGTTCGACACCGAGCTTGCCGCGCGTCTGGCCGGCCTGGAACGGGTCGGCCTCGCCGCGCTCACCGAGCAGCTGCTCGGCTTCGCCTTGGAAAAACACCACTCCGCGGCCGACTGGTCCACGCGGCCACTGCCCCAGGAGTGGCTCACCTACGCCGCGCTCGATGTGGAGCTGCTGGTGCCGTTGCGCGATGCGCTCGCCGAACAGCTCGAGGAACAGGGCAAGAGCGAGTGGGCCGCCGAGGAGTTCGCCGCGCTCGCCCGCAATGGGGCCCGGCCGCCGCGAGCCAAGGCCGATCCCTGGCGCAGAACCTCTGGCCTGCATCGGGTGCGCGGCGCTCGCGCCCAGGCTCGGGTCCGGGCGCTCTGGTATGCCCGCGACACCATCGCCCAGCGCCGCGACACCGCCCCGGGCCGGGTGCTCTCCGATGCAGCCATCGTGGCCGCGGCGGAGATGGATCCGAAGACCGAGCGCGAGTTGTTGCTGCTGCCCGGCTTCGGCGGCCGGTCGGTGCGCCGGCTCGCCACCCAATGGCTCGACGCGCTGACCGAGGCGCGCGGGTTGCCCGACGACGCCCTGCCGGTCGCCCCACAGTTCGAGGGCCCACCGCCGGCCCACCGCTGGGCCGACAAGGATCCGGTCGCGGCGGAGCGGCTGGCCCGCTGCCGGGAGGTCGTCACCAAGACCGCCGAGGAGCACACCCTCCCGCCGGAGAACCTGATCACGCCGGAGTTCATCCGGCGGCTGGCCTGGGAGCCGCCCTCCCCGATCGACGTGCAGACCGTCACCGACTTTCTCACCGGCTACGGCGCCCGCCAATGGCAGTGTGATCTGCTCGCCGAGGAGCTGAGCCACGCGCTGGCCGCCGCCCCGGCCGCGCCGGAGACCCAGCCATGACCGCGATCATCCATCCCGAGCCGCTGGAACGGCTGCAGGTCGGGCCCAGCCAGCTGCTGATCCGGTTGCGCAGCGAGGACACCGGCGGAGAACTGTCCATAGTGGAGTTCGACCTGCCGGCCGGGGCGATGGGCGCCATGCCGCACATCCACCACGGCCACACCGAGGACTTCGTCATCATGGCCGGTGAGGTCACCTTCGACGTGCTGGCCGAGGGGCAGCTCGGCGCTGCGGTGATAGGCGTGGGCGGCACCGTCTCGGTCCCGCCCGGGGTGGCACACGGCTTCCGCAACGACTCCGCCGGGCCGGCGAAGGTGATCGGGCTGTTCCGGCCGGGTGGCTACGAGCGGTACTTCCGCGACGTGCACGAGATGGTGATGGCCGGGCACACCCCCACCGCCGAGGATCTCGCCGATCTGCGCGGCAGGTACAACACGACGAGCCTCTAGATGGCCTGGGCGCCGGTGACCTTCCATTGGCCGCCGACCCGGGTCATCGTCAGCACCACGCGGTTCTGGTCCACCTTCTCGCCGGTGATATTGACATTTCGCCGGTACTGGTTGAGGTAGACGAGCACCTCCGCGTGATCTGAGCCCGACGAGATGATGCCCACCGACCCGGCCTGTGCCGTGACCACCGCCTGCTCCTTGATGGCCGCGTCCTTGAGCGCGGCGGTCGTCTGGGCGTACTCGTCGGCGAACGATCCCGCCGCGAAGGAGCGCCCGCCGGAGACGCTGGCGTCGAAGCTTCGGTAGTCGTAGGAGAACAGGGCCACGGCCGCGGCCGGGGCGACCGCCAGACACTCCCCAGCCGCGGCCTGCTCGCGACCCATCCGGCCGCTGTCGTAAAGCGCCACCGCACCGAGCGCGGCCATCACGACAACCCCGATGAGCAATGCCCTCACCCCACGAAGAGCAGCTTGGAAACGCGCCACCGGTCACTCCCCTCCTCTAGCACCAGGTCAAGCTGGATGCGGTAATGCGCCACCCGGCCCTCAGGCGACTTGACGTTCTTCACTGTCGCGTCGACCGCCACCAGCGCCACCGCCGAGTCGGCGTCCGCGTTCACCAGAGCCGCCCGCAGCACGTTGCCGCCGGACTGCACCTTGTTCTCCAGCACCGCCGCCCGCACGGTCGGCATGCCGCGCTGGTATTCATCACCGAACTCTCCGGTCGCGCCGAGCGCCACACGGGACAGATCCTGATCGACGGTGGCCGCATTGATGGAGACGAAATCCACCGCGAACTGGCGAGCGGCCGCGAGCGCGGCCGCTGCCGCGGCGCTGCGCTGCCTTGCCTGGAACCAGGTGTAGCCCGCGTATCCGGAAGCGATCGAGATCACGACGAGCAGCGCGGCGACAATGCGCACTTTCATGGCAACAACAGCACCTTCCATGATTGGGCTCCGGCGGAGGCGGCCTGGCCGCCCGTGCCGCCGAACCAGATGGGTAGCCCGTCCGGTCCGATGACGAGCCCGGTGACCGGGTCGTAGGTGGCCACCGGCACGACGGGGCTCGTACCGGTGGCCGTATCCGTGGACGGCCCCGGCCCAAGGGAGGAGCCTTGGGCCAGGGGTGCAGGTGTTGGGCCCGCGCCCGCCCGCGGAGCATTGGAGGAGCTGCGCACGCCGGATCCTTGGCCCAGCTCCGAGCCGGAGCAACGGTAGGGCTGCCCGCTGCGGTAGTAGTTGCATGCCGGTGGGTCGCTGACGTTCAGCGCCAGTCCGAGATGGGCGGTCCCGTCGCCGGGGGCGACGGTGAAGGCGCCCGACACCACCGCCGGGTAGACGACGAGCAGCTGCTCGATGCCGGCGAGATGCCGCAAGCCGATGCCGTTGACGGTGATGAGGTTGCCCAGCAGCGGGGCCAGCGAGGGTTCCACATCCCGAAGCAGCCCAAGCAGTTCCGTCGCGGCGGGCGGCCCATTGGCCAGCAGCTGCCGCAGATCCGGGTCGGCCTCGCGCACCGACTTGGTGAGCTGAGCCAGAGCGGAGGCGAATCGGCGGATGTTCGCCCCGCTGTCGATCTGGGTCTGCAGCACGGTCGCGGAGTCCGCGATGAGCGCCGAGGTCTCGGGCAGCCGCTTGGACGCCTCTTCGAGAAGGGCGCTGTTGGCGTCGAGGATCAGGCGCAGCGCCGCCTCATTGCCCTCGAACGCGGTGCCCAGCTCGTCGATGACCACCGCCAGCTCGCCGACGTCGACCGAGGAGACCAGTGCGTCCAGATTGGACAGCAGCGTCTCGATCGGCAGCGGAAGGCCCGTCCGGTCGGCTGGGATCACCTCTCCTGGCTGGAGAAATGGTCCGTGCTCGGTCTCCGGGCGCAGGTCGACATACTGTTCCCCGACCGCCGAGCGGTGTGCCACCACCGCCCGCAGCTCACGCGGCACCTGAACCCCACCGTCCAGGTGCAGCGCAACCCTCACCCCGGCCTCGTGCAGCGCCACCGAGCGCACCCTGCCCACCGGGACACCGCGATAGTTCACCGACGCGCCCTCGAAGATCCCGCCGCTGTGCGTGAAGTCGGCGTAGACCAGGTAACGCCCGGTGAACTGGTCACCCAGGCCCACATATCGCACCGCCACGTAGCCGATCCCGAGCAGCCCCGCGAGCGCGAAGACAAGCAGCCGCAACCGGATCATGCCGGCTCCCCTCCGATCAGCAGCGCCGAGAGACCGCCGCGCATCCCGGCCACCTCGCCGGTCATCGGGTCAGACCTGCCCAGCCGCACCCCGGGCAGGATCGGTGGCAGCCCCGGCAAAGAAGGCAGCAGCCCGGACGGCAGCACGGTGGGCAACGGCAACGGGGGCAGGCTCGGCAACGGCAGTGGGGGCAGGCTCGGCAACGGCAACGTGGGCAGCTGTGGCAGCGGCAGCTGAGGCAGCGCGGGCAGTGGCGCCCCGCCCGCCGACGCCATCAGATTGGCCAGGATCGAAGCCGCGTCAAGGTCGAGCGTCGCGTGCAGGCGGACGAAGTCACCCGTGATCGCCTTCTGCGCGTTGGGCGGGAACGGGAAGGTCAAAGCAAAGTCGATGCCCTTGGGCAACGCGTCGCCCGCCGCGACGAGATTATCGAGGATCGGCTGCAGCGCCTTGAGCGAGGCGACGGTGTCCTTCGCGCTGGCGTCGATGACCCTTACCCCCACCTCGCTCAGATCGCGCAACGCGACCAGCGCGTCGGTGAGCTGCTCGCGTTGCTGCGCCAGCACGGTCAGGCCCGGCGCCAGCGCGTCGAGCGCGTTGCCGATGACCTCGGTCTGCGTGGCGAGCCCGGCGGCGAGGCGGTCGAGCGCTTCTATCGTCTTGACGATCTCGGCCTTCTGCGCATCGAGGCCGGTGATGAACCGGTCGAGCTCGTGCAGGGCCCCCTTGGCGTCGCCTTCGCGACCGGTCAGCGCCTTGACGACCTCCTGGTTGATCGTCTTGAGCTGGGCCAGGCCGCCACCGTTGAGGAGAAGTCCAAGCGCCGCAAGGACTTCTTCCACTTCGGCGCCCTGCCGGGTGCGGTCCAGGCCGATCAGGTCGCCGTTGCCAAGCTTGCCCTGGCCGGCCTGGCCGGCCTGGCCCGCCGGCGCGGCGAGGGCCACGAACTTCTCGCCCAGCAGGCTGGACTGCCGGATCGCCGCCGTCGCGTTGTCGGGCAGGTCGACCCCCTCGCTGAGTTTCATCCGCACCACCGCCACGAAACCCCTGAGCGTGATTTCCTCGACGCTGCCGACCGTGACGTCGTTGACTTTGACCGCCGCCATCGGTACCAGATCGAGCACATCGGTGAACTCCGCGGTGACCGAATAGGACCGTTGGGTCGCCTCACAACCGGTGAGGAGAAGCAGAAGCAGTACCAGGGCCCGTCTCATGGCAGCAGTCCGCAGGCGACGGGCAGCTGTGCCGCCGGAACGGTTTCGGCGAGCAGCTGGCAGACGAACCGGGCCGGGTCATACGGGCCCAGGGCGTTGTCCCGGGTGTCGGTCGTGCCAGAAGCCGGGTTGTAGGCCAGGTTCAGGTTCGACAACGCCAGCGGCGCCACGTCCAGGACTTCGATCAGGGCGCGTTGCTGGCGAACGAGGATGCCGGTCAGATCGGCCAGCGCGGCCACATTGGCCTTCAGCTCAGCCCGATTCGCCTGGACGAAGGTGGTGATCTCCCGCAGCGCCCGGGCCAGATCCTGTACGGCCGCGCCGAGCTCATCGCCCTCGGCCGCCAGCTGCTCGGAGACCTGTGCCATGCGGCCGTTGAACTCGCGCACCGCGACGTCGCTTCGAGCCAGCATCGTGGTGAACTCCTGCAGGTTCGCCACGGTACCGAACAAATCCTGACGCCCCTCAGAAAGAGTGGTCATCGCCTTGGCGAGGCTGTCGAGAGTCTCGTTCAGGCTCTCGCCGTTGCCCTTCAGGTTCTCCGCGCCGACCCGCACCAACTCCGACAGAGCACCCTCGGCATTGGCGCCGTTGGGCCCGAGCGCGACATTGAGCTTGTCCAGCGCGGCGTAGATCTCGTCCAGCTCGATCGGCACCGCGGTGCGGCCGACGGGCAGCTGAGCCTTGTCCGGCAACACTTCCCCCCGGTCGTAGGCGGGGGCGAGCTGGATGTAGCGATCGCTGACCACGCTCGGCGCGACGATCAGCGCGCCGGCATCGATGGGCACCGGGATCGTCGCGTCGTAGCTCAGCTCCACCCGCACCGTGCGCCCCTGCGGCACCACCCGGGTCACCTTGCCGATGCGCACGCCGAGCACCCTCACGTCGGAGCCCTCATGGATGCCCACCGCGCTGGGAAAAATCGCCGTGACCGTCTTGGCCGGCCGCTGCGGCCACAGCGCCACCGCCGTCACCCCGAGCACCGCGACCAACGGCAGCGCCACAAACGTTCGCCACCTGAAGACACGCCGCCGTTTCTGTTCCGGCTCCTTGGCTGGGACAGGGGTCTGCTCTACGACCGATCCGAGGCTGGCCCGCCAGGCGCGGACCCCGTCGGCCGGATCCTCGCCCAAGCCGCTGCCCGGCTTCCTGCGCGGTAGCGGCGCTGGCTCGGTGCCCACGACATCCGGATACTCCTCCATCAGTTGCCTCCTGTCCGGACCGTGGGAGTGAGGCCCTGCACCAGACCATCCACATAGGAATCGAACCAGCGGCCGTTGCCGACCACATTGGCGAAAGCGTTGACAAAGGGGGCGAGGCTGGTCAGGGTCGCCTCAAGGTTGCTCCGATTGCGTTGCAGCACACCGACCACGGCCCGCAGCTTCTGCAGGGCGGGCTTGAGCGTCTGGCTGTTCTCGGTGATCAGCCCCGAGATCTGGTCCGCTAGCTCAGAAGTGGCGGTGAGCAGGGTGTGGATCGCGTCGCGCCTCCGCTGCACCTCGGCGAGGAGCAGGTTGGCGTCGGTGAGCAGCTTGCGGAACTCCTCGTCGCGCTCGGCCAGCACGCCGGTGACGTTGCGGGCGTGGGCGAGCAGCTCGCGAAGCTGCCCATCGCGCTGCGCCACGGTTTTGGACAGGCGCGACAGCCCGTCCAGGGAGGCCTTGACCGCGGCCGGGGTGTCATCGAAGGTCTCGGTGAGCACGGTGAACGCCTGGGCCAGCTGGGCGGTGTCGATCTGGTCAAGCGTCCCGGCGAGCCCCTGCACGGCCTCGATGACGTCGAACGGCGACGAGGTCCGCTCAAGCGGGATCTCCTCGGTCAGCGAACCCGTCCCCTGCGGGTGCAACGCCAGGTACTTCTGCCCGAGGACGGTTTTGATGCGGATAGTCGCACCTGTTTGGGGGCCGAGCGCCACATCGCTTACGCGGAAGGACACACGCACGTAGGCACCACCGGCGCCGCGCGCGAGCGAGACCGCGGTCACCTTGCCCACCTTGACTCCGGCGACGCGCACCTCGTTGCCCTCGGCCAGCCCGCTGGCGTCGCGGAACGCCGCGGTGTGGGTGTCCCCGCCGCCGATCAGCGGTAGGTCATCGATCCGGAAGGCCGCTACCAGAAGCAGCGCCGCCACGGCCACACCGATCAGGCCGACTCGTGCGGGCTTCACGAGCTGCACTTCGCATTCGTGCCGTGGAAGGTGACCGGGTTGAGTTCGCGCCCGTCGGGCGCGATCACGCGACCGTCGAAGTCGCACAGGTAGAAGTTGAACCACGAGCCGTAGGAGGCTGTCCGGGTCAGCGCCCGCAGCCTTTCGGGCGCGTTCGCGAGCGTCGACTCGATCGCGGCCGTATTGGCCTGCAGCGTGCCGGTCAGGGTGTTCAGGGCGGAGATGTCGGCGGCCAGCGCGGGCCGGGCGTCGTGCAGCAACCCGGTCGTCGCCTGGGCCAGACCGCCGATGTTGGCGATGGCGTCGCCGATGGCCTCCCTGTCCGCGGCGAGACCGGAGACGAAGAGCTGCAACTGTTTCACGGTCTCGTTGAGCTGGGCGTCGCGCTGGTCCAGCACGCCGAGCACCTGATTGAGGTTGGTGATCACGCGGCCGATCAGCTCGTCGCGATCGGCCAGGGTGGTGGTCAGCGAGGCGGTGCGCTCCAGCAGATGGGTCACCGTGCCGCCCTCGCCCTGCAGCAGCTTGATGATTTCGTAGGCGAACCCGTTGACGTCCTGCGGTGACAGGCCGGTGAACAACGGCCGGAACCCGTTGAACACCACGGTCAGGTCCAGCGCCGGCGTGGTCTGGCCCAGCGGAATCAACCCGTTGGGGCGCAGGCGTTCCGCAGTGGGGCCTTCGCTCAGCGCGAGGTAGCGCTGCCCGACCAGATTGCGATATCGAATCTTCGCCTTGGTCGAAGCGGTCAGCGGCACTGCGGGGTCGACAGTGAATTCGAGCTCTGCGGTGGCACCGTCGACCAGGCGGATGTCGGTGACCTCACCCACCTTGACTCCGGCGATGCGCACGTCGTCGCCAGCGAGCACCCCGGCGACGTCGGTGAAGCGGGCGCGATAGGCGGTGCCCCCGCCGCTGAAAGCGCCCAGCGTCTGCGCCAGCGCGCCGGTGGCAAGCACCGTCACGACGGCGAAAACGACGAGTTTGAGGAGAGATTTCACGACGCGTTCACCACCGTTCCGCGCAGCAGCGGCCCCCACAGCAGGGTGGCCAGATCGGGCACCTGGTCCGGGGTGGTGCCGCTGTTGACCGCCAGCAAACCCTTCAGCAGCTGGCGTTCCACGCCGTAGTCGTAGCCGTCGTTGAGCTCGACCCCGGGCGCTGGCACATGCACGTTTCCGGGCAGCCCATGGCAGTCCGGGCCGTTGTGCGCGCCGTAGACCGGCTCGTCGCGGCCCTTGACGAACTTCCCGTTGTCTTTGGTCACCTCGAGGGTGATGTGCATCCGGCCGGTGGCGAAGACCTTCTCCACCCGGGGCTGCAGGGTCACCAATCCCTTGAGCAGGCAAGGATATTCTGGCGCGTAGGCAGCCAGCAGCTCGAGCACGGGCCGGCTCACCTGGCCCAGCTGGATGATCCTCGCCTCATGCGTGGTGAGGACGCGGTCGGCGCCCTGGGCCAGATCAGTGGTACTGATGAGGAAACGGCTCAGCTGGTCGCGCTGCTGACTCACCGTGGTCGCGGTGACGGTGACATTGCGCAGCACCTCCAGCAGATCGGGCAGCGCGCCGTGGTAGAAGTCGAGCACCGCGCTGAGGCGTCGCACATCCGCTTCGATCGTCGGCATCTGCTCGTTGAGCGCGGCCAGATAGCCGTTGGCCACAGCGAGGTCGTTGCCGAGCCGGTTGCCGCGGCCGTCAAGCGCATAGGCCAGCGCTCCCAGCGTCGCGGCGAGTTTGTCCGGCTTGATGGCTTGTAGCAGGGGAAGGGCCTGGTCGAGGATCCGCTCCAGCTCGACCGCGTTCTCCGAACGGTCCTGGCCAATGGTGACGCCCGCTCTCAGCGCGGGTCCGCTGCCCGCACCGACCAGCTCCACATAGCGCTCGCCGAACAGCGTTTTCGGGAGCAGGCGCGCGCTGACGTCGGCCGGGATGTGGCCGATGAGCGCGGGGTCGAGGGCCAGCCGCAACGTTGCCGTCGAACCGTTGGCACTAATGGATCGCACGTCTCCGACGATGACGCCGCGATACTTGACGTCCGCGCCCTGGGACAGCTGCATTCCGGCGTGGGTGGTCTGCAGGGTCACCCAGCTCACAGAGGTAAAAGCCTTGCGGTAGACCAGAACACTGGTCGCCAGCAGGCCCGCCAGCAGCGCGACGAAGGCCGCTCCGAGTAGGCGTCTCATCCGGCGATCCGCACTGTCGTGGTGGCGCCCCAGATGGCGAGGGAGAGGAAGAAGTCCACGATGTTCACGCTGACGATGGCGGCGCGCACCGCGCGTCCCACCGCCACGCCGACCCCGGCCGGGCCGCCGGTGGCGTGAAAGCCGTAGTAGCAGTGGATTCCGATCACGATCACGCTGAAGACGAGCACCTTGGCGAAGGACCAGAGCACATCGGCCGGTGGCAGGAACAGGTCGAAGTAGTAGTCGTAGGTGCCTGGCGATTGTCCGAAGTAGATGGTGGCGATGCCCCGGGTGGCCAGGTAACTGGCGAGCAGACCCAGCACGTAGAGCGGGATGACCGCGATGAAGCCGGCGATCACGCGGGTGGTGACCAGGAACGGGACAGAGGGCACCGCCATCACCTCAAGCGCATCCACCTCCTCCGAGATGCGCATCGCGCCAAGTTGCGCGGTGAAGCCGCAACCCACCGTCGCTGACAGCGCGAGCGCGGCAACGAGAGGGGAGATCTCCCGGGTGTTGAAGTAGGCGGAGATGAAGCCGGTGAAGGCGCTGCTGCCGATCTGGTTGAGGGCTTGATATCCCTGCAGGCCTACCTCGGTACCCGTAAAGAAGGTCATAAAGCAAATGACGCCAACAGTTCCGCCCACTACGGCCAGACCGCCCCGGCCGAAACTGATCTCCGCAAGCAGCCGCGCCACTTCGCGTTTGTAACGGCTCACGGTGCGCGGGGTCCAGGCGGCCACCCGGCCGTAGAAGGCGAGCTGCCCGCCAAGTGTGTCGAGGAAACGCATCACGACCCCTTCTGCGGAACGACCTGGAAGTAGATCGCGGTCATCACGAAGTTGAGCGCGAACAGCAGCATGAAGGTGACGACGACCGACTGGTTCACCGCGTCGCCGACACCCTTGGGGCCGCCCTTGGCATTCAGCCCCAGATAGGTGGCGACCAACGCGGCCACCAGACCGAAGACGAGCGCCTTGATCTCGCCGGAGATGAGATCTGGCAACTGCCCCAGCGCCTGGAAGCTCGCCAGATAGGCGCCCGGGGTGCCGCCCTGCATGACGACGTTGAACAGGTAGCCGCCCGAGACTCCAACTACGCTCACGATGCCGTTGAGTAGGACGGCTACCAGCATGGAGGCGGCGACCCGGGGGACCACAAGACGCGAGACGGGATCGATGCCGAGAACGCGCATGGCGTCCAGCTCCTCGCGTATCTTGCGGGCCCCCAGGTCGGCGCAGATCGCCGAGCCCCCAGCCCCGGCGATGATGAGAGCGGTGACAATCGGTCCCGCTTCACGGACAACTGCTAGCACCGACGCGGCTCCGGTGAATGATTGCGCGCCAAGCTGCCGGACGAGCGAACCCAGTTGCAGCGCAATGACCGCGCCGAACGGGATGGACACCAAAGCCGCCGGCGCGATGGACACCGACGAGATGAACCAGGCCTGCTGCACGAACTCGCGCAATTGCCAGGGCCGCCGGAACATGGCGCGCAACGCGTGCCCGCAGTAGATGAGGAACTCGCCGATCAGGGTCATTGGAACGACCCCTCGGGCGGTGTCACACCATTTTCCCGGCACCATTGTCCGGGTACCCGTTCCGCGCGCCTGGCCCGAAAGTCAGAAGGGCGAAGCTGCAGCGGGATGGCGGGCAGCGGGGGCAGCCGAACCCCGGTCGCCGCCTCGGCGGCCAGCGAGTCCGCGTCCTTCTCCTCGGTCATGCCGATCGGCCCGATGCGTTGCGCGTTGAGGAACTGGCGCACCACCGGCTCTTTGCTCGACAGCAGCATCTCGCGCGGCCCGAACATGGCGAGGTGACCGTGGTAGATCAGGCCGATGTTGTCGGGAACGGTTCGCGCGGTGTTGATGTCGTGCGTGACGATCAGGAACGTGGCGTCGAGCTGCTGGTTCAGGTCGACGATGAGCTGGTTGAGATAGGCGGTGCGCACCGGGTCCAGGCCCGAGTCGGGCTCGTCGAACAGAACGATCTGCGGCTCGAGCACCAGAGCGCGGGCGAGCCCGGCCCGTTTGCGCATGCCGCCGGAGATCTCGCCGGGCAGCTTGGACTCGGCCCCGATAAGGCCCACCATGTCTAGCTTTTCCGACACGATGCCTTTGATCTGGGTTTCCGATTTGCGGGTGTGCTCGCGAAGCGGGAACGCCACGTTGTCGTAGATGTTCATCGAGCCGAACAGGGCGCCGTCCTGGAACAGCACGCCGAAAAGCTTGCGGATCTCGTACAGGTCGCGTTCCTTGAGCTTGGTCAGATCGCTTTGCGCGATCCAGACCGAGCCGCGATCCGGTCGCAATAAGCCGACCAATGTCTTGAGAAATACGGATTTGCCGGTCCCGGACGGGCCGAGCAGAACCGAGATTTCGCCCGCGGGCAGGGTGAGGCTCACGTCCGACCAGACGTTGACGTGGCCGAATGACTTGGTCAGCCCCTCAACCCGAACCTCGACTCCCATGTTCGGGTAATCGGCGTAGCCCACTTTGGTGTTACAAACTATTTTCGGGTTAACCTGCTGCAGTGACTTGGTCGGAGACGGAGCTTGTGGACCGCGCTGTGCGCGGCGAGCCCGACGCCATGGCCGCGTTACTCGGCAACGTCCAGCCCGGGGTCATCAAATATTGCCGGGCGCGGCTGGGCAAGACAGGTGGCGCTTTCACCACCGCCGACGATGTCTCGCAAGAGGTCTGTGTCGCACTGTTGAAGGCGCTTCCCCGCTATAGGCACCAGGGTGTGCCATTTTCGGCGTTTGTTTATGGAATCGCCGCCCGCAAGGTAACGGACGCACAGCGCGCCGCGATGAAACTAGCGGTGCCCGCGGCCGAAGCCACCTTCGAGCGGCCCGACGCCGCCCCGGGGCCGGAACAGCAGGCGGTCAGCGCCGATCAGGCCAAGCTGCTCAACCAACTGCTCGATCACCTGCCGGAGACCCAGCGCGAGATAGTGGTGCTGCGGGTCGCGGTCGGGCTCAGCGCCGACGAGGTGGGCAGCGTGCTCAACATGACCTCGGTGGCGGTGCGGGTGGCGCAGTCCCGGGCGCTGGCCAAGCTGCGCAACCTGGCAGCCGGAATTTTCGACGAGCCTATGGAGAGGAGGGCGGTATGACCATAGACAACGATGACGCCCTGCTCGACGCGCTCGGCCGGGGCGAGCCGGCTCCCGAAGGCGACGTGGTGGCCAATCTGCTGGCGGCCTGGCAATCCGAAATCTCCGATATCGACCCCGCCGTCCTGCGCCCCGCCACGCCGACAGCGCCTCAGCCGCGCCGCCGCAACCGCTCAGCCGCCGACATAGCCGACCTCCGCCAAAGCCCGGGTCCGCTCGACCCGGTCGGCAACGAACTTGAGCCAGAGCAGACCGCCGAGCCCGACGCGACCGCAGACCCGGGCCGACGCGCGGCCGGTGGCTCAAGGCGCACCGCCCCGGGCGCAACGGTGAGGCCGCCCGGCGCGGGCGGGCCTCAGCGAGGGCCAAGGCGGGGGCCCCGACCATTGATCGTGGCGATCGCGGCCGCCTTGCTCGCTTTCGGTGGGGTGGCCGGCGCCTCGGCAACGGCCGAGCCGGGCAGCCCGCTGTGGCCGATCGCCAAACTGGTCTGGAGCGACAAGGCCGACTCGAAGGTCGCCGAGAAGGAGGCGCAGCGACTGCTGGGCGAAGCCCGGCAAGCGCTGGCCGACAACCGGGCCCAGGTGGCGATCGATCTCGTGGGCTCGGCCGGGAAAGCCATCGCCCGCGTCACCACCCCAGCGATGAAACAGCGGCTGCAGGAGGAGGCGGACGAGATCCTGGCGCAAGCCCTGAAGCTGGGCGGCGTGACGCTTCCGCAGCCAGGACAGACCGGGCAGCCGACCATCGCGCCGCCACCGGGTCAGACCCTCGCCCCGTCGACCGGGGCTTCCCCTACGCCGAGTAAGACCGGACTGCTGCCACCGATCCTGCCCAGCATTCTGCCAACTCTGCTGCCCAGCCTGCCCCTCCTTGGCTGAGCCCCCTATCCTGGGCACGTGTTGATCGAGTTCAGCGTCCTCGGACCTCTGACGCTCAACGCTGACACCACACCGATCTCGGTTCCCGCCCTCATGCAGCGCAGGCTGCTCGCCCTGTTCCTTTCCCAGGGCGGCAGCCCACTATCGATCGATGTCATCGCGGACGCGCTGTGGGACAACGACCCGCCCCGCACGGCCCGCAAGACCCTGCTCATCTACATCCATCGCCTGCGCCGCCTGCTCGGTGAGGACATCATTTCGCTCGGCACCTCCGGGTACCGGATGCGGATCCTCCCGGCCGACTCGCAAACCTTCATCGAGCTGGCCGCCGAGGTCGTGTCGGCCCAGCAGGGCGGCGACCCCGTCCGCGCCTACGCCGTGGCCGAGCGCGCCCTTGCCCTGTGGCGCGGCCCGGCCTACGCCGACACCCGGGACGTGGCCATGATCGAGGCCGAGGCTGTCCGGCTGGAAGAGCTGAAGCTGACCGTCTTCGAGGAGCAGATGCAAGCCGGCCTCGACCTTGGCCGCCATGCGGAACTGGTCGGCCTGCTGACCACCGCCGTGGCCGAGAACCCTTACCGGGAAAGGCTGAGCGGGCAGCTCCTGCTCGCCCTCTACCGCGGCGGCCGGCAGGTCGAGGCGTGGGAGGTCTACCGGCAGACCTCGCGGCGTCTCGCCGAGGAGCTCGGCGTCGACCCGACGCCCGAGCTGCAGCGGCTGTGGCAGCAGGTGCTGCGGGCCGACCCGGCGCTGGCCGCGCCGCAGCAGAAGAGCCAGCCCACCGGGCCGAACCTGCTTCCCCGCGACATTCCCGACTTCACCGGCCGCGAGCAGGATCTGTCCTGGCTCAACGAGGTGGCCAAGGTCCCGGCCGCCACCGCGGTCATCAGCACCATCGCCGGAATCGCGGGCATGGGCAAGACCGCGCTCGCGGTGCATTGGGCCCATCGCAACATCGACCTTTACCCGGACGGGCAGCTCTATCTCAATCTGCGTGGCTACAGCCCGGGAACACCGGTCAGCTCGCTGGAGGCGCTGGGTCAGCTGCTGCGCTCGGTCGGGCTCCCCCACGACGTGGTCCCGCAACGCGAGGACGAAGCGGCCGCGCTCTACCGGTCCACCCTGGCCGGCAAGCGGATGCTGATCCTGCTCGACAACGCCTCCTCGGTCGACCAGGTGCGGCCGCTGCTTCCGGGCGGGGCGGACAACATGGTCCTCATCACCAGCCGGGACAGGCTGGGCGGGCTGATCGCCCGGGACGGTTCCCGCCGGCTGGACATCGGCGGGCTGAGCCCCGGCGAGGCCCGGCGTCTGCTGGTCCAGATCCTTGGCGCGGCCCGGGTCGACGCCGAGCCGGAGGCGGCCGCCGAGCTTGCCCGCGCCTGCGGGCATCTGCCGCTGGCGCTGCGCATCGCCGCCGCCAACCTGGCCGACCGTCCACATCAGAGCATCGCCGAGTTCAGCAAGTCGCTGCTCGGCAGCGATCGCCTCGGCGGTCTTGAGGTGGACGGAGACCCGCACAGCGCGGTGCGGGCGGTCTTCGCGCTGAGCCTGCGCGATCTGGACGCCGAGTCGGCCACCCTGTTCCGCCGCATCGGGCTGCTGCCGGTCGCCGACGCGGGCGCCTGGGTCGCCCAGGCTCTGCTCGGGGTGGCCGCTGACCGTGCGTTGGCGAGCTTGGCCGAGGCGTCGCTCATCACCACCCGCGAAACCGGCGACGGGTTGCGGTACCACGTCCACGACCTCATGCAGCTCTACGCCCGTGAGCAGGCCGCCGAGCCCGATCTGGCCGCCCTGCGCGGAGCCTACGAAACGTTGCTGTGGCACACCATCGCCGCCGACGAGCGGCTCACGGTACGCAGCTTCCCCTCGCCGCAATGGCCGGTGCGGTGGCCCGAGCCCGGCCCGCGGCCGGAGCCCGCCGATCCCTCGCGCTGGTTCTCCACCGAGCGAACCTTCCTGATCCGCGCGGCGCAGGACGCCGCCGACCGCGGCTGGGCCGGCCTCGCCTGGCGGATCCTGGCCACGATGATGAACTTCGCCACCCACGAGCGCTACACCCAGGAGTGGACGCGGGCCGCCGAATACGTCTACGCCGGGCTCGACGCCCGCGGCGAGGGCGCGGCCGCTCTGCTGCTCGGGCTGGGCACCATGCAGCAGAGCCGGGGCAACCCGTTGCCGGCCCGCCCGCTGCTGCGGCAGGCGCGGCTCAATTTTGTCCAATGTGGAGACACCCGCCGGGCCGCCACCGCGGCCATCCATCTGAGCATGGTCTACCGCCGGCTGGGCCGGGCCCGCCTCGCCGAGGCCTCGGTGAACTGGGCGATCTCCCACCTGGACAGCGCTGAACCGGTGGCGCAGCTGGGCCGGGCCTATCTGGCTCTGGGCAACCTCCGCCTGGAGATCGACCCGGATCCGGAGGCGGCGGTGACCGCCTTCGGCAAAGCGCTGACGGTCATGCGCGCCACCGGCGACCGTTCCGGCGAGGCGAATGTGCTGGCCTGCCTGGGCCAGGCGCGGCGCGCACAGGGCCGGCTCGCCGAGATGATTGTCCACTTTGAACACGCGGCCACCATCATGGCCGAGGTCAACGACCCGGTCGGGCTCTGCATGATCGAAGGCGGCCTGGCTCGGGCGAGGCTCACCGCCGGCGAGCTCGAGCTGGCCCGCGTGCACGCGGAGCGCGCCCTTGGCTGGGCCCAGAACTCGCACAACCTCCAGGGAATGAAGGAGGCGCTGACGGTGCTGGGCGGCATCGCCCTCGATGAGGGCAACCTGGCCGGGGCGCTGGATCGCCTACAGGAAGCCGTCTCGGTGGCGCGGCGGATGGCGGCCCCAGCCTCGCTTGCGCATTCCCTCTTCCCGCTCGCCAAGACGCATGCCGCGCTCGGCGATCTGAACGCCGCCCGAGCCGCCGCACAAGAGGCCCAAACCCTCTACTCCTCGATCAACCGCCCGGAACACGCTGAAATCGCCGCGTGGCTTGAACAACTGTCCTGATCGGCCTGTTGCACCACTAAATATCGGCATGTAACGATGGGCTCCTCTCCATTGAAGGGAGTCCCAAACCATGCGGCGAACCTTGCGAACAGCTGGAATCGTGGCTGGACTACTCGCCCTGACCCTGGGCGCCACCACGGCATCGTGGGCCCACGATCCCTACTCCGCCGAGGGCAAAGAAGAACTCCGCAAGATTATGGCGGACCATGAGCCCGCCGTCCGAATCGGTGACGGCCTCACCATCCAAGCGGCGACACCCTGTGTCAGCGGAATGGCCGGGCAGTACCCGTGTAAGAACATCGATCTGCTGGCCGCCATGCCGCTTTCCACCATCGGCGGTGGCAACGGCAACAGCATGTGGGGCTGGACGGACTCCACGACCGGCAAGGAGTACATCATCTTCGGCCGGACCACCGGTGCCTCGTTCATCGATGTCAGCGTGCCCACCGCTCCCGTATACCTTGGAAATCTTCCGAGTTTCAACGGGACGTCGAGTTCCTGGCGCGACATCAAGGTCTACGCGAACCATGCGTATATCGGGGCGGACTCGATCAGTACCCACGGAATGCAGGTTTTTGATCTGACCAGACTCCGTGGCGTCACCACACCGCAGACCTTCACCGCCGACGCCCGCTACACCGGCTTCGGCAACTCGCACACCCTGTCGGTCAACGAGCAGACCGGCTTCATCTACGCGGTGGGCACCAACACCTGCAGCGGCGGCGTGCACATGGTCAACGTGCAGAGCCCGAAGAACCCGGTCAATGCCGGCTGCGTCAGCAATGACGGCTATGTCCACGAGAACCAGTGCGTGGTCTACCACGGGCCGGACACGACCTACACGGGTCACGAGATCTGCTTCAACTACAACACCGACACACTGACCATTGTGGACATCACCAACAAGTCCGCTCCGGTTCAGCTGTCGCGCACCAGCTACGTCGGTGTCGGCTACACCCACCAGGGCTGGCTGACCGGCGACCACGCGCGCCTGCTCATGGACGACGAGCTCGACTCGGACACCCCCGGCACGAAGACCTTCATCTGGAACGTCTCCGACCTCAACGCCCCGGTCAACACCAGCATGTGGATCAACCCGAACATCACGGCCACCGACCACAACCTCTACATCATCGGTGACCGCACCTACCAAGCCTCCTACCGGGCGGGGCTGCGGATCCTGGACAGCTCAGGCATCGCGTCGAACCAGCTGCAGGAGATCGCCTACTTCGACATTTACCCGGCGTCGAACACCACTGGCTTCAACGGCGCGTGGAACAACTACCCCTTCTTCGCCAGCGGCACGATCGCCATCAGCGGCATCGAACAAGGTCTGTTCCTGGTGAAGCACAACCCGACCAGCCAGCCCCCGCCCACCACGGTCTACAGCGACACCTTCGAGACCGCGACCGGCTGGACCACCAACCCGAACGGCACCGACAACGCGACCACCGGCGCCTGGGAACGCGGCGACCCGGAGGCGACCACCTCCAGCGGCGCCAAGCAGCTGGGCACCACGGTCAGCGGCGTCAACGACCTCGTGACGGGCCGGCTCGCCGGATCGGCCGCGGGCGACTTCGACATCGACGGCGGGACCACCAGCATCCAGTCCCCCGCCATCACGCTGCCGGCCACCGGCACGTTGAACGTCTCCCTGTCCTGGTACCTCGCCCACGGCAGCAACGCTTCCAGCGCTGACTTCTTCCGGGTAAGCATTGTCCACAATGGAGGGACAACGCAGTTGTTCAACCAGGCGGGCGCCGCGAGCAACCGCAACGGCGCTTGGGCCACCGGCACCTGGAACATCTCGGCCTACGCCGGGCAGTCCGTGCGGATCCTCATTCAGGCGGCCGACGCATCGGGCGCAAGCCTGGTCGAGGCTGGCGTGGACAATGTCACGATCACTCAGCAATAGCAGGTTGGCGTACCTGGTCATCGGGTGCGTCTTCCTGGTCACCGCGGCCTACGTGCTGACCGTCCTACCCGGACGGTCAGCACCACCTTCCGAGCCGGCCGCGACGCCCTCGCCATACGTGCACAGCGATGGGCTTTCGGACAGCTTTGAGGGGTACCTGATCCGCCCGGCCGCCGTCCCCACCGCGCGCGGCAAGGACATCCCGTTCGCCTTCCACATCCTGCGACCCGACGGACAGATCCTGTCCGACTACGAGACCGTGCAGGAACGGATGCTCCACCTGTACCTGGTACGCGACGACATGAGCGGTTTCCAGCATCTGCACCCGACCCTGTCCGCCGGGCAGTGGTCGACGCAGGTCACCATCGACGACGGCGGCCCGTACCGGTTCTACGCCGAGTTCACCCCGAAGGGCCGCAGCGTGCTCGGACATCCGATCGTGCTCGGGGTACCTTTCGTGATCGCCGGGGACACCAAGCTCGCCCCGATGCCGGCGCCCGCCTCCGCCAGCGCGGCCGGCCCCTACACCGTCACCCGCCTCGACGGCACCGCTCACCTCATCGCGGGCCGCCCGGCCCTGCTGCGATTCGCGGTGGACGCGCAGTTGGAGCCCTACCTGGGAGCGCTGGCGCACATGTCCGCCTTCGAGGTGCGCACCCAGGCCCTCACCCACCTGCATCCGATCCCCAGCGAGCTGGCCTTCCACACCCAGTTCGCCAACCGCGGGGAGTACCGGCTCTTCATGGACTTCCAGGTGGCCGGGGCGCTGCACCGCGCCGCTTTTACGATCTTCGTCAGTTAATACTGGCGCTGTAATTCTGGCG